>NZ_JBEYUN010000007.1:261712-421242 GCF_040643545.1 Streptomyces sp. NPDC047117 | reverse complement strand
TCAACGCCCACCGCTCCGGCACCGTCAAGGGCCTGACCGCCGAGGTCGGCGCCTCCCTCACCGCCGGCGCCGTCATCTGCGAAATCAAGGACTGATCCGGAGGGGCGGGGGAGCGACCACGGCGTCGCCCGTACGCAGCTGACCGAGGGGCGCCCGGCCGACCGAGCCGGGCGCCCCTCGGTCGTACGGGCTTCGGCCACGGACCGGGCCGGCTGTTCGGTCACCCGATACCGTTGAGGCGAGTCCTGCCTACGGAAGGGCAGGTACAGGAAGGACGGCGATGGCCACCGAGACGGCGCACACCGATTCCGCACGCCCCATGCGGGCCGACGCGCGCCGGAACTACGAGCGGCTGCTGGCGGAGGCCCGGACGGCCTTCACCGAGCGCGGCACGGACACCTCGCTGGAGGACATCGCGCGCCGGGCCGGTGTCGGCATCGGCACGCTCTACCGCCACTTCCCGGACCGGACCGCGCTGATGGGCGCCGTGTTCCAGTGCGAGGTGGAGGCCCTGCTGGCCCGCGCACGGGAGCTGGGCGACGCGCCGCAGCCCTGTGCCGCGCTGGTGGAGTGGCTGCGCGCGATCATCACGCACGCCAGCACCTACCGCGGGCTGTCGCGCGCGCTGATGGCGGCGCCGGCCGACGAGAGCTCCGGGCTGGCCAGATGCAGCCGGCCGATGCGCGAGGCGGGCGGCGTACTGCTCACCCGGGCCCAGCAGTCCGGTGCCGTACGTCCCGATGTGGACATCCGGGACCTGATGCAGCTGACCAACGGCATCGCGCTGGCCGCGGAGGAGTCGCCGGACGACCCGGAACTGGCCGACCGGCTGCTGACACTCACCCTGACCGGCCTGAAGGCCGGCCGGTGAGCGACGTAGTCGTACGGAAGCACGTGCCGAGCGGCTGAGACCCCGCGGTTCTCAGCGCTCAGCGCCGTCGTGGCGCCAGGTCGGCGACCCGGCCCGACTGCGGATCAGGTGCGAGCGCGGCCGAGCGCAGCTGCGGCCCGGCGCCGGTGGGGGAATGGCTGCGCCGTTGTCCCGGCAGTGGTACCTCCCTTCTCGGACCCCGGCGGTCCGCCGCCGGGGTACCTTCCGCACTCCCCTGGCCCTGGGCGGCCGCCGCCGCGGCCCCGCCGGCGACCGTGATCTGCACGCCCTGGTCGGCCAGGGCCTGCAGTTCGGTCGCGGCACGGTCGTCGTGGCCGGGCGGTTCGTCCGTCACCAGGCGTGTGATGACGTCGGTCGGCACCGTCTGGAACATGGTGTCCGTACCGAGTTTGGTGTGGTCGGCGAGGACCACCACCTCCGCCGCCGCCTGCACCAGCGCCCGGTCGACGCTGGCGGAGAGCATGTTGGAGGTGGAGAGTCCGCGCTCGGCGGTCAGACCGCTGCCCGACAGGAAGGCACGGGACACCCGCAGCCCCTGGAGGGACTGCTCGGCACCGCTGCCGACGAGCGCGTAGTTGGAGCCCCGGAGCGTGCCGCCGGTCATGACGACCTCGACGCGGTTGGCGTGCGCCAGGGCCTGGGCGACCAACAGGGAGTTGGTCACGACGGTCAGCCCCGGGACCCGGGCGAGCCGGCGGGCCAGCTCCTGTGTGGTCGTCCCCGCGCCGACGACAATGGCCTCGCCCTCTTCGACGAAGCTCGCGGCGAGATCGGCGATGGCCGTCTTCTCCGCGGTTGCTAGATGGGATTTCTGCGGGAAGCCGGATTCGCGGGTGAAGCCACCCGGCAGCACCGCACCGCCGTGCCGGCGGTCGAGCAGTCCTTCCGCCTCCAGTGCCCGCACGTCCCGCCGTACGGTCACTTCTGAGGTCTGGACGACGCGGGCGAGCTCACGGAGCGAAACCGCTCCGTTCGCTCGCACCATTTCAAGGATCAATTGGCGACGTTCTGCAGCGAACACGAAACTGACAGTAACGCCAACGACCGTCTGTTTTCAGCAGGTTGCACCAATTATCGGAAGTTGTTCGTCTCCGACACCCGCGAGTGATATAGGGCGGTCGTTCGTGCGAACCCGCCCGAACCTCACCACCCCGACCTCGCCCACGGGGGTCGAGATAGCGAGCATAGGTACTGAGGCGGCAACCCACCTGCCAAATCCTCGGGTCGCCTCCGACGGGAGCCGACGCGGGAGACACCCCGCTACGCACACGCTCTGCCCTACGGCCTACTTGGCGGCCGGAGGCCGGCCAAAGGCGCTCTGGCCGGACGCATGACCGGTCGTCACCTCGACGAGTGGCGAAAAACTGACCGTACATCATCTTTTTGTTGCAGGAACGGTTTTCGCACCGTACGCTCCCCGGTCAACACGTGAAACACAGATCTCCGCTCCACCAGGACTCAGGAGATCCGGTCGCAGCGCGGGACTCCGTCCGTACAGCCGCTGCCACCGGAGAACCGCCCTGCGAACATCCTTCGTCTGAAGCTTCATGGCTCCACCGAGGGGTGCCCTCCCAGGTGAGTACCGGCGATCGGAGTCTGCCACTGGAACGTGCGAGCGCCGCGCGCTCTCGCATGACGGAGTGCAGGGCAGTCCCCAGCCCGGAGATTTCCGGGCACACCGACTTCCTGCGTTGAGCCGAGAGGCTCCGAGGAGGTCGAGCGTTGAAGCCCTTACGGCCCGTCAGCCCTGACGCATGGACATTGACGGCATTCTGCGACGAATCGCTGCGCCGTCGTGCGCAGGGAGACGGCATCTACCTGCTGTCCGCCATCCTCCTGCCGTTGGCCATGGTGCCGGCAGTTCGGGAGGAGATGAGTTCCCTGCGGCTCAGCGGGCAGCGGAAGCTGCACTGGCGCGACGAGGGTGAGCGCCGACGGCCGCTGCTGGTCAGCCGTACCGCGTCGATCGGGCCGGAGGTACTCATCGCCACCTGGTGCGCGATGGAGCACAGGCGGCAGGAGCGCGCCCGCCGCAAGGCGATGCAGACCCTGCTGGCCGCGCTGGGCGAGCGGGGGGTGACACGGGTTCTTTTCGAGTCCCGGGGGCCGGAGCTGGACCGGCGGGACATCGCCGGGCTGGCTGGCATGCGCGGCTCGGGTGTCCTGCCGCCCACCATCCGTGTGGACCACGCGGCCGGTGCGACCGAGCACGCGCTCTGGACCGCCGACATTGTGCTGGGGGCCTTCGGAGCAGCGCTGGACGGCGATCTGCGGTACTGGAGCGAACTCCGCGCCAATACCAAGACGACGGTGCTGACCTGCGGCCAGTGCGCTGCTGCCCACGGTCCCGCCGCTCCGTGAAAGCGCGAAGGCCAGGCTTCCGTCGTCCGGCGGATCACCTGGCCCCACTTGCCGAGCCCTCCTGGGCCCAGCCCACTCCACTCTGCCCGTCATGGATAACCCGGTCAAGCAGGAGGTCAGCCACACATGAGTGAAATGGAAATAGAACACAGCATCCCGGAAGCCGACTATCGAGACCGCATCGAGGTACTGCGGGACCGCATCGCACAGCTCACGGTGCGGGACCGCCGGTCGGTCGATGCCGCCGCCGAGCGGCTCGTACAGGCCGATGGCGTCCAGATCGGGCACGACGAGGAGACCGCCGGGGAGCTGCTGGCCACGGTGGTCGATCCGCGCGGCGTCCGGCCGGCTCAAATTAGGCCGCAGCGGGTCCGTGGGAACCGTGTCCTGCACCTGCTGCGCACCACTGTGTGGACACCGTTCCTGCTTGTCGACGCGACCAATGGCCGGTTCGTTGTCGGGCAGACGTACCTGTCGGATCCCGAGGTGGGGGCGAGAGGATCGGCCCGCCTGGCGCTCCCGGCACCGGAATCCCCTGCGGATGTGCCGTCCCTGATCTACCGGGGAACCCGGGCCGCTGTCGCCGGCGCGCTGGACGCCAATGCCGACTTCGTCCGCAGGAACAACAGCTGGGTGGACGACATCGGAGCCAACGGGGTACTCATGCCCCTGCTCGCCGGTCACGTCGAATACCGGTTCTCCGACGGCACGCCCCGGCAGGCGGTGGGTGTGGTGGACGGCTCGTCGAGAACCGCGTCGGCCCACCGGATCCT
Organism: Streptomyces sp. NPDC047117; assembly: GCF_040643545.1. NCBI lineage: Bacteria > Bacillati > Actinomycetota > Actinomycetes > Kitasatosporales > Streptomycetaceae > Streptomyces > Streptomyces sp. NPDC047117. Next base: position 417,216 of record NZ_JBEYUN010000007.1, on the reverse strand, counting down.
CGGTCTCAGCGAGTCCGCCATCCTCGGTATGGATCCGGCAGAGCAGCGCCGCTGGCTCGCCAAGCTGGTCCGGGGGCTCGCCAAAGATGCCACGGACCTGGCGGACGACGAGCGGCTTCGCCTGACCGACCTGGTCGCGGCCGAAGCAAAGGTCAACGCCCTCACCGCCGAGGCCGATCTGATCGTCGGCTGGAGCTGGTCCGAACAAGCCTCCACTCAGCAGCGCACCGGCAAGCCGAGCTACGTCAGCACCCTCAATCTTGCACTGGGCGCCCAGAACATCGAGCCAAAGGCCTTCTCCGCCGAGGCGCAAAAGACCTTGCTGGCAGAGCGCGCCGTGAACACGCTGGCCGACTACGGGCTGATCAGCGCCGACGAACTGGTCTTCGCCCTCGGCCGCGAGGACCTCACTGCCGTCGCGCAGAAGCTGGGCTACAGCGTGCACCAGGACGAGCGGTGCGCCTGGCTGATCCGGCTGATGACGACGCCCGACCGTGCCCGCCGCAAGGTGATCAATGAAGTACTCGGCTCCAAGGCGTTCTCACCGAAGAGCCGGTCTCCGTACGCCATCGAACTGGCCCTCCGCTCCTTTTCCAGCCAGGACCAGCAGCTGCTGGAACGCGCGCGCAACGCTGCCGTCAATGCACTGTGGGGACGGGCCGGCCAGGACTGGGACCTGCCGTCCCGGCCCACCGACACAGATCTCGATCAGCTGGAGCAGGAAGCGCTGGCGGAGGTGGCAGACGGAGCTAACGGCCCGCGCTGCGACGAGGTGATCGCCCGGGCCGTCGTACCCCTGCTGGCTCTGGGCGGTCTGGGCGTCGACCGCGGTTCCGCGGCGTACCGAGGCCACGCATCGACAGTCATCGACAAGATGATCACTAACGACTGGGGGATCCGTCAGCTCATGGCAGTCGTGCGGGCCTCCCGACGCCGTGAGGCGTTCCCCCGCATCGACGAGAACGGCACATTCCTCTCTGATGCCGAGCTGCCCAACACTCCGCACCACAACAACGACTGGCTGCGCCAACGCGTGCTGATGAAGCCCACGGACACCAGCACGACGAAGGGCGACCAAGCGGAGCAGCGCGTGCGCCACGGCATCGCTGCCGCGCGAGCAGCGTTCGATGACTACCGCGAGGAGATGGAGCCGACCTACCAGTCACTCAAGGACAGCGTCTGGCAGGAAGCCATGACAGGGGTCGATGCGCTGTCCAAATCGCTGCACCTGTACGTAGTGGCGGAGGACGACTGAGCGATCGGGAAGAGATGCGGGGCCCGGCACCGGGCACGGGCCCCGCTTGGCTCACTCCCCGGCGGACTTGCGGGTGTGCAGTTGCCGCGCGACCTCGGCTATCGAGCCGGAGAGCGAGGGGTAGACGGTGAAGGCGCTGGCGATCTGCTCCACCGTCAGGTTGTTGTCCACCGCGATCGATATCGGATGAATGAGCTCGCTCGCGCGCGGTGATACGACCACACCGCCCACGACGATGCCCGTGCCGGGGCGGCAGAACAGCTTGACGAAGCCGTCGCGGATGCCCTGCATCTTTGCACGCGGGTTGCGCAGCAGGGGCAGTTTCACGACGCGGGCGTCAATCTTGCCGTTGTCGACGTCGGCCTGGCTGTAACCGACAGTGGCGATCTCCGGGTCGGTGAAGACGTTCGCGGAGACGGTCTTCAGGTTCAGCGGGGCCACCGCGTCGCCGAGGAAGTGGTACATCGCGATCCGGCCCTGCATGGCCGCGACCGAGGCGAGCGCGAAGACGCCGGTGCAGTCGCCGGCCGCGTACACGCCGGGGGCCGAGGTGCGGGAGACCTTGTCGGTCCAGATGTGGCCGGAGTCCTTGAGCTTGACGCCGGCCTCTTCCAGGCCGACGCCCTCGGTGTTCGGGATCGAGCCGACGGCCATCAGGCAGTGCGTGCCGGTGATCGTACGGCCGTCCGAGAGGGTCACCTCGACGCGGTCGCCGACGCGCTTGGCGGAGGCGGCGCGGGAGCGGGACATGACGTTCATGCCGCGGCGGCGGAAGACGTCCTCCAGGACGGCGGCGGCGTCCGGGTCCTCGCCCGGGAGCACGCGGTCGCGGGAGGAGACGAGGGTGACGCGGGAGCCGAGGGCCTGGTAGGCGCCGGCGAACTCGGCACCGGTGACACCGGAGCCGACCACGATGAGCTCCTCGGGGAGCTCGTCCAGGTCGTATACCTGCGTCCAGTTCAGGATGCGCTCGCCGTCGGGCTGCGCGTCGGGGATCTCGCGGGGGTGCGCGCCGGTGGCGACCAGTACGGCGTCGGCGGTCAGCGTCTCCTCGCTGCCGTCGGCGGCGGTGACGGTGACCTGGCGGGAGCCGTCCACGGCCTGGCCCGGCTCCAGCCGGCCGCGGCCGCGCATGACCCGGCCGCCGGCGCGGGTGACGGAGGCGGTGATGTCGTGGGACTGGGCGAGCGCGAGGCGCTTCACACGGCGGTTGACCTTGCCGAGGTCCACGCCGACGACGCGCGCGGGGCGGTCGATGTGCGGGGTGTCGTCCTCGACGATGATGCCGAGTTCTTCGTACGACGAGTCGAAGGTGGTCATCACTTCGGCCGTCGCGATGAGAGTCTTCGAGGGGACGCAGTCGGTGAGCACCGATGCGCCGCCGAGGCCGTCGCAGTCGACGACGGTCACCTCCGCGCCGAGCTGGGCGCCCACCAGCGCCGCCTCGTAGCCGCCAGGTCCGCCACCGATGATCACGATCCGGGTCAAGGGATTACGCCTCGCGCTCTCGTATTCCGGCCCAACCGGCGCGGTTCCGGCCGGGGGTCCCGGGGGTCGCCCCCCGGGAGATGCAGTACGTACTCATTGTCCCGCACGTGCCTCCCGCGTTCAGCGCGGGGGCCGCCGTACGGACCCGCCGTCCGCGGGAGCGCAGGCCGGACGCGGTGGCCCCGGTGGATCCACGGGACCCGGCCCGCCCTCCCGTACCCTCTGATCCATGTCGCTCTACGCCGCCTACGCCGGCAACCTCGACGCGCGGCTGATGTCCCGCCGCGCCCCCCACTCACCACTGCGCGGCACCGGCTGGCTGAACGGCTGGCGGCTCACGTTCGGCGGGGAGCAGATGGGCTGGGAGGGGGCGCTCGCCACGCTGGTGGAGGCACCGCGTTCCCAGGTCTTCGTCGCGCTGTACGACATCGCTCCGATGGACGAGGAGTCGATGGACCGGTGGGAGGGCGTCGGCATGGACATATACCGCCGGATGCGGGTCAGGGTGCACACGCTGGACGGCGACGAGGCGGCCTGGCTGTACGTCCTGAACGGCTACGAGGGCGGGCTGCCCTCCGCCCGGTACCTCGGCGAGATCGCGGACGCGGCCGAGTCGGCGGGTGCTCCGCACGACTATGTGATGGAGCTGCGGAAACGGCCCTGCTGAGGGCGCGCGGGGCCCGGCGGCGCGGGCTCGCCGCCGCCGGTTCGTAGGAAAAGACGAAACGCACCGTCGCACGTCCGTGATGAGACACATCTACGCGCGTAGGCGATTACCGGCTACCCTCGTCCGCGTGAACGCATCTGTTACCCCGGACCTGGCGAGCGACCCCCGTACCGCCGCCACCGACGCCGCCGACCGCCTGCGCGAGCTGACCGGCGCCGAGACCCACGACGTTGCCCTGGTCATGGGCTCCGGCTGGGCTCCGGCCGCCGAGGCGCTGGGCGAGCCCGAGCACGAATTCCTCGTCACCGAGCTGCCGGGCTTCCCGCCCCCGGCGGTGGAGGGGCACGGCGGCAAGGTCCGCTCGTACCTCATCGGCGACAAGCGCGCACTGGTCTTCCTCGGCCGGACGCATTACTACGAGGGCCGCGGAGTGGCGGCCGTCTCCCACGGCGTCCGTACCGCCGTGGCCGCCGGCTGCAAGACGGTCGTGCTCACCAACGGGTGCGGCGGTCTGCGCGAGGGCATGCGTCCCGGCCAGCCGGTCCTCATCAGCGACCACCTGAACCTCACCGCCACCTCCCCCATCGTCGGCGCGAACTTCGTCGACCTGACCGACCTGTACTCGCCGCGGCTGCGCGCGCTGTGCAAGGAGGTCGACCCGACCCTGGAGGAGGGCGTCTACGCCCAGTTCCCCGGGCCGCACTACGAGACCCCCGCCGAGATCCGGATGATCCGTACGCTCGGCGCCGACCTGGTCGGCATGTCCACCGTCCTGGAGGCCATCGCCGCACGTGAGGCGGGTGCCGAGGTGCTGGGCCTGTCGCTGGTGACCAACCTCGCCGCGGGCATGACCGGCGAGCCGCTCAACCACGAAGAGGTGCTCCAGGCCGGCCGCGACTCCGCGACCCGCATGGGCAGCCTGCTCGGCCAGGTGCTCAGCAAGATCTGACGCGGCCCGGTACGGAACCGGCCGGTGGCCGGTTCCCGCCGTCCGGGCCGGACGCGGGGTAGGGGTGAGGAGCCGGGGCGTACGCGGGAACCAGGGCGTACGCCGGTCCGTCCGTAGGGCACCGTGCGCGCGGCGCCACGTTCGCCGACGCCGTGCGCGCCCGGCACGGCCTCCCGTGCCCCGCACCCGAGCCCGGTCCGTACCGCACGCGCACCGCACCCACAGGCACCCCTCACGCACCCCACAGGCAGGAGCATCACGTGGCAACCGTCCCCGCGGAGCTGACCGGCCGGGCGAAGGCCTGGCTGGCCGAGGACCCCGACCCCGAGACCCGCGAAGAGCTGGCGAAGCTCATCGAGACCGAGGACACCGACGAGCTGGCGGACCGGTTCGCCGGCACCCTGCAGTTCGGCACCGCGGGCCTCCGCGGCGAGCTGGGCGCGGGCCCGATGCGGATGAACCGCGCCGTCGTCATCCGGGCCGCCGCCGGCCTGGCCGCGTACCTCAAGGACCAGGGTCAGGGCGACGGCCTGGTCGTCATCGGCTACGACGCGCGCCACAAGAGCGCCGACTTCGCCCGGGACACCGCCGCCGTCATGACCGGCGCGGGCCTGAAGGCCGCGCTGCTGCCGCGTCCGCTGCCCACCCCCGTGCTCGCCTTCGCGATCCGGCACCTGGGCGCGGTGGCCGGCGTGGAGGTCACCGCCAGCCACAACCCGCCCCGCGACAACGGCTACAAGGTCTACCTCGGCGACGGCTCGCAGATCGTGCCGCCCGCCGACGGCGAGATCGCCTCCCGGATCGACGCGGTCGGCGCGCTGGCCGACGTGGCGCGCCCGGAGGGCGGCTGGGACGTGCTCGGCGAGGACGTCCTCACGGCGTACCTGGAGCGCACGCAGGCGGTGCTCACGGCCGGCTCGCCGCGGGACACCCGCGTCGTCTACACGCCGATGCACGGCGTCGGCCGCGAGGTGCTCGTCGGCGCGTTCGAGCGGGCCGGGTTCCCGGCGCCGGTGGTCGTGCCCGAGCAGGCCGAGCCGGACCCGGACTTCCCGACCGTCGCGTTCCCCAACCCCGAGGAGCCGGGCGCGATGGACCTGGCCTTCGCGGCGGCCCGTACGGCGGACCCCGACATCGTCATCGCCAACGACCCGGACGCGGACCGCTGCGCCGTGGCCGTACCGGACCCGGAGGCCGCCGCGGGCTGGCGGATGCTGCGCGGTGACGAGGTCGGCGCGCTGCTGGCCGCCCATGTGGTGGGCTCGGGCGCGCAGGGCACCGTCGCCACCACGATCGTCTCCTCCTCGCTGCTCTCCCGGATCGCCGCGGCGGCCGGCCTGCCGTACACGGAGACGCTGACCGGCTTCAAGTGGCTGGCCCGGGTGGACGGCCTGCGGTACGCGTACGAGGAGGCGCTGGGGTACGCGGTCGACCCGGCCGGGGTGCGGGACAAGGACGGCATCACCGCCGCGCTGCTGATCACCGAGCTGGCGGCCGTGCTCAAGCGGGACGGGCGCACGCTGACCGGCCTGCTGGACGACCTGGCCGTGGAGCACGGGCTGCACGCCACCGACCAGCTGTCCGTGCGGGTGGAGGACCTGTCGGTCATCTCCGACGCGATGCGCCGGCTGCGCGAGCAGCCGCCGGCCTCGCTCGGCGGGCTCGCGGTGACCTCGGCCGAGGACCTGTCCCAGGGCTCGGCTTCGCTGCCGCCGACCGACGGCCTGCGGTACACCCTGTCCGGGGCCGGCGAGGTCGCGGCGGGCCGGGTGGTCGTCCGGCCCAGCGGCACCGAGCCGAAGCTGAAGTGCTACCTGGAGGCCGTCGTCCCGGTCGCGTCCCGGGAGGCGCTCCCGGAGGCACGCCGTACGGCCGCCGCTGCGCTCGCCGCGGTGAAGTCCGACCTGTCGGCCGCGGCGGGTCTGTGACACCCGGGGGCGGGCCTCAAGGCCCGCCCCTTCAGGGGCGCGGGGAACTGCGCGACCGGCCACGACGGCGCCGCGGTCGGCTACCGGGCGCGCCACCCGCCCCGTACCCCGGTTCTCGCGCTACAGCGCGAACAGCACCACCAGCGCGACGGCGCCCACCGCGAGCGGCGCGAGGATCTCGTACGCCCAGCGCACGGCGACGGCGCCCTGCGCCTCCTCGCGCACCGCGTTGCGTTCCTGCAGCTCGCGCAGCTCTTCCAGCGAGCGGTCCGCCGCCGCGCGCCGCACCTCCACCGGCTCGGCGCCGCGCGCGGCGGCCCCCGCCGCCTTGGCGGACATCCGGTTGGCGCGCTTGCGCTGGCGCAGCGAGACCGGGATCGACCAGAGCTGGTACTTCTTGCCGCCCGCGAAGACCTCGCAGGAGAAGGACGCGCGCAGGTCCTCGACCGATGCCCAGGGCAGCGTGATGGTGCGGAAGGGGTTCCGTACGGTCAGCCGCTCCGCGTTCGCGCGCACCACGGGCCGCAGGGTGTAGGCGATGATCAGCGGCACGCCGAAGAGCAGCCCGGCGACCGCCAACAGGCGGGTGCGCGGAGTGCCGTTGATCAGCGCGTCGATGCCCAGCCAGGCGAGGAGCGCGAGCAGCAGGACGCCGCCGACCAGGGCCGCGGGCGACCGGTAGGTGCGGTCCGCGTAGGTCTGCGCGGGCCGGCTGGAGGAGTTGTCCGGGCTCGTCATACCGGCGATTGTGCCCGACAGTCCGGCATCCGGACGTTGCGGTCCGGCATCGATGGCCGGCCGCCCGGCCCGGGGGCGCGGAATCCGCCCGGAATTCCCCGGTACCACCTGGAGGGGTGACACACCGCTACGCGCGTAGATATGCTCCCCTCGTGACCATGCCCACCACTGTTCCCGCATACGGCAAGGAAGCCGCGGGCCGTCTGGCGTCGATGGCGGACGTGACCGCCGACGACCGGGCGCTGCGCCGTTTCCTGCACGGCCTCCCGGGCGTCGACGCCGTCGGGCTGCAAGCCCGCGCCGCCGCGCTCGGCACCCGCTCGATCAAGAACACGGCGAAGGCGTACGCCATCGACCTCGCCGTCTCGATGATCGACCTGACGACGCTCGAAGGAGCGGACACCCCGGGCAAGGTCCGGGCCCTGTGCGCCAAGGGCGTCAACCCCGACCCCACCGACCGCACCGTGCCGAAGGTCGCCGCGATCTGCGTCTACCCGGACATGGTGGCGACGGCCAAGGACGCGCTGGGCGCCTCCGGCATCCATGTCGCCTCCGTGGCCACCGCGTTCCCCGCCGGCCGCGCCGCGCTGCCGGTGAAGCTCGCCGACACCCGGGACGCGGTCGCGGCCGGCGCCGACGAGATCGACATGGTGATCGACCGGGGCGCGTTCCTCTCCGGCCGGTACCTGGAGGTCTTCGAGGAGATCAAGGCCGTCAAGGAGGCCTGCGTCCGCGCGGACGGCAGCGCCGCGCACCTGAAGGTCATCTTCGAGACCGGCGAGCTGCAGACGTACGACAACGCGCGCCGGGTCTCCTGGCTCGCGATGCTCGCGGGCGCCGACTTCATCAAGACCTCCACCGGCAAGGTCGGCGTCAACGCCACTCCCCCGGTGACCCTGCTGATGCTGGAGGCCGTCCGCGACTTCCACGCGCAGCTCGGGGTGCAGGTCGGCGTGAAGCCGGCCGGCGGCATCCGCACGACCAAGGACGCGATCAAGTACCTGGTCATGGTCAACGAGACCCTCGGCGACGCGTGGCTGACCGCGGACTGGTTCCGGTTTGGCGCGTCCAGCCTCCTCAACGACCTGCTGATGCAGCGCCAGAAGCTGAGCAGCGGCCGGTACTCCGGCCCCGACTACGTGACGGTGGACTGAGACCCCATGCCCATGGAAAAGCAGGCTTTCGAGTACGCACCCGCGCCGGAGTCGCGCGCGGTCGTCGACATCGCGCCGAGTTACGGGCTGTTCATCGACGGCGAGTTCACCGAGGCGGCCGACGGCAAGGTCTTCAAGACCGTCTCGCCCGCGAACGAGGAGGTCCTCTCCGAGGTCGCGCAGGCCGGCACCGCCGACGTCGAGCGCGCCGTGAAGGCCGCCCGCAAGGCGTTCGAGAAGTGGTCGGCGCTGCCCGGTGCCGAGCGCGCCAAGTACCTCTTCCGCATCGCGCGGCTGATCCAGGAGCGCTCGCGCGAGCTGGCGGTGCTGGAGTCGCTGGACAACGGCAAGCCGATCAAGGAGTCCCGCGACTCCGACCTGCCGCTGGTCGCCGCGCACTTCTTCTACTACGCGGGCTGGGCGGACAAGCTCGGCCACGCGGGCCTCGGGCCGGACCCGAAGCCGCTCGGCGTCGCCGGGCAGGTCATCCCCTGGAACTTCCCGCTGCTGATGCTGGCGTGGAAGATCGCCCCGGCGCTGGCCTGCGGCAACACGGTCGTGCTGAAGCCCGCCGAGACCACGCCGCTCTCCGCGCTGTTCTTCGCGGACATCTGCCGCCGGGCGGGCCTGCCCAAGGGTGTCGTCAACATCCTGACCGGCGACGGCTCGACCGGCGCCGAGCTGGTCGCGCACCCGGACGTGAACAAGGTCGCCTTCACCGGCTCCACCGAGGTCGGCAAGGCCATCGCCCGTACGGTCGCGGGCACGGACAAGAAGCTCACCCTGGAGCTGGGCGGCAAGGCCGCGAACATCGTCTTCGACGACGCGCCGATCGACCAGGCCGTCGAGGGCATCGTCAACGGCATCTTCTTCAACCAGGGCCATGTCTGCTGCGCGGGCTCCCGGCTGCTGGTCCAGGAGTCGGTCCAGGACGAGGTGCTGGACGCGCTCAAGCGGCGCATGCAGACGCTGCGGGTCGGCGACCCGCTGGACAAGAACACCGACATCGGCGCGATCAACTCCGCCGAGCAGCTGGCCCGGATCAAGGCGCTGGCCGAGGCGGGCGAGGCCGAGGGCGCCGAGCGCTGGGCGCCGGCCTGCGAACTGCCCGGCGCGGGGTACTGGTTCGCGCCGACCCTGTTCACCGGCGTGACGCAGGCGCACCGCATCGCCCGCGAGGAGATCTTCGGCCCGGTGCTGTCCGTGCTGACCTTCCGTACGCCGGAGGAGGCCGTGGCCAAGGCGAACAACACGCCGTACGGCCTGTCCGCGGGCATCTGGACCGAGAAGGGCTCCCGGAGCCTGTGGATGGCGGGCAAGCTGCGCGCCGGCGTCGTCTGGTCCAACACGTTCAACAAGTTCGACCCGGCCTCCCCGTTCGGCGGCTACAAGGAGTCGGGCTTCGGCCGCGAGGGCGGCCGGCACGGTCTGGAGGCGTACCTGAATGTCTGATCGGCTGAGCGTCTTCAAGACCTACAAGCTGTACGTCGGGGGTAAGTTCCCCCGGTCCGAGAGCGGGCGGGTGTACGAGGTGACGGACTCCAAGGGCAAGTGGCTCGCCAACGCCCCGCTGTCCTCCCGCAAGGACGCCCGGGACGCGGTCGTCGCGGCCCGCAAGGCGGCCGGCGGCTGGTCGGGCGCGACCGCGTACAACCGCGGGCAGATCCTCTACCGCATCGCGGAGATGCTGGAGGGCCGCCGGGAGCAGTTCGTCTCCGAGGTCGCCGACGCCGAGGGACTGTCGAAGTCCAAGGCGGCGGCGCAGGTGGACGCGGCGATCGACCGCTGGGTCTGGTACGCCGGGTGGTCCGACAAGATCGCGCAGGTCGCGGGCGGCGCGAACCCGGTCGCGGGCCCGTACTTCAACCTCTCCACGCCCGAGCCGACCGGTGTGGTGGCCGTACTGGCGCCGCAGGAGTCCTCGTTCCTGGGGCTGGTGTCGGTGATCGCGCCGGCGATCGTCACCGGTAACACCGTCGTGGTGGTGGCGAGCGAGAAGGCGCCGCTGCCCGCGCTGTCGCTGGGCGAGGTGCTGGCCACCTCCGACCTGCCCGGCGGCGTGGTGAACGTGCTCTCGGGCCGTACGGCGGAGATCGCCGGCCCGCTGGCCGCGCACCAGGACGTCAACGCGATCGACCTCGCGGGCGTGGCGGGCGACGCGGAGGAGGCGACCGCGCTGGAGACGGCGGCCGCCGACAACCTCAAGCGCGTACGCCGTCCACAGGCTGTGGACTGGGCCGCCGACCCCGGCACGGACCGCATGCTGGCCTTCCTGGAGACCAAGACGGTCTGGCACCCGATGGGCGTCTGAGCCCGCCGCAGCACGCGCCACAGGGGCGCCCGCGGCCGTCCGTACGGCTCGCGGGCGCCCCTGTCGTACGTCCGGGGGCCCTACCCGGGCAGGGCCTGCGTCACCGCGCCCACGACGGGCAGCTGGCCCAGCGCCGCTCCGCTGGACAGCGGCGCGGTCAGGCCCGCGGTGCTGATCGGCTTGAAGTCGGCGATCTGGGTGCCGACGGCGTTGTCCGTCGGGTCGCTGCCGGTGCCGGAGAGGGGGTTGAGATGGAGGTTCTTGACCGTACCGAGGCCGCTGCTGGTGGCCTGCTGGAGCGCGCCGACCGTGGCGCCGGTGGCCGCCCGGATGTCCTCCAGGCTCGCGGGATCCGACTTCCCGTCGGCGGCCGTGGCGGTCGAGGCGCCGGTGGCCAGTGCGGCGCCCGCCATGGACACCGCGAGCCCGGCGCGCAGCAGCCCGCGCGCCGTACGGCTCTGCTGGGGAAGACGTGCGTGAGAGGCCATGAGCACCTGCCTGTGGAGTCCGTCGCGGCGGCGCCGACCGCCGCACCGCCACCGGTGAGCCGATTGTCTGTAATGGGTCGGATGCGCAGCGTAGTTGACTGATGTGTCCACATTCCACCTTGTACGGCTGGGGTAGCTCACACGGGCGAATGCGGGACAATGAGTGCCCGTGAGCTTTCTCCCCAGCGCGCCGCCCGCCCGCGTCATCCTGCTGACCGGCCCCTCCGGCTCCGGAAAGTCCTCCCTCGCCGCCCGCACCGGCCTGCCCGTGCTGCGCCTCGACGACTTCTACAAGGAGGCCACGGACGCCTCCCTGCCGCTGCTCCCGGACGGCGGCACCGACTGGGACTCGCCACTGTCCTGGGACGCGGCCACCGCGGTCACCGCGATCGAGGAGCTGTGCCGTACGGGCCGCACGGCCGTCCCCGTGTACGACCTCGCCGCCAGCGCCCGGACCGGCGAGGAGAAGCTGGAACTGGCGGGCGCGCCGCTGTTCATCGCCGAGGGCATCTTCGCCGCGGAGATCGTCGCGGCCTGCCGGACCGCCGGCGTGCTGGCCGACGCGCTGTGCCTGCGCGGCAGACCGGCCACGACCTTCCGGCGGCGGCTGCTGCGCGACCTGCGCGAAGGCCGCAAGCCCGCCGGGGTGCTGGTGCGCCGGGGGCTGCGGCTGCTGCGCGCCGAGCGGACGGTGGTGGCCCGGCAGACAGCCCTGGGCGCGTACGCCTGCGCGAAGGCCGAGGCGCTGACCCGCATAGCGTCGGCGGGCGCCGGCGCCTCCGACCCCGTACGGAGCTGACGCGGCAGCGCGTTCACCCGCAACAGACACGAAGAAGCGGGAATCGGCAGACCCCCCGTCTGCCGGTTCCCGCTTCCTCTTCCCCGTTCCCCCCTGCGTTTCCCCCGTGTTCCCCCCGTACCGCGGTCCCCCCGGACCGCTTCCCCCGTGGGTCCCCGCCCTCAGGCCACCAGCTCGCCGAAGGATTCCTCCTGGTCGCGGCCGAAGCTGAGGACGTCGTCCTCGCGCAGCCGCCGCAGCGAACGCCAGATGCTCGACTTCACCGTGCCGACGCTGATGTTCAGTATGTCGGCGATCTCCGGGTCCGTCCGGCCCTCGTAGTAGCGCAGGACGAGCATCGTGCGCTGCGTCTCGGGCAGCTTGACCAGTGCCTGCCACAGCACGGCACGCAGCTCGGTGCCGCGCATCGCGTCGTGGTCACCGGCCGTCTCCGGCAGTTCCTCGGTGGGGTACTCGTTCAGCTTCCGCCGACGCCAGGCACTGATGTGCAGGTTGGTCATCGTGCGGCGCAGGTACCCACCGACCGCCCCCTTGTCGCTGATCCGGTCCCACGCCCGGTAGGTCGAGAACAGCGCGCTCTGCAGCAGGTCCTCGGCCTCGTGGCGGTCGCCGGTCAGGTGGTAGGCGGTGGCGTACAGGGAGGCGCGGCGCTCCTGGACGTAGGCGGTGAATTCAGCTTCGCTGTCCACCGCCGCCGGCGCGGCGCTCCGCTCCTCCGTGGCCTCCCCGTACGTGCGTCCCCCGTCGGTCCCCCCGTCCGCGGCCGGAGCCGCGGTTCCCACGACGGTGTCAACGGCCTCGACCGGCGTCACGAAGAACGCGGCCTGACGCTGACGCCCGGTGCCGCGAGCGCACCCCCGCCCGCTCACGGCACCGGACTTCTCCCCGGCCCGCACGACATCGTGGAGACGCGTGATTACTGCGCTGTTGGCGGTGCTGTGCAGTGTGTTCATCTCGCGCCCCCCGTCGGTTGAGCCGGCTCGTTCATCTGCGGTTCCGGGCCGTTCTCACCCGGTGCCAGAAACTCTGCCGCGGCAGTTTCATCGCGTTGTCCGCCGACTGTCACAGCCCTGTCACAGGGGGCCGCGTGAGGTTCACAGCGCCTGCTCGCGGCGTGCGCCGGGGCGGGTGGGGCGCGTGCGGAGAGGGGCGGACGGCCGCCGCCGGTCGAAGTCCGGCCGCGCCATGGGCCAGAATGGCGCACGTGCCTTTCCTGTTGCTGATCGAGGACGACGACGCCATCCGCACGGCCCTCGAACTCTCGCTGTCCCGCCAGGGTCACCGTGTGGTGACCGCGGCGACGGGCGAGGACGGCCTGAAACTGCTGCGTGAGCAGCGCCCCGACCTGATCGTCCTGGACGTGATGCTGCCGGGGATCGACGGTTTCGAGGTGTGCCGGCGGATCCGCCGTACGGACCAACTGCCCATCATCCTGCTGACCGCACGCAACGACGACATCGATGTGGTCGTCGGACTGGAGTCCGGTGCGGACGACTATGTCGTCAAGCCGGTGCAGGGGCGGGTGCTGGACGCCCGGATCCGGGCGGTCCTGCGGCGCGGCGAACGCGAGTCGAGCGATTCGGCGACGTTCGGCTCGCTGGTCATCGACCGTTCGGCGATGACCGTCACCAAGAACGGCGAGGACCTGCAACTCACGCCGACCGAACTGCGGTTGCTGCTGGAGCTGAGCCGCCGGCCCGGTCAGGCGCTGTCCAGACAGCAGCTGCTCCGCCTGGTGTGGGAGCACGACTACCTCGGCGACTCGCGCCTGGTGGACGCCTGTGTGCAGCGGCTGCGGGCCAAGGTGGAGGACGTGCCGTCCTCGCCGACGCTGATCCGCACGGTCCGCGGGGTCGGTTACCGGCTGGACACCCCGCAGTGAGCGAACCGGCCGCGGGCCGGCTGCGCGGCGTGGCGTCAGGGCTGCTGCGCTGGACCAGCCTGCGGCTCCGGCTGGTGGTGGTCTTCGCGCTGGTGGCGCTGACCGCGGCGGTCTCCGCCTCCGGCATCGCCTACTGGCTCAACCGCAACACCGTGCTGGACCGTACGCAGAACGCCGCGCTGAAGGACTTCCGTACCCAGCTGGCGGAGCGTACGCGGTCGCTGCCGCTCCACCCGGCCTGCGGGGAACTGCGGGACGCCGCGCGCCGGATGGCCGCCGGCCCGCAGAACTACGACGTACTGCTGCTCGCCAAGGACGGCGCGGGCCGGACCTGCACCGCCACCACCGACCCTGACCTGCTGAACCTGAAGACCGTGCCGAAGACGCTCCAGAAGGCCGTGGAGCAGCGGCGCCCCGTGGACGCCTCGAACCGGGCGCCGTACCACCTGTACTGGCAGCGGCAGGAGATCGAGGACGACCCGTACTTCGTGGCAGGGGCGCGGCTGAACGGCGGCGGCCCGACGGGGTACATGCTCAAGTCGCTGGCCACCGAGCGGCAGGACCTGAACTCGCTCGCCTGGTCGCTGGGCGTGGCCACGCTGCTGGCGCTGGTCGGCTCGGCGCTGCTGGCGCAGGCCGCCGCGACGACCGTGCTGCGCCCGGTGCAGCGGCTCGGCACCGCCGCGCGCGAGCTGGGCGAGGGCAAGCTGGACACCCGGCTGCGGGTGACCGGAACGGACGAGCTGGCCGATCTCTCCCGTACCTTCAACCGGACCGCCGAGCGGCTCCAGCAGCGGGTGGAGGAGCTGAGCACGCGGGAGGCGTCCTCGCGGCGGTTCGTCGCGGACATGTCGCACGAGCTGCGGACGCCGCTGACCGCGATCACGGCCGTGACGGAGGTCCTGGAGGACGAGGCCGACGCGCTGGACCCGATGATCGCGCCCGCGGTGCAGCTGGTGGTCAGCGAGACCCGGCGGCTGAACGACCTGGTGGAGAACCTGATGGAGGTCACCCGTTTTGACGCGGGGACGGCCCGGCTGGTCCTGGACGACGTGGACGTCGCGGACCAGGTGACCGCGTGCATCGACGCGCGCGCCTGGCTCGACGCGGTGGAGCTGGACGCCGAGCGCGGCATCATGGCGCGGCTCGACCCGCGCCGCCTCGACGTGATCCTCGCGAACCTCATCGGCAACGCCCTCAAGCACGGCGGCTCGCCGGTACGGGTCTCCGTCCGTACGGAATCCGGCGCGGACGGCGACCGGCTGCTCATCCGCGTACGGGACCACGGCCCCGGCATCCCCGAAGAAGTACTGCCGCACGTCTTCGACCGCTTCTACAAGGCGAGCGCGTCCCGCCCCCGGTCCGAGGGCTCGGGCCTGGGCCTCTCCATCGCCATGGAGAACGCGCACATCCACGGCGGCGAGATCACGGCGGCCAATTCCCAGGAGGGCGGCGCGGTCTTCACGCTGCGCCTCCCGAGGGACGCCTCACGGCTCGCGGAGGGCGGCGACGGCGGCCCCGGCGCGGAGAACGGCTCAGGGCCGGGAGCAACCGCCGAGCCGCGGCAGCGGACCGGCGAGAGCGACGGCGACGGCCCGGCGGCGGAGGGCGAGCGATGAGGCGGGCCACGGGCCGGGCGGCCCGGCGGACCGCCGCAGCCGTCGCCCTGCTCGCCACCGTCGCGGGCTGCGGCATCCGCGGTACGTCGGTACCGGTGGACGCGGGCGGCGCGCCCTCACGGGTGAGCTGCAAGGCGCAAGACGCGGCCGGGGTGCCGGAGGTGCCGGTCGGGGTGCCGGTTCGGATCTACCTGGTGTGCAGCTCGGGGCTGGTGCCGGTGGAGCGGACCGTGTCGCTGCCGAAGGCCGGTACGGCCGAGGACCGGCCCCAGATGGCCCGTACGCTCCTGACCGAGCTGCGGCAGCAGCCGGCGCCCGGCGAGGCCCTGGCGGGCTTCGAGACGGCCGTGCCGGAGGACCTGACGGTGTCCGGGCCGCGGGACGGCGACCCCGAGGACGCGCTGCGGCTGAACACCCGCCCGGAGGACCTGCCGTCGTTCGCGCTCGCACAGCTGGTGTGCACGTACGGGACGCGGATGCCGGTGGACGGGAAGCGGGCCGCGGTGCTCGGCGGCCCGGACGACGCGGCGCCGCGCCACTACGACTGCTCCGACGCCGTCCTCCGCCACCCGGACACCGCCCGGAACGCCGCCTGGAGCAGCAAGCCGGCCGCGGACAAGGGCTGAGCCCCCGCCCGGCACCCGCCGGACCGCTGTGACGGCCCGCACGGAACCGCCGCCGCCGGTCACGGCGTCTGGGCGGGTGTGCAGCATCATGGCCCCGGCACGACGGCCGGTTTCCGTATGCGCGCCGCGGGCTTCGTGCTTCTTCTGGCGCATCTGTCGGTCGTCTACTCGCTGACGCTGCGACCACGGGCGGTGCCCTGGGTGCCCGAGGCGAACCTCCGGCCGCTGGAGACGATCCGCGGCGCGCTGGCGCTGGGCCCGTGGGAGGCCGCGCACCAGCTGGGCGGCGCGGTCCTCCTGATGGCGCCCCTGGGGGTACTGCTCCCGATGGCGGGCGGCCGGCTCACCGCCTCCGCGCTGGGCTCCTTCACCCGTACCGTCTTCACGGGCGCGATGATCGCCTTCGCCGTCGGACTGCTCCAGAGCACGGTGCCGGGGCGGGTGCCGGACGTCGACGTGGTGCTGCTGAACACGCTCGGGGTCGCGCTGGCGCACCTGCTCGTCGTCCCTGTGGTCAGGGCCCGGCTACGCCGCCGGGATGACCCGCGGCGGGGGCGGACCCCGACGATCGCCAGGGTCGGGATCGCTCGGCAGGCCGACGTACTGTCCGGCTCGCGCACTTAGCGTGGAGGCATCGGGTCGCACCGGAAGCGGCCCGCAAACCTACGGAGGAGTCGAGCCCCATGGCCGCCGCACTGGTCCGCCCCCGCAACAACAGGATGATCGCCGGAGTCTGCGCGGGTCTGGCCCGGCGCTTCGGCACGACACCGACGACGATGCGCGTGATTTTCGTGCTGTCGTGTCTGCTGCCCGGTCCCCAGTTCCTGGTCTACCTGGCCCTGTGGATCTTCCTCCCGTCGGAGAAGAAGTACAGCGAAGCCTGGTGAGCCGCGCGCCGCGGCGGGCCGGCCGGGAGCACCGGCCGCCCGCCCGGCGCCCACCGGCACACGGCGCGCCCCGGTCCGTACGCATCCGTACGGGCCGGGGCGCGCTGGTACGCGGTGTCTCAGCCGCCGAGCGGGAGGCCGCCGCCCACTGCCTTGGTGACGCCGCCGGTCGGCAGGCCGCCGAGGAGGTTGCCCTTGGCGTTCGTCTGGCCGCCTTCGTCGGAGGCCGGCGCGGCCTTGCCGGTGACGCTCTGCAGCGCACCGCTGGCGGCACCGGTGACCGGCTCGGCCGCGGTGGCGGCGGAGGCAGTCCCGGCCGCGGTGGCGGCGATGGCGGCACCGAGGGCCGCGGCACCGATGATCTTGACGGTTCCCTGCTTCATCAACTTTTGTCCTCGTGACGGGGGTTTGTCGGCACCCGACGCTAAAGACATGATCGCCGAAGCCGCAAACATCCCACATGCCCGGTTCGGCGCCGTACGAGCCGCGCGGCGGCCTCCGCCCCAGCGCCTCACCGAGCGTCAGGATGCCCTGCTCACGCCGAGTCCGCGCGCCCCTTCGGGAAGAGCCATTCCGACTTCAGTTCGGCGTAACCGGGCTTGATCACGTCGTTGATCATGGCCAGACGTTCATCAAAAGGAAGGAAGGCGCTCTTCATTCCATTGACGGTGAACCACTGCATGTCGTCGAACGTGTACCGGAACGTCTCCACCAGGTGCTCGAATTCGCGCGACATGCTCGTACCGGACATCAGGCGGTTGTCGGTGTTCACGGTCAGCCGGAACTGCAGCCGGCGCAGCAGCCCGATCGGGTGCTCGGCGTAGGAAGTGGCCGCCCCCGTCTGGAGGTTCGAGGTCGGGCACATCTCCAGCGGGATGCGCTTGTCCCGCACGTACGAGGCCAGCCGCCCCAGCTTCACCTCACCGATGTCGATGGGGGCACCCCCTGGACGGAGCTTGTCGGAGTCCTTGGGGGACTGGATGTCGTCGATGATCCGCACGCCGTGGCCGAGCCGGTCGGCGCCGCACCACTGGAGCGCCTGCCAGATCGACGGCAGTCCGAACGCCTCGCCCGCGTGGATCGTGAAGTGGTTGTTCTCGCGCTTGAGGTACTCGAACGCGTCCAGGTGGCGGGTGGGCGGGTAGCCCGCCTCGGCACCCGCGATGTCGAAGCCGACGACGCCCAGGTCGCGGTAGCGGTTGGCCAGTTCGGCGATCTCCAGGGCGCGGGCCGCGTGCCGCATCGCGGTGAGCAGCGCGCCGACGCGGATGCGGTGGCCGTTGGCGCGCGCCCGCCGTTCGCCCTCCCGGAAGCCCTCGTTGACCGCCTCGACGACCTCTTCGAGGCTCAGCCCCTTCTCCAGGTGCTGCTCGGGGGCGTACCGGACCTCGGCGTAGACGACACCGTCGGCGGCCAGGTCCTCGGCGCACTCCGCGGCCACCCTGGCCAGCGCGTCGCGGGTCTGCATGACGGCGCAGGTGTGCGCGAAGGTCTCCAGGTAGCGCTCCAGCGAGCCGGAGTCGGCGGCCTCGCGGAACCAGATGCCGAGCTTTTCCGGGTCCGTCTCGGGAAGGCCGTCGTACCCGGTCTCGCGGGCGAGGTCGACGATCGTGGCGGGGCGCAGACCGCCGTCGAGGTGATCGTGGAGGAGCACCTTCGGCGCGCGGCGGATCTGCTCTGCGGTCGGGAGGTTGGTGGTCTCGCTCGTCATTGCCGCACTGTAGCCCCTACGCGCGTAGAACGCACTAGCGATCCGGCCGCGTCTCCCACCCGTCCCGGCCGCCCCGTACGGACTCCCCCGGCACGCCCGTACGACTGCCGTACGGCCGCGGGCACCGCCACCGCACCGCCGTCCAGCACCGATACGGAACAGTGACCCGTACACGGGGTGGGCCACCGACCCCCGTTCTGCCATCGTTCTGCCCATGGATGGCCGATCGGTGTCCGGGCGCACGGCCCGGCTGGGGAAACGACTGGGCTCGGGGACGGGTACGGGGACGGCGGACGGCGCGGTGAACGCGGTCGCCGTATTACTGCCCGAGGGCTGCGAGACGAGCACCGCGCGGATCTCGCCGGCGGCCGCGCTGGCCGCGCGCTCACTGGCGACGGCGCTGGCGCGGGCCGGCCGCGGACACGGGCTGACCACCCATGTCCTGCACTTCCGCTGCCGCGGCTGGAACGGCGAGGCGGCCCACCCGGCGGCGGACGCGGAGTGGGCGGTGACCGAGATCGTCAGGCGGTACGGCGACGTCCCGGTCTGCCTGGTCGGTACGGGCACGGGCGCCCGGGCCGCGCTGCTCGCCGCCGGCCACCCGGCGGTCAACTCCGTCCTGGGCATCGCCCCCTGGCTCCCGGCCGCAGCGCCGGCCGACCCCGTGAAGCAACTGGTGGGCCGCCGCGTCCTGCTGGTGCACGGCACCAACGACGCGCGCATCGCCCCCGACCTCTCCTTCCGCTACGCCGAGCGCGCCAAGAAGATCAACCGCGACACCTGCCGCTTCGAGGTCCACTCCGACGGCCACGGACTGCACCAGCACCGCGCCGAACTCCGCTCCCTCACCACCGACTTCGTCCTCGGCTCCCTCTTCCACCGCGGCTACTCCCGCCCCGTCCAGGACGCCATGGCCGCACCCCCACCACTGGGCCTGCGAATGCCCCTGGCGGCGGGTTTTGGGGCGACGCTGGGGAGATGAGCACCTCGGGCCGGGCTGAGCCGCCCGGGCGGGGCTGAGCCGACGG
Source organism: Streptomyces sp. NPDC047117 (assembly GCF_040643545.1). Lineage (NCBI taxonomy): Bacteria > Bacillati > Actinomycetota > Actinomycetes > Kitasatosporales > Streptomycetaceae > Streptomyces > Streptomyces sp. NPDC047117. The sequence continues at coordinate 397,686 of NZ_JBEYUN010000007.1, read as the reverse complement.
GGGCCCGGGCTGAGCCGCCCGAGCCGGACTGTCAGTGGGTGCCGGTAGCTTCGGGAGGAGTGTGGCGGAGGTGGGGGAGGGGCCCCGTCACCGGGCTCCCGGGGGCTTCCCCCTTGCGGGGAGAGGGAGGGGCCCTGCCAGGAAACAGGCGAGCCGCCCGCTCCTCGGCCCCCTCCCCCGCCCTCAGTTCAGCAGTTGCCCCCGGCGGCTCAGCAGGAATTTCTTGAAGGCCGCCACCGGGGGTGTGTCCACGTGGCCGTCGAGCCAGGCGACGCCGATCTCGCGGACGGCGCGGGGCGCGGTGACGGTCAGTTCGACGACGCCGGGGCGCGGGACCGGCGGGGGCGGGAGGAGGGCGACGCCGAGGCCGGCCGCGACCAGGCCGCGGAGCGTCTCGGCCTCCTCGCCCTCGAAGGCGACCTTCGGGGTGAAGCCGGCCTCGGCGCACAGGGCGTCGGTGATGCGGCGCAGTCCGAAGCCGGGTTCGAGGGTGACGAACAGTTCGTCGGCGGCCTCGGCGAGCCGGATGCGCTTGCGGACGGCGAGCGGGTGGTCGTCGGGCACGACCAGGCGGAGCTTCTGCTCGTCCAGGCGGCGGGCGACCAGCTCGGGCGCGTCGGGGACCGGGGAGGTCAGGCAGAGGTCGAGGTCGCCGGCGCGGAGCCGGTCGAGCATCGCCTCGCCGTAGGTCTGCACGAGCTGGAAGCGGACCTTGGGGTGGTCGGCGCGGAAGGTGCGCAGCAGGCCCGGTACGGTCTCGGAGCCGAGGGTGTGCAGGAAGCCGAAGGCGACCTTCCCGGCGGCCGGGTCGGCGTCGGCGCGTACGGACTCGGCGGCGCGCTCGATGTCGCTCAGCGCGCGCTCCACGGAGGCGAGGAAGGCGCGGCCCGCCGGGCTGAGGGACAGGGTGCGGCCGTGCCGGGCGAAGAGCGCGACGCCCAGCTCCTCCTCCAGGCGGACGACGGCGCGGCTGAGGGTCGGCTGCGGCATGCCCAGCTCGTAGGCGGCGCGGGTCACGTGCTCGTGCCGGGCCACCGCCTCGAACTGGGCGAGGCGAGGTGCCAGCACCGCCGCCCAGGACGAATCCGGGGTGTCTTTTCTGTTGCGGAGCTGCAACAGAGGACGCTGTGAGCTGTGATCATGCGGCATGGAATCGATTATGGCGTTTCGATGCATTGGACGCATGAACTGTGACGGTCGTACGTTCGGGTCATGCCCTCCGCTGATACCAGGGCGTCCGCCACCACCCGCGCGGACGCCTCTGCCCAGTCGTCCACCACCGTCGATTCCGCCGCGACCGCTGCCGACCCCGAGGCCGGCAAGTTGCGGCCCGGGGGCCCCGGCTACCGCCGGATGAGCTTCGCGCTCTTCGCGTCCGGCATCTCGACCTTCGCCCTCCTCTACTCCACGCAGGCGCTGCTGCCCGCCATCTCCGACGACCTCGGGGTGACGCCGGACCAGGCCAGCTGGACCGTGTCCGCGGCGACCTTCGGTCTGGCCCTCGCGGTGCTGCCGCTGAGCGCCTGTTCGGAGCGGTTCGGCCGCCGCACGATGATGACGGTGTCGCTGAGCGTCGCCGCCGTGGTGGCGATGCTGGTGCCGTTCGCGCCCTCGCTCGGCGTACTGATCGCCCTGCGCGCCGTCCAGGGCGTGGCGCTGGCCGGCGTGCCGGCCTCGGCGATGGCCTTCCTGGCCGAGGAGGTACGGGCCAAGGCGCTGGTCGCCGCGGTGGGGCTGTTCGTCGCGGGCAACAGCATCGGCGGCATGTCGGGCCGGATCGTGACCGGCTGGGTCGCCCAGGCCTGGGGCTGGCGCGCGGCGCTGGCCGCGGTCGGCGCGATGGCCGTGATCTGCGCGGTGGTCTTCCGGCTGATGGTGCCGAAGGCGCGGCACTTCGTCCCGAAGGCGGTCGGCCCCAAGGCGCTCGGCAGGACCATCCTGGGGCACCTCTCCGACCCGCTGCTCTGCCGTCTGTACGCCATCGGCGCGCTCTTCATGACGGTCTTCGGCGCGGTCTACACGGTGATCGGGTACCGCCTCGTCGGCGAGCCGTTCTCGCTGCCGCAGGGCATCGCGGGCTCGGTCTTCCTGGTCTACCTCGTCGGCACGGTCTCCTCGGCCGCGGCCGGCCGCCTGGTCGGCCGGACGGGGCGGCGCGGGGCGCTGTACCTGGCCGTCGGCACGACGGCGGCGGGCCTGCTGCTGTCGCTGGCGGACGTGCTGATCCTGGTGGTCCTCGGCCTGGTCCTGATCACCGCCGGCTTCTTCGCGGGCCACGCGGTGGCGTCCTCGGCGGTCAGCCGTACGGCGAAGACGGCCCGTGCGCAGGCGTCGGCGCTGTACCAGAGCGCGTACTACATCGGCTCCAGCGCGGGCGGTGCGCTCGGCGCGGTGGCGTTCCACGCCGGCGGCTGGGCGGCCACGGTCGCCCTCGGCCTGCTGGCGATGGTCGTGGCGGCGGCGGTCACCCTGTACGCCACGCGCAAGGCGGTCGCGGAACAGCGAGTACTGCAGATGCAGAAGGCCGCGTAGCGCGGATCCAAAGCCCGAAGGGGCCGTCCCCGCCACCTGTCCTGGCGGGGACGGCCCCTTCGTCCGTTGCGGTCCACCGGCGGACGTCAGCTCTTGAGCGGGTCGTGGCCCCAGTTCATCAGGGAGTGGCGCCAGGTCGAGTCCTTGATGTCGCCCTTGGGGCGCTGGGCCGCGTGGCGGTGGACGTAGCCGGTGACCTTGCGCATGTGGGCGTGGTCGGCGTCGGAGTGGTCGGCGCGGTTCGTCCGGAGGATGGCGACGATCTTCCGGCCGGACTCGTGGCCGACGGACTCGCCGCCGCCCTTGTGCTGCCCGGCGTCCTGGGACTCGTCCGTCGTGAGCCATTTCTCCAGCTCGGACGGGGTCATGTTCACCGCGTCCCGGAAGTCGCGCCAGGTCGCGTCGCGGTCGTCGTCGTCTTTCGCCACGGCGCGTTACGTGCCCTTCTTCTTCAGGGCTTCCGGCTTGTGGACGGCCGATCCGCCGGACTTCTCGCTGCGGACCTTGTACTGGGGGTCGTCCGGGGAGGCGTCGACCGTGCGGCCGGCTTCCTCGGTGCGGTGGGTGATCTTCTTCTCCACCTTGCCCACGGCCTCGCCGCCGTGGGACTTCCAGGTGACCTTGTCGCCCATGCCGAGGCCGTCCTGGCTCTTCCGTCCGCTCTTCCCGCTGTGCTGGTTCTTTTTGGCCATGCGGCCAGGAGAACACCGGCGGGCGGGAAGCGCGCGGCGGGCGCACCCTCGTGGGGCACGCCCGCCGTGCTGCGGCGCGGGGAGCGTTACGCGATGCGGTCCAGGACGATCGGGTCCGGGACGAAGTCCGTGCCGGGCGGGGCGATCAGTACGCCGCCGTCGAGGGCCTCGATGGCGGCGGCGAACTTCTCCGGGGTGTCGGTGTGCAGGGTGAGCAGGGGCTCGCCGGCGCGCACCTCGTCGCCGGGCTTGGCGTGGAGTTCGACGCCGGCGCCGGCCTGTACCGGGTCCTCCTTGCGGGCGCGCCCCGCGCCGAGGCGCCAGGCGGCCAGGCCCACGGCGTAGGCGTCGAGGGTGGTGAGGACGCCGGAGGTGGCGGCGTTCACGACGTGCTGCTCGCGGGCGACCGGGAGGGGCGCGTCGGGGTCGCCGCCCTGTGCCTGGATCATGCGGCGCCAGTGGTCCATCGCGGAGCCGTCGGCGAGGGCCTTGGCCGGGTCGGCGTCGGGGAGGCCGGCCGCGGTGAGCATCTCGCGGGCGAGCGCGAGGGTCAGTTCGACGACGTCGGCCGGGCCGCCGCCGGCCAGGACCTCGACGGATTCGCGTACCTCCAGGGCGTTGCCCGCGGTCAGGCCGAGGGGGGTGGCCATGTTGGTGAGCAGCGCGGAGGTGCGTACGCCGTGGTCGGTGCCGAGTTCGACCATCGTGGAGGCGAGTTCGCGGGCGTCGTCGAGGTTCTTCATGAAGGCGCCGGAGCCGACCTTGACGTCCAGGACCAGGGAGCCGGTGCCCTCGGCGATCTTCTTGGACATGATGGAGGAGGCGATCAGGGGGATCGCCTCGACGGTGCCGGTGACGTCGCGGAGCGCGTAGAGCTTCTTGTCGGCGGGAGCGAGGCCCGCGCCCGCCGCGCAGATGACGGAGCCGACGTCGCCGAGGATGGCGAGCAGCTCGTCGTTGGTGAGGTCGGCGCGCCAGCCGGGGATGGCCTCCAGCTTGTCCAGGGTGCCGCCGGTGTGGCCGAGGCCGCGGCCGGAGAGCTGGGGCACGGCGGCGCCGCAGGCGGCGACCAGCGGGGCCAGCGGGAGGGTGATCTTGTCGCCGACGCCGCCGGTGGAATGCTTGTCGGCGGTGGGGCGGGCGAGGGAGGAGAAGTCCATCCGCTCACCGCTGTTGATCATCGCGGCGGTCCAGCGGGCGATCTCCTTGCGGTTCATGCCGTTGAGGAGGATCGCCATGGCGAGGGACGACATCTGCTCGTGGGCGACCTCGCCGCGGGTGTACGCGTCGATGATCCAGTCGATCTGGTCGTCGGTCAGTTCGGCGCGGTCGCGCTTGGCGCGGATGACGGAGATGGCGTCCATCGAGCGTTCCTTTCCACGGGTGCTCCCCTATGTCTACACGCATAGAAAGGGTGCGGGGAACGGTTCAGCGGGTCAGGTGTTCCGGCCCGAACGCGTCCGGAAGCAGGTCGTTCAACGGCCGGATCCCGGCCTCGGTGTCGACCAGCAGGTCCGGACCCCCGTGCTCGAACAGCAGCTGGCGGCAGCGGCCGCAGGGGATCAGGACCTTGCCGTACCGGTCCACGCACGCGAACGCGGTGAGCCGGCCGCCGCCGGTGGCGAACAGCTCGGAGACCAGGCCGCATTCGGCGCACAGGCCGAGGCCGTACGAGGCGTTCTCCACGTTGCAGCCGGTGACGGTGCGGCCGTCGTCCACGAGGGCCGCCGCACCGACGGGGTAGCCGGAGTAGGGCGCGTAGGCCCGGGACATCGCGTCCCGGGCCCGCTCGCGCAGCTTCTCCCAGTCGGGAGCGTCGGTCACGTGTCCCGGCCCCCTCGGCGCGCGCCGGTCGCGCGCGGTGCCCCGGTCCTGCGCGGTGCGTCGGTCACTTGCCCTGACCCCTTCGGTACGCCTTGCCGATGGCTTTCGGTGCCCGCAGTCGCTGGGCGGCCAGCGACAGGACCAGCAGCGTAGCGATGTACGGCGCCACGGAGACGATTTCCAGCGGGACCGTGTCGGTCGTGGCGTACCAGAGGGCGAGCAGGACGGCGACGACGATGCTGACGATGCCCTGGACACGGTGGCCGCCGCGCAGCTTCCAGATCGCCAGGCCGACCAGCAGCACCGCGAGCAGGAGCAGCAGCGCGTGCACCGTCTCGCCGCCGCCGCGCAGCTGGAAGGCGTCCATGAAGCCGAAGAGGCCCGCGCCCATGGCGACGCCGCCGGGCCGCCAGTTGCCGAAGATCATGGTGGCGAGGCCGATGTAGCCGCGGCCACCGGTCTGGCCGTCCTGGTAGATGTGCACGTAGATGGCGAGGAACGCGCCGCCGAGGCCCGCCAGCGCGCCGGAGACCAGCACCGCCGCGTACTTGTACGTGTAGACGTTGACGCCCAGCGACTCGGCCGCGACCGGGCTCTCGCCGCAGGACCGCAGCCGCAGTCCGAAGGACGAGCGCCACAGGACGAAGAAGCTGGCGGCGAAGACTACCGCGGCCAGCACGGTGAGCCAGGAGACGTGGGTGACCAGCGAGCCGAGGATGCCGGCCAGGTCGGAGACGAGGAACCAGTGGTGCTTCTCGATGGAGAGCAGCCAGTCCGAGAGTCCCGGCACCGTGAAGGTCGGCATGTCGTCCATCGGCGGGGACTGCTTGTCGTTGCCGCCCGCCTGCGCCGCCGCGCTGCCCTCCGCGCCGAACCACAGCTTGGCCAGGAACTGGGTGAGGCCCAGGGCCATGATGTTGACGGCCACGCCGGAGATGATGTGGTCGACGCCGAAGGTGACGGTGGCGATCGCGTGGATCAGGCCGCCGAGCGCGCCGCCGATGACGCCGGCCAGCGCCGCCGCCCAGGGCCCGTACTCCCAGCCGACCCAGCCGGCCGAGAACGCGCCGAGCATCATCATGCCTTCGAGGCCGATGTTGATGACGCCGGAGCGCTCGGCCCACAGGCCGCCGAGGCCCGCGAGGCCGATCGGCACGGCGGCGTTGAGCGCTGCCGTGTACTGGCCCGACCCGGTGAGGTCGGTGGCGCCGGTGACGACGCGGAGCAGGGAGAGCAGGACGAGGGCGCCCGCGAGGATCAGCAGGACCTTGGGGTAGGTCAGCTTCGCGCGGGCCGCGGTGAGCTTGCCGCCCTTGCCGCCGGGGTCCTTCGCGACCGGGGCCGTGAGGTTCTGGCTCACGCGGACACCTCCGCCTTGTCGGTCTTGCGGGCCTGCGCGGCGAGTTCCTCGCCGACCCTGCGCTGCTGGATCCGCAGGCCGTAGCGGCGTACGACCTCGTAGGCGATGACCACGCACAGGACGATGACGCCCTGCATCACGCCGACGATCTCCTGCTCGTAGTCCTCGAACTCCAGCTGGGTGCCGGTGCGTTCCAGGAAGCCCCACAGCAGCGCGCCGGCGGCCATGCCGAGGGGGTGGTTGCGGCCGAGCAGCGCGATGGCGATGCCGGTGAAGCCGATGCCGACGGGGAAGTCGGTGCCGTAGTTGTACGAGACGCCGAGCAGCGTCGGCATGCCGATCAGACCGGCCGCCGCACCGGAGAGCAGCATGGACGTGACGACCATGCGCTTCACGCTGACGCCGCCGGCCTGCGCGGCGGACTCCGACTGGCCGACGGTCCGCAGGTCGAACCCGAAGCGGGTGCGGCCGAGGACGAACCAGTACGCGACGCCGGCGATCGCCGCGACGACGAGGAAGCCGTCGAGCGGGTCGGGCTGGGTCGGGATGGTGAAGAAGTGGCTGGAGGCCGGCAGGTCCGGGGTGTGGAAGAGGTTGCCGTCCTTCACCGCGAGCCGGCCGTCCTGGAGGAAGTAGCCGATCACGGCGGCCGCGATGGAGTTCAGCATGATGGTCGTGATGACCTCGCTGACCCCGCGGGTGGTCTTCAGTACGCCCGCGATGCCCGCCCAGGCCGAGCCGACCAGCATCGCCACGATGATGATCAGCGGGATCTGGAGGAAGCCGGGGAGGGTGAGCGCGCCGCCGACGACCGCGGCGAAGAAGGCCGCGATGCGGTACTGGCCGTCCACGCCGATGTTGAAGAGGTTCATCCGGAAGCCGATGGCCACGGCCAGCGCGGAGAGGTAGTACGGCACCGCCTTGTTGATGATCCAGACCTGGCTGTCGCTCTTGGAGCCGAAGTCCACCATCACGGTGTAGGCGTGGAGCGGGTCCTTGCCGGTGGCCAGGATGATCACCGAGGTGATGAGCAGGGCGGCGACGATGGCGAGCGCCGGCGCGGCGATGCCCAGGGTCAGCTTCGTACGGTCGATCTTCTTCACTCCCCCTCGCCCCCTTCCGCGTCCTCGACGTGCTCCAGGTGGCCGCTGGCGGCGCCGGTCATGGCCGAGCCCAACTCCTCGGGGGTGACGGTGGCGGGATCGGCGTCCGCGACCAGCCGGCCCCGGTACATCACCCGCAGGGTGTCGGACAGGCCGATCAGCTCGTCCAGGTCCGCGGAGATCAGCAGCACGGCCAGGCCCTCGCGCCGGGCCGCGCGGATCTGGTCCCAGATCTGTGCCTGCGCGCCGACGTCCACGCCGCGCGTGGGGTGCGCCGCGATCAGCAGCTTGGGGTGGTGGCTCATCTCGCGGCCGACGATCAGCTTCTGCTGGTTGCCGCCGGAGAGGGAGGCCGCGGTGACCTCGATGCCGGGGGTGCGGACGTCGTACTCGGCGACAATCCGCTCGGTGTCGGTGCGGGCCGCCTTGAGATCCAGCAGCCGGCCCTTGGAGTTGGGCTTCTCGGTGACGTGGCCGAGGATGCGGTTCTCCCAGAGCGGGGCCTCCAGCAGCAGGCCGTGCCGGTGCCGGTCCTCGGGGACGTAGCCGATGCCGTCCTCGCGCCGCTTGCGGGTGGGCGCGTGGCTGATGTCCGCGCCGTCCAGCGTGATGGTGCCGCCGTCCGGGTCGCGCATGCCCATGATGGCCTCGACCAGCTCGGCCTGGCCGTTGCCCTCCACGCCGGCGACGCCCAGGACCTCGCCCTTGTGGATGGTGAAGCCGATGCCGTCCAGGACGGCGCGCACGACGCCGTCGGGGTCGGTGGCGCTCAGCTGCAGCCCGTCGACCGTCAGCATCGGGGTGTCGGTGACGGTGGACTCGCGGGTCTCCGGCGAGGGCAGTTCGCTGCCGACCATCAGCTCGGCGAGCTGCTTGGGGGTGGTCCCGGCCGGCGCCACGGAGGCGACGGTCGTGCCGCGCCGGATGACGGTGATGTCGTCGGCGACGGAGAGGACCTCGCCCAGCTTGTGCGAGATGAAGATGACCGTCAGGCCCTCGGCCTTCAGTTCGCGCAGGTTGTCGAAGAGTGCGTCGACCTCCTGCGGGACCAGCACCGCCGTCGGCTCGTCGAGGATGAGCGTCCGGGCGCCGCGGTAGAGGACCTTGAGGATCTCCACGCGCTGCCGGTCGGCGACGCCCAGGTCCTCGACCAGTACGTCGGGCCGTACGTTCAGCCCGTACCGGTCGGAGACGGCCAGGACGGCCGCGCGGGCCGCCGCGCCGATGCCGTGCAGCTTCTCGGCGCCCAGGACGATGTTCTCCAGGACGGTGAGGTTGTCGGCGAGCATGAAGTGCTGGTGCACCATGCCGATGCCGCGGGCGATGGCGTCGGCGGGGCTCGCGAAGGAGACCTGCTCGCCGTCGGTCGTGATGGTGCCCTCGTCCGGCTTCTGCATGCCGTAGAGGATCTTCATCAGGGTGGACTTGCCCGCACCGTTCTCGCCGACCAGGGCGTGCACGGTGCCGCGCCGGACAGTGATGTCGATGTCGTGGTTGGCGACGACGCCGGGGAACCGCTTGGTGATGCCGCGGAGTTCGACGGCGGGGGCCGCTGCGGGGGCCCGCTCCGCCGGAGGGCTGCTGGACGCTGTGATGGCGCACTCTCCTCGGAGAGAAGGAGCGGGGGCGGGGCGGCCGGGACGGCCCCGCCCCCGTACCGGGCTCGTGGAGCCCTTGGCTGGCTCTTACTTGGCGGGCGTCTCGGAGACCTTGACGTCTCCCTTGACGATCTTCTTCTGCGCCTCGTCGAGCTTGCCCTTGATGTCGTCGATGAAGCCGCCGGAGGTGGCCAGCTTGACGCCCTGCTGCTTGAGCGTGAGGTGCGCGGTGCCGGTCAGCGGCTTGCCGTCCTCGACGCTCTTGATCACGTCGTAGACCGCGACGTCGACGTTCTTCACCACGGAAGTGAGGATGTGGTCCTTGTACTTGGCCAGGCCCGGCTGCGCGTACTGGTCGGAGTCCACGCCGATGGCCCAGGCGCCCTTCGTGCCGGCGACCATCTCGATCGAACCGGCGCCGGACTGGCCCGCCGCGGTGTAGATGACGTCGTTGTTGCTGTCGAGCATGCCCTTGGCCTTGCCCTTGGCGGCGGCCGGGTCGTTGAAGCCCTTGTCGTCGTTGGCGTAGAGGTACTGCGCCGTGACCTTGACCTTGGGGTCGGTGTCCTTGACGCCCTGCTCGAAGCCGGCCTGGAACTTCTGGATCAGCGCGTTGTTCACACCGCCGATGAAGCCGACCTTCTTGGTCTTGGTCTTCAGCGCCGCGGCCACGCCGGCGAGGTAGGAGCCCTCGTTCTCGGTGAAGTTGATGCCGTAGACGTTCTTGGCGGTGGACGGCGCGTCCACCACGGCGAAGGTGGTCTTCGGGAACTTCTCCGCGACCTTGTTGATGGAGTTGCCGTAGTTGAAGCCGACACCGATGACGGGGTTGAAGCCGGCCTCGGCGAGGGAGGTGAGCCGCTGCTCGCGGTCGGCCTCGGTCTCGCCGTTCTTGGCGGTCATGAGCTTGGACTTCACGCCCAGCTCCTTCTCGGCCTTGTCGGTGCCGCGGGCCGCCGCCTCGTTGAACGAGTGGTCGTCCCGGCCGCCGACGTCGAACGCGAGGCCGACGCCCTTGTCCTTGCCGGCGGCCTCGGTGGAGGATTCGCCACAGGCGGTGAGCGAGAGAGCGAGAGCCGCGGAGGCTATGCCCGCGGCAGCGATCTTGGTTACCCGGCGCACGAGGGGTCCCCTTCGACTCGTAGCGCCTCCTACGGCGCTGATTCCGCCGCATCGTAACGCGCGTAGATGCCAGAGAAAGGGGTGTCTGGAAGCCGTTATCGGATCGTCGCGAAGCGGGTCCTACGGCTGGGTCTACAGCGCGTTGCGGTCGAGCAGCGCGGCGGCTGTGAACAGTTCCACGCCCACCCGGACCGCCTCCTCGTCGACGTCGAAGTCGCCCTGGTGCAGGTCGCGTCCGACGGGGTCGCCGACCGGCTTCACGCCCAGCCGGGCCATCGCGCCGGGCACCTTCTCCAGGTACCAGGAGAAGTCCTCGCCGCCGAGGGACTGCTCGGTGTCCTCGACCGAATCCGGGCCGCGCCGGGCCGTCATGGCGTTCTGCAGCAGCTGCGTGGTGAGCGGCTCGTTGACCACCGGCGGCACCCCGCGCACGTACGTGATCTGGGACTTGGCGCGGTGCAGCGTGGCGACCTCGTCGATCGCGGAGTACACCAGGTCCGGGGCCTGCCGCCAGGCCTCCAGGTCCAGGCAGCGGACGGTGCCGGACAGCTCGGCGCGCTGCGGGATGACGTTGCACGCGTGGCCGGTCTCCAGGCGGCCCCAGGTCACGGCGAGGCCGGCCCGGGCGTCGACCCGGCGGGCGATCAGCGCGGGCACGTCGACCGCGACCCGCGCCGCCGCGGTGACCAGGTCGGTGGTCAGGTGCGGCCGCGCGGTGTGGCCGCCGGGGCCCTCCAGCGCGACCTCCAGCCGGTCGCAGGCGGAGGTGATCGGGCCGGTGCGCAGCCCGATCCGGCCCACGTCGACCTTGGGGTCGCAGTGCACGGCGAGAATGCGGCCGACGCCCTCCAGCACTCCGGAGTCGATGGCGTCGGTGGCGCCGCCGGGCAGCACCTCCTCCGCGGGCTGGAACAGCAGCCGCACCGGGCCGGGCAGCAGGCCGCGGGCCGCGAGGTCGGCGAGGACGAGGCCGGCGCCGAGCACGACGGTGGTGTGCACGTCGTGGCCGCAGGCGTGGGCGCGGTCGGGGACCGTCGAGCGGTAGTCGACGGTCTTGGTGTCCGGGATGGGCAGCGCGTCGATGTCGGCCCGCAGCGCGAGCATGGGACGGTCGGCGTCCGGTGTCGTACCCGGTTCCCGGCCGATGTCGCAGATCAGACCGGTACCGGTGTCCAGGACGCGGGGGGCCAGGCCAGCCTTCTCCAGTCGCGCCTTGAGTGCGGCGGTGGTGCGGAACTCCTGGTTTCCGAGCTCCGGGTGCATGTGCAAGTCCCGCCGGAAGGCGATGAGTTCGGCGCGCAACTCCTCGGTGAGCGCTCCGGGCAGGGTTCCCCGTGCGGGGCTGGCATCGGCTTCGGGTCCGCGGGACATCAGTTGGTTCACCCGCTGAAGGTTACGGTGCCGGGCGGGGCAACTGTCCGTCGATCAACAAAAGTTCAGCCCGTTAGGGGAAGACAATCTAGGCCGCCCGGCGCATGGACAGGTCATCAAGGGGGTATGACGTAGGGTTTCACGTACTGGCGAATCCCAAACCCCGATCTTGGGGACCGGCGCGGTGCACGCCCCCCTCAGCAGGACCCGGCGAAGGTGAGTCGCTGCACGTCACGGGCGGTTCCGGTGACGCCGGAGAGGAAACCCTGGGCGCGCGGCGAGGCCTTGGTGGTGAGCCAGGCGGGGTCCACGTCGCAGACCGCGACCTTGACCCCGGTGCCGACCAGCGCGAGCGGCAGGGTGTGCACCACGGTGGACGGGAAGCTGAGGATCGTCCGTCCTATGGGCCCGCGCCGGGCGATCAGTTCGAGCGGCAGGTCGGGCCGGACGATCTCCAGGCCGGTGGCAGCCGCCAGCGCGTGCAGCTTCTCGGCGCTCTCCCTGCGGTGCGCGAAGTAGCGGGTGGCGCCGTGCGTACGGGCCAGGGCGCGGACGGCGGCGAGGTAGTGGTCCGGGTCGACGACGCCCGTCTCGACCAGGGAGGTGCCCACGATGTCGGTGCCGCGGGTGAGCCGGGGCGGGCCGAAGCGGGCCCGGGTCCAGGCGAACTCGTTGGCGGTGACGGTGACGCCCGGCGGGGGTTCGACGGGCATCGAGGAGAAAACGCCGACGGTGCGGCGGTCGCTGTCGGGCACGGGCGTGAGCCGGCGGCGCGCCGCCGCGGAGAACGGCGCGAAGACCAGGTCGCGCGGGCTGCGGCCGCCGCCGCTGCGGTGCCAGCGCACCAGCTGCTCGCCCCGCGCGAGCTGGGAGATGAACTCCATGGTGGCGGTGCCGTCGTCGACGACGACCAGGTCCCGCGCCCGGGTGAGCGTCAGCAGCAGCTGGACGTAGCGCGAGAACGGGTCGCCGATGACGATGCGGCGGGCGCGGCGCAGCAGCGGGGTGAGTCCCCCGATGGTCCGCAGGGGGGCGGCAGCGCCGCCGCGCGCCTCCTCCCAGCGGACCGTGCAGTGCTCGTCCCGGGCCAGCTCCGCCATCCGGCGCAGCTGGCCGCGGGTCATCGGGTCGTGCGGGGAGAGCACGACGACGGTGAGCTCGCCGGCCTGCGTCGCCTGGTGCAGGTACGCCCATTCCAGGACGTTGAGCAGCTGCACGGGGCTCTCGACGAAGGCGAGGGTGGCCCCGGTGGCGTCCGAGTGCTGCCGGGGCTCCCCCTTCCGCGTGCGGCGGGCGGACCTGCGGGAGTCAGGGCCTTCCGCCGCCTCCTGGGCCGGGCCCCCACGCCCGGCCTCGGGGACAGGGCCCCGGGCCCCGTCTGCTGCGCTCACGGTGTCGTCGCGCTTTCTGCTCAGACCGAGACGGGCTCGCGGTCGGCGGCCTCGGCCTCGGCGACGACGCCCGTGACGCGGCGGAGCTTCTTCATCGGGCCGAGCTCGCTCTCGTAGACCTTCTTGACGCCGTCACCGAGGGACTCCTCGATGGTGCGGATGTCGCGGACCAGCCGGGTCAGGCCCTGCGGCTCGACGGAGGCGGCCTGGTCCGAGCCCCACATGGCGCGGTCGAGGGTGATGTGGCGCTCGACGAAGGTGGCGCCGAGGGCGACGGCGGCGAGGGTGGTCTGCAGGCCGGTCTCGTGGCCGGAGTAGCCGATCGGGACGTTCGGGTACTCGTCCTGCAGGGTGTTGATCATCCGCAGGTTCAGCTCCTCGGCCTTGGCCGGGTAGGTGCTGGTGGCGTGGCAGAGCAGGATGTTGTCGCTGCCCAGGACCTCGACCGCGTGGCGGATCTGCTTCGGGGTGGACATGCCGGTGGAGAGGATGACCGTACGGCCGGTGGCGCGCATGGCCTTCAGCAGCTCGTCGTCGGTCAGCGAGGCGGAGGCGACCTTGTAGCAGGGCACGTCGAACTTCTCCAGGAAGGCGACGGACTCCACGTCCCAGGGGGAGGCGAACCACTGGATGTTGCGCTTCTTGCAGTAGTCGTCGATGGCGCGGTAGCCGTCCTCGTCGAACTCCACGCGGTGGCGGTAGTCGATGTAGGTCATCCGGCCCCAGGGGGTGTCGCGCTCGATGTCCCACTGATCGCGGGGGGTGCAGATCTCGGGGGTGCGCTTCTGGAACTTCACCGCGTCGCAGCCGGCGTCGGCGGCGGCGTCGATGAGCGCGAAGGCGTTCTCCAGGTCTCCGTTGTGGTTGATGCCGATCTCACCGGTGACGTAGACGGGGTGGCCGGGGCCGGCGATCCGGTTGCCGAGGGTGCGGAGGCGGTTGTTGCTGGTCATGGTGGAGAGTTCCTTCGTTGTCGGGTGTCTCTCGGAGAGACGGGGACGGTTGTTCCGGAGCGGGTCCGGCGGGTGTGTCCGGGTCGGTTCCGGGACGGGACGCCTCAGAGAGACGGGCCGAGGAGCCAGGAGGCGATCTCACGGATCGCCCCGCTGCCCCCGGGAGTCGAGGTGACGGCGCGGGCCGCGCCGCGTACGACGTCGTGGGCGCTCGCGACCGCCACGGGCCAGCCGACGAGGCCGAAGCACGGGAGGTCGTTGGCGTCGTTGCCGACGTAGAGCACGCGCTCGGGCGCGATGCCCTGGTCCTCGCACCACTGCTTGAGCGCGAGGTCCTTGCGGTCGATGCCGTGCAGGACCGGGATCTGGAGTTTCCGGGCCCGCGCGGCGACGACCGGGTTCTGTTCCGTGGACAGGATGAGCAGCTTCAGCTGCTCCGACTTGCGCAGGGCGCCGATGCCGAGACCGTCGCCGCGGTGCACGGAGACGAATTCCCGTCCTTCGGAGTCGATCAGCACCCGGTCGTCGGTCTGGGTGCCGTCGAAGTCGAGTACGACCGCGTCCACGTCGTCCAGCGTCGGCAGTGCCGAAGAGTGGGGGTACCCCCTGCACGAAGTGCTTGGGGGAGCATCGAGCAGCGGGGCGAGGGCGCGGGCTCGGGCCAGGTCGTGCGGGTCGTCGACCTCCAGCACGCGGGCCGGGTCGGTGCGCACCAGCTCGGTACGGCCGAAGAACCGGTGGTTCGCGGTGCGGAAGCCGGCCGCGTCCATGGCGTAGGCGGCGCCGGTCTCCAGGAGGTCCTGGGGGCGGTCCTGGCGGCGCGGCCGGAAGGATTTGTCGTGGTTGACGCCGTAGCCGCCCTCGGTCGTGGCGACGGTGGCCACCTGTGCGTCCGGCCCGTCCGCGGTGCGCGCGTCCCGGCCGGCGCCGATCCCGGAGGAGGCGTCGTCGGCCGCGTCGCGCCACACGAAGCCGTGGAAGGGGGCGACGGTCAGCGCGGAGTCGGCGCCCTGCTCGACGACGGCGGCGGCCACCCCGTCGATGTCCTCGCGGACGATGAAGGGGCTGGTGCACTGGACGAGGAGGACCGCGTCGACGGCGGTGCCGTGCTCGGTCTCGTACGCGTCCATGGCGTGCAGGACGGCGGCCTCGCTGGTGGCGGTGTCGCCGGCGATGGCGCCGGGCCGGCGGACGATCACCGCGCCCGCGCCGCCCGCGGCGGCCGCGATCGCGTCGTCGTCGGTGGAGACCACGACGTCGGTGATCAGGCGGGCCGCCAGGCACTCGCGCACCGCGCGGGCCACCAGCGGCACGCCGCCGACGGCGGCGAGGTTCTTGGCGGGGACGCCCTTGGATCCGCCTCTGGCGGGGATGACGGCGATGACGGTGGGCCGGTCGGTCGGCGGCATGTCGGGCTCCTTCCGGAGGCCGGTCGAGGGGAAGGTCACAGCTGCCCCCAGCGGCGGATGGCGGGGGCGACGCGCTGGACGCCGTGCCGGTAGGCGCCGCGGGCCGCCTCGCGGACGGTGTCGCGGGCCACCCGGCGCAGTCCGGTCGGCTCCGCCGCGCCGGCCTCGTAGCCGGGCAGCGGGTCGCCCTTGGGGTCCAGGCCGTGCCGGGCGAGGAGGCCGGGCAGGTAGCCGGGGGCCGTGCGGGGTGTGTAGTACGGGGCGAGCGGCGGCAGCCCGTCGGCGTCGCACAGCTCGGTGACGCGGGCACGGGCCGCGTCGAACGCCTTCTCGTACGCCCCTTCGGCGCACACGCCCTGCGCCGCGACCCACTCCGGGTCCGGCTCGGGCAGGTACCCGGCGTCCAGCTCGTCCCAGGAGGCCAGGCAGCCGGAGCCGAGGAAGTGGTGGTTGCCGAGGGCCTCGCGGATGCCGAGGTCGGTGAGGACCGCCGTCGGGACGCCGCGGTGCAGGGACTCCAGCGCGGCGGTCGAGGAGACCGTGACCATCAGGTCGGTGCGGTCCAGGACCTCGCCCATGTTCCCGTAGACCAGGCGGCAGTTGGCGGGCAGTCCGCCGGGGACCTTCGCCGCGAGCTTCTGGTACGGCAGCTCCTCGATGTGCGTGGTGTGCTCGCCCGGCTTGCTGCGGAGCTTGATGAGCACCTCGCGCGCCGGATGCCGGCGGGCGTGCTCCACGGCGCGGCGCAGCAGGTACGCGCGGTCGTCGCGGTTGTCCGGCACGGAGGGCTGGACCGCGAAGACGACGGTGCGCACCTCGTCCGTGCCGTCGTGCGCGGCGCCGCCGAGGAAGGGCAGCGCGCACTCCACGACGCCGCGGTCGTCGGCGTTCACGCCCCGGTAGACCGCGCGGAAGCGGTCCGCGTCGTGCCGGGAGTTGGCGAGCACCACGTCGGCGCCGTGCCGCAGCAGCAGCCCGTCGGCGAGCTTTTCGTAGACCACGCCGACGTAGCCGGTGACGACGGCGGGGCGGCGGGCGCTGCCCTCCCAGGCGCGGGCCAGGCCGTGCAGCATCGCCTGCACCGCGCCGCCCACGCAGGACAGCAGCACGACGTCATAGGCGGTACGGTCGACGGACCGCACGAAGTCGACCCCGCGGATCTCGCGCAGCGCGTCCGCCCGGGCCCCGACCTCGTCGAGCTGCCGGACGGTGGGCGTGGCACGGCCGCGGAGCAGGAAGCCGTCGAGCCGGCAGCCGGGCTGGAGGCGGTGCGCCGTGAGGGCGCCCCACTTCCACCGGGTGTCCGAGTCGGCGAGGACCGCGACCCGTGGCGTGGAAGGTGTACGTGATGGCACGTCGAAGACGCTAGGAAGGCATTTCGATTCGCGGGCCAACTGAGCCGCAACAAAGGGTTAACAGCACATCGACGAACGGCGAACCGGCAGGCCGGAAAGGGCGGTTAACCATTCCGCCATTCTTCGTTCACCCTGACGTACGCAAGCGGTAAAGACGAATGCCGGAGCCGCACCTAACGTCACGTGAGTGGTTAAGCTCTCCGTCATCGTGCCGTTCTACAACGTGCAGACATACGCGCCCGACACCCTGAGAAGTCTCGCGGCCAACGCGCGGGACGACTTCGAATTCCTTCTCGTCGACGACTGCTCGCGCGACGGGACGCCGCAGATTCTGGAGCGCGCCGAGCGCGAACTGCCGGGCGCCCGGCTGCTGCGGCACGAGCAGAACGGCGGCCTGGCCACCGCCCGCAACACCGGCCTGGACGCGGCCCGCGGCGAATACATCGCCTTCCTGGACGGGGACGACTGGCTCGCCCCCCACTACTACCAGGAGCTGCTCGGCGCGATCGAGGCGCTGGGCTGCGATTTCGTCCGCACCGATCACGTGCAGTGCACCGCGCGGGCACGCTCCGTGCACCGGGTGCCGCACGGCCGCCGCGACGTCGTCATGGACCCGCGCGACCTGATCCTGCCCGCCGATCGCTCCACCTCGGTCGACTACGCGTTCGCCTGGGCCGGGATGTACCACCGGCGGCTGCTGGACGACGGCGTGCTGCATTTCCGGCACGGGCTGCGCACCGCGGAGGACCGCCCCTGGATCTGGCGGCTGCACCGCGAGGCGCAGTCGATGGCGGTGCTCGGGATGCTGGGCGTCTTCTACCGGCGCGGCGTGGCCTCGTCACTGACCCAGATCGGCGACGTCCGCCAGCTGGACTTCATCCGGGCGTTCGACCAGGTCGTCGAGGAGACGGCGAAGGACCGGGACGCGGCGGTACTGCTGCCGAAGGCGGTCCGGACGTATTGCGCCATCATTTCCCACCACCTCGGTTCGATCGACCGTTTCGAACCGCAGGTCGCCCGTAAATTGCGTTCGATGAGTGCCGCGGCATTGAAGCGAATGCCGCAGGACGTATTGAAGGAAGCTCTGGATTCCATGGATGTACAGCGCGCTTCCCGGCTCCGTCGGCTGCGCCGCAAGCCGGTCCCGGTGGAGGTGGCCGCCTGATGTCCGCCGCCGGATTCTCCGCGCGGTCCGCCGGGCCGCGTACGCAGATCTTCTTCGCGTCCACCCTGTACGGCGCCGCCACTCTGGCCGCAGCCCTGGACGCCGACCGTTTTGAACCGGCCGGCCGCCGGATTCTGCTGGTCAGCAACAATGCCGCCATTCCCGAGACGACTCCGGCGCTGGACGCGATGCCCGGCTTCGAACGGCTGCGGGGGCGGTTCGACGAGGTGCGGTCCTGGAACGAGACGATCTCCCCGTTCCACCCCGGCGGCTGGGCCCCGCGCGCCGACGACGCGCCCCTGTGGGAGCGCCATCTGCGGCTGCTCTGGGAGCTGGGCGACGCCCCCGTCGAGCTGATCGTCGAGTCCATCCAGGTCAATCCGGCGCTCGCGCTGTGCCAGATCTTCCAGGGCGCGCCGGTCGAGGTCTACGCGGACGGCCTGATGAGCTACGGGCCGACCCGCTCCAAGCTCGACCCGCTGGTCGGCACCCGCATCCGGCGCCTGCTCCACCTGGACCTGGTGTCCGGTCTGAAGCCGCTGCTGCTCACCGAGTTCGGGGTGCCGGCCGAGACCGTGCCCACCGAGCCGTTCCTCGCGGTGCTGGCGGAGCTGGCCGAGGAGGCGGAGCGGCGTACGGAGGCGGCGCCCGTCCCGGACGGGGGCGGTGCCCTGCTGCTGGGCCAGTACCTCTCCGCGCTCTCCATCCTCACCGCGGAGGAAGAGGAGGAGCTGCACGTCGAGATGTTGCGCGGGGCCGTGGACCTGGGCCACCGCCGGGTCGTCTTCAAGCCGCACCCGACCGCGCCCGCGCGCTGGTCCCGGGTGCTGGAGGAGGAGGCGGAGCGGCTCGGCGCCGAGCTGACCGTGGAGGACACGCCGCAGCTCGCCGAGGTGCTGTACCAGCGCATGAAACCCGCGCTCGTCGTCGGCTGCTTCTCCACCGCGCTGCTGACGGCCACCGCGTTCTACGGCCTGCCCGCCGCCCGGATCGGCACCGACCTGCTGCTGGAGCGGCTGGCGCCGTACCAGAACAGCAACCGCGTCCCGGTCACCATCGTCGACGCGCTGCTGCCGCCGCTGACCGACGCGTCCGCGGTGGCCCGCTGGACGCCGCCCACCGAGGGCGAGGTGGCGCGTGAACTCACCGGCCTGGTCAAGGCGGTCGGGTACGCGATGCAGCATCAGATCTACCCGGACCTGCGCCCGGCGGCCGAGCGCTACCTCGCCACCCGGCTGGACACCCGCACCTGGCGCTACTTCAAGCGCCGCCGCCTCACCGCCCTGGCGCTGCCCGGCGGGGTGCCGGTCCAGCTGGCGTTCATCCCGCGCAACGCCACCGTACGGCGGGTCGCCCGGCGGGCCCGTTCCGTGCAGCGCCGGCTCAAGAAGCGGGCCGCGTTCGGATGACGACCGCACCGGCTCCCCCCACGCTCCCCGCCCACCGGCGGCCGGGAGCGCCCGTGCCCCTGCGCGCCGTCGGACCCACCCGGCTGCGCGCCCTGGACGGACTGCGCCTGCTCGCCGCCCTGATGGTGGCCGCCTACCACTACGGCGGCCGGGACGGCGAGATCGGCGACGCCTGGGGCAGTTCGCCCGCCACTCAGTTCCCGACCGCCTCGGGCTTCTTCGCGTACGGCTGCCTGGGCGTGCAGATCTTCTTCGTCATCAGCGGCTTCGTGATCTGCATGAGCGGCTGGGGGCGGCCGCTCCGCGCGTTCTTCGCGAGCCGCGTCTCCCGCCTCTTCCCGGCGTACTGGGCGGCGGTCATATTGGTGACCGCCGTCTTCGCCCTCCCCTGGGTGGCGTACGAGGCGGTCTCCCCCACCGACGCGCTGACCAACCTCACCATGCTGCAGATGCCGCTGGGCGTGGACCGGGTGCTCGGCGTGTGCTGGACGCTCTGGGCCGAGCTGCGCTTCTACGCGCTCTTCGCGCTCTGTGTCGTCCTGCCGGGTGCCACCCGCGGCCGGGTGGTGATGTTCTGCGCGGGCTGGACGCTGGCCTCCGTGGTCGCCGAGGCGGCGAACAATTCGTTCCTCGACATCGCGCTCATGCCCGAGTACGCGCCGTTCTTCATCGGCGGCATCGGCTTCTACCTGATCCACCGTTACGGCCCCCGCGACACCACCGGCTGGGCGATCGTGGCGGTCAGCTGGCTGCTCGGCCAGCACTACGCGGTCTCCCGGCTCTGGCACCCGGCGGACATGCCGGACGCGTTCTCCTACCGCCCCTCGCTCGGCATCATCGCCGTCGTCACCCTCGGTTACCTGCTGATAGCGGCCGTGGCGCTGGGCAAGCTGCGGTGGGCGAACTGGCGCTGGCTGACCGTCGCCGGCGCCCTGACCTACCCCTTCTACCTGATACACGAGCACCTGGGCTGGGTCGTGGTGCACTGGCTGCACCGCGACCTCGGGCTGCCGGCCGCGGCGACGTTCCCGCTGACCGCGGGGCTGATGCTCGCCCTGGCCTGGTGCCTGTACCGCTTCGTCGAACGCCCCCTCACCCCACGGCTGAAACGATCCCTCATGGGGTGAGCCTCACGAGGCGTCGGGTCGTACCGTCGCCTCGATCCCCGCGATCACGATGCGCAGACCGGCCTCGAAGGCCCGGTCGAAATTGCCGAAGAATTCCCGGCCCACGGCGGCCGCGAGCGGATACCGGTCTCCCAGCCGGCGCTCGCGGTCGCCGAGGTCGTATGCGGGGTCCCTGGACTCCGGCGAGCGCTGCTCCGGCGCTCCGGGCTCGGGGAAGACCGACTGCTCCTCGATGACCAGGCCGATCGTGAAGTTGTACGCGGCCCACCAGGCGTACGCCGCGTCCCGCAGCGTGAACCCGGCCCCCGTCAGCTCCCGCAGCAGGGCGTCCATCGGCGCGGCGTAGCTGTCGTCGGTCATCCGGGTGCCGGAGAAGACCTTGCCGCCGTCGCGGTAGCCCAGCAGCGTCCGGCGCAGCGTGCGGCAGCTGACCTCCAGCATCTCCTGCCAGGCCGCGTCGTGGCCGCCCGGCGGGCCGCCGGCGAACTCGGCCGCCATCCGCCGGAAGATCTCGGTGGCCAGCTCGTCGAGCAGTTCCTGCTTGTTCTTGAAGTGCCAGTACAGGGCCGGGGCCTGGACGTTCAGCTCCTTCGCGATGCGGCGCAGGGTGAGCCCGTCCAGGCCCACGTCGTTCAGCAGCCGCAGTGCGGTGTCCACCACCTGCGCCCGGTCCAGTCGCGTTGCCATGTTGACAATTTAACACCGTTAAGCCCATCCTCGAAAGCAGCCACTTAACAGCGTTAAGGACAGGGGTGGATCATGGACACGACCGTGGACGTACTGATCGCGGGCGCCGGCCCGACCGGCCTGGCACTCGCCGTCGACCTCACCCGGCGCGGCGTACGCGCGCTGCTCGTCGAGCGGCAGGACGGACTCTCGCCCGGCGCCCGCGGCACCGGGCTGCAGCCGCGCACGCAGGAGGTCTTCGACGACCTCGGGGTGCTGACGGCCGTGCGGGCCGCGGGCGGCCTGTACCCGCCCATGGCCACCTGGCAGGACGGCCGGATCAAGGAGACCTTCGAGATGGTGGAGCGGGTGGCGCCGACGCCGGGCACCCCGTACTCCAACACGCTGATGGTGCCGCAGTGGCGCAACGCCGAGCTGCTCCACGCCCGCCTGACGGAGCTGGGCGGGAGCGTCCGGTTCGGCACGGAGCTGACGGCGTTCCGGCAGGACGCGGACGGCGTCACCGCGGAGCTGACCTCACTCGCCGACGGCACGGCGCACACCGTCCGCGCCGCGTACCTGGTCGGCGCCGACGGCGGGCGCAGCGCCGTACGCCGGCAGCTCGGCACCCCGATGAGCGGCCCGGACCTGGAGCCGGGCGCCGCGCTCCTCGCGGACGTCCGCATCGACGGCCTGGACCGGGACCACTGGCACCTCTTCCCGCAGCCGGGCGGCGGCTTCGTCACACTGCTGCCGCTGGCCGGCACGGACCACTTCCAGAGCATGGCGGCGGTCTTCACCGACACGCCGGACACCAGCCCCAAGACCGTCGGCGCGACCCTCGCCGCCCACACCCACCTGGCCCCCGAGCAGATCCGCGAGGTGCTGTGGACCTCGGTCTTCCGGCCCCGCGCCGGCATGGCGGAACGGTTCCGCGAGGGCCGGGTCTTCCTCGCCGGGGACGCCGCGCACATCCACTCCCCCGCCGGCGGCCAGGGCCTGAACACCAGCGTCCAGGACGCCTACAACCTCGGCTGGAAGCTCGGCCAGGTGCTGCGGCACGGCGCGCCCGACGCGCTGCTGGACACGTACGAGACCGAGCGGCTGCCGGTCGCCGCCGGGATCCTGGAGACCAGCACCCGGCTGCACCGCACCCGTTCGATGCGGCGCGGCCGCGACCTGCACCAGCTCACCCTCGGCTACCGCGAGTCCCCGCTGACCGGCGAGCACCGCACCGACCTCGCGCCGGACGCGCTGCGGGCCGGCGACCGCGCACCCGACGCGCCCTGCACCACCCCCGACGGCACGCCGTTCCGCCTCTTCGACGCCTTCCGGGGCCCGCACTTCACCCTGCTCGCCCTGGACGGCGCCGAGCCGCCGCGGCCGGCCGCCGAGTGGGCCGCGCACGTCCGCACGTACCGGATCGGCGGCCCCGCGCCCGACCTGCTCGACGCCTCGGGCCACATCCGGCAGGCGTACGGCGACGGCGGCCTCTTCCTGGTCCGCCCGGACGGCTACGTGGCCGTGGCCGCCGCCGCACCGGGCCCGGTCGCCGCGGCCCTGACCCGGCACTTCCCGGCCGCCGCCACCGCCCGGGCCGCCTGACCATCCGTCACAGGGCGACGCATTCCGCCAATGCGGATGCGCGGGCACCCGCCCGTGCACAAGAGTGCTGCGCCATGGAGGAGACGGGAACGGAGTACGCCGTCCTGCGGCGGGCCGGGCCGGCGGACGCGGCGGGCGTGGCCGAGGTGTGGCTGCGGTCGTACGACGCCGCGCTGCCCGGTGTCGTACGGCCGCACACCGACGACGCGGTACGGGCGTGGTTCCGCACGGTGGTCGTACCGGAACGGGAGACCTGGGTCGCGGACGCCGGCGGCGAGATCGCCGGGATGATGGTGCTGCACGGCGCGCGCGAGCTGGACCAGCTCTATCTCGCCCCGGAACGGCGCGGCCAGGGCCTCGGCGACCGCTTCGTCGCGCTGGCGAAGGAGCGCCGCCCCGGCGGCCTGGCGCTGTGGACCTTCCAGGTCAACCGGCCCGCGCAGCGCTTCTACCGGCGCCACGGCTTCCGTGAGCGGTTCCGCACCGACGGCCGGGACAACGAGGAGCGGGAGCCGGACGTGCGTTACGCGTGGCTGCCGGAGGGCTGATCCGCCGCGCCGTCCGGCCCCGCCGCGGGCGGCACGTCCTCGTGCTCGGCCGTCAGGTACGCCTCGGGCAGCAGCGCACGGACCGGCAGGGCCCGGACCGTGTCGCCCGAGCCGACCACGACGGTGAGGTCCGGGTAGTAGTCCAGCAGCACCTGGCGGCAGCGGCCGCAGGGCGGGATGACGCCGCGGCCCTCGTCGGCGACCGCCACGATCTGCCGCAGGTCGTACGCGCCCCGCGCGGCGGCGGCCCCCATGACGACCAGCTCGGCGCAGGGGCCGCCGGTGAAGTGGTACACGTTCAGGCCGGTGACGATGCGGCCGTCGGCGGTCCGCGCTGCCGCCGCCACGGTGTGGTCGTCGCCCTGCGCGTACGCCGCGACGGCCTCCTCCGCGGCGCGCACCAGCGCGTGGTCGACCGGTACGCCGTCGTCGTTGCTCATGGTCTCGCCTCTCGTACGGGAAGGGCCGTACGGACGCTATCCGTCCGTACGGCCCTGCCGCGAAGAGATTTCCCCGTGCCGCGCTACAAGACCAGCGACAGCAGCAGCACGCAGATGATCGACACGACGGAGATGATCGTCTCCATCAGGGACCAGGTCTTGACCGTCTGGCCGACGTTCATGCCGAAGTACTCCTTCACCAGCCAGAATCCCGCGTCGTTGACGTGGCTGAAGAAGAGCGAGCCGGCGCCGACGGCGAGGACCATGAGCGCCGCGTGAGTGGTGCTCATGTCGGCGGCCAGCGGGGCGACGAGGCCCGCCGCGGAGACCGTGGCGACCGTCGCGGAGCCGGTCGCGAGGCGGATGGCGACCGCGATCAGCCAGCCGAGCAGCAGCGCGGGCAGGCCCCAGTCCTTGGACAGGTCCAGGATCATCTCACCGACGCCGACGTCGACCAGCGTCTGCTTGAAGCCGCCGCCCGCGCCGACGATCAGCAGGATGCCGGCGATCGGGGCGAGGGACTTCTCCACCGTCGACGAGAGCCGGCCGGCGCTGAAGCCGGCGGCCTTGCCGAGGGTGAACATGCCGACCAGCACCGCGACCAGCAGCGCGATCATCGGGGAGCCGATCACGTCGAAGACGCGCTGCACATGGTCCTCGGGGTCGTCGACGACGATGTCGACCAGGGCCTTGGCGAGCATCAGGACGACCGGCAGCAGCACGGTGGACAGCGTCGCGCCGAAGCTGGGGCGCTTCTCCAGCTCCTCCGAGGGCCGCTGCGGGATCATCTTCTCCGGGGGCGCGATGTCCACCCAGCGGGCGGCGAAGCGGGAGAAGACCGGGCCCGCCAGGATCGCGGTCGGGATCGCGACGACCACGCCGAGGGCGAGGGTGACACCGAGGTTGGCCTTGATCGCGTCGATGGCGACGAGCGGGCCGGGGTGCGGCGGGATCAGGCCGTGCATGACGGAGAGGCCGGCCAGCGCCGGGATGCCGATCCGCATGAGGGAGAAGTTGCCGCGCTTGGCGACCAGCAGCACGACCGGGATCAGCAGCACGATGCCGACCTCGAAGAAGAGCGGCAGGCCGACGATCGCGGCGATCAGGACCATCGCCCACGGCATCATGCGTCTGCTGGACTTGGCGAGGATGGTGTCGACGATCTGGTCGGCACCGCCGGAGTCGGCGAGCAGCTTGCCGAGGATCGCGCCGAGCGCGATCAGGACGCCCACGCCGGCGACGGTGTCGCCCAGGCCGCTGGTGAAGCTGGTGATGGCCTTGTCCAGCGGCGCTCCCGCAACGGCGCCGAGCGCCAGCGAGCCGATGGTCAGGGCCAGGAAGGCGTGCAGCTTGAACCGGGTGATGAGCAGAACGATGACGGCGATGCCGACGAGTACGGAGATGCCCAGCTGAGCGTTGCCTGCCGAGGTGATCGGCTCGGCCGCGTCCGCTGCCATCATCTCGACGCTGAGATGGGTCACGGCGTGTCCTTCGGTTGGAGCCCGGTCTCGTGATCGGAGCTCGGGGGTACGGCTCGGGACCGGGGCCCCGGGGAAGGGCGCCGGTTCAGAGCTCGGGGGTGCGGTTCCTGATCAGAGCTCGGTGGCGGCCGGGGAGGCGTCCTCGTCGAGCTGCCGCAGCGCTGCGACGGCCCGCTCGGTGATCTCTTCCGGGGTGCCGGAGACGTCCACCGCCACACCCCGCTCGTCGTCGGCGAGCGGCTGCAGGGTGGCGAACTGGGAGTCCAGGAGCGCGGTGGGCATGAAGTGGCCCTTGCGCTCGGACATACGGCCCTCGATCAGCTCGCGCGAGCCGGTGAGGTGCAGGAAGACGATGCCGGGCGCGGCGGCCCGGAGACGGTCGCGGTAGATCCGCTTGAGCGCGGAGCTGCTGACCACGCCGCCCTTGCCGGCCCGGTCGTGCGCCCAGGCGCCGATGGCGTCCAGCCACGGCTCGCGGTCGGCGTCGTCGAGCGGGTGCCCGGCGGACATCTTGGCGATGTTGGCCGGGGGATGGAAGTCGTCGCCCTCGGCGTACGGCACGTCCAGCGCGTCGGCGACGAGCGGTCCGATCGTCGTCTTGCCGGTGCCGGCGACTCCCATCACGACGATGACATGGGGGGTGCTCATCGCGGTCTACCTCGCTCGCTCGTCCTCATTGACTTGGCGTGACGAACCACCTCGGTGGCTCGAATGCATCGCTCCACTGAAACCCATTAGGTACGACGTATTCAAGAGTCTGTGACGCAAACGTCATACTTAATCTTCCCGAGACTCGGGAACGTAGGCTTATCGCATGGAAAACGCGGGGCAGGGACTGCATGCGAGGGTGCTGGAGTCCCTCGGGCCGGAGATCACAGCCGGCGAGCACCGGCCGGGCTCGGTCCTGCGCACCGACGAGCTGGCCCAGCGCTACGACGTCTCCCGCACGGTCATCCGGGAGGCGGTACGGGTCCTGGAGTCCATGCACCTGGTGGAATCCCGGCGCCGGGTGGGCGTGACCGTCCGCCCCACCGAGGAGTGGAACGTCTACGACCCGCGGGTCATCCGCTGGCGGCTGGCCGGCGCCGACCGCGCCCGGCAGCTCCGCTCCCTCACCGTGCTCCGCTGCGCCGTCGAGCCGGTCGCGGCGGGACTGGCGGCCCGGCACGCCACGCCGGAGCAGTGCGCGGCGCTCACCGAGCACGCGATGGGCATGGTGGCCACCTCACGCGGCCAGCAGCTGGAGGCGTACCTCGTCCACGACACCGACTTCCACAAGACGCTGCTGACGGCCTCGGGCAACGAGATGTTCGCCCGTCTGCACGAAGTGGTGGCGGCGATCCTGACCGGCCGCACCCACCACCACGTGATGTTCACCGACCCCGACCCGGCGGCGGTCACCCTGCACGTCCAGGTCGCCGAGGCGATCCGCACCGGCGACGCGGCCCGCGCCGAGGAGCTGACCCGCGAGATCACCGTCGGCGCGATGGCCGAACTGGACATCCTCGCGCCCTGACGGGCCGGGCGCGCGCCTCAGAACAACGGCTGCTGCCCCGGAAACGGCGGCTCCTCCGGATCGAACAGCTTCTCCGCCGGCGCCATCATGGGCGCCATCCGCCGCGACCCGGGACACGAGATCAGCTCCAGGCCGGTACGCCGCCCCGGCGGATCGTGCCGAGCGAACCGCCCGTTGACCACGGCGATGTCTCTGGTGCAGACGGGACACTTACGACGGGGTGAGGACATGACACCAGTTTGACTGCTTCCCCGACCGACGGGGAATTCCTGGCTCACGCTGCCCGGCCGCTCAGCGAGCGATCGGGTCTTACGCGATCAGCACCAGCCGGGTCCAGACCGGCCCGGACGAGCATCATGCGTGCGGAGTTCTTGTCTCTGGGGGAAACGGCTCCGCATACCGTGCAGGTGTAGGTACGTTCCGACAACTGCAGGGCGTGCTTGGCTCTCGCTCCGCACCGTGCGCAGTCAGTGGTGGTATGCGCGGGGTGCACCAGCCGTAGATCGCGGGTGTGCTTGCGCGCCATGGTGATGAGTTCATGTTTGGCTGCGGAGACCGCCGCATCGGCCGCTTTACGAGCCATGGTGGACGAGGCGAGGAACCTCGGGCGGAAGTCCTCCACCGCGATCCGGTCGAAATCGCGGGTGATCCGTTTGGCCCACTTGCGCGTGGCGTCCTGCCGCTGCCGGGCGATCTTCTTGTGCACCCTCGCGGCCCCTTGCTTGGCGCGACGGTAGCCCTTGGAGGCGACGTGCCCGCGTTCGGGCTTCCTCCGCGCCATCATCCGCTGGTAGCGGGCCAGTTTTCCGGCCGCGCTCTTCCCGTACTCGGGGTGCGGCAGGTCATGGGCATCGCTGCTTGTGGTCGCGATCTCCTTCACGCCCCAGTCCACGCCGATCGCCGCTCCGGTCCGCGGCAGCGGCTCGATCTGGGCGGGGACGACGAACGAGGCGTACCAGTGGCCGAGACTGTCACGGTGGGCTCGGACGCTGGACGGTTCGTCGGGCAACTCGCGGGACCACACCACCGTCAGCACGACCCCGCCCGCCAGGCACAACCGCCCGTCTCTCAGACGGAAGCCCCGCCGCGTGTAGTTCAGCGTGGGATCCGCCAGCGCCTTCTTCTTGAACTTCGGCATCCCCGCCCGCTGCCGCATCGGCAGCCGAGCCTTGGTGTCTTTCCACGCCTTGGCGCGGGACCTGCCGAAGTCTCGGACGATCTGCTGCTGAGGCACCGAACCGCCGGAGCGCAGCCATTCGTGCTCAGCGCGCCAGCCCGTCAGCATCCTGTCCAAGGCTGCCGGACCGCACTTTCCCCCGGCCTTGTGCACAGCCTTGGACACAGCGACACACTGATTCCACACCCACCGGCACCGGTCCCACTCGGCAAGCAGCAGAGCCAGGGCGGTGGAGGACACTCGCAGGCGGAAGGCGTACCGGACGTACCCGGCCCCTTCCACCTCCTGCGGCACCTTCACACCGCCACCGTACAGACACAACGGGCGACAACAGCCTGCATTTCACCCGGCTGATCGCCGGAAGGGTCAGAACGCGTCCGTCGGGACGTAAGCGCCCCAGACCTCTCGCAGGGTGTTGCAGACCTCGCCGACCGTTGCCCTGGCCTTCAGGGCGTCCTTCATCGGGTACAGGACGTTGTCCGTGCCCTCCGCGGCCTTCTTCAGGTCCTCCAGCGCGGCGTCCACCGCGGCCTGGTCGCGCTCGTCCCGCAGCTTCTTCAGGCGTTCGGCCTGCTGGGCCTCGATGGCCGGGTCGACGCGGTGCGGCTCGTACAGCTCCTCCTCGTCGAGCTGGTAGCGGTTGACGCCGACGACCACGCGCTCGCCGGAGTCGGTCTCCTGGGCGATGCGGTACGCGCTGCGCTCGATCTCGTTCTTCTGGAAGCCGTTCTCGATGGCGGCGACGGCACCGCCCAGGTCCTCGACCCTGCCCATCAGTTCGACGGCGGCGGCCTCGACGTCGTCGGTCATCTTCTCCACGACGTAGGACCCGGCGAACGGGTCGACGGTGGCGGTGACGTCGGTCTCGTACGCGAGGACCTGCTGCGTACGCAGCGCCAGCCGGGCCGACTTGTCGGTCGGCAGCGCGATGGCCTCGTCGAAGGAGTTGGTGTGCAGCGACTGGGTGCCGCCGAGGACGGCGGCCAGGCCCTGGACGGCCACGCGTACGAGGTTGACCTCGGGCTGCTGGGCCGTCAGCTGCACGCCGGCGGTCTGCGTGTGGAAGCGCAGCATGAGCGACTTGGGGTTCTTGGCGCCGAACTCCTCCTTCATGACGCGGGCCCAGATCCGGCGCGCCGCACGGAACTTGGCCACCTCTTCGAGGATCGTCGTGCGGGAGACGAAGAAGAAGGAGAGGCGCGGGGCGAAGTCGTCGACGTCCATGCCTGCGGCGACGGCGGTGCGTACGTACTCGATGCCGTCCGCGAGGGTGAACGCGATCTCCTGCGCGGGCGAGGCGCCGGCCTCGGCCATGTGGTAGCCGGAGATCGAGATGGTGTTCCACTTCGGGATCTCGGCCTTGCAGTACTTGAAGATGTCGGCGATCAGGCGCAGCGAGGGCTTGGGCGGGAAGATGTACGTGCCGCGGGCGATGTACTCCTTGAGCACGTCGTTCTGGATGGTGCCGGTGAGCTTGGCGGGGTCCACGCCCTGCTCCTCGCCGACCAGTTGGTACAGGAGCAGCAGCAGGGCGCCCGGCGCGTTGATGGTCATCGAGGTGGAGACCTTGTCCAGCGGGATGCCGTCGAACAGCACCCGCATGTCCTCGATGGAGTCGATCGCCACGCCCACCTTGCCGACCTCGCCGGAGGCGATCGGCGCGTCGGAGTCGTGGCCCATCTGGGTCGGCAGGTCGAAGGCGACCGAGAGGCCCATCGTGCCGTTCTCGATCAGCTGCTTGTAGCGCGCGTTGGACTCCCTGGCCGTACCGAAGCCGGCGTACTGGCGCATCGTCCACGGGCGTCCGGTGTACATCGTGGGGTACACGCCACGGGTGTAGGGGTACGCACCGGGCTCGCCCAGCTTGTCCGCGGCGTCCCAGTCGCCGAGCGCGTCCGGCCCGTAGACGGGTTCGATGGGCAAACCGCTCTCGGTGTGCCGAGAACTGCCGGTCTCGCGCGCCATGGTGCCTGCCTCCCGCTGTGCTACTGCTTCAAAAATGCTGGACTACTACTCAGTAATGAAGAGCGTTTGCGACGGACTGTAGCGGCGCCCGTGCGCCCCGTGGAGGGGCGCGGCCTGGGACCTTGCTCACAGCATGACGGCAGGTTCCGCGGGCCGCAGTGCCGGGAAGCATGAGGAGGGGCGGGTGAGACCACAGGGGTGGGACATGCATCGCAGCGAAGCGTTCCGCACGCTGACCGGCACGCTGGTGCTGGCCGCCGTTCTGACATCGACGACGGGCTGCAAGGAGATGCGGATACGGGTCGATGACGGCAAGGGAGCCGGGCGGACCGCCACGGCCCTGCCGACCGCACCGGCCGCGCCGCCCTCGTCCCGCGCGGCGGACCCCACACCCGCGGCTCCGAAGCCGGTACTGGCTCAGGGCGCCCGGAGCGAGCAGGTGCGCGAGCTGCAGGCGCGCCTGCGCCAGGTGAAGCACTTCGACCGGAATCCCACGGGGTACTACGGTCCGGTCACCGCCGCCGCGGTCTCGGACTTCCAGCGCGCCCAGGGCCTGCCCCGCACGGGCACCGTGGACACGGCGACGCTGAGCGCCCTGCGCGTACGGACGCACACGCCGACACGGAGCGAGCTGTATCCGCCGACCACCAGGCCGGCCGCGGCGCCGGACAAGCGCTGCATGACGGGCCGCGTGATCTGCATCAGCAAGACGAGTGACACGCTGACATGGATGGTTGACGGCCGGGCCGTCTCGGCGATGGACGTGCGCTTCGGCTCGCAGTACACGCCCACCCGCGAGGGCACCTTCGCCATCACCTTCAAGAGCCGCCACCACGTCTCGACGATCTACGACACGCCGATGCCGTACGCGATGTTCTTCAGCGGCGGCCAGGCGATCCACTACTCCGCCGACTTCGCGGCCCACGGCTACTCCGGCGCCTCCCACGGCTGCGTGAACGTCCGCGACAAGAAGAAGATCGCCACCCTGTTCAACGAGGTCAGCCCAGGCACCAAGGTCGTCATATACAAGTAGCGGCCCCGCCTGCGAATAGCCGAACCGCCACAAACAACCGCACCGCAACCACCAATTGAGCAACCCCAACGGCGAGCAATGGGCTCCGCGAAAGCGGCGGCGGTTTAGCCGCAAAGAAGGGGCGCGAGCGGGGCCGGGGGAACGTGCCCCGCTCGCGCCGACGCGCGGTGCCGTAGGTACGGGGGGAACCCCGGCGCCCGCGCAGCCGATGACCAGTCGGCTTCAGTACGTACAGCGTCACGGGTTCAAAAAACGTCACACCCGATGGTCAGGAGGGGTGTCAGCCGGTCGGGGAGGGGGTGGCGGAGGACGTCTTCGTGGCGTCCGTGGACTCGGGCGACGGGGTCGCCGTGGTGGCGTCCGGGGTCGGGGTGACGCTCGGCGCGTAGCCTGGGTGGCTTTCGTCGTCGTCGCTCTGGCCGCCGCCCGAGGTGCTGCCCCCGGAGCCGCTGTCGCCGTCGGGTCCGCCGTCGCCCGATGTGCCGTCACCGGAGGAACCGGTGCCGCCCGTGAGGCCGGCGGAGCCGCCGGTGGTGTCCCCGGAGCCGCCGAGCCCGCCGGTCAGGCCGTTCTGCTGGAGGTACCGCCGGCAGAAGGCGTGCAGCCGGTCGGCGCCGCCGGCCGTGCGCTCCAGGCGGCGTACCCGGTCCCGGTCGCCGGAGTCGACGCGGCCCGCTTCGTAGTCGCGGCAGAGGGCGAGTACGGCCGCCTTTCGCTTGGCCTGGTCACTGCCGTCCGCGTCCTTCCCGCCGGGGGTGAGGTCCGGTACGGGAATGTCCACGGCTTCGTCGTCGCCGTCGCGGCCGGGTGTCGGCCGCCCGTCGGGGCGCCCGGGCGTGGTGGGGGTCGCGGGGTGCGCGGGGTCGGCGTCGGTGCCGGCGTCCGGTGCGCGGGTGCCGCCGTCCGAGGCGTCGGGGGCGGGGGCCCGGCTCTCCAGGGGGTTGGGGGTGACGGCGGCGGAGACGCTGGGGGACGGGCCGGGCTCGCCGCCGCGGAAGGGGGTGGGAAGGACTCCGGTACCGGTGGCGACGGCGACGCCGCCGAGGGCGCAGCCGGCGAGCGCGACGGCGAGGCCGCGCCGGAAGGGGCGGCCGAGGCGGGTGCGTTCGGAGGTGCGGGACGCGCCGCCGCCGGGCACGGACCGCACCACGGGTATCCCGTCCTCCGAGGCGCTCTCCGCCGCGCCGGCGGCCGTGGCCGTGTCGCGCGTAGACCTGCCCGCCGAAGCCTGCCGGAAAGCGGCGACGGCGGCTTCCTCGCCGGGGAGCGCGGTGTCGGGAGAGGGGGCGGCGGCCGTTCTGGCGGCCGCGTCGAGCAGGTCGTCGAGTTCTTCCGCGCCGCGGCCGAGTCCGGCATCGACCCGTTCGCCACGCAGCAAACGCTCCGCGGCGTCCTCGTCGAGCCAGTTGTACCGGTCGTCGGCCATCACATGTCCTTCTGCGTACGTGCGGCCGTTTCCGTCACACCAGGTACGCACGGTTCCGTTCCGCCGCTGCGGCGTGCACGGCCCTGGGGAGGCACCCCGCCCACAGGCCCGTCGGCCGGCTGCTCCCCTGCTACAGGACGGTCGGGAAGCCCTTCCGGTTGCTCCGGCGGAACACCTCCTTCACCGGGCGCCGCGTCCTCCCCCCGCCCGGTGATCAACTCCGCGAGCCGGCGCAGTCCGCGGTGGGCCGCGGTCCGCACGGCGCCCGGGCGCTTGCCGAGCACCCCGGCCGCGCTCTTGGCGTCGAGCCCGACGACCACGCGCAGCACGACCGCCTCGGCCTGGTCCTGCGGCAGCTGGGAGATCAGCCGGAACGCGCGGCCCGTACCGAGCGACTCCAGGGCCTCGTCAACGGTGTCGGACGGGCCCGGCTTGTCGGCCAGTTCGCTCTCGTCGCCGCCGATGGCCGGGCGGCGGCCGCGCATGCGGATGTGGTCCAGGGCGCGGTTGCGGGCGATGCGGGCGGCCCAGCCGCGGAAGCGGTCGGCGTCGCCGCTGAACCGGACGAGGTCCCGGGTGATCTGCAGCCAGGCCTCGGAGGCGACATCCTCCGCGTCCGCTTCGCCCACCAGGGTCCGCACATATCCCAGAAGTCGCGGATGTACGGCCCGGTAGACGGTACGGAAGGCCGCCTCGTCGCCGTCCTGTGCCGCCTGTACGGCGACCGTCAACCGGCTGTCGTCCGGCTGAGTGTCGTCCCCTTGCACGGGTCCATCCTGTCGCACGCGGAGCATCCGCTGCCCGGTCGTTGCTGCCTACGTCTGCTGCCGTCATCCGGCTACCGCAGGTAAACGAACTGCTTATGGCGCCGACGGTATCCCGTGGTGCCACCTACGCCGAAGTAAGTACGTCCGGCCCGTCCGCCGGCCCCGGCGGGCCGCCGCATGACGCGTGACGAGCGCACCGACCGGCGCGGACCTGCACGTTACGGGCATCGGCTGCCCTGCGTCCAGAGTCATCGGGAAGCGGCCGTCCGTACGGCGTGTGACGCCACTGTGACGCTTTCGGCCCTGCCGACGCTGTAGAGGATGAGGGCCCGGTGCGGCCCTCCCATGAACGACGGCCGGGGCCTCTCCTGTGGGGGGTGGCGGCCCCGGCCGTCCCCCTCCCCCTCACTTCTCCCGGGCTTCGCGCGCCTGCTGCGCCGTCTCCGGCCCGGCGGGGCGCGCCGGCTTCTCGTGGCGCTGCTCGTGGTGGCGCGTCGTACTGCCGTGGCGCGCCCCGTCTCCATGGTGCGCCTTCTGGGGGCGGCCCTTGCCGTGGCCGTGGCGCCGCTCCCCGTCGCGCTTCTTGCCGTCGTACGTCCTGTCCCCGTCGCGCTTCCGGTCCTCGTCGCGCTTGCCGTCGGGGCCCTTGCCGCCGGGCCGCTCGCCCTCGCTCTGTTTGCCGAGCCGACTCTTGCCGTTGTCGTGGCCCTTGCCCTGGTGCCCCTTGCCCTTGGGGTGGCCCTTCCCGTCGTGCCACGTGCCGTCGTGGTCCTGCCCGCCCCGGCCCTGCCCGTCGTGCTTCTTCGTCTGCGGCGGTTCCGGGGAGGTGTGCGGGGGCTTGATGAGGGGGGCCACGGGGTCCGTGGGCGAGGAGGGGCGGAGGGACGGGGGTGTCGCGCGGCCGGGCGCGGTGGGCGACGGGCGGGGCCGCTCCGGGGCGCTGCCGTGCAGGCCGCCCATCGACGCCACGGCGACGCCGCCCAGCGTCACCGAGGTCAGCAGCGCCCCGACAGCGGCGCGTACCGGCCATCCGACGCGCCGTGTCGCACGCGGGCGCCGGTCGTCGCGCCGCCCGGCGCCCGCCGCGTGCTCCCGGGCGTCCCGGGCCGCGCGGAACGCGGCGACCGCCCGTCGTTCTCCTTCGGGGGTGACGGCGGAGCCGGCCCGCACCGCGGCACCGAGCAGTTCGCCCAGCGCGGCGGGGCCGCCCCCGTCGTCGTCAGCGGGCGCCGCACCGGCACTCCTGGAACCGCCACCCATGCGTGGCCCCTCACCTTCTCCTCTTGTCCCTCGTTCCGCTTCGGTCTTCCCCGTTTCCCCGTTCGTCCAGCCGTGCCGCCAGCCGCCGCAGCCCCCGGTGGGCCGACGCCCGTACGGCCTCGGGCCGCTGCCCCAGGACCCGGGCGGCCGCCGGGCCGTCGAGGCCGACCACGACACGCAGCAGCACTGCCTCGCTCTGATCGCGCGGCAGCCCCGCGATCAGCTCCAGCGCCCGCCCGGCCGATTCCGGCCCACCCGGCTCCGGCCCGTCCGGCTCCGGCCCGTCCGGCTCCGGCCCGTCCGGCTCCGGCTCCGGCGCGGCGGCCCGCCGTCCCGCTTCCGGGCGGCGTGGCGCGGCCGGCGTCCGGTGCCGGGCGACGGCCGTGGCCCAGCCGCGGAACGCCGCGCCGTCGCCGCGGAACTGTCCGAGGTCGCGGGCGATCTCCTGCCACGCCTCGGCCGCCACGGTCTCGGCCGCTTCGCCGACGAGTCCGCGCAGATAGCCGAGCAGCCCCGGCTGCACCAGGCGGTACGCGACCGCGAAGGCGGCCTCGTCCCCCTGCTGAGCCCGTGCCACGGCCGCGCCCAGCTCCCCGTCGTGCGCCGATGCGCGACGCGGTTCCGCTCTCCGGCCCAACCGCTGTCCTCTTCATGCGTCCAGGTCCGAGACACCCGTCGTGGCGTGGCACGGATCAGGGCGTCCGTGCCCCCGATGTCATCAGCGTGGGAACGGACGGAAATGTCACAGTGTCGCGGGCGCCGAGCCGCCGGTACCCCCGTGACCAGCAACGACGGACGCCGGCCGCGGCACGTGGCCGGCCGGCGTCCGATCGGGGAGGTGAAAAGGCTCAGACGGCCCCGCGGGCCTGCCGTGAGACGACGGCGCGCACCACGCGGCGGCCCTCGGCGGAGAGCTCCACCGCCTGCCGCAGGCCCACGGAGCCGTGCGCGGAGAGCAGTTCCAGGATGGTCGTCTGCCGCCGGAGTTCGGCCTCGACCAGCGGCGTCATGCCGTCCGTACGGCCCGCGCGGCGGTCCTCCAGGGTGTACGTGACCGCGTCCGTGGCGCCGGGGTCGAGCAGGCTGTGGATGCGGAGCGCCGCGAGGGAGCAGTCGTCGGCCCAGGCGCGCAGCGCCGCGTCGTCGGAGCGGTCGGCCGGCGCGCCGTCGGCCATCCGGCGGGCCAGCGCCGCGGGGTCCTCGGTGCCCGGCGCGGCGTCGGCCGGCGCCTGCGGCAGCAGGGCCCGTACCGCGGTCAGCTGGGGGCTCCATGCCGTGCCGTCCGCCGTCAGGCTCGCCCACAGCGGGCGCAGCGCGTCGTCGTCGGCGCCGAGCAGCGGCAGACAGCGGTCCAGGCAGGCGAGACCGCTCGCCGCCAGCCCGCGCGCATCGGCACGCGCGACCAGTTCCACCAGGCTCATGACGTACGCCTTCCCCTTCGCAGCCGGGCACTTCCTTGCTGCGCCGTACAGCGTGCCGGGGCGCAGGAACGTCACAGCGGACCGTGACATACCGGGGGAAAGGCGTACGTCAGGGCCGTTCAGCGGGCGGGTGCCACCGTCGCGGCCCGGGACGTGAAGTCGGTCCAGGACAGCTGCGGCTTCCGCGGGTCCCAGACCTTCTGGGAGAGCGCGACGAGCGGCATCCGGATGCCGCGGGCGACCTGCTCGGTGGTCTGGGACTGCGGGAGGTCGCCCCAGACGCCGAGGCGGGCGCCGGGGACGCGGTCGGGCCCGGCGAGCGAGGCGGCCACCGGGCTGCTGCCGCGCAGCACGGCCGGGGTCCACTCCTTGTAGATGCGCTCGCCGGTCGGGTAGGTGAAGTCGTTCGGCTGGCCGAGCACGTAGTAGAGGTACTCGTCGTTGAGGTTCACGACCGTGCGCCCCGCCTTCAGGAACGGGGCGGGTTCGTTCGCGCCGATCTCCTTGCCGGTCCAGTACGCGACCGTACGGTCCTTGGCGGGGGTGACCACCTTGCTGTCGTGGAAGCCGTCGTTCCAGGCCTCGACCTGCTGCACTCCCGCGTTGCGCAGGGTCTTCTCGCGGTCGTTGAGCCAGCCGGTCGTCAGGTCCTGGACGGTGGCCTTGGCGCCGTACTTCTTCGTGGCGGCGCGGGCGAGCTGCGGGTAGGTGGCGCCGGGGGACTTCACCGTCAGGGCGCGGTACTCGTCGCCGCCCAGGTGCCAGTGCGGTCCGGGCACGCCCTCCTCGGCGAACAGCTTCGCGTACTCCTTGAGCAGGTCGTCGACGATCCGCGCGGCCTTGGGCTGCGAGATGTCGATCGCGCCGCGCTGGGAGGTGCCGGCGGCGCTGCGCAGCTGGAGCGAGGGGTGCTTGTCGATCACCGCGCCGAGGTGGCCCGGGGAGTCCAGCTCGGGGATGACGGTGATGTGCAGTTCGCGGGCGAGCTTCACCAGGTGGCGTACTTGCGCCTTGGTGAGGTGGTCCTTCGAAACGATTTCCGGGTGGCTGGAGCTCTCGATCCGGAACGCCTGGTCGTCGGAGAAGTGCAGCTGGAGCTGGTTGAGCTTGAGATCGGCCATTTCCCGGATGCGCTTCTCCAGCCAGT
Organism: Streptomyces sp. NPDC047117; assembly: GCF_040643545.1. Classification (NCBI taxonomy): domain Bacteria; kingdom Bacillati; phylum Actinomycetota; class Actinomycetes; order Kitasatosporales; family Streptomycetaceae; genus Streptomyces; species Streptomyces sp. NPDC047117. Next base: position 360,823 of record NZ_JBEYUN010000007.1, on the reverse strand, counting down.
CGGCCGTGTAGTGCTTGCGGGCGATGTCCATGAGCAGGCCGCGCTGGGCCCGGTCGGGGCGGTCCTCGATGGTGCCCTCGGGGACGCCGTTCGCGGCGCGTACGGACTGCACGACCGTGCGAGTGGCGTTGAAGACGCCGGTGTCGGTGGGCGCGGTCAGGGTGAGCCGGGTGTCGCGAGCGGTGATCGTGTAGGCCTCGTCGGCGGTGCTCGCGGGGGCCGCGTTGTTCGCCTTCGCGGCCTTGCCCTTGCCGGAGACCGCCAGCTCGATGTCGCCGGGCCGGGCGTCGTCCTGCCAGGACAGCTTCAGGCCGCCGAGGTCGGCGGCGAGCCGGCGGGCCTCGTCGGCGAGCGGGCTGTCCTGGCCCGCGGGGACGACGACGCGTGCGTTCTTCGAGACCCGCCAGCCGTTCCCGTCGGCCGCCTTGAAGGAGCGGACTGCGGGGATCGTGCGCGGGGCTCCCTTGACCGCGGCCCAGCGGGGCGTGGGCGCGGCGGAGGACGCGGCGGACGTGGGGGACTTTGAATCCTGGCTTCCGCTGCCGCTGCCGCGCTGTCCGGAGTCGCCGGAGCAGCCGGTGATGGTCAGGGCCGAGGCGGCCAGTGCCACCCATGCCGTCAACTTCCTCATCTACGCAAACCTCCCTTTCCAGGGCGAAGTATGACCAGCTGGAGAAACGTCTCGTCCACTACGCGCGCGAAAGCTCTCTCATCCGGGTGAAATTCGCGCATCCGTCGGACAGAGTCCGACTCCCGTCGTTACGGTGACGATTCGCCCGCCCGTCACCGAGCCTCCATGCCCAGAAGACGGCGCGAGCGCCGGCAGTCCCCCCTTCCTCAGTGCCCTCGCCACCCTGACGGTGTGGCCGCCCTGACCGGAGAAGCGGACCGCGCACCCCACTCCGGGTCGCCCCCCATGCATCCCGAAATCCGAGGAGTTCACGCTGTCCGACGAGTCCCCCGCCCGGCCGACCACTCTGCCCACTGCCCGGCCCGGCATACCCTCGCAGACGTGCCGCCCGCGGCGGGTGGCGCCGGACGGCGCGCCCGGACTCGACCGTTTCAATTCGGCCGCCGCCGGAGCCGCCGAGACCGCGCTGCTGGCCTGCTGCGGAAGCCGCCGCTGGGCCCGCCGGATCGCCGCGCACCGCCCGTATCCCGACCTGGAAGCGCTGCTGGCGGCCGCCGACGAGGCCAGTTACGACCTCAGCCCGGCCGACCTCGCCGAGGCGCTGGCCGAGGAGTCCGTGTCGCCGCAGCCGCTCGCGGGCGCCCGCGGCCGCGGCACCCTCGCGGCCCACACCGCACTGCGCGCCGCCCACGCGGAGTACGAGCGCCGCTTCCGCCATGTCTTCGTGATCTGCCTGGACGGACTGCGCGAGGACCGACTGCTGGACCACGTACTGAGCGGTATCCGGGACCGGCTGGCGCACGAGCCGGACGAGGAGCGCGCCGTCGCCGCCGAGGAACTGCGCCGGATCGCCCGCGGCCGCCTCGCCCAGCTTGTCGGTCAAGGTCCCTGATAGCCCGTTTCCTCCCTGTCCGATAGTCCGTCCGTGCTTGTTTGATCACACCTGAGGACCCCGGCGGGAGGAACCGACAAGTCGTCGCTACGATGGCCAGGGCCGGTGGACCGTACCCGGCCGGGCCAGACCGACAGTGAAGCCGGCAGGCCCCAGTCCCCGCTCCCGGAGGGTTTTTCCGTGCCGGCTGGAACGCTGTATCGCGGCCGGGAAGGTATGTGGTCCTGGGTGGCTCATCGAGTCACCGGCGTCCTCATTTTCTTCTTCCTGTTCGTGCACGTGCTCGACACCGCTCTCGTTCGCGTCTCCCCCGAGGCCTACGACGACGTAGTCGCTACCTACAAGACGCCCCTCGTCAACGTGATGGAGTACGGCCTCGTGGCCGCCATCCTCTTCCACGCGCTCAATGGCCTGCGCGTCGTGGCCGTGGACTTCTGGTCCAAGGGCACGCGGTACCAGAAGCAGCTGCTGTGGACCGTTGTCGGTGTCTGGGCCGTCCTGATGGCCGGCGCCTTCTACCCCGTGCTGCAGCACACCCTGCGCACGCTGTTCGGGAGCTGATGAAGCGCGATGTCCTCTGCTGAGACGACTCCTGTGAACGACTCCGTGTCCCTGTACGACGTGGACAACCCGGCTCCCGTCATCGAGCCGCCCCGCGCCCGTACGAAGAAGACCCCGCGGTCGACCCGGACCAACTTCGAGCTGTACGGCTGGCTGTTCATGCGGCTGTCCGGCATCGTGCTGGTCGTCCTGGTCCTCGGCCACCTGCTGGTCCAGCTGGTGCTGGACGGCGGCGTGAGCAAGATCGGCTTCGCCTTCGTGGCGGGCCGCTGGGCCTCGCCGTTCTGGCAGGCCTGGGATCTGATCATGCTGTGGCTCGCGATGCTGCACGGCGCGAACGGCCTGCGCACGGTCATCAACGACTACGCGCAGCGGGACAACACCCGCTTCTGGCTGAAGATGCTGCTGTACGCCGCCACGGTGTTCACCGTCCTTCTGGGCACGCTGGTGATCTTCACCTTCGACCCGAACATCCGCTAAAGCCGGGGCTGACTGGAACAATGAAGATCCACAAGTACGACACCGTCATCGTCGGCGCGGGTGGCGCCGGCATGCGCGCGGCCATCGAGTCGACGAAGCGCAGCCGCACCGCCGTCCTGACGAAGCTCTACCCCACTCGCTCCCACACCGGCGCGGCGCAGGGCGGCATGGCCGCCGCCCTGGCGAACGTCGAGGAGGACAACTGGGAGTGGCACACCTTCGACACGATCAAGGGTGGCGACTACCTGGTCGACCAGGACGCCGCCGAGATCCTCGCGAAGGAGGCCATCGACTCGGTCCTCGACCTGGAGAAGATGGGCCTGCCGTTCAACCGGACCCCGAACGGCACCATCGACCAGCGCCGCTTCGGCGGTCACTCCCGTAACCACGGTGAGGCCCCGGTCCGCCGGTCCTGCTACGCCTCGGACCGCACCGGCCACATGATCCTCCAGACGCTGTACCAGAACTGCGTCAAGGAGGGCGTGGAGTTCTTCAACGAGTTCTACGTCCTGGACCTGCTGCTGAACGAGGTCGACGGGGTCAAGAAGTCCGCCGGTGTCGTCGCCTACGAGCTGGCGACCGGCGAGATCCACGTCTTCCAGGCGAAGTCGATCATCTTCGCGTCCGGCGGCACCGGCAAGTTCTTCAAGGTGACCTCCAACGCGCACACCCTGACCGGTGACGGCCAGGCCGCCGCCTGGCGCCGCGGGCTGCCGCTGGAGGACATGGAGTTCTTCCAGTTCCACCCGACCGGCATCTGGCGGATGGGCATCCTGCTGACGGAGGGCGCCCGTGGTGAGGGCGGCATCCTCCGCAACAAGGACGGCGAGCGCTTCATGGAGAAGTACGCGCCGGTCATGAAGGACCTCGCCTCGCGTGACGTCGTCTCGCGCTCCATCTACACGGAGATCCGCGAGGGCCGTGGCTGCGGTCCCGAGGGCGACCACGTCTACCTCGACCTCACCCACCTGCCGCCGGAGCAGCTGGACGCCAAGCTGCCCGACATCACCGAGTTCGCGCGGACCTACCTCGGCATCGAGCCCTACACGGACCCGATCCCGATCCAGCCGACCGCGCACTACGCCATGGGCGGCATCCCGACCAACGTCGAGGGCGAGGTGCTGGCCGACAACACCACCGTCGTCCCGGGCCTGTACGCCGCCGGCGAGGTCGCCTGTGTCTCCGTGCACGGCGCCAACCGGCTGGGCACGAACTCGCTGCTGGACATCAACGTGTTCGGCCGCCGCGCGGGCATCGCCGCCGCGGAGTACGCGCACAAGAGCGAGTTCGTCGAGCTGCCCGAGAACCCGGCCAAGCAGGTCCAGGACCAGGTCGAGCGGCTGCGCGACTCCAACGGCACGGAGAGCGTCACCAAGCTCCGTACCGAGCTTCAGGAGTGCATGGACGCCAACGTGATGGTGTTCCGCACCGAGCAGACGATCAAGACCGCGGTCGAGAAGATCGGCGAGCTGCGCGAGCGCTACCTGAACGTTTCCGTGCAGGACAAGGGCAAGCGCTTCAACACCGACCTGCTGGAGGCCATCGAGCTGGGCAACCTGCTCGACCTGGCCGAGGTCATGGCGGTCTCCGCACTGGCCCGCAAGGAGTCCCGCGGCGGTCACTACCGCGAGGACTTCCCGAACCGCGACGACGTCAACTTCATGCGGCACACCATGGCGTACCGCGAGGTCGGCGCTGACGGCAAGGAGTCGATCCGTCTCGACTACAAGCCGGTCGTCCAGACCCGCTACCAGCCGATGGAGCGTAAGTACTGATGAGCACCCCCACGCTTGACAAGCACTCGGCGGCACTGGACGCGGCCGAGAGCACCGCTGCCCAGAAGATCACCGTGACCTTCCGGATCCGCCGGTTCAACCCGGAGGTCTCGGCGGACGCGGACTGGCAGGACTTCCAGCTGGAGCTGGACCCCAAGGAGCGCGTGCTCGACGGTCTGCACAAGATCAAGTGGGAGCAGGACGGCACGCTGACCTTCCGCCGCTCCTGCGCGCACGGCATCTGCGGTTCCGACGCCATGCGGATCAACGGCAAGAACCGGCTCGCCTGCAAGACGCTGATCAAGGACATCAACCCTGAGAAGCCGATCACGGTCGAGGCCATCAAGGGCCTGACGGTCCTGAAGGACCTCGTCGTGGACATGGAGCCGTTCTTCCAGGCCTACCGCGACGTGATGCCCTTCCTGATCACGAAGGACACCAACGAGCCGACGCGCGAGCGCCTGCAGACCGCCGAGGACCGCGAGCGCTTCGACGACACCACCAAGTGCATCCTGTGCGCCGCGTGCACGTCCTCGTGCCCGGTGTTCTGGAACGACGGCCAGTACTTCGGCCCGGCGGCGATCGTCAACGCGCACCGCTTCATCTTCGACTCGCGTGACGAGGCGGGTGAGCAGCGCCTGGAGATCCTGAACGACAAGGACGGCGTCTGGCGCTGCCGTACGACCTTCAACTGCACCGACGCGTGCCCCCGTGGCATCGAGGTGACGAAGGCGATCCAGGAGGTCAAGCGAGCGCTGATCACCCGGCGCTTCTAACGGCCTGCGAGCCTGATCCCGCCAAGGGCCCCTGTCCGGATTTCGTTCCGGGCGGGGGCCCTTGGCGTAGGTACGGCGTTCGTCTCGGGGAATGCTCTCCCGTATGACGAACGACACCGCCCCCCTCTCCCCGCACCGACCCCTGCCCCCGCTCTCCGCCACCGTCACCGGATCCGGTCCCGGCATCGTGCTGGCCCACGGTGCCACCGGCAGCATCGACGACAACTTCGCCCGGCTCTTACCGGCGCTCGCCGACTCCGGCCACACCGTCGTCGCGCCCGACTACCCCGGCTCCGGCCGCACCCCGCGCGCCTCCGGCCCGCTCACCCTGGACGCCCTCACCGACGCGGTCGTGGACGGCGCGGTGGCGGCCGGCCTGGAGACGTTCACGCTCATCGGCTACTCGCTCGGCACTGCGGTCGCCGTCCGCGCCGCGACGCGCTATCCGCGCCGGGTCAGCGGCCTCGTCCTCACCGCGGGGCTCGCGGCGCCCGACCGCCGTACGGACCTCTGGCTGGCCCTGTGGCAGCGGCTGCTGGAGCAGGACGACTACACGGGCCTCGCGCTGGCCCGCACGCTCAGCGGCTGGGCCCCCGGCCACCTCGACGGGCTGCCGGCCGACGACGTCGAGACGCTGCTGGACCCCTGCCCCGAGCTGGTGCCGGCCGGCTCGGCCGACCAGGCGGCGCTGGTGCGGACCCTGGACACCCGCGCCGACCTGCCGCGGGTCTCCGCCCCCACACTCGTCATCGCGACCCTCCACGACCAGCTGGTCGACCCGGCGCACTCCCGCTACCTCGCCGACCGCATCCCCGGCGCCCGGTACGCCGGGCTCGCCGCCGGCCACGTGCCGATGCACGAGTGCCCGGACAAGTGGGAGCGGCTGATCACCGACTTCCTCACGGAACACGGCCTCTGACGCCTCCTCCTCTCCCGCTCCCCCTCCCCCGCCCCGCGAAGGGGCGGGCCCCTCTCCCGCACTTGAACATGTTCAAGAAGAGGTCTACTCTCACGACAACGGGGATTTGAACACGTTCAGAAAGGTCGTCCCATGGAGCTCACCGTCGTTGCATATGCGGTATACGCACTGGTCAGCATCGCCCTGACCGTCTGGGTCGCCCGCACCCTCAGCCGGAACGGCCAGGTCTTCCTGGCCGACGTCCTGCGGGGGAACGAAAAGCTCGCGGACGCCGTGAACCACCTGCTCGTCGTCGGCTTCTACCTGGTCAACCTGGGCTTCGTCGCCCTGTACCTGCGCGCCGCCGACGCCGTGACCACCGCACGCGGCCTGGTCGAGACCCTCTCGCTCAAGCTCGGCGTCGTCCTGCTCGTACTGGGCGTCCTGCACCTGGCCAACGTCTACGTCCTCAGCCGCATCCGGCGCCGCGGCGCCATGGAGCGCGAACAGCTGCCGCCGGTCGAGCCGCAGGGCTTCACCGCCCCGGCGCAGGCCTGACGCCATGACAGCGCCGGCGGCACGGCCGCGGACGCCGCTCCGGTCCGTCACCGTGCTCTACGACCCGGACTGCGCGCTCTGCGCCTTCGTACGGGACTGGCTGACCCGGCAGCGCCAGCTGGTCCCCCTCGTCCCGGTCCCGGCCGGCTCGGACGAGGCGCGGCGCCGCTTCCCCGGCCTGGACCACGAGGCCACCTGCCAGGAGATCACCTGCGTCGGCGACGGGGGCCAGGTCTACCGGGGCGCCGCCGCCTGGATCGTCTGCCTCTGGGCGCTGGCCGCCCACCGCGCCACGGCCCACCGCCTCGCCACCCCGGCCGGCGCGCCGCTGGCCAGGGCGGCCGTACTGGCGGCGGCCAAGTACCGCGCGGCGTACCACCCCACGGGTCCCGCACAGGAGCGGGCCGACGGCTGGACGTACGACCGGGCACGGGGCTGGTCGTACGTCCCGGCTAAGGTCAGCCCTTGTGAGTGACGAGACGACCGAGGCTCCCCGGCCCGCCAAGGGCGAGCAGACCCGCACCCGCATCCTCCAGGCCGCGATGAAGCTGTTCGAGGAGCGCGGGTACGACAAGACCACCATGCGGGCCATCGCCCAGGAGGCCGGGGTCTCGGTCGGCAACGCGTACTACTACTTCGCCTCCAAGGAACACCTGATCCAGGGGTTCTACGACCGGATCGCCGACGAGCACCGGACGGCCGCCGCCCGGGTGCTCGCCACGGAGACGGACCTGTCGGCCCGCATCCGCGGGCTGCTGCTCAGCTGGCTGGACGTCGCGGCCCCGTACCACCGGTTCGCCGCGCAGTTCTTCAAGAACGCCGCCGACCCCGACAGCCCGCTCAGCCCCTTCTCGGACGCCTCCGAAGGCCCCCGCGAGGCGGCCGTCGCCCTGTGCCGGGAGGTGCTGGCCGGCGCGGACGTGAAGTCGGCGCCCGAGCTGGCCGACCAGCTCCCCCGGCTGCTCTGGCTCCAGCAGATGGGCCTGGTGCTGTACTGGGTCCACGACCGGTCGCCGGACTGCGCCCGCAGCCGCGCCCTGGTCACCCGTACGGCCCCGCTCGTCGCCCGGCTGATCTCCGCCTCCCGCTTCCGCGTGCTGCGCCCGCTGGTCCGCGAGCTGACGGAGCTGCTGAACGACTTCCTGATGCCAGGTCAGGCGTCCGCGGACTCGCCATCGGTGTCGGACAGCTCCTCGGCTCCCGGCCGACCCCGGTCGGGGTAGCCGCCCGCGCCCCGGCGGGTCACCCGCAGCATCTCGTGCATGGCATCCGCCGTGCCGATGATGTCCTCGAACAGCTCGTTCATGGCGGCCCGGGTCTCATCGAACCAGGCGTCGAACGCCTTGTTGTCGCTCTTCGGCAGCTCGTTGTCGCGCAGCTGCTGCCGCGCGACCTGGTCGATGATGATCGATTCGAGCCTGGCGCCACGGTAGCTCTGCAGCGCCGCACCGCCGCGCCACCCGCTCGTGCCGCAGGTGGCCAGCGCGGACATGACAGCGTTCGACAGCTGCGAGTAGTCGCGGGAGTTCTGGTCGCCGCCCGCGCCCTTCTCGGCGCCCTGCATCGCCGAGCGGTACCGGGCGTGGTCCCGCTTGCGCCCCGCCTCCTCCGCACGGGTCCTCAATTGCTCCAGCCGCTCCTTCACCCCACTCTGTCCCGCCGCGCGGCCCGCCTGCTCCTTGCTGAGGCTCTTGCTCGTCACCTGCTGGTTCAGCTGGCCGATGCGCTCGTCCCGCATGCCCTTCAGCGTCGTGTACGCCTTCATGGCCAGCGCGTCGAGGGCGTTGAAGACGTGCTCGCCCTGCTTCGAGGCGCCAGGGGCCTGCTTCGGGGCGCGCTGGACGTCGGGCGTACCGCCCCGCGCCTGCCGCACCATGCGGGTCACGGCGGCGTTGCCGGCGGCCCGCTGGAGGTCGAGCACCGACGGCACCGGCGCGGCTCCGGCCCTGACCGGGCCCGCCTCGGACCCGGCTGGACGGACCGGGACACGGCCGACGGGCAGCCGGGTGGTCGTGCCGTCGGTGGCCTTGCTGGTGTCCCGTGCGTGCATGGGGTCCTCTATCGCGAGTGGGCAGTTCCTCCCTGGATACGGGGCACGGCGCCGTACGGCCAGGGATGTCCGGGCAGAGATCGGTGAACGAAGAGCCGCCCGAAAGGCCATCCGGCGGGGGTCAGCCCTGGCCGCCGGCCTCGGTGACCTTCGCGAGAAACGCGTCGAGGTTGGCGGTCAGCCGGGCGATCTTCTCCTCGACGCTGAGCTGCTCCTCGTAGCGCGCGGCGAGGTCGGGCTTCTTCTTGCCGCGGAGGTAGAGCGGGCAGGCGAGGTCGGCGCAGACGTACGCGCCGACCGTGTTGCCCTGCCGCCCCCTGGCCCCGGCCCGGGGCGCGGCCAGCAGGCTCACGCCGGAACCGCCGTGCCCGGTCAGGCAGAGCGAGCAGACCGTGGTCTTGGTGAACGTCCGGCGGATGTTCTGCGGCCGGCGCAACGTCACGCCGAGCGGCCCGCCGTCCCGGGGCGCGACCAGATAGGCCCGGTCGGGCGCCTGCGGGTCACGCCACCCGAGGAAGTCCAGGTCCGCCCACGGCAGGCCGTCCAGCCCCGCGGGGATGTTCAGCCGCTTCGCCTCCCCCTTCGAGCAGTTCACGAAAGAGGCGCGGATGTCGGATTCGGACAGCGGTTCCATGTTCCGGAAGCTAACAGCCCGGCCGACCGGGCGTCGCCCGATTTTCCTGCGCCTCGCGCGCCTCGTGTGCTTCGTGCGCCTCACGGTGGTGGTGGCGCAGCATGACCCGGGCGTCCGTCTCCCGACTCCGGTCGTGGGCCGCGCGCGCTGCCCGCTCCATCCTCGCCAGCCGCACGCACTCCTCGCAGTCGGGCCAGGGCGGTGGGGACGGCAGGGGCAGGGACGAGGGGGGCTGTACGGCCAGCATGCGGAGGTACTCCTTCGAGGGGCGGGACCAAGCTCTCACCCACCAGCCTGGCCCGGCGTCCCTACGCTCAGCAGCAGGTGACACGTGACAACGGGTCCGTCACCGAAGGGGGTTGGGCACATGCTGGGTGAGGGGATTCCCGAGTCGCGTTCGGCGTACGGAACCGAGCTGCGGCAGCGCCGCGAGGCGGCCGGTCTGACGCAGGAAGCGCTGAGCCAGCGGGCGATCATGTCCCGTACGCACATCGCCCACATCGAGGCGGGGCGCCGTAAGCCGTCGCTGGAGGATGCGCGACGGCTGGACCAAGTCCTGGAAACGGGCGGGTTCTTCGAGCGGTTTCTGCCGACGTTGACCCCCCGGTCGCTCGCCGACTATTTCGCGGAGGCGGCCGGGCTGGAACAGCAGGCCATCATGATCCGCGAGTACGCGTCATCGCTGGTACCCGGCCTCTTGCAGACCGAGGCGTACGCGCGGGCCGTGCTCCGCACGTACTACCCGCCCAGAACCGACGAGGCCTGTGACAGGGTCGTCGTCACACGGCTGGAGCGCGCCCGCATCTTCGACGACCCCGTGCGGCCGGTGATGTGGTTCCTCCTCGACGAAGCGGTGCTGTGGCGCCCCGTCGGCGGCCCGGCCACCATGGCCGAACAGCTTCGGCACATCGCCGAGCTGGGCAACCGCGAGCGCATCCGTGTGCACGTGCTCCCCTTCGCGGCCGGCGCCCACCCGCTCCAGGAAGCGAGTTCGGTCATGTTGATGTGGTTCGAGGACGCGGCGCCCATCATCTACGCCGAGGGCCTGCACACTGGGAACATCGTCGACCTCCCCTTCGCGGTGCACCAGTGCCAGACGCTGTACGACCAGGCCCTGGGGGACGCGTTGTCGCACGAGGAATCGCTGGCCCTCATAGCGGCTGTGACAGAGGAGTACGCACATGTGGCGTAAGTCGAGCTACAGCGGCGCCGACGGGGGCAACTGCCTCGAAGCCAACGTCAGTCGGCCCGCCGGCGTCCCCGTCCGCGACAGCAAAAACCCGCATGGGCCCGTGCTGATATTCGGGGACGCCGCCTGGGCCGCGTTCATAAACGGGCTGGTCAGGCGTCCCGCGCGGCCAGCTGGACGACCGTGATGTCCGGTGGGGCGCCGACGCGTACGGGTGGGCCCCAGGCGCCTGCGCCTCGGGTGACGTAGAGCTGGGTGTCGCCGTAGCGGTCCAGGCCCGCGACGGTGGGGTTCGCGGCGGCGGCGATCAGGTTGCCGGGCCAGAGCTGGCCGCCGTGGGTGTGGCCGGAGAGCTGGAGGTCCACACCGTGCCGTACCGCCTCGTGGATCATCACCGGCTGGTGGGCCAGGAGGACCGAGGCGCGGGCCGGGTCGCGGTCGCCGAGGGCGCGGCCGTAGTCGGGGCCGTCGGCGTGGTTCTCGCCGGAGATGTCGTTGACGCCGGCGAGGTCGAAGCCGGGCAGTTCGACGCGGGCGTTGCGCAGCGGGTGGACGCCCAGTTCGCGTACGTGGTCCACCCACTCCTCCACGCCGGAGAAGTACTCGTGGTTGCCCGTGACGAAGTACGCGCCGTGCCGCGCCGACAGGGTGCGCAGCGGCTCGGCGGCGGGGCCGAGGTCGGCGACGCTGCCGTCGACGAGGTCGCCGACGATCGCGATCAGGTCGGGGCTGGTGCGGTTGACCGCCTCGACGACCCGCTGGGTGTGGGCGCGGCCGAGGATCGGGCCGAGGTGGATGTCGCTGACGACGGCGATGCGGTAGCCGTGCGCGGCGCGCGGCAGCTTGGCGAGGGGGACGGTCACCCGCTTCACGCGGGGGCCGCTGAGCACGCTGTACGTGCCGTAGCCGACGGTCGCGGCAGCGGCGGCCGTCGCGCCGACGGCCACCGAACGGGCGACGAAGAGGCGCCGGGAGGGCGGCGGAGAGCCCTCAGAGGCCGGGGGGACCTCGGGGGCCGGGGACGCCTCCGGCTCCGGCGCTCCCGCGGGCTCGCCCGCGACCGCGCCGCGGGACGGCACCCGTAGCCAGACCGCGCGTACGGCCTCGCCGACGAGCAGCGCGAGCGTGAGGTAGAGGACGAGGGCGAGCCAGAGGTAGCCCGGCCAGGCGAAGAGCTGCTGGAGGGGGAACGGGGCGCCCGTGCGGGGCACGACGAACGCGCCGAGGATCAGCAGCGGGAGCAGTACCGCGAGCGCGGTACCGGTCCGGCGCGGACCGCTGCCGGGGGTGGTCGTGTCGCGGACGAGGCGGCGCCAGAGGTACCAGTGCACCCCGCCGATCAGCGCGAAGATCGCCGCGATGACCAGGACGAAGATCACGTAGCGGACTTGTCGTCCGCCGGGACCGCGGCGTTGCCCCGCAGGGCCCGTACGCCACGCAACCCGATCACGCCGATTGCCGTCCCCAAGAGAAAGGACGTCACGGCGAGCGCCAGATGCACCCAGAAGTAGGCAGTCGGGTCACCTGCGTCATCGAAGGCGAGACCACTTCCGTCCTTGACCAGATTCTTGACGAAAGTGATCCAGATGAACCAGCTCCACACCCCGAAGGCGAGCAGGAACCAGGAGACGGGGCGCGAGAGCTTCATGCCTTCCAGTATGAGCGGCGGGCCGGCGGCGCCGTCGTCAGGGGCCGCGTCTCACGGGGCGCCCGCTACCGGGGCGGGCGCTGCGGGTACGTTCACCGACGTGCCGACGATTCCCCCCTCCCCCGCGCTGTCCCCGTCCCCCGCCGCCGCACCCGCCCGCGCCCGCCGCCGTACCGGCCGCCGGGCCACTGCCGCCGCCCTGGTGTGCGCCGCGCTGACCGCGCCGCTGGCCATGACGGCGCCCGCGTACGCCGATGACAAGAAGCCCACGAAGCAGCCCGAGCCGCCCGCCACGATGTCCCACGTGGGCGGCGACCGGCTGGCGAAGTCCGGTACCCAGGTACAGCTGAAGGAGGGCGCCCCGAAGCTGCCGAAGGGGCTCTCCGCACGCTCGTGGATCGTCTCCGACCCGGAGTCCGGCGAGGTGCTCGCCGCGCACAACGCGCACTGGCGGCTGCCGCCCGCCTCCACGCTGAAGATGCTCTTCGCCGACACGCTGCTGCCGAAGTTCCCCAAGACCGAGAAGCACAAGGTCGAGCCGGAGGACCTGGCGGGCATGGGCGAGGGCAGCAGCCTGGTGGGCATAAAGGAGCACCAGACCTACACGGTCCACGACCTGTGGCTGGGCGTCTTCCTGCGGTCGGGCAACGACGCGGTGCACACCCTGGCCGCCATGAATCAGGGCGTCGAGCAGACCGTCCGGGACATGCAGGCCCACGCGGACCAGCTGAACGCGCACGACACGCATGTCGTCACCCCGGACGGCTACGACGCGAAGGGGCAGGTCTCCAGCGCGTACGACCTGAGCCTGTTCGCCCGCTCCGGGCTCCAGAACGCCGACTTCCGGGAGTACTGCTCGACGGCGTTCGCGCAGTTCCCCGGCGAGGCGAAGAAGGGCAAGAAGCGCCCGACCTTCGGCATCCAGAACACCAACCGGCTGCTGACCGGTGTGTACGGCGGGAAGCCGTACGAGGGCATCGCGGGCGTGAAGAACGGCAACACCACCCACGCGGGCGCGACCTTCACCGGCGTCGCGCAGCGCGGCGACCAGGTCCTCCTCGTCACGGTCATGAACCCGGCGAAGAACGAGGCGAACGAGGTCTACAAGGAGACCGCGTCGCTGTTCGACTGGGGCTTCGCGGCGCGCGACAAGGTCGAGCCGGTGGGCCGGCTGGTCGGCCCGCAGAGCAAGGAGGGCGACGCGAGCAAGCACAGCGCCGCCAAGGGCAACGGGAAGCACTCCGCCGCGCACCTGGCCGCGACGGACGGCGCCGAGGGCCGGAGCGGCGCGTGGACCGCGCTCGGCATCGCGGGCGGCGCGGTGGTGGTCCTGGGCGCCGTGGCCCTCGCGGTGCACCGCCGCTGGCCGCTCCCGGAGCTGGTACGGCGCCGCGGCCGCTGAGCGGACAGTCACGGAGGGCGCCGCATGATCAGGCGGCGTCCTCCACGGCGCCGCCCGCCGGCGAGGCGTCCGGCACCTCGACCGGCTCGTCGGCCGGCTCCTGGGTGGCCGTCCAGGCCGCGCAGAAGACCAGCAGCTTCGCCGTGAAGTTGATCCACAGCAGCAGCGCGATCGGCGTGCCGAACGCGCCGTACATGCTCTTCGCCGCGACGCCCTGCAGATAGCCGCTGAGCGCGTACTTCAGCACCTCGAAGCCGACCGCGCCGATCAGTGACGCGACGGCCACCGCGCGTCGCGGCGGCTCCGCGCCGGGCAGCTGGGTCAGGACGTACGCCAGCAGCAGGAAGTCGGCGAGTACGGCGATCAGGAAGCCCGCCAGCTTCAGCAGGACGCTGCCCAGGCCGTCCTCGGGGATGCCGAGGGCCTGGGCCACCCACCCCACCGCGGCCGAGGCGAACGCCGAGCAGGCCAGCGAGACCACCGCCACGCCGCCCAGGCCCAGCAGCAGGGCCCCGTCGCGGGCCTTCGCGACGAAGAAGTTCCCGTCCTCGTCGTCGGTCTCCCACACCGCCCGCAGGCAGTCCCGCAGCGACTGGACCCAGCCCACGCCCGTGAAGATCAGCGCGGCACCGGCGATCACCCCGACCGTGCCCGCGTTGTCCACCAGTGCCCCGACGTCCAGCTGCTGGGCGATGCCGGGGACCTGCTCGGTCAGCTGGTGCTGGAACTGGCGCAGCTGCGCGTCGGTGAGCGTCGCGGCGCCGACCGCCGCCGAGACCGTGAGCAGCGGGAAGAGCGCCACGAAGCTGGTGAACGTGATGGCGGCGGCCAGCCGGGTCCAGTGCACGCGGTCCATCCGCTGGTACGCCCGCCACAGGTGCGTACGCATCAGCCACACCACGGCAGGACCGATCAGCGGCAGCCTGGTCAACCACTCCATGAGCCGTGTGTACCCCCTCCGGCCGGCGTCCCGTCCGGCGGAACACTAACCTCCGGATGGCCGAACGACGCGCCGACGCGCGGGGGACACCGCAGGCGGAAGGGGCCCGCGGGGTGTACCGGGAAGGCCGGAAAAGGGCTAGTGGGAGGGGGCCGGCGGCCGGGAGAGGTCCACCTGCCGGGGCACGCCCGCCACCGGCGCGCCGAAGGGGTACTCCCGCTCCAGCCGCCAGACGCCGTCCGCGCCCTGCTGGTACAGCGCGAAGCCGCCGATCGTCCAGGCCGCCTCGAAGTCCGCCAGCTCCCGCTGCGCCCGGTCCATCGCCTCCTCGGAGATCCCGTGGGCGACGGTGACGTGCGGGTGGTACGGGAACTGCAGCTCACGGGCGCACGGCCCGGACGCGGCACGGATCCGCTCCTGCAGCTCCGTGCAGCCCGCCTTGCCGTCGACGAGCTTGACGAAGACCACGGGCGAGAGCGGACGGAAGGTGTCCGTGCCCTTCAGCCGCAGCGTGAAGGGCCGGAAGTCCGCCGCGACCTCCGCGAGGTACTCCTCGACCCGCGGCAGGTCGGCGGGGTCGGCCTCGGTGGGCGGGAGGAGGGTGACATGCGTGGGGATGGCATGCGCGGCCGGGTCACCGAAGCCCGCGCGCTGCTCCTGGAGGAAGCGGCCGTACGGCTCCGGGACCGCGATCGAAACGCCGAGCGTTACGGTCCCCACTGCGTTCTCCTCCCTGAAAAGGATGGTTTCCCCGGTTGCCAGTGTGCCGGGTGCGACGCCGTTCCGGCGAGCGTCGTCGGTCCCGCCCCGCCGGGACCTCCGGCCCCCTTGGCGGGGCCGGGGCGCTCCCGGCGGCACCGGTCAGTGCTTGGCGGGCAGGAAGCCGATCAGGTCGTATGTGGTGGCCAGCGTCTCGGCGGCCACCGCGCGCGCCTTCTCGGCACCCTTCGCCAGGATCGAGTCCAGCGTCTCGGGATCGTCGAGGTATTCCTTCGTACGGTCCCGGAACGGTGTGACGAAATCGACCATCACCTCGGCGAGGTCGGTCTTGAGTGCGCCGTACATCTTGCCCTCGTAGTCCTTCTCCAGCTGCGGGATGTCCGTGCCGGTGAGGGTGGAGAGGATGGACAGCAGGTTGCTGACGCCCGGCTTGGCCTCGCGGTCGAAGCGGATCACGGTGTCCGTGTCGGTCACCGCGCTCTTGATCTTCTTGGCCGTGACCTTGGGCTCGTCGAGCAGGTCGATGATGCCCTTCGGCGAGGACGCCGACTTGCTCATCTTGATCGTCGGGTCCTGAAGATCCTGGATCTTCGCGGTCTCCTTGACGATGTACGGGTTCGGGATCGTGAACGTGTCACCGAAGCGCTGGTTGAAGCGGTCCGCGAGGTCCCGGGTCAGCTCCAGGTGCTGGCGCTGGTCCTCACCCACCGGGACCTGGTTGGCCTGGTAGAGCAGGATGTCCGCGACCATCAGGACGGGGTACGTGAAAAGGCCGACCGTCGTACGGTCCTGGCCCTGCTTCGCCGACTTGTCCTTGAACTGGGTCATGCGGGACGCCTCGCCGAAGCCGGTGAGGCAGTTCAGCACCCAGGCGAGCTGCGCGTGCTCGGGGACGTGGCTCTGGACGAAGAGGGTGCAGCGCTCGGGGTCCAGGCCGGCCGCGAGCAGCTGGGCGACCGCGACGCGGGTGTTCGCGCGCAGCTCCTTCGGGTCCTGCGGCACGGTGATCGCATGCAGGTCCACGACCATGTAGAACGCGTCGTGGGACTCCTGGAGGGCTACCCACTGGCGGACCGCGCCGAGGTAATTGCCGAGGTGGAAGGAGCCGGCGGTGGGCTGGATACCGGAAAGCACACGCGGACGATCGAGAGCCATGGCACACATTCTCTCAGGTCCCCGGGGCGGCCCGGCCGCCGGTGGGAATACCGCCGGGTACGGCCGGAACCGGGGCCCCGCCGCTCACTCCGGGCGACCGCCGCGCGCGGCGGCGACGGCCGTGGCCGCCTCGGCGGCGAGCCGGACGGCGAGGCTGCGGGCGAGGAGGACGACGGCGCCGGGCGCCACCGCTGCGGCCGCCGCCGCACGCATCCGCTCGGTGTAGCCGATGCAGTCCAGGACCAGCCACCGGGCGCCTTCGGCGGCCAGCTCCCGGGCCGCCGGCACCACGGCCTCGGGGGCGCCCGGCGCGTACGGGTCGGCGGCGGCCACCGAGACCGGGCCCGGCAGCAGCTCCGCCCAGCGGCGGCCCACGTCCTCGCGCTGGGCGGGCAGCGGGCAGACCACGCCGACCGCGGCGCGGTCCGCGAGGGCCCGTACGCCCTGCTGCACCAGGGGCTCGGCGTGCAGCAGCGGTCCCCTGCTGGGCACGGCCGGGAAATGGCCCGTGCACAGCAGCAGGGTGGCGTCGGCGCCGTCGCGCTCGCAGCGGGCCACGGCGTCCCGCATACGGGGCGCGAGGGCGTCGTGGCCGAGCACGACGGAGGAGCCGTCGCGCAGCCGGGAGATCAGGGGCGCCTCGCCCTCGGCGGGGGCCAGCGCGGCACGGGTGTGCTCGCCCTCCGGGCCGTCGAAGCGGTCCAGGTCGAGCGCGCCGTGCTCGACGACGCCGAAGCCGGCGAGGAGCGGACGGGCGTCGTCGGTCAGGTCGGTGCGGGGCGCCTGGCCGATGGTGACGAGGCCGAGCGTGGGGGGCCGGACGGGCTGCTGCACGGTTTGCTGCGCGGGCTGCTGCACGGGATTCCTTTCGCGGCTGCGACCGGGCGGGCCGGGCCGGGGCCCCGCCCGCCCGGTCGGGGCTCAGAACGCCTTGTAGATCTGGCTCACGTCGTTGAGGGAGCTGCCCGCGACCAGACCGGCGCCGACCAGGGCGAGGTCGTTGTCGGCGGTCTCGCCGGCCGTGCCCGGGTCCGCGTTCTCCCGGGCCGCGCGCCGGCGGCGGTGGCGGACGTACGCGAAGCGGACGGCGAGCGCGAGCAGCACCAGCCAGCCGGCCTGCGGGGTGGCGACCAGCAGGCCGGTGGCCAGCAGGACGCCCATCTGACGGGAGGAGCCGCCGAAGAACTGGACGATCGCTCCGGGGATCGCCCACAGCGCCATCATCGTCAGCGCGTGCCCGTCGGTGAGGCCGGCCTTGATGGTGTCGACGTAGACCTGGGCGACCGGCGGGACCCGGCCGTCCGAGAAGAACGGCTTCCAGGCGACGGCCACCACCACGACGGCGACGGCGAAGCCGACGAGCTGCGCGAGGTACTGCTGCCGGCGCCCGGCCATCTCGTACGGGTGCCACGGCACGGCGCCCTTGCGCAGCAGCCAGCCGGCCTTGAAGTCGAAGCCGACGTCGGCGAAGGCGGGGCCGGTGGAGGCGGCGTACCCGACGAGGAGGGCGAGGGGGACCATCGGGATGCCCACGACGAGCCCGACGATCAGGAAGATCAGCGTCACCGCGAAGGCGGGGAACCAGCCGGAGTGCATGGCGGCGAGGCCGACGATCAGCTGGTGGACGAGGGCGGCGAACCCGGCGAGCAGCACCCAGCCGACGAGCCCGGCGCCGGACATGTCGGCGCTCACGCCGCCGACGAAGGCGATCAGGACCGCGCCGATCAGGAAAAGGACCAGGCCCTCCAGCAGGCCGCGGCGGAGCCGGGCGGCGCTGACGGTGCGGTGACCGGCGTCGAAGCGGTCGTCCTCGGCACGGGCCACGGCCGCCCCGCCGCCGGCGGCCTGCGCCTCCCCCTGCGCGTTCTCCTTCGCCTTCCCCTTCGCGCCCTTGCGGTCGCGCATCATCAGGATCGCCTGGATCAAGGCCACCAGACCGGCGCCGATCATGACGCCGTGCGGTACGTAGTTCGCCGCGAGGTCGACGTGCAGGACGGTCGGCGCGTACTGGGCCACGAGCAGGCCGATGCCGAACATCAGCAGGGCCCAGATGTTGCCGAGGAACGCCACGCCCGCCGCGCTCATCGGCAGCTTGAAGAGGGAGCCGACCAGGCCGACGACCGCGCTGAGGCCGAGCATCCCGGCCTTGCGGCCGCCCTCGTCACCGGCCTTGATCGTCTCTGCCGCCGCGATCCCCGCAGGCCAGGCCGCGGAGGCGGGCAGCAGGCGGGAGTCGAAGACCCGGTAGAGCACCCAGCTGTCGACGGCGAGCCCGATGACGGCGCCGCCCAGCATCGGCCACACCAGTCCGGGCCGCCCCAGCAGGAACGGTACGGCGATGGGTGTGACCAGGGAGTTGGCGGCGGCGAAGGTGGACCCGGAGATCGCGGACTGCACCAGGTTCTGGCGGTGCGGGTCACGCATGCGGGACAGCGCGGCGAAGGAGATCCGGCCGATCAGCATGGCGATGAGCGCGCCGATGACCGAGGTGTTGGGCGCGATGCCGAGGGTGGTGATCAGCACGAGGCCGATGACCGAGCCCAGCACGGACAGCACGATCGTCACGACGAGCGTGACGGGCTCGAAGGCTCTGGGGTGCCGGCCGGGCGCGGCGGGCGCGGCCGGGGCGGGGGCCGGGGTGGGACGCATGGGGAGCTCCGGGGGCGGGAGGGGTCAGTGGGCGGTCGGCTCAGGCCTCCGCAGCCGCCTGCAGCTGCTTCATCGGGCCGTACAGCTCCACCAGGCGGGCGAATTCCTCGGCATCGTGGAAGCGCAGCACGCCCCGGCCGAACTCCTTCGCCGCCTCCACGGCGAAGCGCGCGGCGGCGGCGATGTCGGTCTCGTGGCTGGCGCCCGTGGCGCAGCCGGCGACCGCCGGGCCGGTGGTGAGCGCGAGGCCGACCACGGGTGCGTCGGTGGCCACGCACGGCTGCATGATCGAGTTGATGTGGTGCACGCCGTTGCCGTAGGGGGTGATGTCCTGCGTGGTGATCGGCAGGACGTGCGCGTCGGCGCCGGTGACCGTCTCCAGTACGCCGAGCAGGGTGTCGCTGACGCGCAGGATCCAGCCCTCCTTGACGGTCGGCGAGAGGGCGAGGCCGCGGTGGTTGAGGAGGCGGTTGCCCTTGGTGGTGTCGATGGAGACGACCGCGTCCATCTCCGGGGAGATCTCGTTGCGGTTGCAGTCGAGGATCGAGACCGGCGAGTCCATGAAGGGCACCGGGTCGTGCGGGCGGGTGGGCGCGTCGGGGCACACGTGGGTGCTGAGGACGACGTCGCCCTCCAGGACGTCGCCGCGCCCGTACATGTCGAGCAGCTTGGCCGCGGCGGCGAGGGCCGAGACCGCGCCGTCCGCGTCGGAGACCAGGCCGATGCGCTCCGGGCGGGCGCCGACGCCGCCGAGCCGGCCCAGGATGCCGAGGGTCGGCGCGCCGCCGCCGGCGGCCTTGCCGCGGCTGCCGGGGACGACGACCTTCACGAAGTCGGTGCCGCCCTGGTGGCCCTCGACGCGCGTGACGGTGATCTCCGGCTTCGGCCCGGCCGGCAGGGGCTCGCCGGTCTCGTCCGCTGCCGTCTCCAGGACGGAGCGCAGGTGGCCGGCGAGGAGGCGGCCGCTGGTGCGCGGCCGGTCGAGGAGGTCGAGGACTTCGAGGACGTGCTTGAGCACGGGGGCTCCTTGGGGCGCGTTGGTGCGAAGGGGGTCGGGTCGGGCCCGACGTCGTTCAGCAGCCTGCTCCCGAGTTTTCTTTTTCAGCAACCATTTCTCTATATGAGAGAAAGCGTCTCGCATACCGCCGTCAGGGTGCCTAGGATGCCGACGTGACCGCAGACCGCGCCCCCCTCCAGACCGTCGACCGCGCCCTCCAGGCCCTGCTCGCCTTCTCCCAGGACCGGGACGAGTGGGGCGTGACCGACCTGGCCGCCGAGTTCGGCTGGGACAAGTCCGTGGCGCAGCGGCTGCTCGCCTCGCTCACCCACCGCGGCTTCCTGGTCTCCGACGAGGTGACCCGCCGCTACCGCCTCGGCCCCGCCGTCTGGCACCTGTCCACCGCCTGGGAGCGGCACGGCGGCATGGCCGGTCTGGTCCGTCCGGCGCTGCGCGAGCTGGCGGCGGCCAGCGGGTTCACGGCGCTGTTCGCGGTGCCGGACGGCGCGCACCTGCGCTGTGTCGAGCCCGCGGAGGGCGCGTCCGGGCCGCTGCGCGCGTACCGGCTGTCGGACGAGCTGTATCCGGGGCACGCCGGGGCGACCTCCCGCGCGTACTTCGGCATGCTCTCCCCCGGCGCCCGGGCGACGCTGCTCTACGGGCGGCCCATGGCACGGTTCAGCGACCGTACGGTGACCGATCCGGAGCGCCTCGAAGAGCTGATGTGCCGGGTGCCGGTGGACGGTTACGCGTACTCCGAGGGCGAGTACGACCCGGCCACGGCGGGGCTGGCGGTACCGGTACTGGTCCGCTCGCACCCCATCGGCTCCCTCACCCTCGTCGGCCCGCACGAACAGCTGAGCGGCCCGCGGGAGGAGCTGCTCCGCCCGCTGCGGTCCGCCGCCACGGCGCTCGGCGAACTGCTCTCCCCGCGCCGCCACGGCCGTCCCGGCCGCCCCACCGCCCCGAAGAAAGGCTGATCCCGATGAAGCTGCTCCTGCTGTCCAACTCCACGGCGCCCGGCCGGGAGTACCTCGACCACGCCCGCGACGCCATCGCGGAGCATCTGCGCGGCGTGTCCGAACTGCTCTTCGTGCCGTACGCGTTGGCCGACCACGACGGCTACACGGCGAAGGTCGCCGCGTTCATGGAGACGCTCGGCATACGGGTGCGCGGCGTCCACACCGGTGATCCGCGGCAGTTGGTGGCGCGCGCCGAGGCGGTCTTCATCGGCGGCGGCAACAGCTTCCGGCTGCTGAAGTCGCTCCAGGAGCACGGGCTGCCGGACGCGATCCGGGAGCGGGTGGCGGCGGGCGCCCCGTACATGGGTTCCAGCGCGGGCACCAACATGGCCTGCCCGACGCTGCGCACCACCAACGACATGCCCATCGTCCAGCCGGACGGCTTCGCGACGCTGGGGCTGCTGCCCTTCCAGATCAACCCGCACTACCTGGACGCCTCCCCGGACACCTCGCACATGGGCGAGACCCGTGAGGAGCGGCTGACGCAGTTCCTGGAGGAGAACGCCGTCCCGGTCCTCGGCATGCGCGAGGGCACCTGGCTGCGGCGCGCCGGCGACCGGCTGGAGCTGGCCGGGGTCGCGGCCGGGGCGCGGCTGTTCACGCCCGGCGCCGCGCCGTCCGAGCACGGCCCCGGTACCGACCTGAGCGCCCTGCTCACGGCGGACGCCCGGTTCGACGTACGCACCGCCGGCTAGCGGAAACCGGCCGCCGGGCGGGCGTCAGCGCCCGCCCGCGACCCGGAGGACCGTCCCGGTGGCGTACGAGGCGTCCGGGGACAGCAGCCAGGCGATGGCGGCGGCGATCTCCTCGGGGGCGCCGGGGCGGCGCAGCGGGATACCGGGGGCGGCCTGCGTGGCGCGGTCGGGGGCGCCCATGGCGGCGTGCATGTCGGTGTCGGTGATGCCCGGCGCGACGGCGTTGACCCGGATGCCGTCCGGGCCCAGCTCCTTGGCGAGCCCGACGGTGAGCGCGTCGAGGGCCGCCTTGGAGGCGGCGTAGTGGACGTAGTCGCCGGGGCTGCCGAGGGTGGCGGCGGCCGAGGAGACGTTGACGATCGCTCCGGCCCGGCGCGGGGTCATGACCTGCGCCGCACGACGGCAGCAGAGCAGGGCGCCGAGGACGTTGACGTCGAGGACGCGGCGCAGCACCTCGGTGCCGGTGTCGGCGAGCCTGCCGAGCGGACCGGTCACGCCGGCGTTGTTGACCAGGCCGGTGAGCGGGCCGAGTTGGTCGGCCGCGGTGTCGAACAGCCGCTCCACGTCGGCCTCTTCGGCGGTGTCGGCCCGTACGGTGACGCAGCGGGCGCCGGTGGCGCGTACCGCCGCCGCGGTCCGTTCGGCGGCCTCGGCGTCCTGCACGTAGGACAGGGCCACGTCGTGGCCGTCGGCGGCGAGCCGGCGGCAGGTGGCGGCGCCGATGCCGCGGCTGCCGCCGGTGACGAGGGTGACGGGGCGGGTGGTGGTCATGCGGCGGCTCCGGGCGGTGATCGGTGATCGGTCGGGGGCGTGCGCGATGCGCGCGTGCGGTCAGGGAGCCGGTGGCAGGGACCGCAGGAGCGCGTCCAGGGCGCCCGAGAAGGCGTGGTCGGGCGGGCGGCCGTAGCCGACGACCAGGGCGTCCGTGGGCGCGTCCGGGCGGGGCTCTCCCGGGCCGGGCCGGTCGTCCGGGCCGGGCTGCGCGTCCGGGCCCGGCGGCGGGGCCGTGAAGGTCGCCAGGCCCTCCAGGGCGAGGCCGTTGCGGCGGGCGGCGCGCAGCGTGGCCGGTTCGGTGCCCGGGGGCAGGCGGAGGACCACGTGCAGCCCGGCGGCGAGGCCGGTGACCCGGACGTGCGGCGCGTGGGCGGCGAGCGCGGCGACGAGCTGGTCGCGGCGGCGCCGGTAGCGCAGCCGCATGGTGCGGACGTGCCGGTCGTAGGCGCCGCCGGAGAGGAATTCCGCGAGGGTCAGCTGGTCCAGGGAGCCGGACTGCCACTCGCCGGTGCCCTTCAGTTCGAGCAGCGGCGCGACGAGCCGTTCGGGCAGCACGAGCCAGGAGAGCCGGAGGGCCGGGGCGAGGCTCTTGCTGGCGGTGCCCAGGTACACGACGTGGTCCGGGTCCAGGCTCTGCAGCGCGCCCACCTGGCGCCCGTCGTACCGGAACTCGCCGTCGTAGTCGTCTTCCAGGACCAGCCCGCCGGTCCGCCGCGCCCAGTCCACGGCGGCGGCGCGGCGGCCCGGGTGCAGCGGTACGCCGGTGGGGAACTGGTGCGCGGGGGTGAGCAGCACGGCGCCGGGCCGACCGGTGAGCGTGTCGGTGCGGGCGCCGTGCGCGTCCACCGGGAGCGGCACGGTCCGCAGCCCGGCGCGGTCCAGGACGTCGCGGTGGAAGGGCAGGCCGTAGGACTCCACCGCGGCTTCGCGGGCCCCGGCCTGCCGCAGCAGCCGGGCGAGGAGGGACAGGCCCTGCATGAAGCCCGCGCAGAGAACGATCCGGTCGGGGTGGGCGTGCACACCGCGGGCGCGCGCGAGGTAGTCGGCGAGGACGGTCCGCAGTTCGGGCCGGCCGGCCGTGGTGCCGTACCCGAAGGCCTCGCTCGGCGCCGTGGTGAGCGCCTGGCGGGCGGCGGCGAGCCAGGCGGTACGCGGGAAGGCTGAGACGTCGGGGGTGCCGGCGGTGAGGTCGTAGGCGGGCGGCGGGGGCGCGGCGGGCGGCTGCGGCCGGGTGCGGGCCGGCGCGGGGGCGGCCGGGGTCCGCGACACGCGCTCCGCCACTCGGGTGCCGGATCCCTGGCGGGCGGTGAGCCAGCCTTCGGCGACCAGTTCGGCGTAGGCCTCGGCGACGGTGTTGCGGGCCAGGCGCAGGTCGGCGGCGAGGGTGCGGGAGGACGGCAGGCGGGTGCCGGGCGCGAGCCGCCCGGTGCGTGCCGCGTCGCGCAGGGCGTGCACGAGGGCGGCGCGTTTGCCCTGGGTACCGGGGAGATCCAGGTACAGATCGCGCCCGAAAGCGGCCCAGGAATCGGTCATGGAAATGGACCATACCGAGGGACCGGTCCGGACGTAGCGTCGGACTCATGACGACGAACACGACGACCGGCCAGGGCGCCGGCACGCACGGGCCCCGCCTGAACTGGTCGGAGCACGCCCCCGAGGTCTTCAAGGCCATGCTCCGCCTGGAGACGGCGGCCAGGAAGGGCCTCGACCCCGCGCTGGTGGAGCTGGTGAAGATCCGGGCCTCGCAGCTCAACCACTGCGCGTACTGCCTCGACATGCACATCACGGACGCCCGCAAGGCCGGCGAGACCGAGCAGCGGATCTACTTCCTGAACGCCTGGGAGGAGGCCGCCGACGCGTACACCGAGAAGGAGCAGGCGGCGCTCGCGCTCACCGAGGCCGTGACGGTCCTCACCGACGGATTCGTGCCGGACGCGGTGTACGCGCAGGCCGCCGCGCGGTTCGAGGAGGCCGAGCTGGCCCAGCTCATCGCCCTGATCACCACCATCAACGCGTGGAACCGCTTCGGCGTGACCTGCCGGCTCACCCCGGAGTCCCTGAAGTGACGGCGGCGCGGCTGCGCGCCCTGCACCACGGCCGGGCCCCCGGGGACCCGCTCGTGCTGCCCGGCCCCTGGGACGCCGCGAGCGCGCGGGTCTTCGCGGACGCCGGTTTCGAGGCGCTGGCCACGCCGAGCGCGGGGATCGGCGAGTCGCTGGGGTACGGGGACGGGCACACCCCGGCGGACGAGATGTTCGCGGCCGTCGCCCGGATCACCCGGGCGGTCGACGTGCCGGTCACCGCCGACGTGGAGGCGGGGTACGACCTGCCCGCCAAGGAGCTGGTCGACCGGCTCCTGGACGCGGGGGCCGTCGGCTGCAACCTGGAGGACTCCGACGCGGCGACCGGCGTCCTGCGGGACGCCGGGGAGCAGGCGGAGTGGCTCGCGGAGGTGCGGGCCGCCGCCGGCGACGCGCTGGTGATCAACGCCCGGATCGACACGTTCCTGCGGGGCGTGTCTGGTGCCGCGCCCGCGGTGGAGCGGGGGCTGCGGTACGTCGCGGCGGGCGTGGACTGCGTGTATCCGATCCTCGCGCCGCCGGAGCTGCTGGCGGAGCTGGCCGCGGGCATCGGCGCCCCGGTCAACGCGGTGGCCGTGCCCGGCGGGCCGGGCCCGCGCGAGCTGGGCGCCGCCGGCGCGTCCCGCGTCACCTTCGGCGGCGGGCTCCAGCATCGGGCCATGGAGACGCTGCGCGGGGTGGCCACGGCGCTGCGGGCGGGCTGAACGCACGCGGTGGCCGCTTCCGTACGGGTACGGAAGCGGCCACCGGACGTCCTACCGTCGCCCGCCGTGCGTCACTGACCGGCGTACTTCTTGCTGATCGCGTCGAAGACGCCCTCGGCCTCCGGGCCGAGGTGCGGGCCGGCCAGCCAGGTGTGGTCCAGCGAGCCGATGGAGCTGTTGGAGACGAGGGAGAGTTCGCCGTTGCGGTCGGCGAGCCAGCCGCCGCCGGAGGTGCCGCCGGTCATGCTGCAGCCGATCCAGTGCATGGCCGGGGTGGACTGAGCCATCGTCAGCCGCACGGGCCGGTCGAGGCAGTTCATCATCTTCGCGCCGTCGTAGGGCGGGGCCTGCGGGTAGCCGATCGCCTTGACGCCGTTGAGGCCGCCGGTCACGCCGTTGCCCTGGGGCGCGTCGAACCAGACCGGGACGGAGGTGCCGACGGTCTCCTCCAGCGACTTGCCGCCGCCGTTCTCCGGCTTCACGTGCAGCACGGCGAAGTCGTAGGCGGACGCGGCGTTGCCGCTGTGGCCGCCGCCTTCGATCCACTGCGTGGAGGTCTGCGACCAGTCGGCCCACCAGGTGCCGTACGGGCTGACGTTCTGCTGCGAGGAGGCCGCGACCTGGTCGGCGGGCAGCCCGCTGTCGTTGTACGAGGGCACGAAGACGATGTTGCGCATCCAGCCGCCGCTCTTCCCGGTGTGCACGCAGTGGCCCGCGGTCCACACCAGGTTGGACTTCCCCGGGTTGGCCGGGTCGGAGACGACGGTGCCGGAGCAGACCATGGGGCCGTCGGGGCTGTCGAAGAAGATCTTCCCGATGGGCGCCATGTGCTGGTGGTACGGGCGCTCGACCTGCTGGGCGGTGACGGGGCGCGGCTCGGGGTCGGTGGCGCCGCTGCCGCCGGAGCCGGTGCTCTGCGTGGTCACCACGGGGGCGTCCTCGGCCTTGGCCATCCGGGACGGCTTCCACAGGTCCTTGATGACGGGGTTGGCGAACTCGGACGCCTTCCGGGCCCAGGTCTCCTTGTCCCAGTTCTTCCAGCCGCCCTGCTCCCACTTCTTCAGGGAGTCCAGGCTCTTGGGCAGGCCGTTGGGCAGCTTGGGCAGGCCGGACGAGCCGCCGGCCTCCGCCGCGCTGTCCTGGCCCGCGGCCTTGATGTCCTCAGGCCCGCAGGCGGTGGCGGTGACGAGCAGTGCGGCGACCGCGACTGCGGCTGCTGCGGTACGGCGTATGGATGGCATGACCCTTACTCCCCGTTATGACCTACTGTGCGACTGGCAAATTGTCATGACCCCATTCAGGGCCCGCCCTACTATGCCGCCAAGTTGGGGTTGACGCGCGAGTAGGGGCTTGTGATGCACGTCTTACTGGAGACGGAACGACTGCGTTTGCGCGCCTTTTCGGGGGCGGACCTGGACAATCTGCGTGAGCTGCACGCGGATCCCGAAGTCATGCGATATCTGGACAGCGGGCGGCCTGCGCCCGGACTTCTCGTCTCGCGATACGCCGGCCCCGCCCAATTCGGGTACTGGGCCGCCGAGGAACGGGAAACCGGCGAGTTTCTCGGCTGGTTCGAATTCCGGCCCGTGCGCGAGGACCGCACGGACGAGGCCGAGCTGGGATACCGGCTCCGGCGCTCCGCCTGGGGAAGGGGTTACGCCACCGAGGGCTCCCGGGCGCTGCTCGACCGGGGCTTCGCGGAGCTGGGCGTGGGGCGCGTGACGGCCACGACGATGGCGGTGAACACGGGATCCCGGCGGGTGCTGGAGAAGTGCGGGCTGCGGTACGTCCGCACCTTTCACGAGGAATGGGTGGACCCGCTGCCGGGCGCTGAACACGGCGACGTGGAATACGCGCTGACCGCCGCGGAACGGGCCCGGCCCGAATGACGACGGCCGGGCACCCCCCGAGGGGCGCCCGGCCGTATCACCGCCGGAGTTTCAGCGGGTCACTTCTTCGGCAGCCACTTCTGCCATACGTCCGGGTTCTTCTTCACCCAGCTCGCGGCCGCGTCCTCGGGGGACATGTGCTGGGACGCGATGAGCTCCGAGACGTAATTCTGGTCGTCCACCGACCACTTGAAGTTCTTCAGGAACTTCGCGGCCGAGCTGTTGCCCTTGGCGAAGTCGGCGTTGAAGAACTTCTGCAGCGGAGTCGTCGGATAGGCACAGTCGATCGTCGTCGGATCCTTGGTGCCCTTGTCCGCGCAGTCCTTCGTGTACTTCGGGAGCTTGACCTCCTTGAGCGGCAGCTGGTTGAAGAGCCAGTGCGGCTCGTACCAGTACGTCAGGAAGGGCTTCTTCTCCTTGGCGAACTGCTGCATCTGCGTGATCTGAGCCGCCTCGGACCCGGCGAAGACCACCTCGAAGTCCAGGTCGAGGTTCTTCACCAGGGCCTTGTCGTTGGTGACATAGGACGGCGAACCGTCCATCAGCTGGCCCTTGTCACCGCTCTCGGCGGTCCGCAGCTGCTTGGCGTACTTGTTGAGGTTCTTCCAGTTCAGTACGTCCGGGTGCTTGTCCGCCCAGTACTTGGGGACCCACCAGCCGATGTGGCCGTCGACGCCGAGATCACCACCGCGGGTGATGGTCTTCTTCTCGTCGATGTACAGCTTCTCCTGGGTGGGGTGGCCCCAGTCCTCCATGATCGCGTCCACCCGGCCCTGGCTGAGCGCGTCCCAGGCCGGGGTCTCGTCCACCTGGACGGTGTCGACCCGGTAGCCCAGCTCGTGCTCCAGCAGGTACTTGGCGACCGCGACGTTGGACTGCGCGCCCACCCATGTCTGCGTGGAGAGGGTGACCGTCTTGGTCCCGGCAGCCGCCGCGAAGGGCGACGTCTGCTTGGTCATGTCGGCCTTGCCGCAGCCGCTGAGGGCCACCAGCAGGGCGCAGGTCAGCGCGGTCGCGCCGACTGCCGTGGCCGTGGTCCGCATACGTGTACGGGTCATGGTCAGGCTCCCTTCCCCGCGCGGCGGTCCGTGGGCTGCGTGACCCGGTCCAGCATCAGGCCCAGGCAGACGATGGCGATACCGGCGATCATGCCGAGGCCCAGGTCACCGGTGGACAGACCGGCGACGACGTCGTAGCCGAGCGCGCCACCGCCCACCAGGCCGCCGATGATGACGACGGCGAGGACCAGTACGACGCCCTGGTTGACGGCCAGCAGCAGCGCCGGGCGGGCCAGCGGCAGCTGCACCTGGCGCAGCTGCTGCCAGCGGGTGGCGCCGAGCGACTGCGCGGACTCCATGGCGGCCGGGCTGACCTGGCGCAGGCCCTGGGTGGTGATGCGGATGACGGCGGGCAGCGCGTAGACGACGGCCGCCGCGGCGGCCGGGGCGCGGCCCACGCCGAACAGCGCGACCACCGGGATCAGGTACACGAACTGCGGCATGGTCTGGCAGACGTCCAGCACCGGCCGGAGGATCTTCTCCATCCGGGCGCTGCCGGCCGCGAGCACGCCGACGCCGATGCCGACGAAGAGGGTGACGACCAGCGCGGACAGCACCTGCGACAGGGTGTTCATGGACGGCACCCAGACCCCGAGCACGCCGATGACGGCGAGCGCGACGGTCGCGGTCAGCGCGGTGCGCCAGGTGCCGATCAGCCAGGCCAGCGCGGCGACGATCAGCAGCGCGCCCCACCAGGGCAGGGCGGTCAGGCCGTCACGGAGCGGGTTGAGCACCCAGGAGGTGAAGCCCGCGGCCCAGTCGGCGGTGCCGCCGATGACGGGGATGCCGGAGTAGAGGTGGTCCACCATCCACTCCTTGAACTCGTTGACCGGCGGCGCGATGTCGGTCACCGCGGCGGACGGCCAGATCAGCGAGCCGGTGAGCCGGCCCACGACGGCCGCGAGCACGGTCACGACGGCGACGGCGGGCCAGACGAACCGGCCGCGCAGCCAGGCGGGGCCCGTGCCCTGCTCGGCGCCGAGCCGCTCGCCGGCCTTGGCGGTGGTGCGGTCCATGACGATGGCCAGCAGCACGATCGGGATGGAGGCGGCCAGCGCGGAGCCGACGTCCACGGAGGCCAGCGCCTGGTACACGCGGTCACCGAGACCGGCCGCGCCGATCATCGAGGCGATGACCACCATGGACAGGCCCATCATGATCGTCTGGTTGACGCCGAGCAGCAGTTCCTTGCGGGCCAGCGGCAGCCGGGCGGTCAGCAGCCGCTGCCGGCCGGTGGCACCGAGCGAGGACACGGCCTCCAGAACGCCGGCGTCGGCGCCGCGCAGGCCGAGCGCGGTGAGCCGGGCCATCGGCGGGGCCGCGTAGATCACGGTGGCGAGCAGCGCCGCGGGGACGCCCATGCCGAAGACCATGACGAACGGCAGCAGGTACGCGAAGGCCGGCAGCACCTGCATGGTGTCCAGGACCGGCCGCAGCACGCGGAACATCCGGTCCGAGAGGCCGCCGACCAGGCCGAGCACCGCGCCCACGACGATCGAGACGAGCACCGCGACGACCATCAGGGCGATGGTCTGCATGGTCGGCACCCACATCCCGAGCACGCCGCTGACCAGCAGCGACACCAGCGCGGTCGCGGCGATGCGCAGCCCGGCGACACGCCAGGCGACGAGGGTGACCAGCGCGGTCACGCCGGTCCAGCCGAGCGCCAGGAGGCAGACGTAGACGGCACGTACGGAGATGACGATGCCGTTGGAGAGGTGGCCGAGGAAGTAGACGAAGAGCCAGTGCGAGTCGCGGTTGTCCACGATCCAGGTGCTGGCGTCGCCGAACGGACCGGAGAGGTCGACGGTCAGCGCGTGCGGCCAGACGCCGCTCGCCCACTTGCTGTTGACGAGGGGCACGAGGACGGCCGCGGCGACGGCGAGCACGAGGAGCTTGCCGAGGGCGCCGTGGCGCAGCGAGGCGGTGAGGCGGGCCGCGCGCGGGTTGGCGCCGGCCGAAGCGGTGGTGGCGGAGGTGGTCGTGGCGGCGCTCACACGCGCCCCCGCTTCGCGGTACCGGCCGGCACGTTCAGCGCGGCGGCGCGCTGCGCTTCGTGCCAGTACCGGCGGGCCGCGGCACGCAGCCCTCGCAGGCTCAGCGGCCGGGCGGCCGCGGGACGGGCTCTGAGGTTCAGCGTCACGGGGACGGTGGGGACGGTACGGGGATGCATCAGACGGCCGCCTTCCCGTGGTCCGGCTCGTCCTTGTCCGCCGCGTCCTTGGCGGAATCCGTCTCGTCGAGGCGGGCCACGACGTTGAGCAGGCACTCGTGGTCCACGACGCCCAGGCAGCGGCCGTCCTCGACGACGCGCGCCGCGCCGCCGGAGCGGACCACGGTCTCGATCGCGTCGGAGATCAGCGTGTCGGGGGCGAGCGTGACGCCCTCGTCGGCCTCGGCGTCCCCGGCGGGCCGCATGGCGCGGCGTACGGTCAGGACCTGCTCGCGCGGCACGTCGCGGACGAAGTCCCGGACGTACTCGTCGGCCGGGGAGCCGACGATCTCCTCGGGGGTGCCGAGCTGGACGATCTTCCCGTCCCGCATCAGGGCGATGCGGTCGCCGAGCAGCAGGGCCTCGGCGAGGTCGTGGGTGATGAAGACCATCGTGCGGCCCTCGTCCTTGTGCAGGCGGATGACCTCTTCCTGCATGTCGCGCCGGATGAGCGGGTCCAGCGCGCTGAAGGGCTCGTCGAAGAGCAGGATCTCGGGGTCCACGGTGAGCGCGCGGGCCAGGCCGACGCGCTGCTGCTGGCCGCCGGAGAGCTGGCCGGGGCGGCGCTGTTCCAGTCCGCCGAGGCCGACCTTCTCGACCATCTCCATGGCCTTGGCGCGGCGTTCGGCCTTGCCGACGCCCTGGATCTCCAGCCCGTAGGCCACGTTGTCCAGCACCGTACGGTGCGGCAGCAGGCCGAAGTGCTGGAAGACCATGGCGGCGCGGTGCCGGCGCAGCTCGCGCAGCGCGGACTTGTCCATGCCGCGCACGTCCTCGCCGTCCATCTCCAGGTCGCCGCTGGTCGGCTCGATGAGCCGGGTCAGGCAGCGGACGAGGGTGGACTTGCCGGAGCCCGAGAGCCCCATGACGACGAAGACCTCGCCCTTCTTCACGTCGAAGGAGACGTCACGCACGGCGGCGGTGCAGCCGGTCCGCTCGCGCAGCTCCTGCGCGGAGAGGCCGGTGAGGCCGGCGTCCCCCGGCACCTTCTCGGCCTTGGGCCCGAAGACCTTCCACAGGTTGCGGACGGCGAAGACGGCGTCCTGCCCGGCTGCCGAACCCTCCGGCGTGGTCGGGGACTTGTCGTTGGCGGATGCGTCGATGACGGTACCGGCCATCACGCATCACCTCCCTGGGTCGGGGTCTCGGTGAGAATCTCGGCGCACTTCTCCCCCACCATCAGGACGCCGATCATCGGGTTCACGGCGGGCATCGTCGGGAAGACGGACGCGTCGGCGATACGGATACCGCTCAGCCCGCGAATCTTCAACTGCGGGTCTACAACGGCCAGTTCATCGTCCGGTGCACCCACCTTGCAGGTGCCGGCGGGGTGGTAGACGGTGTGCGCGGCCTTGCGCACGAGCTCGCTGATCTCGGCGTCGTCGGTGACGTCGGGGCCGGGGAAGACCTCGCGCTTGAGCCACTTCGCGAACGGCTCGGCCTGCGCGACCTTGCGCGCCAGCTTGATGCCGTCGACGAGGGTCTGACCGTCGTAGTCGCCCTCGTCCTCGAAGTACTTGAAGTCGAGCGCGGGCTTGACCTCGGGGTCGGCGGAGGTCAGGTAAAGACGGCCGCGCGCCCGGGACTTGGGGATGTTCGGGGTCATCGACACACCGTGCTCGGGGCGCTCGTAGCCCAGCCGCTCCGGGTTGTCGGTGAAGGGGATCTGGTAGAAGTGGAACATCAGGTCCGGGCCCTTGTGGTCCGGGTCCCGCTTCACGAAGAGGCCCGCGTCGGAGTCCATCGCGGAGTTGCCCGGGAGCGGCCCGTTGGTCTCCCAGACGATGACCGACTCGGGGTGGTCGATGAGGTTCTCGCCGACGCCCGGCAGGTCGACCACGCAGTCGATGCCCAGCGCCTCCAGGTCCTTCTTCGGACCGATGCCGGAGTGCATCAGCAGCCGCGGGGTGTCCACCGCGCCGGCGCAGACCAGCACCTCTCGGCCGGCCTCCAGGTAGATCTCCGCGCCGTCCTTGGTACGGACGTGGACGCCCGTGGCGGTGGTGCCGTCCAGCTCCAGCTTGTGCGCCCAGGTCTCCAGCAGCAGCGTGAGGTTCGGGCGGTCCCCGGCCTCCATGTGCGGGTGCAGGTACGCGACGGAGGCGGACGAGCGCTTGTTGTTCTCCGGGTGGTACGCAAGGTCGAAGAACCCGACGCCCTCCTCGAACGGCTGGTCGTTGAAGCCGACGACCTCGGGGACGTCGAGGGCGGTCTTGGTGGCCTCGATCCAGTCCGTGGCGATCTGGTTCTGGTCCTTCTTCGCCACCCGCACGATGTTGTTGCGCAGCTTGCCGAAGTACGGGTCCATCGCCTTGGCGTTCCAGCCCTTGGCGCCCGCCTCTTCCCACTCGTCCCAGTCGGACGGCAGCGGCTTGAAGGAGATCAGGGTGTTGTGCGACGAGCAGCCGCCGAGGACCTTGGCGCGGCTGTGCAGGATGTGCGAGTTGCCGCGCGGCTGCTCGGTGGTCGTGTACTCGTAGTCCAGGTCACCGCCGAGCAGGCCGAGCCACTTGCGCAGCGTCAGCACGTCCTCGCGGTCGATGTCGGACGGGCCGCCCTCGATGACGGCGACGGTGACGTCGGGGTCCTCGGTCAGGCGCGAGGCGATCACCGAACCTGCGGTGCCGCCGCCGACGATCACGTAGTCCGCGGACATCTTCTTCGCTGCTGCGGGAGGCATGGGTAGCTCCTTGTGGTTTTTCAACGTGCGTGCGGTGGCGCAGTTCTTGAGAGCGGATGCGCTCGGCCGGTGGGCGGGAGCGCCCGGGGTGCGCGAGCGGTGGTCGCTCTGCGGGGCTGCGGTTCCGCTGGGCCGCGTCCTTGCGGCCGGGAAATTCGGGGGGGGCGGGCCGGGCCTGTCACCGGGTACGGGATACGGCCGGGCCCGCGCGGAGGGGCGGGCTGCGGGTGGCCGGGCGGGCCGCGACGGTGCTGCGGCCCACCCGGTCACCGCGGGCGGGTCAGCCCGCGAACCAGCGCACCGGCTCGGGGCGCAGGTTCTCGTAGATGTGCTTGCTCTCGCGGTACTCGTCCAGGCCGGCCGGACCCAGCTCGCGGCCGATGCCGGACTTGCCCATGCCGCCCCACTCGGCCTGCGGCAGGTAGGGGTGGTAGTCGTTGATCCAGACGGTGCCGTGGCGCAGCCGGGCCGCGACCCGGCGGGCGCGCGCGGTGTCACCGGACCACACCGCGCCGGCCAAGCCGTACTCGGTGTCGTTGGCGAGCGCGACGGCCTCGTCCTCGGTGGTGAAGGTCTCCACCGTCAGGATCGGCCCGAAGGTCTCCTCGCGGACCACCTTCATGTCGCGGTGGCACTGGTCGAGGATGGTCGGCTGGTAGAAGTAGCCGGCCTCGGGGCGGGTCTCGCTCGGCTTCGGGCGGGAGCCGCCGCAGCGCAGGCGGGCGCCCTCCTTGAGCGCGGACTCGACGTACGCCTCGACCTTGTCCAGCTGCTGCTGGGAGACGAGGGGGCCGCACTCGACGCCCTCCTCGGTGCCCCGGCCGAGCTTGATCCGCTCGGCGCGGCGCGCCAGTTCGGCGACGAAGCGGTCCTTGACCGAGGCCTGGACGATCAGCCGCGCACCCGCGGAACAGACCTGCCCACTGTGAATGAAGGCGGCGTTCAGCGCCTGGTCCACGGCGGTGTCGAACTCCTCGTCCGTGGAGCACGCATCCGCGAACACCACGTTGGGGTTCTTGCCACCCAGCTCCAGCGCGATCTTCTTCGCGCCGGACACCGCGGCCGCGCCCGCCTTCGTACCGCTGACGAGGCCGCCCGTGAAGGAGAAGAGATCCACGTCCGGGTGCTCGGCCAGCCGCTGGCCGACGGGCACGCCGGCGCCCGTGACGATGTTCGCGACGCCGGTCGGCAGACCGGCCTCCACCAGCAGCTTCACCAGGTGCACGGTGGACATCGGCGTGACCTCGCTGGGCTTGATCACGAAGGTGTTGCCGGCCGCGATCGCCGGGGCGACCTTCCAGCTGGCCTGCAGCAGCGGGTAGTTCCAGGGCGTGATCATCGCGCAGACGCCGACCGGCTCGTACACGACGACGCTGTGCACGTCCTCGCTGCCCGCGTCGACGACCCGCCCGCCGCTCTCGTTCATCACGAGGTCGGCGAAGTACCGGAAGGCGTTGGTCACGTCGTCGACGTCGACGCGGCCCTCCTCCAGCGTCTTGCCGGTGTCGCGGCTCTCGATGAGCGCGATCTCCTCGCGGTCCCGCTGCAGCAGGTCCGCGACCCGGCGCAGCAGCGCGGCCCGGTCGCCCGCCTGCGTACGGGGCCACTCGCCCTGTCCGCCCGCGAAGGCCCGCGACGCCGCGGCCACAGCCGCGTCCACGTCCTCGACGCCGCCCTCGGACACGGTGGCCAGCACCGTCGCGTCGGCGGGGTCGAGGACCTCCCGCGTGGCGTCGGATGCGGCGCCACGCCACACCCCGTCTACGTGAATGGTCTCGATTGCCGACACGTCCGCTCAGCCTTCCAATTCCACTTGCCGTTCTGTGCCTGCCGGTTCACACCAGCAGCAACATCGACCCCTCCCCCCTTATCCGGCGCTCATGCGCAAAACTTCACGGAAGGTGACGGGAGTCACGGATTCGCTTCGACAATGGATGCATTTGTCCTGTTTTGGCAGATGGCTGCGCTATACAGCGGGGTGTCGTCGCCCCCGAAAAAGGAAAGAGCCTGCACCGCTCACGGGATGCCCACGACGACACAGAGCCAGGCGGCCGACCAGCCTCGGCGGCCAGCAGCCCCGTCAGCCCGCGGTCGCTATCGGATCTCGTTGCTTTCCGTGACGGCATGGATACTTCCGCCCTCCCGGCCGATGAGAGTCATGCGGGCGGTGTTGGTCATGTATCGCCTCCTTGCCGTTCGGGCCGGAGAGGCTCACTCCTCGTCGTCAGGTGTCGTATGCGGGGCCCGCGTACGTTCCCCCGGCCCGCTCAGCGGTTCTTGAGGCCTGTGACGAGCAGGCCCCCACCGTTGTTCGGTGTGACGAAGAGCCCCGAGTTCTTCATCGGCTGCAGGGGGATCTCCGTTCCGATGGGCAGCGCCTTGGCCGTGCCGTCCGCGACCCGCACCTGGGCAACGGTGCCCTCGGTGTCGGCGGCCGGCACGGTTCCGTAGGCGGTGCCGTCGTCGCGTACTGCACTGACCAGGATGCCCTTGCGCTGCGAGTCGCCCGCGAGGCACACGCCCTTGTGCTCGCGGAGGTCGAAGACCACGGAACCGTAGGCCACGTACCGGCCGTCGGGCGAGGCCACGCTCCGGGGTCCGTCCTTGCCCCCCAGTGCGCCGACGTCGCCGCTGGAGCACGTGGTGCTCGCCTGTACCCGGCCGTTCGCCGAGTCGTGCACGGACCAGACCCGGTCAGCGCCCTGCTCCTCGCCCTTCGGCGTCCACGAGGCGACGAGGTGCGTGCCGACCGTACCGATGACGTCGCCGTTGAGGTGGTTGTTCGAGCGGAGGTGCCCGGTGGCAGCCCCGTCCGGGGTGACGTCCTGGCTGTTCCACCTCTTCGGCACCCCGAAGCCGCCATTCATCTCGCTGACGGCGACCGGGCCCCCGGCCGTGGTCGCGGCGACCCACGCCGGGCACGTGCCGGTGCCGCACTCGGTGCCGAGCTTGCTGCCGTTCCCGTAGTCGGTGACCTTCCCGCTCGCCATGTCCACCGAGGCGCTGAACGCCGAGTAACCGCGCCAGGTGAGGACGAGGCCCGCGCCACCGTCCTGGACCCGGAGGTCCTCGGGGTCGGCGCCGACGGAGGTGGAGCCGTCGTGGTCCTTGAGGGGAACGGAAACACGGTGCGTGGGCGCGACATTCTTGCCGGACGCGTCGACGGGGAAGATCTCCAGCTCCACGACCTCCTTGCCGCTGGTCAGTTCGTCCTTGCCCCGCACGCCGTGAGCCCAGGCGACCACGTAGTCCCGGCCGCCCTGGTGCACCGTCGTCACGCCGGGCAGCTCCGGCTCCCCTGCCTGGTACCGGCTGGAGTCGGGGTCTTCGTACAGCGAGATCGGCGGGGCCCACGGCTTGCCCGTCCACTCGATCGCGCCGGTCGTGGCATCCCTGACCTGGACGGCGTACCCGGCCTCGTCCACGGCGGTCAGGTAGGCGACCTTGCCGGTCTCGGCCGATGCCGCGACGGGGACGTTGTGCGAGTTCTCCGGCAGCCAGGTGAGCTTCTGCTGCCAGCCCTCCGTGCTGCGGTAGCCGGACGGCGCGGAGATCTCCACCATCGGCGCGGCCGACGGACTGCTCGGCTTCTTCTTACCGGCGGCCTTGCCGGCAACGGACCCGGTGTCGGTGCATCCGGTGATGAACGCGCCCGCCAGGACCAGGCACCACAGCGCCTTTGCGTTACGCACGTGCTTCCTCACTTCTGTGCAGGGTCGAATCAACGCGATCTGTTCCGGCCGCGGCCGGGCCGCGGCACCGGGGGCTGCGGAGCCCTGCGGGCCGGCGGGATCGCCGTCCGCCGGGGGCCGGTCGCCGCTCTCCGCGGCTCCTTCGCCTCTTCTTCCTTCGCGCGCAGGAGCCGTACGGCGGCGGCGATCGCCTCCTCCACGGTGGGGAAGAGGGCCGCGAGCGCGGTGGGGCCGGCGGGACCAGCGGTGACCCGCCACAGGCTGTGTACGTGCTTCACCACGACCGTGCGGCCGTCATACCGCAGCTCCACGGCGGCCTCGCCGCCGGGCTCCGCCCGCACGCCGATGTCCACGGCCGTGTCCCCCACGGCCGCGCGCCCGGCCTCCTCGGCCGCTGTGCGCAGCCGCCGCGCCTCCGCCCGCTCCACCGTTCCTCGCTCCCGTACCCGCTCACCCGTCGTACGCGTCGACCTCCGGTGCGGCCTTCGCGCGGTGCGCGCCGGCCTTGCAGCCCGCGAACGGGCCCGCCGGGTCGCGCAGTTCGAGCATGGTCGGGCCGAGGTGGTCGCGGTGCCACACCGCGGGACCGCTGGCGCCCGATCCCGGGTCGGTGAGCTCCTGCCACGCGAGCCACAGCGCGTGCAGCCGGGCCACCGCCTCCGCGTGCTCCCACCAGCGCGGGCACCACGGCGACTGGGAGCGGGCCTCGCGCCCGTATACCGGTACGAGCAGGCCGTTGACCCACAGGGCGAGGCCCCGCAGCTCCTCGGCGTACTCGTCGCCCTCCAGGTAGAGGATGAAGGGCGGGGCCTGCAGCTCGGCGCCGCCCGCCCCGCCGTCGAACGTCTGTGCCGTCACGGTTTCTCCATCACGATCTGCGCCGCACGCGCCGTCATCGCCTGCGACTCGGCTTGCGCGGCTGCCTGAATGCGCTCGGCGCCCGGCTCCTTGAACCACGGCCGCAGCCGGATCAGCGCCGGCCGGATACCGGTCGCCAGCAGCAGCGCGGTCCCCTTCGGCAGCGCACGGATCCGGTCGACCGGCATCACCCGCTCCTGCCGGTACGAGGTCGACCGGGTACGGCCGTCCTTGCTGCGGGAGATGCTCACCGTGCTCACATCGTGCTCGCCCACCAGCTTGGACACCTTCTCGACGAAGTCCGCGTCGTCGAGGCCCGCGCCCAGCATCTTGATCGTCGCCGCGCTCCACAGGGCGTCCATGCCCGCGTCGCCCCACACCCGGCTCCCCTGCCGGTAACTCTGCAGCAGGGTCACGACGTTGATCCCGCGGGAACCGAAGTGCGAGTAGAGGTCCGGCAGGTCGGAGATGCGGCAGACGTTGGCCGCCTCGTCGAGCACGGCGGTCATCGGCGGATCCAGCCGCCCGCCCTGCCGCTCCGCCGCGACGGCCCCCGCGCGCATCACCGAGTCCGCCAGCGCGGCGATGACGCCGGCGGCCGAACCGCCGCCGTCCTTGGAGAGCAGGTACAGGGTGTCGCGGCTGAGCGCGTGCCGCTGCGGCGAGAACTGCGCGACCCCCGGGTCCGGGGTCACCCACGCCGAGATCCTGGGGTCCAGCAGGCAGGAGACGCACTGCCGGGCCGTCTCGAAGATTCCGTCCCGCGTCTCGACCGCGCCCTGGATGGTGCTCTGCAACTGCGCGGCGAGCGCGGGCATCTGCGCGTCGTTGAGCAGGTCGATCGGCGTACGGTCGGCCGGGTCGGCCAGCCAGCCCAGCAGCTCGGTCACCTGCCGCTGTCCGCGGTTCGCGGCGTGCAGCAGCGCGGTGAGGGTGTTCTGCGCCGCTGAGATCCAGAAGTCCTTCTTCGAGGCGTCGTCGTTGACCGCGCCCACGAAGTGCCCGGCCAGCCGCATGGCCCCTTCGATGGTGGACGCCTCCGCCAGCATGTCCCACCACATGGTGCGGGGCGTGTGGGCGATCCCCTGCGGGTCGAACGTCCATACCGTGCCGACGCGCTCCCGCTCGGCCTTCGTGACCGTGTAGACATCGGCCTTGTTGGACGTCAGGATCACCGGGCCGCGGGCGCGCAGCGTACGGGGGACGGCGACGCCGGTCGACTTTCCGGACCGCGGCGCCATCAGGTGCAGCTCCACGTCCTCGTACGAGGACCGCAGCTCGGGGCCGTTCGGTTCGAGGTTGCCCAGCAGGTTGCCGGTGTCGTCGGGGTCGAGCTTGCCCGACTTCGGCAGCGAAGGGCGCAGCGAACGGGACTTGGCCGCCGCCTCCTTGGGCAGCAGCACGGCCAGCTCGCGCTTCCCGGCCAGCCCCTTCGGCTTGGCGAGCCGCCGCCGGAACGCGGCGACCACCAGCACGATCAGCACGACCGCGAGGACGAAGAGTACGACCATGCCCGCGACGACCGCGCCCACCGGGGCGTCCGGCCACAGCCCGGCCGGACCCTGCTGCACGAGGTCGGCCATGGACGCGAGGGAGAAGGGGGGCGGGTTCCAGCCCGCGCCCGACACGGCGGCGCCGAGCGTGCCGCCGAACCACGCGCCGAAGAACGCCAGGAAACAGAAGGCGGCGACGGCGACGATCACCCAGGGCAGCAGATCGTCGGCTCCGGCGCCTCCCTTCCGTCCCCCCGTGTACGGCTTGCTCATCCCCGTGCCCCTATGTCTTCCACCGGATTCCCGGCCCCGACCCAGCGGGTGTTGGTGTTGTGGAGCTCGCGCTCGGTGTCGGTGATCGCCACCCGGATCGGAATGCCGGGGCGGCCGCCCACCTTGATCAGGAAGCGGCCACGGCCCGGCGGTTCCTCGTTGCCGCCGGTACCGGCCCAGCCGGGCGGCGAGGACCAGGACGACACCAGGTCGATCTCGCGCTCCGACAGACCGACGATGTTGCTGAGGTCCTGCATCTCCGCCTTGGGCAGCCCGGCGCAGACCACCATCCCGGCCCGCTCGACGAAGCCCCGGGCCTTGGCCCGGTCCGCCTCACTGCCCAGCGCCTCCGCGTCCTTCAGCGTGTGCGTGATCTTCGCGTCGCCCAGGCCCAGCGAGCGGTTGAGGCGGGTCAGTGCGTCGATCCGCTCCACGATGCCGGACGCCGCGCGGAGCGGCCGCCACAGCTCGTCGAGGACCGTGAAGAACCAGCGCCGCGGCGCAAGTCCGGCATCGGAGAGGGCGTGCGCGGCGGCGACCGTGCCGAGCCCGTCCGACCATGCCGCGAGCATCGCCGCGGCGGTCAGCTGGGTGTCCGCCTCGCCGATGCGGGAGATGTCGATGCACACCGCCGGCGCGTTGGGGTTGATCCGGGTCGAGGTCTCGGAGGCGAAGGTGCTGCCCAGCGGACCGTCCAGGATGCCCAGCAACGAGCGGTGCAGCGGGTCGACGGCCTCCCGGTAGCGGGCCATGTCGCCGCGGTCGAGGGTGACGGCACGTACCCGGTCCGGCCCCTCGTCGAGCACCCGGAGCAGGTCGGGCAGGAGCGGCGCGCGTCCCGTGGGCGTCCGTTCCCTGAGGTGGTGCAGGCAGGCGGAGACCACCGACATCTCGTGGTCGCCCATCGGCTGCCCGCGCACGATGGTGATCAGCGCGGCGACCATGTTGAGCACCCGGCCGTGGGCCTCGGAGGTCAGCGCCCGCCCGGCCTCACCGCCCAGCCGCTCGGCCGCCTCGCCCATGGCACCGGGGTCGAGGACGTTGATACCGCCGACGCCACGGCCGATGGAGATCACCTGGCCGCCCAGGGCCCGCACCGTGTCGGCGTAGTCCGGCTTGAGGTCGCCCAGGACCAGCGGCACGACGCCGGTCGCGGCCAGGCCGATGAGCATGCGGTTGACCAGCGTCGACTTACCCAGGCCCGGCATGCCCAGCATGAACAGGGACGGGTTGGAGATGTAACGGGCCCTGGTGAACCACGAGATGGGATCGCCGCAGACGGTCGCGCCGGTGTGCAGGTGCTGGCCGAGCGGCACGCCGGTCATGGGAGCGCCGGAGCCCGCCGCGAACGGCCACAGGCCGCAGGCCTGCACCGTCGTGGCACGCCACATCGTCGGCGGGTCCATGTTCGCGACCTGCCCGCCGCCCGGCCCGTACCAGCCGCGGGGCGGCGCCATCGGCGTACGCGGCGCGCGGGCCTGAGGCTTCTTCCTGCTCACAGCGCCTCCCGGATCTCACGCGGGATGAGCGTGTGCTCCCAGGGCAGGATCCCGACGGGCAGCGTGCAGGTGAACGCCGACGCCTGCATACGGTCCGCGGGCCGCATCAGCACGCGCGAGGACGCCTGGAGGTTGCGTACGGTCGTGGCGGCATCGGCGAGCTGCGACTCGTCGTCGACCGTCACGGTCAGCATCAGCGAGAACTCGACCAGACCGGCACCCGACGCCTCCTCGGCAGCCGTCTGCTCCGCGGCCCGCATCTCGTTGGACGCACGCGCCTGCACCAGACCACGCCCTGACGACGCGGTGAAGTGGGCGTTGCGCCGGTCCGCCTCGACGATCCGCGCCGAGGTGGCCGGGTCGATCGGGCGGTAGACCAGGCACACCCGCTTGCGCCGGGTCCCGGGCGCGGGCTCCAGCAGCCCGCGCAGCACGTTGGACCGTACGGTCCCGCGCGGCGCGAGGGTGAGCAGCCAGCTGCGGGAGACTCCCGAGTCGTGCTGGTAGGAGGTGACCGACTCCACGGCCGAGGCCGGCCCGGCGTCCTCCCATTCGAGCCCGGTGGACTTGTTCTCCGCCCGTACGGAGAGGATGTCCGGCGCGATCGCCGGGTCGTACGCGACGCGCACGGTCTCCGCGATCTGCTCCGCCGAGAGCGGGCGCGCGGAGCCGCCGCCCGCCGCGACCAGGCCGGACAGCAGCCCGGGCAGGCGAATCGCCAGGTCGGTGACGACGGTCTCGGGGTCACGGCGGGTGCCCACGGTCCCGTACGTCAGCGTGACGTAGGTGTGCATCTCCGAGGACGCGGACGGATACCGCTCCACGACCTCCTCCATCACCGCACGGGCCGCGGCCGGCGCGGTCGGCGAGAGCCGGGGCAGCACCTCGGCGGCCAGCCGGGTCCCGGTGTCGGGCGCCGTCTCCACCACCACGGACGCGCCCCGCAGGCCCGGCTCGTGGGAGAGCCTGGCCAGCCAGTCGCCCCAGGACGCCACCCAGATGTCGATCTGCTCGCCGTCGATCAGCGAACCGCCATCGGGTTCACAGGCGAGCACGACCGTGTACAGATTGCGCCCGGGGTGGTGCAGCACGCCGAACGGACGGTCGTACGCGTCCCTCCCCTCCCGCATCTTCACCCGGGCCAGCAGCCCGGGAGGGGAGAAGCGCCCGCCCGGCCGCCGCGACAGCGGTCCGGAGACGTAGATGTGTGAGCCTTTGGACTTCCTGCGCATCCAACCGATCCGAACTGCGAGCAGCTGATAGATGTTCCGGCCGTCCACGGTGCGGACGGCGACGGGCGCGACCACCAGGAACAGCGGTACGAGCACGGTGATCGCGGCCATGAGGGAGATCAGGGACGCCAGCAGGACGACCACCAGCCCGCCGAAGGTGGCGACCGTGCCGAGCAGGCCGAGCGGCCCGAGCCCCGGCCTTCTGGGGCGCCGCCAGTTCCCGTATGTGGGACGCGCGACTTCGGAGGCCATGCGATTCCTTTCAATGAGTCCCTGCGACGCCGGGAAGCGCGGGCGCGCTCCCCTTTCCCGGCCGCGGCCGACGGAACGCCGTCGGCCGCGACGGCCGGGCGCGGACCCGCGTCGTGGGCCCGTGCTGTGGGCCCGTGCTGTGGGCCCGTGCCGTGGACCCGTGCCGTGGACCCGCTATTCGTTGTGTCCCTTGTTGCCGTCGTTGTCGCCCAGCGAGTTGACGACCTCACTGGCCGCCTGGACGCCGGTCTGCACGGCGACCGCGGCTGCTTGCGCCGCCGTCGCGGCACCGGCCGTCGCCGCACCGCCCGCAGCGGATGCCGCGCCGCCCCCGGCAGCCCCCGCACCACCGCCGGCCGCGCCACCGCCGCCCGCGGACGCACCCGCGCCGCTGGAGGGGGAGCCCTTGGGCGTGCTCGCGCCGCCACCACCGCTGCCGCCACCGCCGCCGGCTCCGGCACCGCCGCCGCCACCGACGCTGCCGCCGACAATGCTGACGGCACCGGTCGCGATGTTGTTGGCGGCATTGAGCGCCACGGAGCCTCCGGAGGTGTCACCGAGGGCCGCGGTCGCCGGAACAACGAGCTTGAGCAGGGCGGGAAGCGCGAAGACACCGAGAATCAACACGCCCAGACCGGCGATGACTTGGTTGAGATCGCTCGTGTTCTTGGTCATCACGGTACCGGCGTAAAAGATCAGCGCGGCAGCAGGTTTGTACAGCAGCCAGGCGACGAGCCACCCGATGTGCTTCTTCCACCAACCGCTGCCCCAACCGGTCATCGAGGCTGCCGCGGCCAGCGGCAAAGTGCCCACCAACATGACCAGCACGCCAATGCGCAGGTACATCAGGATGATCTGCACCGTGATGGCCAACACGGCGAGCAGGCCAAGGATGATGACGAGACCCGGGCTGGTCGCAGCCATGGGCCCCAGCGCCATCACGCCCCCGCCGACTACTTGTGCACCGGCCGACCCGATGTGCGCCTTTTCGTAGATGTACTCGGCATATCTGTCCGAGGCAGTAGTGAGTGCTTGCATCACGGCGACCGCCGCCCCGGACACCAGGACGACCCGCCACATGCCGTGGAAGGCCTGCTGCATCGTCTGGCCCTTGCGGTCCAAGGCCATACGGATCGCAGCAATGAGCAAGGCAGCGACAGCGACGTACCCCACGAGCCAATTGAGCTGGCCCTGGATCGCGTGGATCGGGCTTTCCCCTTGCTCGATGAGCTGTTGCTTCTTGCCGTACGAGTCCTCACCGCTGTAGACGCCGGAGGCGTCGATATCTATCCACAACCCGTTCATGGCGTGCATGGCCGAGTCGACGGCCTCACCAATGGCCTGAGCGAACGCCCGTACAGCACCACCGAACGCCGACTTGGCTACGGATTCGGCGCCTCCGGCGATTTTTTCCGCACCCCAGTCGACCAAGTCTTTGCCGCAACGTCCGAGGTCACGGACGCATTTCCCCACTCCCATGATCAGCTGCCCCACACGATGAAGCCCTCGGTCCCGGACGTCTCCGCGAACCCGCCGTACGGCGAACCACCGGACTGCGGCTCGACTTTCCAGTCTCCGTCCAGCCACTTAAGGGAGACGGACGTAGTGACGTAACGGCCGTCAATCTTCAGGAGCACCTGGACAGTAGCCTGCTCCTTGGAGTACGAGAGCACAGAGAACCCATACAGGCTCCCACTCTCCTGCGGACTGTTACGGGCAACGTCCTGCTCCTTTCCCCGCTCAGCCACCAGTTGATCGCGTGCGGTCCCAGGAACGAACTGCTTCTCTACTACAGTGCGCCACCCAGCGTAAGGAAGCTTATCGGTGATAGCTCCGACAGCCATGACCGCGCCCATCGGCGTATGCGAATAGCAGGACCAGACATTGCCCTCGAACTTCTTGGGCCCATACGTGGCGGACACGGGAACCGGGTACGTCCCGTAGCTCTTCCACCGCATGTCGGCAGGAGCCTTCGTCGGCTTTTCCTGATCGCTGTCGTCCGTCTTGCAGCCTGCCGGCCGGTCATCAGCCTGCGAG
The DNA here is from genome assembly GCF_040643545.1 of Streptomyces sp. NPDC047117. Classification (NCBI taxonomy): domain Bacteria; kingdom Bacillati; phylum Actinomycetota; class Actinomycetes; order Kitasatosporales; family Streptomycetaceae; genus Streptomyces; species Streptomyces sp. NPDC047117. Next base: position 316,417 of record NZ_JBEYUN010000007.1, on the reverse strand, counting down.
CCGCCCTCGGTTGCCGACGGCGACGGGCGGGACGTCGGATTGTTCTGTGCCGATGGGTCCGATTCCCCACCGCGCATCGCGAATGCTACGACGGCAAGAACCACCACGGCCGCCAGGAAACCCGCCGAGATGATCCATCCCCGCTGCTGCCAGAACGGCTTCTCCCACTCGCCGCTGGAATCAGAGCGCTTACCCATCGGTTAACTCCCTTTTCGCTTCGTCAGAAGACGAAGTTGACCAGCGGACCGGCGGTGGCGACCAGGACACAGCCGCCCAGCACCATGCCGAGCCGCCCCATGTGCTCGGATCCCTCGCCCCGGCGCATCGACATCGCCATCATGGCGCCGGTGATGAGCACGCCCGCGACGCCGGCCGCGGTGCCCGCCCAGGCCACGATGCCAAGCACCGTGTCCACCTTGTCGGTGAGCGCCTTCGGGGCATCGCTCTTGGGCTGCGGGACACCCCCATCAGCGAGATAGCGGTAAATGTCTGCCTTCTTCACGGCTTTCTCCTTATTACGTTTTCGGGCCGCCCGCCCAGCAGCTCTTCGAGTCGACGGCGGGAACAGGAGCTGATGCCCTGTGCACTCAACGGCGGCCGATCAAGTGTGAGCGACCGTCGGGGAGTTCGGGTTGCTAAAGAATGAAGTTCACGATGGGGCCCGCGGTGGCCGCGATGATGCACGCCCCGAGCACGGTGCCGAGCTGGACCATATGTTCCTGTCCCTCGCCCTGGCGGATCGACAGCGCCATCTTGGCCCCGACGATCAGCAGTCCCATGACGCCCGCCGCGGTCGCCACCCAGGCGGCGTAGCCCATGACTTGGTTGATCGGGTTCGTTACGTAGTCGGGCGGCGTCTCAGCCAGCAGGAATGTCGTCACGATTGCTCCACATCTACTGAACGGGGTGGCCGACGAGGCGGGCCAGAGCCAGCAGTTCGCGCGGTATCGAACCGTCGAGCTTTGCGCCGGTGCGCCACGCCGCGACCCACGGCACCCGGTGAACAGCCACCGCAGAACCGAGGATCTTGACCCTTTGCTGAAGCTCTCGGGGCAACCGGCCGGGAGCGTCGGCGACGAGCACCACGGCCGCGACCTGCAGGCCGGCGGGCTGCTCGCCGCGTCGGAACAGGTCCAGCGTCTGTGACACCCCGCGCAGCCCAACTGCGTGCGTGCGCGCAACCAACAGCAACGTGGACGGCTCACCGCGCGACGGGTCCGGCCATCGCTGACCGACGTCCGCGCCACCGAAGAGCGTGGCCAACGTCGTCGCGCCGGCACCGCCGTGGACATTCACCCAGGAGAACTGCTGTGGAGCAGAACGCTGTTCGACTTCGGGCTCGCGTTCCGCGAGAGCTGCGGCGCCCCCACCACTCACCGGCCCTCGAACCCAGATTTCGGGCCCAAAGGGCGTTTCCCCCGCATTCCCCCGCACAGTTCTTCTCTCCCCCGATAACCAACTTCGCCGCCCAACTGAGCGGACGCCGCTCGCCAGTTGCCCGAGTCGGCTGTGTGCAACGGGATGACGTTGGTTCAGTCGATACCCGCGCGATGCATGATGCCAGCCGCGCTAAGGTGTGCGCTACCCAGGGATCTGGAGTGCACAGGGGGATGCATGTCACGGGGCGGGGGTGCGGCCGCATGGATCATCGGTGGAGCGGTCGCTGTAGTTTTCGCACCTATTGTCCTTTTCATGGGCATGGCAGGTGGCGACGAAGCGGATTCCGACCTGCCGTCCGACGGCAACGGCTCCCTCAATAGCAAACAGGTGCCGGCGCAATACGTGTCGTGGGTCCTCAAATCGGGGACGCAGTGCAAGGAGATCGGCCCGGCCGTGATCGCCGCGCAGATCGAGGCGGAATCGGGCTGGAACCCCAAGGCCGTATCGCCCGTGGGTGCCGAGGGCCTTTCGCAGTTCATGCCCGGTACCTGGAAGACCTGGGGCCGCGACGACGACAACAGCGGCACCATTTCCCCGTACGACGCGGGGGACGCCATCATGGCCCAGGGCCGTTACGACTGCGCGCTCGCGAAGCAGATCAAGCCGTACGCGAAAAACGGCAATGTCCTGGACCTGGCGCTCGCCGCCTATAACGCCGGCCCCGGCGCGGTGCAGAAATACGGCGGTATGCCCCCGTACGACGAGACGACGGCCTACGTCGCGCGCATCAAATCCTTGATCGCCAAATACGAGCAGGCCACCGGCGGCGGCGCCGAGGTGCCGGCCGGGCAGAAGATGGCGATGCCGGTACGCGGCAACCCGCCCGTCACCTCGCCCTACGGCATGCGCATGCACCCGACGCTGCACGTACGCAAGCTGCACACCGGCATCGACTTCGGCGCCCCGATGGGCACGCCGATGCGCGCCTCACTGAAGGGCAAGGTGACCTTCGCGGGCTGGTCGACGGGGTACGGCAACCGGGTAGTGATCTCGCACGGAACGATGGACGGCAAAAAGGTGTCGACCACCTACAACCACATGTCCGCCATCAACGTCCATGTCGGGCAGGAGGTCAATACTGGTGAGCAGGTGGGGGCGGTGGGTTCCACGGGCTTCTCCACAGGTGCACACTGCCACTTCGAGGTGCAGGTGAACGGCAACTACGTCGATCCGGCCCCATGGCTGGGGATCAAGAAGTGACGGCGGCAATAGGAAACGGGGGTTCGAGGTGAAGACCATGGCGACGGCAGCCGGCATGCGGCGAGCGGGCCTGGCCGCGGCCATGGCCGTGAGCCTGGCCGCGCTGGCGGGCTGCGGGCTCCCAGGCCTCGAAAGCCCCGACGAGAAGCCGAAGGCGACGCAACCCTCGTTCGCCGAGAAGGCTCCGCTGCCGTCGGCGTCACCGCTCGGCCCCGATGCCCACGTGCCCGAGGCGCCGGAGCCGGACCGCCACGACGCGACGGCGGTGGCCAAGGCATGGGCACTGGTGGCCTACAGCTACGACACGAAGTACGACGTAAGCCCCCACGACGCGATCCTGCGGGCCACCCCGTACCTGACCAGTAAGAAGGCCAAGGACGAGCGCAGCTACCACCCCGCGGCCGGCGCCGGCAACGAGTGGAACACCTGGGCGAAGCACAAGGCGTGGACCAAGGTGAAGCTCCACCTGGAGGTGGACGGTGACGCCCCGGCCGACACGCCCACCAAGGCCCATCGGCAGATCTCGGTCGCCGGCACGGCCACCGGCCGCGACGGCTGGAAGGGCGTGGGCCCGCGGGTACAGGCCTTCGTCACGCTCGTCCGGACCAACAAGAAGGCGGACTGGCAGGTCAGCCGTGTCGACGCGGTCCCGGCGGCGATCGTCCCGAGCGCGCCACCGTCCTCGGCTGAGCAGGATTGAGATCGGCTGACGGCAGTATCACTTCAAGGGAGCGAACATGACCACAGCATTCGAGTACTTCATCGAGACTCGTGAAGACCGTCAGGTGCACCGCAAGAAGGAGAACCTGTGGCGTCGCGTCGTGGGAACAGAGGAATGGGATTACCTTTCCTTCTGGGACTGGGAATGGCATCGAATCGGAACCGACCCTCGCGTCACCACGGCGCCGGCATGGGAGACCCTTAGCCCGGTATCGCCCGAGAGGGCCGAAGAGCTGAAGCAGGACCGGTCACGATGGAGCCTGTACTGGGCCGTGTACCGGGACGAGCCCCAGCCCGGCGACAAGGCGCGCGGTGTCGTACGCCGCAAGTACAGCCCGGAGACCGGTCGCGACGAGGCGTTCGGCCGTGACAAGTCGTGGGCCCACACCGAGGCGGTTTTCGACTTCCACAGTGCGGGGCCGCATGATCCATCGCACCTGGTTCCCATCACCTCAGATGAGGCCGATCAGATCCTGTACAGGATCCTGGGCGTATCAGGTGCCACAGCGCTGTGAACGATCAGATTGGCTGGCGCGGCAGCGCTGAGAAGGGTGAATCGCATCTGACGCTGACCACCGCGGATGACGCCCTGGTGCAAGCCGCTTGGCAACGGGCCGAGGCGATGCGGCCCGCTTTCGACGCGATGATGCGGGAAATCTGCGACCGGACGAACGAGCGGGGGAGCCAGCTCCCCGGCGACCGTCTGTCCGAGGGAGTGGCCGAGGTCGACTACTCGCTGAAAACGCTGGAATCTCTGCGTGGCAAAGTGGCCCGTGAACTCCGCAAAGACCTTGAGATCAGCACGGCTGAGGTTCTCGGCAAAATGAAGGACCTCAATCGTTATACGTTGCTTTTCGAGGCACAGTCCTACACACGCGGCGTGCAGGAAACATTCCAGGAGTTGCGGGCCCGCGGATTCGAAGAGATCAAGGTTCAGAACACCTGGATCGACCCTGTTTACAAAGGCATCAACAGTGCCTGGATCCACCCAGAGTCCGGCCAGCGCGTGGAACTACAATTTCACACGCCAGACAGCTTCGACGTGAAGATGGACAACCATGCGCTCTACGAACTATCCAGGTCAGGGGCGTTGATCCAAGAGTTCGGCGAGGAAAATAGCGAAGCCTACATCGACGCGGCCAACCAGTTGCAGAACGAGCGGTACCAGACGTACCGCGACGTCAACGGCGATAGACTGCCGATCGAAATTCCCAACGATCACGAACAGTTAGCAAAACCCTTCGCCCGGGAGGAGCTTTTGGGTATAGCCCAGGAGCACCACCTCGCCGTCATGCGCGAGCGCGCGGGTGTGCCCCTTCCGAACCTGGCGCAGAATCAGCGCACTTCCGTTACGCAGAACCCAGCCACGCAACAGAACATGTCCGTATCCCAACTCGCGGAGATGAAAGGTGGAGTCAACGCCACGTCCACGCGGCGCTCCGGGCAGAACGGGCAACCAGCGAGTACACAGGTCCAGTCGGCGTCCAGTACGCAGCAGTCCGGGAAGGCGGTCAATCCGGCTGCCGGTCTGGCGCGCCAGCGCTCTGCCCGCGGGAACGCGCAGAACAGCGGGAACGCCGCCGCGCAGGGGCCGGCCGCACAGCAGAACGCCGCGCGTCCCCGGCAGTTGCCCCAGCAGAACAACAACGCCGGCCCGCGCCGGAATCACTGACGAAGCCGCTGCGCGTCCACAGCGAGACCCCGAGTGAGTGCGATATGCCTAGATTCCGCCGTAGTGAGCGGAAACCGGCTGCTGAGCAAGGCCAGCAGCCGGCGCCGACTCCGTTCGACGTGCTGATCACCGAGAACGGTGACTGCACGGTCGGCGGAATGCCCGTGACCCCGTCCGGAGACGAGGCGCTGCACGACGCGGTGCTGAATTACCTCTACCGGTTGGCCATGGCCACCGGGCACCCCGTGCGTGCCTCGGTACACGACGCGCGCAGCGGCTTCCTCACCCCGATCGAGGTGCAGACGGACGGCTCCAGCCACTTCACCGGCGAGCCGGAGCAGGTGGCACCGCCGACGGCGGTGCCGCCGCCTCGGGCGGCCACGCCGTCCCCCGCGCCCGCGCCGGAGCCGCAGGCGCGCCAGCCGCAGGTGCCCCAGCCTCAGGCACCCGAGCCGCAGGCGCGGCCCCACCCGCAGCAGATCGATCAGCAGAGCGCCCCCGCGGGGCCACCGGCGCAGGGGGCACCGGCGCAGGGGGCGCCGCATCACATACCCCAGTCGGTCCAGCAACCGATTCAGCAATCGGTTCAGCAGCCGGTCCAGTCGGCTCCCGCTCCGGGGAGTGCCGCTCCCGGCACCATTCCGCCGGCTCTCGCCGAGGCCGTCAGCCGGATCAATGACGCCGTCCGGCTGGGGCACCTGGAGTTCGCCGCGTCGACGGCCAACAGCGCGCTGAACTCCGCGGTGCAGGAGTTCGGCGTCGGCCACCCGTACGTGCTCCACCTTCAGGAGCTGTTCGCCCATATCGCGTACCTGGCCCACGACACCGTGAAGTCCATGGCCATCTACCTCGATGTCTTCGACTTCCGGTACCGGCAGCACGACCCCGCCGCCTACGACACGTTCATGCGCGCGGCCAAGGTGTGGTTCGCCATCAAGGACGCGCAGTCGGCGATGCGGTACGGCCAGCAGTTGATCAATACCTGGGTCGAGCTCGCCCGCTCCGGCGGCCCGGCCGCGGCGGACGGGGAGAAGATCGAGGCGGCCCAGAAGCGGCTCGCCCGGCTCGCCCAGCATTCCGAAGCGCCGGGGCAGGCGCCGGCGTAGGCCACGGCCGGGCCCCGCGGCAACACGGCCGTACCACTCCCCGCCGAGCCGTACCGCATCCCGTCAACGCGTCAACCCGTCAACCCGTCGCCGCTGCCGTGGAGGGCATGCATGGATCCCAGGGTGCAAGGACCACAGCACGTGCACGGACCACAGCACGGACGCCGGTCCGACGACGATCAGATGGCCCGGAGGCGTCTCGGCCGGGAGGAACGCGACCGGGCCGAGCAGCCGGCCCGGCGGGAACGGGAGCGGGCGGCGGCGGCGCGCGAGCGCTCTCCCCGTGCCAAGGTCGATCTCTACGTGAACGAGTATTCGGGGACGGTCACCTGGCGTACGCGTATGACGCCGGCCGAGAAGCGACACCGGGCAGCCGAGCGGCCAGGGGCGTCGCGGCAGGTGTCGGCCGACGACCGGAAGCGTGCGCAGGCGGCGGCGCTCCGTTCGGTCGGGCTCGACCCGAAGCGCGGCAAGGGCAGCGGGGCCGTGCCGATCCCCGCCCATCCCGGGACCGTGCTGGCCGCCGCGCACACCTCAGTGGCCGGGATGACGCCGGAGCAGCTGAACAGCCACGCGGCGCGGGTCAGCGCCCTGCGTTCGCAGCTCCAGGGCGACACCGCGCGTGCGGGCCGCATGCCGACGAGCTCCGCGGCCCGGCTCCGCTCCGGCCTCGACTCGGCCAGGGTGCACTCGCTGCGTACGGAGCGTTCCGCGTCCGTACGGGAGCTGGCGCAGCACCGCCGGCAGCCGCGGGCCGACCAGGGGCAGCGCGGGCCCGCGGCTCCGCGGCGCTGACGAACGCATCAGGCGGGGCGTACGCAAGAGCCCGTGTGGCTCACCCCGGCGGGGTGGGCCACACGGGCTCCCGAAGCCGTCGGATCAGACGGAACCGTCCGATCGGATCAGACGAAACCGTCCGATCGGATCAGGCCGTCGGATCAGATGAGGCCCAGGCCGCGGACCGCGTCGCGCTCCTCGGTCAGCTCCTTGACCGAGGCGTCGATGCGGGTGCGGGAGAACTCGTTGATCTCCAGGCCCTGGACGATCTCGTACTTGCCGTCCTTGGTGGTGACCGGGAAGGAGGAGATGATGCCCTCCGGCACGCCGTAGGAGCCGTCCGACGGGATGCCCATGGAGGTCCAGTCGCCGGCGGCGGTGCCGTTCACCCAGGTGTGGACGTGGTCGATGGCGGCGTTGGCGGCCGAGGCGGCCGAGGACGCGCCACGGGCCTCGATGATCGCCGCACCGCGCTTGGCGACGGTCGGGATGAACTCGTCAGCCAGCCACTTCTCGTCGTTGACGGCCTCGGCGGCGTTCTTGCCGGCCACCTCGGCGTGGAAGATGTCCGGGTACTGGGTCGCGGAGTGGTTGCCCCAGATCGTGAGCTTCTTGATCTCGGAGACCGGCACGCCGGTCTTCTTCGAGAGCTGCGAGAGCGCACGGTTGTGGTCCAGGCGGGTCATCGCCGTGAAGCGCTCGGCCGGTACGTCCGGCGCGGCGGCCTGGGCGATCAGCGCGTTGGTGTTGGCCGGGTTGCCGACGACCAGGACCTTGATGTCGTCCGCTGCGTTGTCGTTGATGGCCTTGCCCTGCGGCTTGAAGATGCCGCCGTTGGCCTCCAGCAGGTCGCCGCGCTCCATGCCCTTGGTACGGGGGCGGGCGCCGACCAGGAGGCCCACGTTCGCGCCGTCGAAGGCGACGTTCGGGTCATCGGTGATCTCGATGCCCTGCAGCAGCGGGAAGGCACAGTCGTCGAGCTCCATCGCGGTGCCCTCGGCGGCCTTCAGGCCCTGCGGGATCTCCAGGAGCCGCAGCTTGACCGGCACGTCGGCGCCGAGCAGGTGACCGGAAGCGATGCGGAAGAGGAGTGCGTAGCCGATCTGGCCGGCGGCGCCGGTGACGGTGACATTGACGGGAGTGCGGGTCATGGCGATCTCCTGCGGCGAGTTTCTTCTGGGGGCAAGCCCCAGAGCCACCATGGTTGCGGTGGGCGGTGGGAGTTCCTGCCCATGTATACGGAGCCCCTCGACGCCTTGATGTATCGCGTCGATGTATCTCGGTATCAAGAGACCCGGGCGTCAGGCTATCGGACGGCGGAGCACCTCCGGTGACAGGCCGGTGTGTGACTCCTCACCGCCCGTCACCCCGCCGGTCGCCGGCCGCGCGTCCGAGAACGCGCGGCCGGTCCGCGGCAGGGGTGGGCGGCCGTTCGCGACAAGGAGGGGGAGCGCGAACGGCCGCCGGGTGGTGCCGTGCCCGTGGGGGGCCGACCGGTCGCCTGCCCCGAATCGGCCGGGCCATGCCCCCGGTTCCGCGGTACGCCCGAATGGCCCAGCGCCGCGGGTCCGCAGCGGGTCCGTCGCGGGTCCGCCGCAGGTCCGTCACGCGCCGGTCAGGGCGTGGCGGACGGGGCCGTGCCGCCGTTCCGCGCCGCCTGCGGTTCGGTGCAGCTCTGGTAGCCCGCGCTGGTCGTACCGCATGCCCTGGCCTTCTCCGGCGGGCCGCTGACCCGCACCATCACGGTGTACGCCGAACCGTCCCGGCCCGCCGTCGCCTCCTCCGTACGCCCGTCGGAGGTGACCGTGGCCCGGTCGCCCTGCGCCGCGCCCGTCAGCCGGGCCCAGGCGGTGCCGCAGACCTTGCTGTAGCGGACCTCGATCACCGCGCGGCCCATGACGCCGCGGGACGGCGTGGTGGCCTGGTCACCGCCGCAGCCCATCTCCTCGGGGTCCTTGCCCGCGCAGTCGTCGCCCGCGCACTTCACGCCGGCCGGCAGCTGCGGTTCCTGGGAGGCGGTGGGGGCGGGCGCGGGCTTCGCCTGCTGCCCGCCGTCCCCGCCGCCGAGCAGCAGTACAGCGGCGGCGATGAGCAGCAGCGCCCCCACGACGCCGGTCACGAACATCGTGATGCGACGGCGGCGTTCCGGGTCGTGCGGCGGGCCGTCCGGGGCGCCCGGGGCATGCGCCGGGCCGAAGGGCCCGAAGGACCCCGGATCCGATCCGTTGGGCGAGTCCGATCCGTACGGCGAGTCCGGCGCGTACGGGGGCGCGGCGGGTGCGGGAGGCGACGACGGGGCGGAGGAGGAGGCGGGGCGGGCCCCCAGGGCCGCGAAACCGGCCGCTGCGGGGGCCGCGTGTGATTCCGCGACCGATTCCGCGGCCGGGACCTCGGGAGCGTGCTGGTGCGGCACTCTGGTCGCAGCAGGGGCCTCGTGGGGGACTGCCGGCGCCTCGTACGGGGCGGCAGGCGGCTGGGAGGCGGCCTCACCGGAGCCGCTCTTGGCAGCGGACCGCTTGCCGGGCTTCTTCGACGTCTCCGGGGCGGGGCCGAACTCCCCCAGCGCGGCGCGCGCCTCGGCGACCCGTATCGCTTCCATCGTGACGTCGTGGCGCATCTCCGCGCGACTCCAGGCGCGTTCGGCCAGCTCCCACATCGTGGTGAGGTGGCCGGTGTGCGCGCCCGTGGCCTCGGCCAGCGCCATCACCGCGCGGCGCGGCGGGAGCAGCCGGCCGTTGAGGTACCGCTCCCAGGACGTCTTGCTGTAACCCGTACGGTCCGCGACGGCCGATATGCTCAGGCCGCTGCGCTCCACCAGTGTGCGTAACTGACCCGCGAACTCCTTCACCTGCGGATCGAGTTCGTCCGGTAGCGCCCTCCAGCGAGGCATTGCCTCCCCCTATCCCCCCGAACTGCTGCGGCTATCCGTTGGGATGCCACTCGTCAGGATGCCAGTTCCCGGCGAGGGAGCGCAGGAAAGCATTCACGGTTCGGACACGCGCCTGCGCGCGCCGCACACGTCCGGACGCTCCCGCTCCGGGCGTCCGGACGCGGTTCGGCACACCGTGGGCAGCGCGCCTGGCGCACCGTGATCACCACACCCGGCGCACCGTGATCAGTACGCGCGGCACACCCGGCACACCGTGATCAGCGCACCGTGAAGTGCACGATGTCGTCGAGGAAGGGCAGCGTGAGCCAGGGCCTGGGCTGGATCATGAGCGCCAGCATCAAGATCACGAAGCCGAGCCCGCCGTACGTCGCCATGTCCGTGAAGCGCGACCGTACGGCGAGCATGCCGACGGAGGGCAGGACGCGCCGCATCACGGCACCGGCCAGCAGCGCCAGCCCGATCAGCAGGGTCCCCGCCCGGAAGGCGTCGAAGGCGATCACCAGCAGCCCGAGCGCGACCCCGCCGATCACCGTGAGCAGCGGCCACTGCCGGACCGGCGCGGGCGCGTCACCGGGCGCCGCGCGCCCGCCGCCCTGCGGGCGCGCCGTGTCCTTCGTGATCAGCGGAAAGCGCCGGGTGAGGCGCTGCGGCCTGGACACCCCGTCCGAGTGTGCTCCGGCGTTCATGCGCTCGCTGCCCCTTCTGTCGTCCGTACGTCGTCGGCCCCGTGGCTCAGGCGGCCGCGCGCTCGGCGGCCTCGACCACGTTGACCAGCAGCATGGCGCGGGTCATGGGGCCGACGCCACCGGGGTTGGGGGCGACGAAGCCGGCCACCTCGCGCACGCCCGGGTGCACATCCCCGACGATCTTGCCGTTCTCGTCCCGGCTGACGCCGACGTCCAGGACGGCCGCGCCCTCCTTGACGGACTCCGGCTTGATCAGGTGCGGCGAGCCGGCCGCGGCCACGATGATGTCGGCTTCCTTGAGGTGCTTGGCCAGGTCCCGGGTGCCGGTGTGGCACTGGGTCACGGTGGCGTTCTCGGACTTGCGGGTGAGCAGCAGCGGCATCGAACGGCCGATGGTCACGCCGCGGCCGACCACGACGACCTCGGCGCCCTTGATCTCGACGCCGTACTCGCGCAGCAGCCGCAGGATGCCGTTCGGGGTGCAGGGCAGCGGCGCCGCCTCGTTGAGCACCAGGCGGCCGAGGTTGGTGGGGTGCAGCCCGTCGGCGTCCTTGGCCGGATCGATCAGCTCCAGGACGCGGTTCTCGTTGATGCCCTTGGGCAGCGGCAGCTGGACGATGTAGCCGGTGCAGGCCGGGTCCTCGTTCAGCTCGCGGACGACCGCCTCGATCTCCTCCTGGGTCGCGGTGGCCGGCAGCTCACGCTGGATGGACGCGATGCCGATCTCGGCGCAGTCGCGGTGCTTGCCCGCGACGTACTTCTGGCTGCCGGGGTCCTCGCCGACCAGGACGGTACCCAGACCCGGCTGGACACCCTTCGCCTTCAGCGCCGCCACGCGGGCGGACAGGTCGGACTTGATCGCGGCGGCGGTGGCCTTGCCATCGAGAATCTGGGCACTCATGACTCCTATCCTCCCGGATGACCGGGGCGGCGTACCAATCAGGGGCCGGTTCGAGAGTTGACGCGCGTAGAGCCGATGTGGTTGTCGCGAACGGACCACAGACCGGTCCGGTCTCGGTAACAGGAAGAGCACATATCGGGATCAGCCGACGACCAGTGCCCACCGTCGGCTGGACAAAGTCTTTATCCGGACTTCACGATGTTGCGATACGTGCCGCGTTCGCAGGAGGGGCCGAATGCGACAGCGGTACGTTCGGGGGAGAACACCAAGCACTCTTCACGGCTCACGCAGCAACGCGGCTGCGCGGGCGGTTCGGTGGCTTCCCGTCGTATTCGTCGGCCCGCCACAGTCCCCGCCCGAAGGAAGCCTTCCGTGAGTTACCCTCCGCCGCCCGCCGGCGACCCGAACAACCCCTACGGCCAGCAGCCTCCCCAGGGCCAGCCCGGCTACGGCTACCCCCAGCAGGCCCCCCAGGGCGTCCCGCCGCAGCAGGGCTACGGCTACCCGCAGCAGGCCCCCGGCGTGCCGCCGCAGCAGGGTTACGGCTACCCGCAGCAGCAGCCGCCGGCCGGCACCGTCCAGGCCAACAACGGCTACATCAACCTCGCCACCGGCCCCGTGCTGCTCGCCACGATGGGCCAGCGCTTCCTGGCCCGCCTGGTGGACGGCCTGATCGTCGGCGTGATCATGACGATCGCCATGGTCGCGGGCATGGGCAGCGTCGTCGGCATCGCCGGCAACGCCGCCGAGGACTGCGGCAGCTACATGGACCCGGGCTACGACGCCTGCATGAACGAGGCGGCCGCGCAGGCCGGCAGCGGCATCGCCGTCATGTTCGGCATCCTGGGCATCTTCGCCCTCTTCATGCTGCTCTACGAGTGGCTGATGATCGGCATCAAGGGCGCCACCTTCGGCAAGATGGCGCTCGGCCTGCGCGTCGTCCGCGAGGCCACCGGCCAGGTGCCGGGCGTGGGCGCGGGCTTCATCCGCTACATCATCCCGATGGTCGGTGCCTTCCTCTGCTACATCGGTGCGGCACTGGTCTACCTGTCGCCGTTCTTCGACGGCACCGGCAAGCTCCAGGGCTGGCACGACCGCGCCGCCGGCACCGTGGTCATCAAGAAGTAACCACCCCGGCCGCACGGCACACACAGGGCAGGGCCCGTACCCCAGTGGGTACGGGCCCTGCCCTGTTCCCGGAAGCCCGCCTTGTTTCCGGAAGACGGCCCTGTTCCCGGAGACGGTCAGACGCTCAGCGAACGCGCGTAGTTGACCTGCTGCGTGACCTGGAACACCACGTTCTCGTGCGTCGCCGGGATCATCGCCGCGTGGTACTTCCCGCCGCTGTGCACCGCCACCTGGATGTACCCCGTGGTGCTCTTCTCCTTCATGAGGAGGAAGAGCAGGCCGAGGAAGCAGAAGACGAAGAAGACGACGGCCAGGACGATCGCGTGCGTCGGGATCTTCTCCTCGGTGCGCGACATGTCCTGGACGGTCCACACGGCGCCCTTGAGCGGCAGTTGGCCGACCGGCGTGAGGATGCCGTCGGGGATGACGGTGATGTCACCGAGCATCAGGAGGGGCTGCGCGTAACCGCCCGGGGCGGCAGGCCCCGGATACCCGTAGGCGGCTCCCGGTGGGGGCCCCGCCGGCGGCGTCTGCCCCGGTGGTGGCTGGTCCGCAGGGCCGAAGCCGCCGTCCGGGGGCGTGTTTCCCTCACTCATACGGCGGAGTATGCCGCATGCACACGAGACGTGAAGCGCCCTGTACGGCGAGAGCCGCCCCACCCGTAGGTGCGGCGGCCCCGGCCTTTGTACGTGCGGTACGCGTCTCAGTGGAAGAAGTGGCGCGTGCCCGTGAAGTACATCGTGACGCCGGCCTTCTTGGCGGCCTCGACGACCTGGTCGTCGCGGACCGAACCGCCGGGCTGGGCGACGGCCTTGATGCCGGCCCCGGTCAGTACCTCGAGGCCGTCGGGGAAGGGGAAGAAGGCGTCGGAGGCGGCGAAGGAGCCGCGCGCCCGCTCCTCACCCGCGCGCTCGACCGCGAGCTTCGCGGAGTCCACGCGGTTGACCTGGCCCATGCCCACGCCGACCGTCGCGCCGTCCTTGGCGAGCAGGATCGCGTTGGACTTCACCGCGCGCGAGGCACGCCAGGCGAACGCCAGCTCGGCCAGCTCCTCGGCGGACAGCGCCTCGCCGGTCGCCAGCGTCCAGTTGGCCGGGTCGTCGCCCTCGGCCTGGAGGACGTCCTTGACCTGGGCCAGGCCGCCGCCGTCGATCGGCTTGAACTCGGCCGGCGGCTGCGGACCCTCGGGACAGCGCAGCACCCGGATGTTCTTCTTGCGGGACAGCACCTCGACCGCGCCGTCCTCGTAGTCCGGGGCCACGATGACCTCGGTGAAGATCTCCGCGACCTGCTCGGCCATGGCGACGGAGACGGGGCGGTTGACGGCGATGACGCCGCCGAACGCGGAGAGCGGGTCGCAGGCGTGCGCCTTGCGGTGCGCCTCGGCGACGTCGGCGCCGATCGCGATGCCGCAGGGGTTGGCGTGCTTGATGATCGCCACGCAGGGCTCGGAGTGGTCGTACGCGGCCCGGCGCGCGGCGTCGGTGTCCGTGTAGTTGTTGTACGACATCTCCTTGCCGTGCAGCTGCTCGGCCTCGGCCAGCCCGCCGCAGCCGCCCGTGTAGAGGGCGGCGGCCTGGTGCGGGTTCTCGCCGTAGCGCAGCACGTTCTTGCGCGCGTACGTGACGCCCAGGAAGCCGGGGAACTCGCCGCCGTCACCGGCGTAGTCGGCGGCGAACCAGGAGGCGACCGCCACGTCGTACTCGGCGGTGTGCCGGAACGCCTCGGCGGCCAGCCGCTTACGGGTGGCGAGGTCGAAGCCGCCCTCGGAGGCGGCGGTCAGCACGTCCTCGTAGCGGGCCGGGTTCACGACGACCGCCACCGAGGGGTGGTTCTTGGCGGCGGCGCGGACCATCGAGGGGCCGCCGATGTCGATCTGCTCGACGCACTCGTCCGGGGTCGCGCCGGAGGCGACGGTCTCGGCGAACGGGTAGAGGTTCACGATCACCAGGTCGAACGGCTCGACGCCCAGGTCGGAGAGCTGCTTCTGGTGGTCCTCCAGACGGAGGTCGGCGAGGATGCCGGCGTGCACCTTCGGGTGCAGCGTCTTCACGCGCCCGTCCAGGCACTCGGGGAAGCCGGTCAGCTCCTCGACCTTGGTGACGGGGACGCCGGCCCCGGCGATCTTCCCGGCGGTCGAACCGGTGGACACGAGCTGGACGCCCGCCGCGTGCAGCCCCTTCGCCAGCTCTTCCAGCCCGGTCTTGTCGTAGACGCTGACCAGCGCCCGGCGGATGGGCCGCTTGGTACCTTCGGCGGTCTCGGTCACGGGATAACTACCTTTCGTCCCTCAGTGCGGTAGCCGTTACGGGCCAGACGCCCCACGACATCGACGAGCAGCGAACGCTCGACTTCCTTGATCCGCTCGTGCAGCGCGGATTCGTCGTCCTCGTCCCGGACCTCGACCACACCCTGGGCGATGACCGGACCGGTGTCGACGCCGTCGTCGACGAAATGGACGGTGCAGCCGGTGACCTTCGCGCCGTACGCGAGCGCGTCGCGCACGCCGTGGGCACCGGGAAAGCTGGGCAGCAGGGCCGGGTGGGTGTTCACGGTCCGGCCGCCGAACCGGGCGAGGAACTCCTTGCCCAGGATCTTCATGAAGCCAGCGGAGACGACGAGGTCCGGCTCGTACGCGGCGGTCGCCTCGGCGAGCGCCCGGTCCCAGGCCGCGCGGTCGGCGTGGTCCTTGACCCGGCAGACGAAGACCGGCAGCCCGGCGCGCTCGGCGCGCTCCAGGCCGGCGATGCCGTCCCGGTCGGCGCCGACGGCGACGATCTCGGCTCCGTACGCCGCCGTGCCCTGCTCGGCGATGGCGTCCAGCAGCGCCTGGAGATTGGTGCCGGAACCGGACACCAGCGCGACGATCCGGGCCGGGCGGCCGGGACGGGCGGGCGCGGGGACGGTGAGTGGGGAGGAAGCCACGGCGGGTTCTTTCTCGGTCTCGCGTGCTTTGTGTGGTCGTACAAGGCCGTGGGTACCGGAAA
Source organism: Streptomyces sp. NPDC047117 (assembly GCF_040643545.1). Classification (NCBI taxonomy): domain Bacteria; kingdom Bacillati; phylum Actinomycetota; class Actinomycetes; order Kitasatosporales; family Streptomycetaceae; genus Streptomyces; species Streptomyces sp. NPDC047117. Next base: position 300,910 of record NZ_JBEYUN010000007.1, on the reverse strand, counting down.
TCCGGGGAACCCTACGAAGGCGCCGACCGTCAGCAACGATACCGGCACACCGCGCGGCCCCCACGGGACGGGGGCGGACGCGGGAGGTAGCGTCGGGCGTGAGAGCGCATGTGATCTCTCGGCAGGTCCGGTGGATCACATGGGATTCGTGGTGACCCGCCGCCGGCCCGACGGCCCGGCGGACGGACGAGACAAGGGGAAGACGCACCTCAGATGACGGACCGACGCCGCCGGGCGGCCCTCCTTCTCCTCCCGATGCCCGCCACCGCACCGGGGGCGGTGCTGCTGCCGCGCGAGCACAGGCCGTCGTCCTCGTCGGAGGGGGCACCGGGCACCCCGGGCGCCGGATCCCCGGGCGCCGCGGAGGGACAGCAGGGCGCGGGCTCCGGCGGTACGGGCGGCAGCGGCGGCCCCGACGACCGCGAGGGCCGGGACCGCGAGGGCCGGGACCGCAAGGGCCGCGACCGTGAGGGCCGGGACCGCGGGGACCAGGACAATCCCTTCGCCGCGCCGCCCGCCGGGACGCCCGACCAGGAGTGGCGGCCCCGCCACGCGCACGCGCACTCCGGGCACCACGGCGACGACTCCTCCGAGGGTTCCTCCGGCGAGCAGGGCTCCGGGCAGGGCTGGGGCAGCCAGTGGAGCAGCCGCCAGCCGGGACGCCAGGGCGGCGGATTCGGCAGCCGGCCCGGGCGCGGCGGCCCGGAGGGGCCGGGCGGCACCGGCGGCCCCGGCCAGGGCGGACTGCGCTGGGACCCGACTGACCCGGCCCAGCGGCGGGCGCGCTACGCACTGCTGTCGGGCATGTGGTCCTTCTTCTTCGCGCTCTTCAGCCTGCCGGAGATCGCCCTGCTGCTCGGCGCGCTGGCGCTGTACTGGGGCATCAGCTCGCTGCGCGCCAAGCCGCGCGCGGGCAAGCAGGGCGGCGGCCGGACGGGCGGGGCGAAGGCCACGGCCGCCGACTTCTCCGGCGGTGTGCCCGACAGCGCCCCGCACGGCACGGACACCACTCCGGCGGCGGGCCCGCCGCACGCGACCGCCGGGAACACCGCCACGCCCGCGACGTACGGCGGCGGCCGGCCGCAGACCACCGCGGCGCTGAGCGGGCTGGTCACGGCGTGCCTGGCGCTGGCCATCGTGGCCGCGAGCTTCACCCTCCAGCTCGTGTACAAGGACTACTTCACCTGCGTCAACGACGCCCTCACCCAGTCGGCGCGGCACTCCTGCGAGAAGCTGCTCCCCGAACAGCTGCGACCGATCCTGAGCGTCCAGGAGTAGCCGGAGTAGCAGGACCAGCAGGAGCAGTCGGTCCCGGCCGGTCCGAGCGCCGGACCGGCCGGGACCGACTCAGTCCATGCCCGGCCCGCCCACTCCGCCGGGCCACTCCGGCGCGGGGCCTTCCGAGGTGCCAGTGCCGTCCGGTGCGGCAGAAGCGTCCGACGCCTCCGACGTCCCCGACGCCCCCGGCGTGACCGATGCGCCCAGCCCGCCCGAGACGCGACGCAGTTCGGCCCAGCGGGTGCGGCGGGAGCCGGTCTCGTGCCAGGGGTGCGCGGTCGCCCCGGTCCCGCTGCCGGCCCCGGTCCCCGTGCCGGTACGCCGCCGGAGCCGTACCCCCCGCAGCCGTACCTTCCGCTCGCCGTCGGCCCGGACATCACGCCGGGGCGCGTGTGCCGGGTCCGACCTGCGGGTCTTGCGTTCCGCGCGGGCCACGGCGCGTTCCTGGGCGGCGGCGCGGGACTCCGCCGCCGCCTTCTCCCGGCGTTCCGCGCGGGCCTCCCGGCGCTGCCCGCGCCCCGACCGGTACGCCCGGAACTGCGCCAGCGGCGACCGGCCGAGCCCGCGCCAGAGGTACCACTCGCGCAGCAGCAGCGCGCCCGGTACGGCGACGGCCGCGGTCCAGCCGGCCGCCGCCGCGCCCGTGAGCCACCAGCTCGGGCCGACGTGCCGGAGCGCGGCCGTGCCGAGCGCGCCGCCCGCCGCGCCCGACAGGACGGCGGCCCCCACCCCGCACCACAGGGCGGCGAGCGCGGCGACCGTCGCGGTGGCGCGACGGTTCCAGCGCAGCAGCCGGGCCACCGCGGCGCGCGCCCGGCGCTGCCCGGCGGGTTCGTCCCCGCTGTGCCGCGCCGCGTCCCGTACCCCGGCGACCGCGGCGCGCGCGGGCCGGGCCGCGTACCGGGCGGCGACCGCCCCGGCCACGACGGGTCCCGCCGCCACCGCCCAGGTCAGCGGCGACCCGGGGCCCTCCTGCGGCACCGCGCCCAGCAGCGGGAAGGGCGGCAGCCCCGCCGGGAGAGCGGTGGCGCCGAGCGGGCCCACGGCGCTGCCGCCGCCGAGCGTGAAGCCGGGGCCCAGCGCGTACGCGGCACCCCAGACGGCCGCGTTGGGCAGCAGCAGGAGGCAGACCAGCACGACCGTGCAGCGCCCCGGCCAGTCCTGGGCGATCCGCAGGAGGCCGTGGTGTACGTCGCCCGCGTGCCACACCAGCCCGGTCAGGACGAGCAGCGCGCCCGTGGCGAGCAGGACCGCTCCGGCGGCGCACGCGGCCCGCAGCGCGGCGGCCCGCCGGGGCCGGGCGAGTGCCGCGCGCACGCCGGGCGGCAGCGCGGCCCGGATCCGGCGGAGCCGGTCGGACGGCGGCAGCACCGTACGGAGCCCGACGGTGCGCGCCGCCACCATCGCGACCGTGCCCGCCGCGGTGAGCGGCACGAAGAGCAGCGCGCTGAAGGGGTCGACGCGCAGCGGTCCGGTCGCGGCGTAGGCCACGGCGACCGCGGCGACGAGCAGGTAGCCGCCGAGGAAGCGGCCGAGCACGGCGCCGGGAGCCGCCGCGCGGAGGGGCGCCGCGCGCGGACCCGTGCCGCTCCCGGCCTGCCGGGGCACCCTCCCGTCGGCCGCCCCCGCAAGGGCGTGCTGGGCGCACCGGTACAGCAGCCACACCGGCACGGCGACGAGGAGGAGCGGCGTCACCCCCACCGGTACGGCGGCGGCGCCCGCCCCCGCGGTGCGTTCGAGGTTCGCGCCGTGTGCGAACAGCCAGAGGTCGGCGGCGACATGCAGCGCGCCGGCGGGGCCGCCGGCCGGGGCCGGCGCGGCGATCCACAGGAGGAGGACGGAGACGGTGCAGACGCCGAGGCCCAGCCCGGCGGTGACCACTCCTACGAGGAAGGCGCCGACGGGGGTGGTGACGCGCGGCGCCGCGGCGCCGCCGGACGTGGCGGCCGTCGGGTCGCTGTCGGTCAGCTGGCTCACGCCGCCATGCTCCCAACTACACCCGTTTCCACCACGCAGCGGGCGAATGCCGGACGTGTCGCTCAATATACGTTTATGGGATTTACAACCCGTAAGGCGCAGGAGTCGCGGAAGGTCGGGAAGAGCCGGCAGCCCCCGAAATCCCGGAAGGCGCCCCGGCCCCGGAAAGCCTCACGGGCCAAGAGCGCCGGCCCGCCACCGGAGAGCGCGCGCGGCGACGCGCAGCCCGTTGCGCCGTCACCGGTCGCGGCCTTCGACGCGCTGTACGACCGTCACGCGCCGGCCCTCGCCCGCCAGGCCTTCCTCCTCACCGGCCGGACGCGGCTCTCGGGCGAGGCGGTCGAGCGCGCGTTCCAGCTGGCCTGGCAGCGCTGGCCGGAGGTGGCCAGGGACCTGGACCCGGCCGGATGGGTGCGGGCCGCGACCCACGAGTACGCGCTCTCCCCCTGGCACCGGTTCCGCCCGAGCAGTTTCCGCTCCCCCGCGCGGGCGGCGGAGAGCGGGCGGCCCGACCCGCTGCTGACCGCCCTGCTGCGGCTGCCGGCGCCGTACCGCCGCGCCCTGCTGCTGCACGACGCGGTCGGCCTGGAGCTGCGCGAGACCGCGGCCGAGGTCGAGGCGAGTACGCCGGCGGCGGCCGGCCGGCTGACGCATGCCCGCGAGGAGCTCGCCGAGCGGCTGCCGGAACTGGGGCTGGACGGCGCGTCACCGGCCCGGCAGCGGGCGATCCTGTGCGAGCGGCTGGCCCGGCTGGCGGCGGCGCATCCGGTGCGGACGCCGGCGGCCCGCGCCGTGCGGACGGGCGGCGAGCGCAGCACCCGGCGGATGACGCGGAGTGCGATCGGGCTGACCGGGCTGATCGTCGCCCTCACCGCCACCGCGCTGTGGACCGGGGGCGGCGAGCGGTACGTCCCGCCGCCGGGGCCGCCCGGTGTTCCCGCGGCCGGCGACCCGCAGGCCGAGCACGACCCGCAGCAGCGCCCGTAGGCGGAGCGCGGCCGCAAACGACGCGGACCCGTACACCCCCCAAGGGAGTACGGGTCCGCGGAGAAAGCTACGCGGGCGTCACGTCAGGGACGCAGCGCCGCGCCGCGCCGGATTCAGCCGGCGAGCAGCTCGCGGGCGAGCTTGGCGGTCTCGGTCGGGGTCTTGCCGACCTTGACACCGGCGGCCTCCAGGGCCTCCTTCTTCGCCTGGGCGGTGCCGGAGGAGCCGGAGACGATGGCGCCGGCGTGGCCCATGGTCTTGCCCTCGGGCGCGGTGAAGCCCGCGACGTAGCCGACGACCGGCTTGGTGACGTTGGCCTTGATGAAGTCGGCCGCACGCTCCTCGGCGTCGCCGCCGATCTCACCGATCATGACGATCAGGTCGGTGTCGGGGTCCGCCTCGAACGCCTCCAGGGCGTCGATGTGGGTGGTGCCGATGACCGGGTCGCCACCGATGCCGACGGCCGACGAGAAGCCGATGTCACGCAGCTCGTACATCATCTGGTACGTCAGCGTGCCGGACTTCGAGACCAGGCCGATGCGGCCCGGCTTCGTGATGTCGCCCGGGATGATGCCGGCGTTGGACTGACCGGGGGTGATCAGGCCGGGGCAGTTCGGGCCGATGATGCGGGTCTTGTTGCCCTTGGCCTTCGCGTACGCCCAGAAGGCGGCGGAGTCGTGCACCGCGATGCCCTCGGTGATCACGACGGCCAGCGGGATCTCGGCGTCGATGGCCTCGACCACGGCGGCCTTCGAGAAGGCCGGCGGCACGAAGAGGACGGACACGTTGGCGCCGGTCTTCTCCATGGCCTCGGCGACCGTGCCGAAGACGGGGATCTCGGTGCCGTCGATGTCGACGTTGGTGCCGGCCTTGCGCGGGTTCACGCCACCGACGATGTTGGTGCCGTCACCCAGCATGAGCTTGGTGTGCTTCATGCCCGTGGCACCGGTCATGCCCTGGACGATGACCTTGCTGTCCTTGTTGAGGAAGATAGCCATTGTTCTGGAGTCCCTCTTCCCTTACTTCGCAGCCGCGAGCTCGGCGGCCTTGTCGGCCGCGCCGTCCATGGTGTCCACGCGCTGCACGAGCGGGTGGTTCGCGTCCGACAGGATCTTGCGACCCAGCTCCGCGTTGTTGCCGTCCAGGCGGACGACCAGCGGCTTGTTGACGTCCTCGCCCTTGGACTTCAGGAGCTCCAGGGCCTGGACGATGCCGTTGGCGACCTCGTCGCAGGCGGTGATGCCGCCGAAGACGTTGACGAACACGGACTTGACGTCCGGGTCGCCGAGGATGATCTCCAGGCCGTTCGCCATGACCTCGGCGGAGGCGCCGCCACCGATGTCGAGGAAGTTGGCGGGCTTGACGTTGCCGTGGTTCTCACCGGCGTACGCGACGACGTCCAGGGTGCTCATGACGAGACCCGCGCCGTTGCCGATGATGCCGACCTCGCCGTCGAGCTTGACGTAGTTCAGACCCTTGGCCTTGGCGGCAGCCTCGAGCGGGTTGGCTGCGGCCTTGTCCTCCAGGGCCTCGTGCTCCGGCTGGCGGAACTCGGCGTTGGCGTCCAGGGACACCTTGCCGTCGAGGGCGATGACGTCACCGGAGGCGACCTTGGCCAGCGGGTTGACCTCGACGAGGAGCGCGTCCTCGGCGACGAAGGTCTTCCACAGGGTGACCATGACGTCGGCGACCTGGTCGGCGACCTCGGCGGGGAACTTCGCCGCGGCGACGATCTCCTGGGCCTTCTCCTTGGTGACACCCTCGTTGGAGTCCACCGGGATCTTGGCGAGCTTCTCGGGGGTGGTCGCCGCGACCTCCTCGATGTCCATGCCGCCCGCGACGGAGGCCATGGCCAGGAAGGTGCGGTTGGTGCGGTCGAGGAGGTACGAGACGTAGTACTCCTCGGCGATCTCCGGAGCGGTCTCCGCGATCATCACCTTGTGGACCGTGTGGCCCTTGATGTCCATCCCGAGGATGTCCGTCGCGCGGGCGACGGCCTCGTCGGGGGTCGCGGCGAGCTTCACGCCGCCGGCCTTGCCGCGGCCGCCGACCTTCACCTGCGCCTTGACGACAGACTTGCCGCCCAGCCGCTCGGTCGCCTCGCGGGCCGCCTCAGGCGTGTCAATGACTTCACCGGCCAGCACCGGTACACCGTGCTTGGCGAAGAGGTCCCTCGCCTGGTACTCGAACAGGTCCACGCGCGTCCGTCCCTTTGCTTCTCAATTAGCCCACGAACGTGGTGATCGTGGATTCGTTGTCTGCGCGGGCGTGCCGCGAAGGCAGGGTGACAACGCAGTCACAGCAAGGGCGTACATCGTCAGCCGGTACGCGGCATGTCCGTCTCGCAGGTTATCCCCGCGGCACCGGCCCTTCTAAATCGCAGATCACACTGCGGCGGTGATTACTGTCACAGATCACGCGGACGGAGGCGCGCGTCACAGCCCCTGTCCGGGAGTGGCCGGATCTCGACGGTGCTCCGCACGGAGTCCTCACACGGAGTACACCCGTCCGCCGCGTGTCCTCCGCCGGGCACGCGCCGGGGCGCCCGGTATGCACCCGGGCGAGCGGCTCACGGGGGTACGACCCGGGCACTCGGCGCAGCCGCCCGCCCACCGCGTCGACACGACCCACACAACTCCTGCGCAAAAGCCGACCGGAAAGGATCCTTGACCCTCCAACTATCAGCCCTGGAAACTGCGTTGAGCACTTACGCATCAGGAGTCACAGGCCTGCCGTTGCCCACGGCTGCCTGGTCCCGGCCGGCCGACCCCGGCGGGGACAGACGGGGGAGAACTGATGAGTAGGCGCGGCCGCGTAGGGGCGCGGTGGCGTCGCTTGCCCACCTCCTCCCCCTTCCGCCCTCTTGGTGCCTCTTACTCGGTGCCTGACAGGGATTGGAGGGGGAATGCCGACAAACGCGACCTATCCCGGCGTCTACGTCGAAGAGCTTCCCAGCAGCGTCCGCAGCATCACCACCGTCACCACCTCGGTGACCGCCTTTGTGGGACACACTCGCCGGGGCCCGCTCAACCACCCGGTGCGCGTCACCAGCTTCGCCGACTTCGAGCGCCGCTTCGGCGGCCTGACCTCGAAGAGTCCGCTGAGCTACGCCGTGCACCAGTTCTTCGGCAACGGCGGCACCGTCGCGGTCATCGTCCGGACCGTGAAGGCCGGCACCGGCGAAGAGGCCTGCGTCACTCTGGAGTCCACCGAGGGCCACAGCGAGTGCCCGGTGCTGGAGGTGCACGCCAAGGAGCCCGGCATCTGGGGCGACGGCCTGCGCATCGCCGTCGACCACGACACGCCCGCCCGTCACTCGACCACCACCCCTGCACGAAGCGCTTCGCGCCACCCCTCTCACGGGGAGACGTTCAACCTCCAGGTCCTGGACGCCAAGGGCACCGCCCGCGAGTCGTACGGCAACCTGTCCATGGATCCCGAGAGCGGCCGGTACGCCGAGACCGTGATCAACGCCGGCTCGCAGCTGATCCGCGTCAAGGTCCTCGACGAGGGGCGCCCCGACCCCTCCGGCACGGTCTCGAAGCCGTTCGCCCACGACCTGCCCGACCTGAACGTCGACCTCACCGTCAAGATCGGCGAGGTCGAGCGCGAGTTCACGCTCTACGACCCCGACCAGGACGGCGAGGCGCCCTGCACGGTCACGGAGCTCGCCCTCCTCCTGGAGCGCAAGCTGCGCGCGCTGCCCGACGCGCCGGGCAAGCACGCCTACGCCGGCGCGCAGGTCACCGCCTTCGGCCGCCGCCTCCAGGTGGTCGCCGGGTCCGCCGACCCCGAGGACGTGGTGCGGTTCGTCGGCGAGTGCGCCAACGACCTGGGCCTGGAGGCCTCGGTCAACCCGCCGGTCTTCCCGCTCTCCGGCGGCGTCGACGGCGACGTGCCGGGTCCGCGCGACATCATCGGCAGCGAGGCCCGCAAGACCGGCCTGCAGGCGCTGCGCGACGTCGACGACGTGAACCTGCTCTCGCTGCCGGAGCTGTCCGGGTACGAGAACACCGAGGACATGATCACCGTCCTCTCGGCCGCCGAGCGGCTCTGCCAGGAGCGCCGCATCTTCCACCTCGTCGACGCGCCCTCGACCTGGGTCTCCGTGGACTCCGCCCGGGCCGGCATCGGCGCCTTCGAGTCCGTCCGGGGCAACCACTCCGGGCTGTACTTCCCGCACCTCCAGCTCACCGACCCGCTCACCGGCCGGCTCCGCACCTTCCCGCCGTCCGGCGCCATCGCGGGCGTGATCGCCCGTACGGACAGCGAGCGCGGCGTGTGGAAGGCCCCGGCGGGCACCGAGGCGCGCCTCGCGGGCGTGCACTCCCTCTCGGTCAAGCTCACCGACCGGGAGAACGGCCTGCTGAACCCGCTGGGCATCAACTCCCTGCGGACCTTCCCCATGGTCGGCCCGGTGGTCTGGGGCGCGCGCACCCTCCAGGGCGCCGACGCGCTGGACAGCGAGTGGAAGTACGTACCGGTCCGCCGGCTCGCGCTGCACGTCGAGGAGTCCCTGCTGCGCGGCCTGCAGTGGGTGGTCTTCGAGCCCAACAACGAGCAGCTCTGGCAGCAGATCCGGCTCAACGCCTCGTCGTACCTGCACGGCCTGTTCCAGCAGGGCGCCTTCAAGGGCGGCACGCCGCGCGAGGCGTACTTCGTCAAGTGCGACAAGGACACCACGACCGCCGAGGACATCGACAACGGCATCGTCAACGTCGTCGTCGGCATCGCGCCGGTCAAGCCCGCGGAGTTCGTGATCGTCAAGATCCAGCAGATGGCGGGGCAGTTCGAGCTCTAGCCCGCAGGGCCCCCGGCAGGGGTCCATCAGCGAAGGAATTCGAGGAACCGAAGGAATCCGATGGCAGAGTTCACGATCAACGCCCATCGCTTCGACCCGTACAAGAACTTCAAGTTCCTGGTCCTGTGGGACGGTCGTACGGTCGCGGGCATCAGCAAGATCTCCCCGCTCAAGCGCACCACCGAGGTGGTCAAGCACCGCCACGGCGGCGACCCCAGCTCGCCGCGGAAGTCGCCCGGCCGCTCGGAGTTCGAGGGCATCACCCTGGAGCGCGGGGTGACCCACGACCCGGAGTTCGACCGCTGGGCCAACAAGGTCTGGCAGGTCGGCGCGGGCCTGGGCTCGGAGGTGTCGCTCGCGGACTTCCGCAAGGACATCGTCATCCAGGTCCTGAACGAGGCCGGCCAGGTCGCCGTCTCGCACAAGATCTACCGGGCCTGGCCGAGCGAGTACCAGGTGCTCGGCGAGATGGACGCCAACGCCAACGCGGTGGCGATCCAGAGCCTGAAGCTGGAGTGCGAGGGCTGGGAGCGGGACTACGAGGTCGAGGAGCCGCAGGAGCCCTCGTTCACGCACCCCGCCTGATCAACGGAGTAAGGAATGGCAGTCACCGGGCCCGCTGAGCTGCTGGCCGCCTGGGAGGCCGGACAGGCCCTCCAGGACGGCGGCCGAGCCCTGCTGCTGCACCGCGCCGCACGCCCCGAGGCCGGCACCGACGCACTGCTGTCGGTGCCGGCGGGCGAGCGCGCGGCGGACCTCTTCGCCCTGCGCCGCGCGCTGTTCGGCGAGCGCATGCAGGTCAAGCTGGCCTGCGCGGACCCGGAGTGCGGCGCGGCGATGGAGTTCGAGCTGGACGCGGCCGAACTGGGCGCGGCCCGGCCGAGCCTGCCCGAAGGCGGCCTGCGGGTCGACGAGGGCGGCTGGTCGGTGGTCTTCCGGCTGCCGTCCGTCGCCGACCTCACCGCCGTCTCGGCCACCGCTGCACACGACCCGGCGGAGGCCCGGCGGCTGCTGGGGGGCCGGTGTGCCGTATCGGCCCGCAAGGGCGACCGCTCGGCCGGGCCGGAGGAGCTGGAGCGGCTTCCGGAGGCGGTCCTGAAACGGTTCGCCGAGGCGGTCGAGGAGGCCGACCCCGGCGCCGAGGTGACCCTGAACATCGCCTGCCCCGAGTGCGGCACGACCACCCCGGCCGAGCTGGACATCGCCGCGTACCTGTGGACCGAACTGGACGCCTGGGCCCGCGACGTGCTCCTGGACGTCCACCTGCTCGCCTCCGCCTACGGCTGGAGCGAGCCCGAGATCCTGGCGCTCAGCCCGCTGCGGCGCCGCTACTACCTGGAGCTGTGCGCCGATGTCTGACGACTACTTGGGGCGGCTGGTCGCCCGGCACGCGCCGGCGCCGCGCGCGCTCCCTGGCGCGCCCGGCGGGAACACGGGAGCGCCGGGCGGGAACACGAGCGCGACCGGCCGCGTACGCCTGCAGCCACGGCTCCCGGGCCCCTTCGAACGCATCGAAGCGCTGGGGAGCGCACCGGTCGAGCCGGAAGCCCCGGCAGCGCTGTACCCGCAGACCCCGCTCGCCGCGCCCGCCGAGGGCGAACGGCTCCGCTTCGAGCGGGAGATCAGGACCACCGAACACGAGACGACGGTGCTCCGGCCCGAGCCGGCGCCCCCGGTCGCTCCGGAACCCGCCGAGCGCTCCGCGTGGCCGGCCACGCCCCTGCTCCGCCCGGCCGCCCGCCCGGAGCCGGGGTTGCGGCCCGCCGCACCCGAGGGGCAGCGCGCGGGGACACGGCGTACGGCCGACCGCGGGGAGGAGTCCGGCCCCGCGCGGCGGGCGGCCGCCACGCCGGCCTCCGCTGGGACGGACACCGCCCCGCGCGCCGTGACCCCCGCGCTGCGCCCCCGTACGGAGGTACCGGCGGCCCGGGACGCGGCACGCGCGGCGGCCGCCGGCCGGCGCGGCCAGCGGCCCGCCGAACGCGTGGTGCACGTACAGATCGGCCGCCTGGAGGTCAGCGCGGCCGGTACGGAACGCCCCGCGCCGGGCGGCAGGCCGGGCCGCGCCGACCGCCGCGGCCCCGCACTGAGCCTCGCGGACTACCTGGGGCGCGGGGAGAGGAACAGCTGACGGTGACCGTGATTTCGACGATGAGGCCGGGCCTGCCGGCCCCGGCATCTGGGGGATGCACTTCATGAGCAACGCACTCGCCATAGCGACGGTCACCCAGGCCCTTGCGCTGCTGATCGAGCACAACCTGCACCCCGAGATCGACATGGCCGTCTCCGTGGAGACCCGCAAGCCGCCGGCCGAACCGGAGCTGGACCCGAAGATCACGGTCTTCCTCTACCAGGTCACGCACAACCCCTCGATGCGCAACAACGACCTGGTCACCCGCGCCGCCGACGGCACGCTGCTCAAGCGCCCCGCCGCGGCCCTGGACCTGCACTACCTGATCAGCGCGTACGGCGAGGAGAACGAACTGGTCGGCCAGCGCCTGATCGGCAGCGTCGTACGCACCCTGCACGAGATCCCGGTGCTCCCGAAGGAACTGATCGCGGAGGCGGCCGAGCGCCCGTACCTGGGCGGCAGCGACCTGGCCGAGTCCCTGCAACGGGTCCGCTTCACACCGAGCCAGATGGACGTCGACGAGACCTCCAAGCTCTGGGGCATGCTTCACAACACCCCGTACTCCCTGTCGGTGGTCTACCAGGCCTCGCTGGTCATCCTGGACGGCCACGAGAAGCCGGTACCGGCGAAGCCGGTGCAGCGGCCGGAGGTACGGGTGCTGCCGTTCGGGGCGCCGGGGGCGCCGGAGCGGCCGCCCGCGGGGTCGACGGAGGCCGGGCCGGCGTCCGAGAAGGCGGCTGCCGCCGAGTCCGACCGGACGAAGGAATCCCGCAAGGGGGCCGAGGAAGCTCCCGAGGGGACCGACGAGGGCCGTCAGCGGACCGACGCCAAGCCGGTCGCCGACGCCAAGCCCGTCACCGATGTCGCCGCGACGACCAACGTCCGGTCCACGGTGGCGAAGGCCGCGGCGAGCGCCGGCGCACGGGCGGCGAAGAAGACGGAGCCCAAGGCCCGTAACACCGGCGGACGTTCGCGCACCCGCAAGGCGACGGGCGGCGCCACCGGGTCCGGTGCTCCGGGCCGCGCCAAGGACGCCACCGACCGCACGGACACCACCGGCCACGCGGACGGCGCCGACCGTACGGACGACGGCGGGAAGAGCTGAGGCCGGTGCGCGGAACGGGGGCGGAGAAGGACACCGGAGCGGGGGCGGAGAAGGACATGGGCAAGGGCGGCGACGGGCCGGGCACGACGGGCGGCGCGGCGGACGGCATGGCGCTGGCCGCCGCCGTGCGCTCCGTACTGGCGCGCGTGGACGCCCACGCCGCGCGAGCCGGCGGTACGAGTGCGGGCACGGGTTCCGGTACCGGTACGGGCACGGGCGATGGCACCGGAACCGGAGCCGGGACCGAGGCCGGGGCCGAAGTCGCGACCGCCCCCATCGCGGACGGCGCGAAGGGATCGGACATCGAACCGGTGCCCCCCGCCCCGAACGTGGCCACCCTCGACGCCCTGACCACCTGCTTCGGCCTCAGCACCTTCGAGCGCGAGATCGTCCTCCTGGCCGCGGCGGCCGAGCTGGACCCGACCACGAACGCGCGCTGTGCCGCGGCCGCCGGTGACCCCAGCCGCGCGTATCCGACCCTCTCCCTCGCCCTCGCCGCCCTCGCCGACCCGCACTGGAGTGCCCTCACCCCCGTCGCCCCGCTCCGCCGCTGGCGCCTGGTCGAGCTGGAGGACGAGACCCGGCTGACGACCACCCGGCTGCGCCTGGACGAGCGCATCCTGCACTTCCTGGTCGGTACGCCGTACCTGGACGCCAAGCTGCACGGCCTGCTCCGCCGCACCACAGCCCCCGCCGCCCTCCCGCCCTCGTACGACGCGGCGGCCGACCGGGTCGCGGCGGGCTGGTCCGGCGCGGGCCCCGAGGCGCCGCTCCGCGTCGAACTGGTCGGCGCCGACCTCCGCACCCGCGCCGACATCGCCGCCACCGCGGCCCGCCGCTCCGGCCTCGGCCTGTACTCCATGGCCGCCGACGACGTGCCCACGGACCCCGCCGAACGCGACCGCCTGGCCCGCCTGTGGCAGCGCGAAGCGATCCTCCTCCCCGCCGCCCTCCTCATCGAGGTCGGCGAACTGGACCGCGATCAGTACGCCGCCGCGGACTCGTTCATCGCGGGCGCGGCCGTCCCCCTCGTCGTATCGAGCCCCGATCCCCGTCGTACGGAGCATCCCCGGGGTGAACGCGTCACCATCCCCAAACTCTCCGACGAGGAACACCTCACCCTCTGGACCGACGCCTTCGCCGACGTCCCCGAGGTGACCGATTCGCACCTCCAGTCCCTCGTCGCGCAGTTCCAGCTGCCGCCCCACGTGGTCCGCTCGGCCGCCGCCTCCGTACGCCGCGACCTCCCGCACTCCGAGACGCTCGACGCCACCGAACTGGCCTGGCAGGCCGGTCTCACCGAGGCCCGCATGGGCCTGGACGAACTGGGCCGCCGAATAGAGCCGCGCGCCGGCTGGGACGACCTGGTCCTCGCCGACCGCCAGTTGCGCATCCTCCAGGAGATCGTCGCCCACGTACGCCGGCGCGGCACGGTCTACCAGGACTGGGGCTTCGCGAAGTCGCTCCGCAGCGGCCTCGGCGTCACGGCCCTCTTCGCAGGCGGCTCCGGTACGGGCAAGACCCTCGCCGCCGAAGTAATGGCCAAGGAACTGGGTCTCGATCTCTTCATCATCGACCTGTCCCAGGTGGTCAGCAAATACATCGGCGAAACGGAAAAGAACCTCAGCCGAGTCTTCGACGCGGCGGAGCGAGGAGGGGCCCTGCTCCTCTTCGACGAAGCGGACGCCCTCTTCGGCAAGCGCAGCGAAGTCAAGGACAGCCACGACCGCTACGCAAACCTGGAGGTCAGCTACCTCCTGATGCGCATGGAGGCGTATCGCGGCCTGGCCGTCCTCACCACCAACATGAAGAAGGCCCTCGACTCCGCCTTCATGCGCCGCATTCGCTTCGTCGTCGACTTCCCGTTCCCCGCAGAATCCGAACGCGCGGAAATCTGGCGCCGCGTACTCCCCTCCCAGGCCCCCACAAAGGGCATCGACCCCGCCCTCCTGGCCCAACTCACCGTCGCCGGCGGCTCCATCCGCAACATAGCCCTCTCGGGCGCCTTCCTCGCCGCCGAAGAGGGCGACCGCCTCCAGATGCGCCACATGCTGGCCGCGGCCCGCACCGAATACCTGAAGCTGGAACGCTCCTTGACGCCGTCGGAGGTCCACGGATGGGTCTGAACGAGACCGCTCACGAGGGTGTACGGAGAGCCGCGCCCCCGGCGATGGAGGCCCCCGCCCGGACGGAGGCCCCCGTCCGCTCCTTCCGCATCGACATCGGCGAACTGGTCCTCGACGGCTTCGACACCCGCCTCGACCCCGACCGCGTGGTGGCATCCTTCGAACGCGAACTGACCCGACTGGTGGGGGACCGAGGCGTCCCCCTGGCCGCCGACGGCACCCCGGTACACCTGGACGCACTCGCGGGCCTGCCCCCGCTCCCCCGTACGACGTCCCCCGCCCGCCTGGGCGAGGCCCTGGCCCGCTCGGTCCACGCGGGCCTGACCGGACGGGGGGAGGCCCGATGAGCAGCACGTCCCACTCCTCCTCCCAGGACGCCACCCAGTCCGCCGCCGAAAAGCGCCGCAAGCGCCGCGAACGCAACGCCAAGTCCCGCACCCCGGAACCGAAGGACATCGTCAGCGGCGCCGGCCAGCCCCTGGACCTGAGCGTCCGCCGCGACCTCGAAGAACAGCTCGGCCACGACTTCAGCCAGGTCCGCCTCCACACCAACCGCGATTCCGGTCAACTGGCGGAGATGATGGGCGCAGACGCCTTCGCCGTCGGCCAGGACATCTTCTTCCGCGAGGGCACCTACCGCCCGGGGACGGCAGACGGCCAACGCCTGCTGGCCCACGAACTCCTGCACACGGTCCAGAACCCCCACGGCCTGGGCGCCCTCCGCGCAGGCCGCGACCTGGGCTCGGTCTCCCTCCCCCAGGCCTCCATCGAACGAGAGGCGGAGACGGCGGCGCAGTCCTCCGTACTGGGCGCGCTCCAGGATTCCGTACGCGATGAACACCCCGCGGCCGAGATCGAGGGAGGCCAGGCGACACCCGGGTGGCTGCGGTACGCCACGGTGGACGCGGACCGGCGCCGCATGGAGCAGCTCGACCCGGCGACGCTGGCGGACCGGCTGGCGAACGGGGTACTGCGCTCGTTGCGCGGCGACCCGGAGGACCTGTCCGGCCGGGTACGCCTGCAGCTTGCGCGGATGTCCCCGCAACTGCAGGAGACCGTGCTGGACCGGCTTGAGGTCCGGCTGCTGACGCCCGAGGTCGACCGGCTGCTGGACCTGGTCGACGAGATGGAACAGGGCGGACCGCTGCCGCTCGTGGCGGCCGCGACCCCCGAGTCCGTCCAGGACGAGGCCGAGGTCATCGCGCAGGAGCGGGCGCAGCAGAACGCCGCCGCGGTCGACAAGCGCGAGCAGGACGAGCAGGCGAGCGACGACCGCCGGAAGCGGGAGCAGCAGCGCAAGGACGCGGACCCGGCGGGCGACGGCGGACCGGAACGGGACGCCGCGCCCGCGGGCGGGAGTGCGCCCAGGGCCCCTGTGGCGTCTACCTCAGCAGGCTCCCAGGCAGCCGGACAGGCCGCCGCCCAGGACAAGCAAGCGGCCTCGACCCGGCAGAAGGGCCAGGCCCAGGCCCACCAGGAGGACAAGGACGCCGACGCCCAGGCCGCGCAGAAGGACAAGGACGCCGAGAACTCGGCGCGCGGCCAGGACGAGGCCGGCGAGGAACGGTCGGACGAAGAGACCTCGGCCGCCGAGAAGGACGCGCAGGTCGGCGAGCGTGAGCAGGAGGACGCCGCTGCCAGGGAAGAGGCCTCCGACGCGGAGGCCATGGACAAGAGCGGGGCCGAGCCCGGCGAGAAGGACCGCACCGGCGAGCGCGACGACAAGCGCCGCAAGGGAGATCCGGAGAACGAGGAGGACGCCGACGACGAGCCGCTGGGGCTCGAGGAGGAGTCCGATGAGCTCGATGAGGGCGACGACGAGCCGGCCGCGGAGGAGGACGAGGACGGTCTGGAGGCGGAAGACGAAGAGAACGAGGACTCGTCGGACGCTGAAGGGGACCGCCCCGAGGCCGGTCTGAGCGGGACGACCACGTCGACCGCCGAGCAGAAGGTCCAGACCGACGACCCGGACGCCTATCGTTACGGGCCGCCCGGCGTGCTGGACTCCCCGGTCGACAGAAGCCAGTCGGACGAAGCCGTGCAACGGGTGAAGACCGGCTCCCACCGGCCCGGTGACAAGGGCGCCTCTTCCGAGGAAACGGAGGGGCCCGACGACCGGCTCGCTACGGACCTGGGGAGCGACAAGTCGATCGAGCAGGAAATAGGGCCCGAGCCGGACGAGAAGGCGGACGACAAGGTCGGCGAGGAGCCTGGTGAGAAGGGCTCAGACTCGGCGGACCCCGAAGACACCGAGCGGGAGAAGGAGCAGTCCGAGGAGCGCAAGGAGGACGACGAGGCCAGGCGGCGGGACGAGGCTGCCCGTACCGCCTCCGAGGGCACGGGCTCGGCGCGCGGGTCCGAGGGCGATACGACCGCGCCGGGGCAGCTGTCGAAGGCCGATGAGGACGCCCGCAAGCAGGCGGCCGCTTCCTCCTCGGAATCCGCGGGCTCGGAGGCGGCCTCGGGCTCCGGTCCGGGTGCGGCATCCGGCGAGGGGAAGAGCGCGGAAGGGTCTGCGGACCGGGACGCCTCGTCGTCCGGGGGCGGGAACTCGCGTACGCAGTCCGGCACCGGATCCAACGGTGGTTCCGGGGCGGAAGCCGACGCGTCGTCCGGTTCAGCGACCGGCTCGGCCGCCGGCAAGAACGAGGACACGGCGGGCGATACGTCGGGCAGCGGCGCGAAGGCCCAGGACGACGCGGACAAGCAGACCGGCACCGGGACGACGGACACCGCCGGCGGCAAGGACACCGAGGCACCGGGAACCGCCGAGACCAAGGACGCCGCCCAGGCGAAGGACGTCAGCGAAGGGAAGGGCCCCGCGACCACGCCTGGCTCGGACGCAGGACCGGACAAGGCGTCCGCTCCCGGCCCGGTCAACGCGCCCAAGGTCACCTCGGCCCCGGGGGCAACGGCTCCCTTGTCCGCCGCGGCCAAGAACGGAGCCACCAACGGCGGTGCCCCCAAGGAGGCGCAGCCGCCCAAGCCCGGGCCGGGTAAGCCCACTGCGCGTCCCAAGGCCGGAGCTGCGCCGGGCAAGCGCCAGGCTGCCCGGCAGGCGGCAAAGAACGTCAGACGCGGCGGAGGCGGCCGTACGGTTTCGGCGCCCGCGCGGGGCGGCCGGGGCGGTGGCGGCCGCGCCGCGTCCGGTCCGGCGAAGCCGAAGAAGGAAGCGCCGGCGCCCGATGTCTCCAAGAGCACGCCCGAGGCGGGCCTCGCTACGATCTCCAAGCTCAAGCCGCACCAGATGCTGGAGACCTTCAAAGGCGTCGACACCGCGGTGGGCACCCAGGTCGGCAAGGAGCGCTCGGCGCTGCGCAAGGGCCCGCCGCAGATGGAGCGTCCGATCGGCTCGCCCCGTACGCTGCCGGGCGGGCCCACGCCCGCGGCCCCCGGTACGTACACCAATGCCAAGGTCTCCCGTACGGACGCCGCCAAGGGCAAGACGCCCGAGATCGATGGTGAGGAGCGGCCGAAGGGCCAGCCGCCGGGCGTCAACGTGCCGGAACCGAGCTGGTGGGACATCCTCCTCACCATGGCCGTGGAGATCCTGAAGAGGATCTTCCCGTTCGACGACCTGATCGAGTCGGTCATGAATCTGCCGACCACGGACGACGGCCTCAAGGGCGCCCGGGTGGGCAACGCCCCGGGGCTGCCTCTGCAGGACGATTCGGACCCGCAGCGTACGGAGGAGCAGGGCCAGAAGCTCGACGAGCGCAAGGACGAGCTGCACCAGTCGGGCCGCGAGGACGCGGCTCGGCCGATGGGCGAGGACCAGATCTACCCCGACGCACCGCACGAGACGCTCAAGGGCAAGGTGCGCGGCGGCGGGAAGAAGGGCGGCAAGCAGGGCGGTGGGCGCAAGGTTGCCGCCGGCGGCGTTCCGATCGAGTCCGCGTCCGCCGTGGCCGAGCACGACCGTGGCCCCCAGATCCAGGCGGGCTTCGCGCAGGGCCAGCAGAAAATGGGCCAGGAGCGCAAGGCCAAGGACGAGAAGGCGAAGAACGACAAGCAGAAGCACGACCAGGACCTGAAGCGCGAGGTAGACGCCAGCACCAAGAAGCAGGCGGGAGCGCGCGAGAAGGGCCAGAGCGACATCGCCGATGCCCGCGACAAATGGCGCAAGGAGCAGGACGACAAGGTCGCGGACATCGACGACAAGAAGGGCAAGAAGTACGACAAGGTCCGTAAAGACATCGACGACAAGAACGAGGAAACCGACAAGGACGTCGACAAGCGGACCGAAGATGACAACAAGAAGATCGACGACGAGCAGACTAACTCGGAGAAAGACGCCAAGAAAAAGCAGGACGACAAGAAGAAGGAGGCGGAGAACGGCGGCGGCGGATTCCTCGAACGCCTCAAGGAGTGGTGGGAGAACCTCAAGAAGGACATCGAGGAGTTCTTCGCGCGGGCCCGCAAGGCCGTCACGGACCTCATCGACAAGTTCAAGCGTGAGGTTTTCGAGCTCATCGACAAGGCCCGTAACTGGGTCGTCGAGCAGATCAACGACTTCGCCGACGCCCTGATCGCGTTTGGTGACGAGCTGCTCGCCGACTACCCGGCGATGCGTGACAAGTGGCGCAACACGATCAATGCCGGCCGCGACTGGGCCGTGCAGAAGGTCAACGAGGCCGCCGATGCGCTCAAGGAGGTCGCCGGCAAGCTGCTCGACGGGCTGTGCGGTGCGCTGCTCGAAGGGCTGGACCTTCTGGAGGGCGGACTCAAGGCAGCGGTCGACGTGGCGGAGACCGTCACCGTCGAAGCGGTGGAGTTCGGTAAGGGCGTCGTCCAGGCGCTCGGCGACTGGGCAGCCATCTTCAACGACATCGTCTCCGACCCGGGGGGCTGGATCAGCAAGGCCGGCGCCGCGGCCGAGACGGGCGCCAAGGAACACCTCTTCAACGAGATCAAGTCCGCCGTCAAGGAGTGGGTCAAGCAGAAGGTCCAGGAAATCATCGGGATACCGATGGAGGATTTCCAGGCGCTCATCGAGGGCGGCGTCAGCGCCGAAGAAATGGGCAAAATGGCGTGGGACGAGGCGGTCCCGCAACTCCCCATCATCATCGGCGTCATGGTCGTCGAGAAGGTCGTCGCCAAACTCATTCCCGGTGCCGGCTGGGCCATGGCCATCGTCGATGCCCTCAAGGCGGCATGGGGAGCGCTGAGCGAGATCCTCGCCGCTTTCGGCCTCTTCATGGACTTCCTCAAGTCCGTCAAGAGCGGTAACGGAGCCCTGCCATTTGCCAAGGCGGTCGCGGCAGGCGTCGTCGCCCTGCTGGAGCTGATCTACCAGGCACTGGTCGAGGGCATCGGCCGGTTCATGGGCAACGTCGCCAAGCGACTCGGTGACATGCTCAAGAACATCCGCGGCAAGAAGAACGGCCCCGGCGCGCCCGAGGCTCCCGGACAGCCCGGTGCACCCGGTGCGCCCAACCGCCCCGGGGACCCCGCGCAGAGCAATGCGCCTGGCCGCCCCGCCGAACCGGGCCGCCCTGGCACTCCCGGCCCGGCGGCCAACCGTCCCCATCAGTCCGAGAAGCCCGGCGAGCCCGGCGGCCAGACCGACAAGCCTGGCCAGAGCCCGGCCCCCCGCAAGCCCTCCCCCGACAAGACCTCACGTCCGGAGCAGGGCCCGCGCCCGGAGAAGCGCCCCTCCCCGGAGAAGAAGCCGGACCCGAAGCAGCAGCCCAAGCCCAAGCACAAGAAGAAGCCCGACGAGCACGAGCGCCGCGACGACGGCCGCGAGGTCAACGCAGCCCGCCGCCGCCTCCGCGACGCCAAGCGCAAGCAACGGGACGACGACAAAGCCGGCCCCACGAAGCGCCACGGCCCGGCTCGCGACACGCTCCGCAAGAAGCGCGACGACGACCCCACGCGCCCCGACAAGCGCGACCCCGACAAGTCCAAGGCCAAGGACAGGGACAAGAAAAAGGACGAGGACAAGGACCTCCTCAACAAGAAGCCCACCGACAAGAAGATCAAGAAGCAGGACACCAAGGGTCACGACAAGAACAAGAACCGCGACAAGGACGAGGAAACCAAGGACTGGAAGAAGAAGCTCGCGGCCAAAAAGCGCACCCGTCGCAAGCCCGAGTCCCGCACCCGCCGCAAGCTCCGCCGCGCCCGACAGACCATCAAGTCTGCTGTCGCCAGGGCCCGCCGCGCCGCCCGCCGCCTCTTCGGCAAGGGCCGCAAGCTGGGCCGCAAACTGAACAACCGCACCCACCGCCTGCGCGATCAGTGGCGCCGCCGACGCGACAGGCTACGTCGCGACCCCAGTCGCCGACGTGACCGACGCCGCGACCGCAAGCGTGAGGACAACAACACAAAGGAAGTCGACCTCCCCAAGGTACGGTTCCGCGACGTGGACGATGGCGAAGCGCATACGTTGACTTTCCACGGCCGGGGCCCGCACGCACCCCTGTATATCCACAGCACGCCGCAAGAGGTACCTGCGTTCACCGCCGACTGGCAGCAGGACATAGGAAAGGCTGCAGGCGACCCGGACGTGAAGAACCAGCAGAAGCTCCTCGCGGAAGCCGAAGACTGGTACGCGAAAGCGAAAATTACGCAAAAGGGAATCCCGACGAGGACACAGGCCAAGGAAAGCGACGCCAAGAAGCAAGAAAGGGCGGACCGACTGGCGAAACTCCGGGAAGAAATGCGGAAATTCAGCCACGCCGCCAGTCAGCGAAAGTACTACGATATTCCCACTCCTGCGGAATACCATAAATCACCGGGTTTCCGGGACTTCGGCAACCCTGCAACCAAACGCGGAACCGAGGAGTACCGCTCGGATTACATAGGGACCCCCTCCAAAACAATCTTCGGTGGACAGGGACAGGATGCCAGCAAAGCCAAGAAGGGGCAGCCGCCCGGCTGGGACTACGTCACATCCAAGAAGCTGAGCCAGGGCGCCGCCTGGGTGAAGATGCACCTGCTCCCGGAGCGCATGGGAGGTAAGGCGACCGGAAACAACCTGGTCCCGGCCCGCGGCCCTTCGACCAATATCGCGTTCTTGAACAACATCGAGGATGTCGCCTATCACGCGGTCCCGAAACCACACAGGATTATCTGGTACGAAACCAAGGTGGAGTTCAATCACGCGAACTTCCCCAATTTCCCCAGCCATATCTACGCAAAGTACGGGGGGTACGACCCGACCCCCGGAACCACCGGAAAGAACAAGGGTGACTGGACGCCCCGAACAACCGCAGAGAAGCAGTACGACCAGCCCACCAAGCCGCCGTCGGAGGACGAAGAAGGAACGCTGGCAATCAATCACGCCGGCCATCAGAACCTGGAGGACATGCTGGGTGTCAGAAGGAGCATCGCTGACCACCTCATAGATGTGCGCGGAGCATTGAAGGAAAAGGGAGAAACGCTCACGAGCTACGCTCAGGTCGATGAACTGATGTGGGACCTCAAAGAGAGCAAGAGAGGCAACGCTATGGGGCAACTCGAGCTATTGCTGGAAAATCTCCAAAAGCTCGATGACCAAGACAAAGTCGATTGGACTTGAGTTCCATGGAAAAGGATGAGGGCAGCGTCAAATTCCCGTACGAGGGCCTGTGTGTCAAGGCAGTCGGCGAGCTCACCGGGCGCTCGGAGATCGATGTCTCAGTGGCCGAATTCGGGAAGATTTCGACGCCTCTGGATGACGCGGAACGCGTGTTCAGGAACATGGCCCGCCGGCGTGAACTTCCATTTACCTCCGAGATCCGAGACAAGTTTTTCCGCTTCAACGATATCGAGGTGTACTGGAGATCCTCGGAATCGGGATCGAATCTCGTCGGCGAGTTCTATCTGACTCACCTGTACCGCAGCGTGCTCGAGAAGCGGATGAACGTCATCTGGGAGGGCAAGGACGACTGGGAACGCGAACTCTACAGTGAGCTGAGGATCTTCGACGATACGCCTCACAGCGGCTCCGGCCGCCTGGCTGCCCTACGCGTCGCCCCTGGCACCACAGATCCTGAAATCTGGTTCTTCGACATACGGGACGAACCCCTGGAGATGGACCTGGATTATCCGACCTACTTGGACACGCTCCTCATCACCAAGGGAACCATCGGATGGCAATACCTTTTCTGTGATGTGGGATACGGCCATCCGGGATTCATGCCTATCGCCGACGGCCTCAAAGAGATGGTGGAGGTCTTCCCACGGCTCTTCCCTGAATACGACTACTCGGACCTCAAGGCCCGTCTCCGGGAGCGAACGTGACCACCTACGCCGACATACCCAAGCCGATTCGTTCCGGCATAGTCATCGTTGACCCCGAGCGCGGTACCCCGCAGCGCATTATCGTGCTGCAGTTCAACCCAGACACGCTTGAGCGGTCCGTGGCGCCGCAGGCCGCCGGTGGGGAAGGGGGAGGCGGCGGCGGAGGGGACAGTGGTGGGGATCGGAATGAGGCTCTACGGCTCAAGGGGCCGGCGCAGGAGTCGTGGAAGTTTACCGCTGAGATTGATGCGACCGATCAGTTGGATGTGGCCGCGCCTGATGGGATTCATCCTCAGCTGGCTGTGCTGGAGATGCTTGTGCAGCCGACTACCGCACAGTTGAGGGCTGCCAGCAAGCTCAGCAAGAAGGGGACTATTGAGATCAGTCCCATTGAGATGCCGTTGACTCTCTTTACCTGGGGGAGCAAGCGGGTCATGCCGGTCAGGTTGACGGAGTTGTCCGTTAATGAGTCGGCGTTTGATGTGAATCTGAATCCGATTCGGGCCTCGCTCAGCATCGGGATGAAGATTCTCACCGTGAGTGACTTGCCGGCTGGGCATCGGGGGGCGGAGCTCTACCTCGCGCACCTTGCGCAGAAGGAACAGTTGGCGCGGCGGGCGCGGGCCGGGAGTCTGGCTCAGCTTGGGCTTGGGGGAGGGATCTGAGCGTGATCGAGCCGTATGAGAGTGCGTTGGATGATGTGCCGGGGGCTCATCCGTACCCCAGGAGCAGTCGGTACCACGATGTGGAGATCGGGGTGCATCGCGCGGCCGACGGTACCGAGGTGAAGTACGCCAAGCGGAGGTTGTTGCCGCCGCTTGAGCGGGATGAAGACGAGACCGTGCCGCATGTCGTCAGTGATGGGGAGCGGGCGGATCAGTTGGGGCAGCGGTATTTCGGGGATTCGGGGCAGTGGTGGCGGATTGCTGATGCCAATCCGGTGCTGGCGCCCGGTGAATTGACGGACGAGCCCGGCGAGGAGATCGCCGTGCCGTTGCCCGGTGGGTTCCCTGGTGGCATGGGTGGGCCGGGGGTGCGGAATGGCTGATGACCTGCCCGTTGGGGGCGGTCCCGTACATGCCTCGCTGTACATGGGGCCGAAGCTGGCCCGGCTCGTGCCGCAGGAGGTGACGGAGGCGCTGCTGTCCGCGCAGATCACCAGTACGGCCGGTGAGAGGAGCGGATTTCAGCTTGCCTTCGACCTGACGAAAAAGGGGGCGATCATACAAAGGCTCCTCCCTGAAGGGTTCTTCGACCCCAAGACGCGGGTCATCCTGACCGTTGCGGTCAAGGGGACGCCTGTGGTGCTGCTGGATGGGCTCATCGTGCGGCAGGAGGTGGGGGCCAGTAATCAGCCCGGGCAGACGACTTTGACGGTGACCGGGGAAGACCTGACGCTGCTCATGGACCTTGAGGAGCGGACCGATCGTTATCCCAACCTCGCGCCCTCGCAGCGGGTTGAGCGAATTCTGGGGAAGTACGCGGATTACGGGATCGATGCCCGGATCATTCGGGAGCAGGTGCCGCAGCCGCCGAGGGAGCAGGCTCGTGTGGATTACCAGACGGGGACTGATCTGCAGTATGTGAATGACCTGGCCAGGGCTAATGGTTACACGTTCTATCTCGACCCGGGGCCCGTCCCTGGGCGGTCGACCGCGTTCTGGGGGCCCGAGCAGCGGCTCGGGCAGCGGCAGCATGCGTTGAACGTGAATATGGATGTGCACTCGACTGTGGATCAGTTGACGTTTGCTTATGACGGGACGGCGAGGGAAGAGCCGCAGGCTCGGGTGCAGGATCCCGTGACGCGGCGGGCTCCGCTCCTTTCCCAGCCCGACATCAGCCCCCTCCGGCCGCCCCTCGGCCGGCGTGCTTCGCCGGCTCTCAAGCGGAAGACACTGACGGGTACGGCCAAGAAGGATGAGGCGCTGGCCAAGGCTGAGGCGTTGGGACGGGCCGCTACCAGCGCTGATGCCATCAGTGGGTCGGGGCAGTTGGACGTCAACCGGCATGGATACGTCTTGCGGCCGCGGGAGTTGGTGGGGGTGAGGGGCGCGGGCGTGACGTACGACGGTGATTACTACGTGAAGAGCGTTACTCATAACCTCCGCCCCGGGTCCTTCCAGCAGACCTTCACCCTGTCGCGTGAGGGGCTGATCGCGAGGAGCGACCGCGTTCGGCCGTAGACCGCCGCCGTGGCCCGCCCGCGTAGACCGCCTCCGTAGACCAGTTCCGCAGCCCCCGTCACCGACCCCGCACCACAGCCGCGCACCACACCACCAGGAGCAGCACCCATGGCGCCAGCATCGAACAACCGCTTTCTCGGCAAGTTCCGAGGACGGGTGGCGAGCAACAACGATCCGTTGCGGATGGGTCGGATCACGGCTCATGTGCCGGATGTCCTCGGTGACGAGGCGTCCACGTGGGCCATGCCGTGCTTTCCGTTCACGGGGGCGCAGGCGGGGCAGTACGTGATCCCGAGCGAGGGCGCGGGTGTGTGGATCGAGTTCGAGCAGGGGGATCCCAGCTTCCCCGTGTGGACGGGGTGTTGGTACGGGTCCGAGGCCGAGATGCCGGTCGATGCGCAGGCCGGGGCACGGGCCGGGGCCGAGCCGGTGGTCATCGAGACGCAGGGGCATCACAAGATCGTGCTGTCGGACGTGCCGGAGGAAGGGATTCTGCTGCAGGCGCCGACCGGTGCGTTTGTGCGCATCAATGCGGCGGGGGTGCAGATCAACAACGGGGCGGGGGCGGTGATTTCGCTGGTCGGGGACCAGGTCGACATCAATGAGGGCCGGCTCACCGTCCCCAGGAAGCGATGACCCGAGTGGCCATTCATCGAGAAACGCCAGCGGAGACGGGGAGCGAGAAGACGTGGGGTCCGGGAACTTTGTGCACGGGGGCGCGGTGATCAGCTGTCCGCACGGCGGGCGGGCGGTGTCCACCGCGGCCGCCGGCACGGGCGTACGTATCGACGGCCTGCCCGTGGTCACCGCCGCCGACCTGTTCACGGTCAGCGGCTGCCCGCACTCCGTCGGCGGCCGTCCGCAGCCGTGCACCAGCGTGCGCTGGACGCCGGCCGGCGGCGGCGACGAGGTACGGATCGACGGGGTGCCGGCGCTGCTGGACACCTCGGCGGCGATGTGTTTCAGCGCCGGGCTGGTGCCGCAGGGCCCGCCGGTCGTGGCGCCCGTCCACCAGGGGGTGTCCAGCCGATGAGGGCTGCGAAGAAAGTACGGAGTGAGATCGCCTTTCCGTTCCGGGTGGACCGGCGGGGGCGGACGGCGCATGCGGACCATGACGCGCATGTGCGGGACTTGATCGAGCAGTTGCTGTTCACGAGCCCGGGTGAGCGGGTCATGCGGCCCGACTTCGGGTGCGGGCTGCTGGACCTGGTGTTCACGCCGAACAGCCCGGAGCTGGCGTCGGCCGTCGAGCTGTCGGTGCAGGCGTCGTTGCAGCGGTGGCTCGGCGATCTCATCGACGTCGAGGCGCTGGATGTGGTGAACGAAGAGAACGTCGTCCGGGTCGAGCTGAGCTATGTGGTGCGGTCCACCGGGAGCCGGCGGGATGAAGTGTTCGAGGGGCGGGGCGAGATATGAGTGACCAGCAGCTCATCGGCGGTGAGCTGGTGTGCCGTACCGACCGGCGGCGGGGCCGGATCCGAGCCGAGCGGCTGAACGGCATCGACGGGGTGGAGGTCGCCGACGACGGGATGACGCTGACCGTCACCTTCCTGGGGAAGGCGCCGCGCGGGCTGTGCCCGGAGAACGTCCGGATCGACGGCGGGCGCCGGATCTCGGGGATCGAGGCACTGGAGGTGTCGGTCGAGCGGGAGGAGGATCCCGAGCTCGACGACCGGCTGCATGTGGTGCTGGACCGGACGGGGGATACGTCCCGGTACCGGTTGTCGATCGTCGACACGGACCCTTACGGGCGGCCGGGTACGGAGCCGTACGAGGGGTTCGACCAGCGGTATTTCGCTGCCGACTTCCGGTTCAGGACGGACTGCCCGAGCCCCTTCGACTGCGCGCCCGAAGAAGTCGAGTGCCCGGACACCTTCAAGCCCGCGCCCGTCATCGACTACACCGCGCGGGACTACGACACGCTGCGGCAGCTGGTACTGGACCGGCTGCGGCTGACCACGCCGGACTGGGTCGAGCGCAATCCGGCGGATCTCGGGATGACGCTGGTCGAGATGCTGGCGTACACCGCTGATCAGATCAGTTATCAGCAGGATGCCGTGGCTACGGAGGCCTATCTCGACACCGCGCGGCGGCGGGTGTCCGTACGCCGGCATGTGCGGCTGATCGACTACCCGATGCACGACGGGTGCAGCGCGCGGGCCTTCGTGTCCGTGGAGGTGGCCACCGACCTCGTGCTGCTGCCGGGAACCTTCCGGTTCGCCGCGGTGGACTTCCGTACGTACGGGCCGCGGGACCGGCCCGAGCTCGGGACCGTCATCGACGACCGGGACCTGGCCGTGCTGGACGAGCGCGGGTCGGTGGAGGTCTTCGAGCCGGTCGGCGACGCGCCGCTGCGGCTGCGTCCGGAGCACAACGCCATCCGGCTGTGGACCTGGGGCGACGAGGTCTGCGCGCTGCCGAAGGGCGCGACGTCGGCGACCCTGCGGGACGAGTGGGCGGACGGCACGCACGAGACCCGCTCCTTGAAGCTCTCCCCCGGTGACCTGCTGTTGTTCGAGGAGGTCAAGGGGCCGCGTACGGGGACGCCCGGCGATCAGGACCCGAGTCACCGGCAGGCCGTACGGCTGACGTCGGTCACCCCGGCCGTCGACCGGCTCGACGGACAGCCGGTGCTGGAGGTGACCTGGGCGCAGGAGGACGCGCTGACGTTCCCGCTGTGTCTGTCCACGCGGGGCGGGACGGAGTGCGCGCCGGTGGACGACGTGAGCGTCGCGCGCGGCAACGTCACGCTCGTCGACCACGGGCGGTCGCTGGTCTTCGGGGAGGACCCGGAGGGCGTGCCGGAGACGGTGACCGTGCCGCCCGTACCGGCCGTGACCGGCTCCTGCGAGCCGCCCGCCTTCGGGTGCGCGGACCACAAGGGCGACGGCAACGCCACGGCCCGCACCATCGAGCACCTGCTGCGCAAGACGGCACATCACCGGGCGCTGACGGCCGACGACATCCGCGAGCTGTTCGAGGTCGTCGGCGAGGAAGCGACCGTACGGGCCGGGCTCGGGCTGGAGCTGGCCGGGCAGCGGCGCGAAAAGGTGGTGCCCGGGACGGTGTACGCGCAGGCCGAGGCGTTGCGCACGCTGCTGGCGCAGTCCGTGTACCCCGGCATCGGGGCACGCTTCCGGCCGCTGCTGCACCGCTCCCCCGTCGCCCAGACCGTGCCGTTCCCGCGGCCGGAGCTGGTGGCGGCCGGGCAGGCCGAGCGGCTCGCCGGGATCCGGGAGCGGGTGCGGGCGCGGCTGGTCGAGCTGTGGCGCAGCGCGCGGGACCACGACGGGCTGTCGGAGGCGGAGATCGCCGAGCTGACGGTGCTGTTCGGGCTGCACGTGCTGGAGCACCTGGAGCTGCACCGGCATCCCGTACGGGCGCTGCGGGAGCTGCTGCACCGCGGTGACCGGCTTCTCGCGCCCAAGCTGCGGCGCCTCGAGGTGCTGACGGCGCGGGCGCGGGCCGGCGCGGTGCTGGACGGCCGGATCGCCTGGGAGATCGCGCACAGCTGGGGCCCGGAGTACGCGGCGGGGCTGCACCCGGACGAGCCGGTGCTGCACGGCCCGGCGGCCGGGCTGCTGCCGGATGCCCGGGCCGCGCTGCCGGCCGTACGGATCGAGGACGGCGAGCACACCTGGGAGCCGCGCCGGGACCTGCTGAACAGCGGACCGCGCGACCGGCACTTCGTGGGCGAGCTGGAGGACGACGGGCGGATCGCACTGCGCTTCGGGGACGGGCGGTACGGTGCCCGGCCGGAGCCCGGCAGCCGGCTCACGCTGCACTACCGGCTGGGCGGCGGCACGGCCGGCAATGTGGGGGCCGAGGCCATCAACCACCTGGTGCTCAGCCGTCCGGCCGAGGAGTCGGACGGCGGGGACCCGATGCCGGTGGCCGGGGTGCGCAATCCGCTGCCCGCCGTCGGCGGTGCCGAGCCGGAGCCGGTCGAGCAGGTGCGTCAGCTCGCGCCGCTGGACCTCAAGCGCACCCGCCGGCGCGCCGTCACTGCGGCGGACTACGCGGAGCTGGCGTCCGCGCTGCCCGGTGTGCAGCGTGCCGCAGCGGAGATCCGCTGGACCGGCAGCGTGCAGGAGGCGCACGTCGCCATCGACGCCGTGCGCAGCGGAGAGCCCGCGCCCGAACTGCTGGACTCCGTCGCGTACGTGCTGGAGGGCTACCGGCGGATCGGCCACGACCTGGTCGTGGAGCCGGCCCGGACCGTGCCGCTGGACATCGAGGTCGAGGTCTGCGCCGCGCCCGGACACCAGCACGGCCGGATCCTCGCCGAGCTGACCCGGGTGCTGGGCAACCGCCGGCTGCCCGGCGGGCGGCTGGGCTTCTTCCACCCGGACGCGCTGACGTTCGGGGAGCCGGTGCGGCTGAGCCGCCTCACCGCGGTGGCCGCGGCCGTACCGGGCGTGGAGAGCGTACGGGTGACCCGGCTGCAACGGCTCTTCTCACAGGGATCCACCGACATCAGAGACAACAGAGCGCTGGAGGACGGTGTGCTGCGGCTCGGCCCGCTGGAGATCGCCGTGTGCGACAACGACCCCGAGCGGCCCGAGAACGGCCGGCTGGTCATCGAGCTCGGGGGTGCGCGATGAGCGCCACGTGCGGCTGCGGCTGCGGGGGCAGCGACGAGCGGCGCGCCCCCGACGCCCTGTACAACCCGCCGGGACGGGCGGCGCTGGACTACCGCGTCGGTACGTACGGCACGTTCCTCGCCGGGATGCTGGACCGGCTCGCCTCGCCCGCCTACCCGGCGCTGCGCGGCCTGACCGTCCGCACCCCGGACGACCCGGCCATCGGGCTGCTGGACGCCTGGGCGGTGCTCGGTGACGTACTGACCTTCCACAGCGAGCGGATCGCGGACGAGGGGTACCTGCGGACCGCCAACGAGCACCGGTCGCTCGCGCTGCTCGGGCGGCTGGTCGGGCACCGGCCGCGGCCGGGCGTCGCGGCCGACACCCACCTCGCGTACACCCTGGACAAGGACCCGCGCGCCGAGGACGTGCCGGTCGTCGTCCCGCGCGGGGCGCGCAGCCACAGCGTGCCGGCGGCGACGGGCGAGGAGTCGCAGACCTTCGAGACGACCGAGGCCCTCACCGCGCGGTACGCGTGGAACGAGCTGAAGGTCCGCAGGCGGCGGCCCGCGCTGCTGGTCGCCGACGACGTGAAGAAGCGCTCCGAGCTGTACGTCTCGGGCACGGCCACGTCGCTGCAGACCGGCGACCAGCTGCTGTTCGACTTCGGCGGCAAGGACCAGAAGCTGCTGCCGGTCGCCAAGGTGCGCATCGACCGCGCGGAGGACGTCACCGCGATCGGGCTCCAGCAGTCCGCGCCGCCCACGCTCAAGGAGCTGGTGGACGAGGCGAAGCAGTGGATCACCGAGCCGGAGGACGGCGGCGATCCGGACGACCCGGACGAGCCCGGGCCGCCCACCCCGGAGACGCCGAACCCGCGCCCGGTCAGCAAGCTGATCGAGACCTTCGACACCCAGGTGCTGGCGCCGCTGCGCAAGGACCTGGAGGGGGAAGCGGCCAAGACTCCGGCCGCGTTCGCCGAGCGGCTGGCCGGACCGCACGAGCGGCTGGCCGAGGCGCAGGCGCTGGCCGCGCCGTACGAGGAGGTCGCGGCCTGGTTCGAGCAGCTGGAAGCGGTGCTCGCCGAACTCCGTGAGCGGGCCGCCGATTTGGAGCCCGCACGGACCGTGCCGCCGTCGGAGCCGCAGCCGAAGAAGGCCGGCGCCGCACAGCGGTTCACGCCCACGGCCGCGCTGCGTGCCCTGGACGCCGTGCTGCCCGCCCTCCGGACGAGCGTGGTGCGGCCCCCGTCCGGCGCGCGGGTCGTCTCGCGCGACCCCGGGCGGCTCTTCGCGCCCGGCTCGGACCTCACCGCGCGGCTGCTGTCCGCGCTGGACCCGAGGCTGTCCGACGGGATGTACACGGCGTGGCGGCAGGCCGCGCCCGCGACGCCCGCCGCGCTCCGCGCGCTGCTGGCGATGCGGGTGACGGCCGCGCCCTTCGGGGCGACCGCGCCGCTCAAGCCGGTGCAGGACGACAAGGGCCGGGTGATCCGCACCGCGGACTGGCCGCTCACCGGCGGCGTGCTGACCAGCGTGCGGATCGTCTTCGACACGGCCGGCAAGGTGCCGGTGAAGGCGGAGTTCCAGCACGCCGAGACCGGCAACTCCGTGCAGTACTCGGAGAACCTGCCGTCGGAGAACTCCTTCGACCTCGGCCCCGGCCGGGTCCAGGTGTCCACCCGTACGGGGCAGGACCGCGACCTGAGCTGGCTGGGCCGCCGCCCGACCGAGTCGCAGGAGCCGGGGGTGACCATCCGGCTGCTGGCCGGGCTGCCCGAGCGCTCCCTGTTCGTGGCCCGGCCCGACGAGGACGGGAAGATCGAGGTCGCGGTCAACAACGGCGAGACGAAGACCTGGGACCTCGCGCCGGGCGACAAGCACCAGGTCCGGCACGGCGAGTACGAGGTGACGGTGCGGCGCACGCCGGGCAGCGAGCCGCCCGCCGTGGAGATCGGCATCGCCACCGTCCCCGAGCCCGCCAACCGGTACGTCCTGCCGCTGGACTCCGTCCAGGACTCGGTCACGGTCGGCAGCTGGGTGGCGATCCAGCGCCCCCGCAAGGGCGCCGAGGGCCCCGACGGCATCCCCGGCGACAAGAAGCTGGCGTTCGTCACCACCCGCGTGACGGCCGTGCGCACCGCCGCGTACACCGACTTCGGCATCACCGGGCGCGGTACGGAGCTGACGCTGGCCGACCCGTGGCTGGACGAGCACGACGTGCTGCTGTCGGCGATCCGCGACACCACCGTGCACGCGGGCGGCGAGCCGCTGCGGATGGCGGACGAGCCGCTGGGCGAGGACGTGCACGGCAACGAGCTGGAGCTGGCGGACCTGTACGACGGGCTGCGCCCCGGGCGGTACATCGTCGTCTCCGGCGAGCGGACCGACATCCCCGGCTCGGCCGGGGTGCGCGGCACGGAGCTGGCGGTGATCGCCGCGGTCGACCAGCGGCTCGACGAGGAGCTGCCCGGCGACCACGTGCACACCGTCCTCACGCTCACCGCCGACCTCGCCTACCGGTACCGCCGCGACACCGTCCGGATCCAGGGCAACGTCGTGCCGGCCACCCACGGCGAGAGCCGGGACGAGCCGCTGGGCAGCGGCGACGCGGAGAAGACCAACCAGGCGTTCGCGCTCTGGCAGTCGCCGCTGACCTGGCTCCCCGACGGCAACCCGCTGGGCGCCACCCCGGAGCTGGAGATCCGGGTCGACGGGCTGCTCTGGCACCGGGTGGACAGCCTGGCCGGGCGCGGGCCGCGCGAGCGGGTGTACGTCCTGGGCTCGGCCGGCGACGGCCGGACGACGGTGACCTTCGGCGACGGGACGCACGGCGCCCGGCTGCCCACCGGCCACGAGAACGTCCGGGCCCGCTACCGCTTCGGTACGGGCCGCGCCGCCAACGTGAAGGCGGGCCGCATCACCCAGGCGATCACCCGCCCGCTGGGCGTCACCGGCGTCACCAACCCGCAGCCGGCCACCGGCGGCGCGGACGCCGACGGCCCCGGGCTCACCCGCCGCACGGTCCCGCTCGCGGTCTCCGCGCTGGACCGGCTGGTCTCGCTCGCCGACTACGAGGACTTCGCGCGCTCGCGGGCCGGCATCGGACGGGCCGCGGCGGCCGAACTGCACGACGGGCGGCGGCAGGTGCTGCACCTGACCGTGGCCGGGGTGGACGACAACCCGGTCGCGGCCGACGCCGAGGTGCTCCAGGCGCTCCGGTCCTCGCTGGCCGAGTACGGGGACGCCGCGCTCCCGGTCCGGGTCGACGTGCGCGAACTGGTGCTGCTCCTGCTGGTCGCCAAGGTCAAGGTCGCGCCCGACCACTCGTGGGCCGCGGTCGAGCCGCGGGTGCGGGCCGCGCTGCTGCGCCGGCTCGGCTACGAGGGACGCGAACTGGGGCAGCCCGCGCGGCTGTCGGAGGTGCTGGCCACCGCCCAGTCCGTGCCCGGCGTGGACTACGTGGACGTGGACGCCTTCACCGGCGTACCCGCCTCCGCGACCCCCGCCGACCTCGCCGGTCTCGCCGACGAGCTGGCCGGGCCGCGTACGACGGTCCCGGCACGCGGGGCCACGTACGACGAGCAGGTGTACCGGGTCTCCGACGACAAGGGCGAGTCGCTGTCCTCGGTCGCGGGCCGCAACGGCATCTCCCTCGCCGAACTGCTGCGCCTGAACCCGGACATCACCGATACGCGGCCGCTGGCCAAGGGCCGCTCGGTGTACGTCTTCCGCGGCGTCCGGCCCGCCCAGCTCGCGCTGTTCTCGCCGCAGGTCGCCGACACCATGATTCTGACGGAGGTCAAGTGAGGTCCGCCGACACCCTGACAACGACGGGGGGCAAGTGATGTCCAGGGAGCCGGACGGGCTCGCGGAGCTGCTGCCCCAGTGGCACCGGCTGCGGGACGCGGAGAACGGCGAGCCGCTGCGCGCGCTGCTCGCCGTGATCGCCGAGCAGGTCGACCTCGTACGCGACGGGGTCGAGCAGCAGTACGACGACTGGTTCGTGGAGACGGCGGCGGAGTGGGTGCTGCCGTACCTGGGCGACCTGGTCGGCTACCGGCCGCTGCCCGGATACGAGCGGGTGCTGGCCACCGGCCTGAAGGACGGCGGGCTGCCGGACTCCTCGCGCAGGCGGCTGGCCGAGGCATTGGCCCCGCGCCGCGACGTGGCGGCCACGGTCGCCAACCGCCGCCGCAAGGGCACCCTCGCGCTGCTGGAAGAGCTGTCCGCCGAGGTCGCCAACTGGCCCGCGCGGGCCGTGGAGTTCTCCCGGCTGGTCTCGCACGGCCAGCCGGTGAAGCTGTACGGCTCGGGCACCGCGGCCGTCAACGCACGGCGGGCCGCACGCGGCCGGTCGGTGGACGTACGGGACTCCTCAGCGCTGGACCTGGCGGGCGGCCCCTTCGGCGCTGTCGCGCGCTCGGCGGACGTCCGCCGGGCCGACTCGCGGCGCCGCCAGGGCGGCCTCTCCCCCGCCGGGGTGGGCCTGTACGTGTGGCGGCTGAAGCCCTACTCGGTGACGCGGGCGCCCGCGTACTGCATCGACCGGGCCCGCAACCTCTACACCTTCTCGATCCTCGGCAACGACACGCCGCTGGTCACCAAGCCCGAGCCGGAGCCGTCGGCCACCCACATCGCGACGATCGACAACGTCCCGGCGTACGTCCGGCGGCGGCAGCTGCACGACCGGCTCGCGGACTACTACGGGCCCGGCAAGTCCTTCACGATCTGGCGGGACGGGCAGCGCGAGCCGGTCGACCCGTCCGACATCGTCGTCGCCGACCTCAGCGACTGGCGTTACCGGCCCAAGCGCGGGCAGGTCGCGGTCGACCCGGAGCTGGGCCGGATCGCCTTCGGCTCGCGCTCGGCGCCGCGCCAGGGCGTGTGGGTCACGTACCACTACGCCTTCGCGGACGACCTGGGCGGCGGCGAGTACCTGCGCGAGCGGGAGACGCCGGCGGGCGCGGCCGTGTACCGGGTCGGCCCCGGCCAGACGTACCAGCGGATCATGGACGCGTACGGGGACTGGCAGAACGACCGGCGGGCCGGACGCTGCGGCCCCGACGGCATCATCGAGATCACCCACAGCGGCGCCTACCAGGAGCAGCTGGACTTCGACCTGGACCCGGGCGACCGGCTGGAGGTCCGCGCGGCGGAGGGCACCCGGCCGGTGATCCGGCTGCTGGACTGGTACAGCAACCGGCCCGACGCGCTCAACATCCGCGCCCGCGACGAGGACTGCGAGCCGGGCGACGCGCGCGGGCCCGCGCCCCGCATCGTGCTCGACGGACTGCTGATCACCGGCCGCGGGATCAACGTCCAGGGCCCGGTCGGCGCGCTGGCGCTGCGGCACTGCACGCTCGTGCCCGGCTGGTCGCTGGAGCCGGAGTGCCACCCGCACTCCCCCGAGGAGCCCAGCCTCGTACTGGACCGCACGACCGCGTGCGTGGAGATCGACCGGACGATCCTCGGCACCATCGAGGTCATCGGCGACGAGGTCTCCACCGACCCGCTGCCGATCCACATCCGGGACAGCATCCTGGACGCCACCGGCCACGACCGCGAGGCGCTCTCCGCGCCGGACTGCCGGCACGCGCACGCGGTCCTGCACGCGCACCGCACCACGGTGATCGGTGAGGTCCATGTGCACGCCGTGCAGCTCGCGGAGAACTCGCTCTTCACCGGCGAGCTGCATGTCGCCCGGCGCCAGCTCGGCTGCCTCCGGTACTCCTACGTACCGCCCGGCTCGCGCACCCCGCGCCGCTACCGCTGCCTGCCGGACCTGGTCGGCGCCGAACAGGCCGGTGCCGTACGGCCGGTCTTCCGCAGCGAGCGGTACGGCACGCCCGCGTACGGGCAGCTGACCGCGCCGGACGCGGACGGCCCGGCGGGCGAGGGCTGCCGGCGGGCCGCGGAGGACGGTGCCGAACTGGGCGCCTTCCACGACCTGTACCAGCCGCAGCGCGAGGACAGCCTGCGGGCGCGGCTCGCGGAGTACACACCGGCCGGAACGGATGCGGGGATCTTCTTCGTGACCTGATGCCGCCACGGGGCGCCGACGGGAAGCGCCCGCCCACGACCTACCGCCACGAGCTTCATGACGAGCTTCATCACGAGGGGGAACCCTTCACATGCACGCTGATCTCTCCCGCATCACCTTCCGGCCGGACGCCCGCTACTCCGCGGTCCTCGCCCAGCAGGGCCGCGTCCAGCTGGACGCGGACACCAACGAGCAGACCGCGATCCAGCTCTACCAGGCCCGGGTGACCGCCACCGACCTGATCGGGCAGCACGGCGGCCCGGCCGCCGACGCCGGCTTCAAGATCGACATGACCGGCGGCAGCCGCGAGCTGGACGACCTCTCCATCA
Organism: Streptomyces sp. NPDC047117; assembly: GCF_040643545.1. NCBI lineage: Bacteria > Bacillati > Actinomycetota > Actinomycetes > Kitasatosporales > Streptomycetaceae > Streptomyces > Streptomyces sp. NPDC047117. Next base: position 265,139 of record NZ_JBEYUN010000007.1, on the reverse strand, counting down.
GCCCCGGCCGCTACTACGTCGACGGCATCCTCGTCGAGTCCTACCGGGCGCAGCCCGGCGTCCCGGTGCCGGACACGGCCGACGCCGACGCCAAGGACGACGAGAAGGACGGCGAGGGCGCGGCCGCCGAGCCGCCCGCCACCTGGACCTACTGGGACCAGCCCGACGCCCACCGGGACGCGGAGCGCCCCGAGGACCGGCTGCCCACCCGGTTCCCGTACCTGGCCTACCTGAAGGTGTGGGAGCGCACGGTCACCGCGGCCGAGGACCCGGCGCTGCGCGAGGTCGCGCTCGGCGCTGCGCTGCCGGACACCGCGGCACGCCTCAAGGTCGTCTGGCAGGTGCTGCCGCTGCCCGGCGGCGAGCTGGACATCGAGGGTGACGACAGCAAGAAGGACCCGGTGCGCAAGGCCTTCCAGAACTGGGTCGCCGAGCAGCGCAAGGCCACCGCGCGGATCGCCGTGCGCAGCGAGCGCCCCGACCACGCCGACGACGACCCGTGCCTGGTCAAGCCGGACGCCCGCTACCGCGGCCCGGAGAACCAGCTGTACCGGGTGGAGATCCACGACGGCGGCGCCGCCAAGGACGCCACCTTCAAGTGGTCCCGGGAGAACGGCTCGGTGACCTTCCCGGTCGACGGCCTGGACGGCACCTGGGTCGAGCTGGCCACGCTGGGCCACGACGACAAGCTGGACCTGGACGTCGGCGATTGGGTGGAGTTCGTGGACTCCGCGGTCGCGAGCCGGCTGGAGGCCCACCCGCTGCTGCGCGTCGAGGAGCTGGACCTGCCGGGGCGCCGGGTGCGCCTGTCGGAGGAGCCCGCGCAGCACGTCGGGCGGCGGCCCGAACTCCACCCGTACCTGCGCCGCTGGGACCAGCACGAGGGCGGCCGGGCGCAGGAACGGCAGACGAAGAAGGGCGCGGCCGGGCAGCTCAAGAACGGTGCGGTGCGCGTCGAGGAAGGCGCGTGGCTGCCGCTGGAGGACGGCGTCGAGGTGTACTTCGCGGCCGGCGGCACCTACCGCAGCGGTGACTTCTGGCTGGTCCCGGCCCGTACCGCCACCGGCAACGTGGAGTGGCCGACGGACGCCGCGCGCCGCCCGCTGCTCCAGACGCCGCTCGGCCCGCAGGTGCACTACGCGCCGCTGGGCTGGGTGATGGGCGAGAAGACCGTCTCCGACCTGCGGCTGGCGTTCAAGCCGCTGGCCGGGGAGATCGCCGCGGCCAGCGACGAGGAACTGGCCGCCGAGGAGGAGGCGCGGGCCGCCGACGCCGCGGCCGAGGCGGAGAACGAGCCGGCCGACGTGGCGTCCGCGGGCCCGGCGCACGGCGCGGCGCTCCGCTCGCAGACGACGGCCGAGGCGGAGTCCCTGTCGGAGGAGTGACACCGCCGGGGTGGCGCCACGGGGAGCGCGCCATCACGTACGTACTGGGCGGCGCGCGGGTGATCCCGCGCGCCGCCGACCGGGGGACCGGCCCGCGCGGCCGGGTCGAGGAAGGAGCACGACGATGGCGAAGCCGCTGAGCGCGTCACGCCTGGTGAAAGCCCTGAAGGACGAGGGCCTGACCGTCCACGAAGTCCGCAACTGGCGCAAGCACAACAGAAACAGCAAGGGCCCGTGGGGCCCGCTGAACGGCGTGATGATCCACCACACCGTCACCAAGGGCACCGACAGCTCGGTCAACCTCTGCTACGAGGGCCGCTCCGATCTGCCGGGACCGCTGTGCCACGGCGTCATCGACAAGAAGGGCGAGGTGTGGCTGGTCGGCAACGGCCGCGCCAACCACGCCGGACTCGGCGACTCCGACGTGCTGCGCGCCGTGGTCAACGAGTCGAAGCTGCCGCACGACAACGCGGCCAACACCGATGGCAACCGGCACTTCTACGGCTTCGAGTGCATCAACCTCGGCGACGGCGAGGACCCCTGGCCCGAGGAGCAGAAGCTCGCCATCGAGAAGGTGTCCGCGGCGATCTGCCGGGCGCACGGCTGGAACGAGAAGTCCGTCATCGGCCACAACGAGTGGCAGCCGGGCAAGACGGACCCGCGCGGCTTCACCATGGGCAGCATGCGGTCCCGCATCAAGAAGCGGCTCGCGGGCAGGCCCGACGGCGGCAAGGACGACAAGCCGGCCCCGGAGAAGCCCGCACCGGAAAAGCCCGCGCCCGAGAAGCCCGCGCCGGAGAAGCCGCGGCCCGGCACCCGGTACGAACGCTTCCCCGGCAGCGGCTTCTTCCAGGCCGGCGCGCGCAGCCCCGTCATCACGGCCATGGGCAAGCGGCTGGTCGCCGAGGACTGCTCGCGCTACGAGGAGGGGCCCGGCCCGTACTGGACGGAGGCCGACCGCCAGTCCTACGCCGCCTGGCAGCGCAAGCTCGGCTTCTCGGGCAAGGACGCGGACGGAATCCCGGGCAAGGTGAGCTGGGACCGGTTGAAGGTGCCTCGGTCGTAGCAGGTGCCCAGGCCGGGTCCACTACGGCCACCCCGCGGCAGCGGACCCGGACATACGGACGCCGCCGGGCTCCCCCTCCCCAAAGGGGGTGCCCGGCGGCGTTTTCCGTTCCGGTTCAAGTGGCCGTTCACGTCACGGACATGGCGTGTCCGTCCCGGTGTCCGTACGAACGGCGTCCCCACAACGCCGTCCCGCGGACGCGCGGCCCCTCGCGGTACCGGTACCGCTCCGGCTCACGCCGGAAATCGGGGTGTTCAGCCCGCCAGGCCCGGCAGCACCGGCAGGGCGGGGATGTTGGCGGGGCTGGTCAGGTCGCCCTGCGCCACGTCGACCGGGATGACGCGCTGCACACCGGCGGCGGCGCTGCCCGCGGTCTCCTGGCCGTCGGCGGCCACAGTGGTCGCCAGGCCCTGCGCGAACGGCACGGCGTCGGTGGCGACACCCTGCGCGAACGGGGTGGCGTCAGCGGCCACGCCCTGGGCGAAGGGGACGGCGGTGGCGGCGGTGCCCTGGGTCAGGTTCTGCGCACCGGCGACCGTGCCCTGCGCGAACGGGACCGCACCGGCGGCCGCGCCCTGCGCAAAGCCGCGCGCGTCGGTCAGCGTGCCCTGCGCGAACGGTACGGCGTCGGCGGTCGCGCCCTCGGCGAACGCCTGGGTGCCGGCGACCGTGTCCTGCGCGAACGGGGTGGCCTGGCCGGCCGCGTCACCGGCGAGCAGGCCCACGCCACCCACGGCGTCCTGGGCGACCGGGACGACCTTGCCGACGGCGCGCTGGGCGACGGGCGGCAGCGCGTCACCGGCGGCCTGGTCGACGACCGGGCGAGCGGTGGCCAGGGCGCCCTGGGCCGGGTTGGTCAGCGTGCCGGGACGCAGGTCGCTGCCGGCGGCGGTGCCGACGACACGGTCAACGGCACCGGACGCGTCGGGCAGCTGCGGCGCGGCGGGCAGCTCGGCGGGGAGCTGGTCGGTCGGCA
>NZ_JBEYUN010000007.1:0-261613 GCF_040643545.1 Streptomyces sp. NPDC047117 | reverse complement strand
AGAGCGACGGGCAGCTGGCCGGTGGGCAGGTCGGCCGGGAGCTTGTCGGTCGGCAGAGCGACGGGCAGCTGGCCGGTGGGCAGGTCGGCCGGGAGCTGGTCGGTCGGCAGAGCGACGGGCAGCTGGCCGGTGGGCAGGTCGGCCGGGAGCTTGTCGGTCGGCAGAGCGACGGGCAGCTGGCCGGTGGGCAGGTCGGCCGGGAGCGTGTCGGTCGAGAGGCCGGTGGGCAGGTCCGCGGGGAGCTGGTCGGTCGGCAGGCCGCTGGGCAGCTCGGCCGCGGGGACCTCGACCGGCAGGCTGCGCAGGTCGAGGGCGGGAACGCCCTCGACGGGCAGGAACGGCACGGCGGGCAGGCGGCCACCGGCGGTGTCCTGGACCTGGCCGACGGTGCCCTCGGCGGTCTTCGCCACCTTGCCGACGGTCTTGGTGGCCTTGCCCGCGCCCTTGACGGTGTCGGCGACCTTGCCGGCGCCCTTGACGGTCTTGGTGACCTTGTTCAGGTCGGCCTTCTTCTGCACGCCGTTCACGGTGCCGGTCACGTCGCCGAGCCCGTCGGTGGGCAGCGCGTCGCCGGTCAGACCGTCGGTCAGGCCACCGGTGGCGGGCAGGCCGTCCATGGTGTGCACGTCACCGCCGCCGAGCGCGCCGGTCACCTTGCCGACCGTACCGCCCACGGTCTTCCCGACGGTGCCGGTCGCCCCGTCGGCGGTCTTCTGGACCGTGCCGGTCAGGGCGCCGGTGTCGGGAGCGTCGACGGGCAGCTCGGCGGCGCTGGCGCCGGTGGCGCCCAGGGCCAGCAGACCGGTGGCGGCAGCGGCGACGACGATGGAACGGCGGATGTTCTTGCGCATGATGGCGATGAGCCCTTCGGATTCCAGGGATGTGTCGGGCAGACCTGTCCCGCCCCCGCGCGGCAGGTCTGGAGGAGCTGACGGCCGTCGGATCCCTGCGCTCGCCGTACGTCGGCGAAGGCGCGTATGCGGTGGGAATCCGGCGGGAGGTCTGCCCTAACCCGGGAATTCGAGGATGTCGGTGCTGCGCTCGCGGGTCGGCGCACCGCCCGCGGCCCGTACGCCGCCGGGCACCAGCCCGAAGTGCGGCTGTCCGCCCGGCAGGACCGCGTGCTGGTCCCCGCTCCGGGGGCCGTTGCCGTCCCCGGTGGTGTGCGAGGCCGGCGCGGCCGGTCCCTGCGGGAGCTGGCCGGGCAGTCCGCCGCGGCCGTGTCCGTCGCCGGCGTCACCGGAGGTGGCACGCGCGGCCGTACGGTCCTGACCGGCGGCGTCCCCGGAGGGACCCGTCAGCCGGTCGTCGCCGGTACGGTCCGTGCCGCACCGCTCGGGCGCGGCCATGTGCTGCCGGCCGCCGTCCCGTACGTCACCGTGCTGCGCCCGCTCGCCGCCACTGCGGTCCTGACCAGCGATTTCGCCGGGCAGCCGGACCGGGAGGCCGGTCGCCTGACCCACGCCGCTGACGACGTCGTGCACCGGAGCGGTGACCGGGTCGGTGACGGGCTTCAGGCGCTCCGCGAGCGGGCGTACGGTCTCGCCGAGCCGCTCCTCGGACGCCTGCGCGCCCTCGGAGAGCCGGGCACCGGCCTGCTGCGCGACACCCGCCTCCGGCTCCGCGGCCGCCTCGCCGGCGTCCCGCCCCAGCGCGTCCCCCGAGCCGACGAGCGGCGAACGCCCGTCGGTGGGGGTGGCGGTGGTGGTCGAACCGGTGGTGACGGCGGAGCCGGTGCTGTCTGTGGCGGTGCCGGTGTCGTCGGTGGTGCTGGTGGCCTTCGTGAAGGCACCCTGCGCCTGCTCGGTGCTGTCCGCCGCGTGTGCGGTGCCGCCGCCGAACGCGACGGCGAGAGCGACGAACCCGACGAGGAAGAGCCCGGTCAGCAGCGCACGCCGCACGGCCACGGTGCGCGACAGGCGCACAACGGCAGGCAGAGCGAGCACAGCAGACAAGGGGGACCTTCCCGGAAGGACCGCGACCGGGACCAGGGCGTCAGGCACCCCGGATCAACCGGCACGTCGCGGGTGATCGAGCGATGCACCGATCCTTGCACGAGCAGCCAGGGGCCGCGCAAGTCCCCTGTGCCACCTGTCACCGTTACTCCGCCATGTCCGGTATCGACAGTGGCGAAAGGGTGTACGACCTGCGAACACGCCGGTGTGTCGGGGGAGGTGGGCGGCCGGTGGAGGATTCCGGTTCCGGTACGGCCGAGGAATCCGGTTCCGGGACGGCCGAGGAATCCGGTACCCGGTACGGCCTCGTCGTCGTGGACGGTGGTGTTGTCGTCATGGACGGTGACTGTCGTCGTCGGCGTGGGCCGTTCGGGCCGTTCGAGCAGTTCGGTCCGCCGGAGCGGTTCGGGCCGTCACGCCGTCGTGTCGGGTACCGGCAGCGGCCGCTTCTCCAGCGCGGCCGCCATCACCTCCGGGAAGAGGTCGGGCGTACAGGCGAACGCCGGTGCCCCCAGCGCGCCCAGAGCCGCCGCGTGCTCCCGGTCGTACGCGGGCGCGCCCTCGTCCGACAGCGCCAGCAGCGTCACGAACTGCACACCGGACGCCTTCATGGCGGCCACCCGCTTCAGCATCTCGTGGCGTATCCCGCCCTCGTACAGGTCGCTGATCAGCACGACCACCGTCTCGGTGGGCCGGTTGATCCGCGACTGGCAGTACGCCAGCGCACGATTGATGTCCGTGCCGCCGCCCAGCTGCGTACCGAAGAGCACGTCCACCGGGTCCTCGATCTGGTCGGTGAGATCCACGACCGAGGTGTCGAACACCACCAGCCTGGTGGCGAGCGACCGCATGGACGCGAGCACCGCGCCGAACACCGAGGCGTACACGACGGACGCCGCCATCGAACCGGATTGATCGATGCAGAGGATGACCTCCTTCTTGACCGACTGTGCTGCTCGCCCATAACCGATCAGCCGTTCCGGCACGACCGTTCGGTACTCGGGGAGGTAATTCTTGAGATTCGCGCGGATGGTGCGATCCCAGTCGATGTCGCGGTGGCGCGGCCGGCTGATGCGCGCCGACCGGTCCAGCGCGCCCGTCAGGGTGGCCCGCGTCCGGGTCGCCAGCCGCTTCTCCAACTGCTCGACGACCTGCCGTACGACCGCCCGTGCGGTCTCCTTCGTCGTCTCGGGCATCGCCTTGTGCAGCGAGAGCAGCGTGCCGACCAGATGCACGTCGGCCTCCACGGCCTCGAGCATCTCCGGCTCCAGCAGCAGCGCCGACAGGCCGAGCCGGTCGATCGCGTCACGCTGCATCACCTGGACGACGGAGGTGGGGAAGTAGCGCCGGATGTCGCCGAGCCAGCGCGCCACGGCGGGCGCGGAACCGCCCAGCCCCGCCGACCGTGTCCCGCCGCCCTTCCGGCCGTCGCGCCCGCCCGGGCCGCCCGGCCCGCCGGATCCGGGTCCTTCGCCGTACAGCGCCCCGAGCGCACCGTCCATCGCGGCGTCCCGCCCACGCAATTCGCACCCGGTCCCGTCGCCCTCTCCCCCACCGAGCACCAGCCGCCAGCGCCGCATCCGCTCCTCGGCCGACCCCGTACCGTCCGCCGTCTCCGCGGCCTCCGCCGTCATCCCTTCTCCCCCTTCGCTGTGGTGACGTCTTGCGCCCTGGTGGTGCCCTTCGCTGTGGTGGCGCCTGTCGCAGTGGTGGTGCCCTTCGCTGTGGTGGTGAGGCGGCGGGCTTCGCCCTCGGCGCCCATGCCCAGCGGGGCTTGCCCGTCGCCCTGGCCCAGCAGGGCGTGCAGCGTCGGCAGGACGGCCGCGGCGCGGTCGCGGTCCAGGCCGGGGCCGAAGCCGGGGGCCGCCGCCTCCTCTCCGGTGCCGGCCGCGCCACGACCGGCCGCCGTGCCGCCGCCCGGCGTTCCCGGGGCGACCGGCCCGCGTCGGGCCAGTTCCCCGAGCGTGCGCCGCACCCCCGGCTCGAACTGCGAGAACGTCCGGCGCAGCAACGGCAGTACGTCCGTGAACGCCTCCCCCGGAACCCGCGTCAGCCAGTCGTCCACCAGCCCGAGCAGCCGCTCGTCGTGGATCAGCAGCATCCCCCCGCCCGCACCGCCCCCGACGAACCCCTCGATCCAGGCCGCGGCGTCCGCCGGCGGCACCCCGGGCGAGAGCGCGAGCCCCATGAGCCGCCCGGCGCCCCCGTCCACCGACGCTCCGCTGCCGTGCTCCTGACCCTCGCCGCCGTCCAACGCCCCGTCGTCGACGAGCATCCGCGCCGCACGTCCCCGGATGAGTCCCGGTATCGCCTCCCGCTCGGCCAGCACGCGCAGCACGGCCGTCCAGCGCTCCCGCAGTCCCGCCCCCGCGCCGCTCTCCTCCCGCGGCTCCGACGCGCTCCGCTCCGTGTGCGCCAGCAGCGCCACCGCCTGCCGCGTTGCGTCGAGATGTGTACGCATCTCCGCCGCGCCCTCCGCGTCCAGCGAGGCGCAGGCCGGTGGCAGGCCCACGAAGACCCGCTCGGCCAGGCCGACCGCGACCTCGCGCAGCGCCGCCGCGTCCGTACCCCGCACATCGCCGTACCGCACCGACCGCACCAGCGCGGGCAGTGCCTGGGCGAGATGGCCGACATCGGCGTCGAGCGCGGCCCGGTCCGCCAGCACCCGCATCACCACCGGCAGCGCGTCCGGCAGTTCGGCGAGCAGGCAGCGCTCGGCCAGCGCCGTGACCTCGGCGAGCGCGCCGGCGTCCCTGGCGTCGGAGGCCGCCCGCGCCGTGGCGGCGGCGAGCACGGTCGTGCCCCAGATGCCCGCCTCCGCGACCCGCACCGACAGCTCCGGCTCCCAGCGCAGCCGCCAGGTCTCCCGGAACGTGCCCGTACTCGCCCGCGAGTCGGCGGGCGCCCCCCACGGGATGTCCAGCAGCCGCAGCCGGTGCAACAGGCGGCTGCGCGCGGCGTCGGTCTCCTTGCGCAGGTCGAGCTCCAGGTCGCGCTCCTTCGCCTCCGGCTTGAGGCGCAGGGAACGCTGGTGGCGGGCGATGTCCCGCTGGAGCGGCACGGCGGGCGCGGCCTGCGGCACCTCGCCGAGCACATCCCCGACCACCAGGCGGTCGTGGACCAGCGAGGCGGGCACGTCCGAGCCGTCACTCATCACGGCGCGCACCGCGTCCTCGGCCTCGGTGAGCCCCGCGAGCGGACGCCCGCGCATCGCCGCGAGCGACTCGGCGAGCCGTACCGCCTCGATGACGTGGGCGGTGGAGACCGCGTAGTCCTCCTCCCGGAGCAGGCCCGCGACCTTGGTCAGCCAGCGCTCCATGGGGCGGTCGGGGCTGGCGAAGAGGTGGCCGTACCAGCCGGGCGACGCGATCCCGGCCCCGTACCCGCTGTTCCGCGCCAGCCTGCGGTGCGTCCAGGGCACCCAGGTGACCGACACCTTCGCCTTCGGCAGGCCCTTGAGGAGGGCGCGGTCGGCGGTGACGGTCGTACGGCGGGTGAGCGCCGGTACGTGCCAGGCACCGCAGACGACCGCGACGTCGTCCCCGAACTCCCGCCGCGCGTCGCGCAGTCGGAGCCGCATGTGGGCTTCGCGTACGGCGTCGCGGGAGTCCGCGCCCTCCTCGTACCCCTCCCGCAGCGCCCCCATCGCCTCGGCCAGCGCCTCGAACGGCGCCAGGGCGTCACCGGAATCGCCGGGGTTGCCGCTGCCGCCCGTGCCGCGGTGCTCGACCACGTCCTCCCACCAGCGCTCCGCGTCGTCGTACCCGGCCGCCTCCGCAAGCACCCCGATCGGATCGACCCGAGCGTCCGCACGGGCGTCCACCCGCGGGTCGCCGCCCACCTCCCGGTCGCTGCCCCGGTCCAGCGTCTGGTCGCTGCCTCGGTCCGGCTCTCCGGCCGCCTCCTCTCCCGCTCCCTCCCCCGCTTCCGTCCCCGCTCCCGCGAGGGAGTGCGCCGCCGGGAGGTCGATGAAGCGCACCGGGATGCCGCGTCGCAGTGCCCACTGGAGCGCCACCCACTCCGGGGAGAACTCCGCCAGCGGCCAGAACGCGGCGCGCCCCGGGTCGTCGGTCACGTGCGCCAGGAGCGCGACCGGCGGCCGCATCTCCTCGTCGGCGGCCAGCGCCACCAGCGCGTCAGCCTCCGGCGGCCCCTCGATGAGCAGTGCCTTCGGCTCGCACTGTGCCAGGGCCGCGCCGACCGCACGGGCCGAGCCGGGCCCGTGGTGCCGCACTCCGAGCAGCCACGGGCCTTCCGCCCGGCGCTCCCCCGTGCCGTGTTCCGTCATGCGCTCACCTCCCGGCAGGCGCGGTAGAAGTCCTTCCAGCCGTCGCGCTCGCGGACGACCGACTCCAGGTACTCCTGCCAGATGACACGGTCGGCCGACGGGTCGCGCACGACCGCTCCGAGGATGCCCGCGGCCACGTCCGCCGGCCGCAGCACGCCGTCTCCGAAGTGCGTGGCCAGCGCCAGCCCGTTGGTGACGACGGAGATCGCCTCGGCCGTGGAGAGCGTCCCGGACGGCGACTTGAGCTTCGTCCGCCCGTCCGCCGTCAGGCCGTCCCGCAGCTCGCGGAAGACCGTGACCACCCGGCGGATCTCGTCCATGCCGTCCGGCGCCGCCGGCAGGTCCAGCGAGCGGCCGATCTGCTCGACACGGCGCGTGACGATGTCCACCTCGTCCTCAGGCGTGGCCGGCAGCGGCAGCACGACGGTGTTGAAGCGGCGACGCAGCGCGCTGGAGAGTTCGTTGACTCCGCGGTCGCGGTCGTTGGCGGTGGCGATGAGGTTGAAACCGCGTACGGCCTGCACCTCCTGGCCCAACTCCGGTATGGGCAGCGTCTTCTCCGACAGCACGGTGATGAGCGTGTCCTGCACGTCCGCCGGGATCCGCGTCAGTTCCTCGACCCGCGCGGTCATGCCCTCCGCCATCGCCCGCATCACGGGGCTCGGCACCAGCGCGTCCCGGCTGGGGCCGTGCGCGAGCAGCTGCGCGTAGTTCCAGCCGTACCGGATCGCCTCCTCCGGCGTGCCGGCCGTGCCCTGGACCAGCAGCGTGGAGTCGCCGCTGACCGCCGCGGCGAGATGCTCCGACACCCAGGTCTTGGCCGTGCCGGGAACGCCGAGGAGCAGCAGCGCGCGGTCGGTCGCGAGGGTGGTGACGGCCACCTCGACGATGCGGCGCGGGCCGACGTACTTGGGCGTGATGACCGTCCCGTCGGCGAGCGTGCCGCCGAGCAGATACGTCGCCACCGCCCACGGCGAGAGGCGCCAGCGCGCGGGCCGCGGCCGGTCGTCCGCGGCCGCCAGCGCGGACAGTTCATTTGCGAATGCATCTTCTGCGTGCGGCCGGATGACCGCTCCCGAACCTTCCGCCGACCCGGCCTCGGCCGCCGTCCCGCGACCGCTTCCCGCGCCGTTCTCCGTCATCGCGTAAGACATGACTCCCCCTCGTCCCAGGCCGTTCGGCCCGCACCCCGCAACCCGCGGGCCGCTTGCGGATTCCAGACTGCACCATGCCACTGACAATCGGCCCCGGCGTGACAAACATGCAGGTCAGAGCGATTGTCAGTGGCTGGGTCTAGCGTTTTCACCATGCTGGGAACGGACGGGGAGCAGACCCCGAAACCCCGAGCGCAGGGGGAACGCTGGACGACCGAACAGGTGCTGGCGGTGGCGCCCGACGCGGCGTCGCGCAAGGCCGGCGGAAAGCTCGCGACACCCGGCCCGTGGTCGGGGACGGGCGCGGGCGAGGGAGCGGTATGGGGCGTGTGCAAAGGGAGCGGCGGCACTCCGTACCGCACGATGACGGACACAACGGGGCCTGCCTTCAAGTGCAGCTGCCCGAGCCGGAAGTTCCCGTGCAAGCACGCGCTGGGGCTGCTGTTGCTGTGGGCGGGGGAAGACGGTTCCGAGGGGGATGCCGAGGCGGTGGTGCCGGCCGGTGAGCCGCCGCGGTGGGTGGCCGAGTGGCTGTCCGGGCGGCGCGAGCACCGCGAGGACCGGCCGGGCAAGGGGGACAAGGACGGGGGCAAGGGCGACAAGGGGAGCAAGGGCCTCGCCGACCCGGACGCGGCGCGCAGGCGGGCGGAACGCCGGGCGGAGCGAATCGGCGCGGGGGCCGAGGAGTTGGAGCGCAGGCTCGCGGATCTGCTGCGGTCGGGGCTGGCCGCGGCGGACCGTGCGGGGTACGGCAGCTGGGACGAGACGGCGGCCCGGATGGTCGACGCGCAGGCGCCCGGACTGGCGGCCGGGGTACGGGAGTTGGGTTCCATCCCGGGGTCCGGTGCCGACTGGCCGTCCCGGCTGCTGGAGGAATGCGCGCTGCTCCACCTCCTCGACGAGGGGTTCCTTGGTATCGAGCGGCTTCCGGAGCCGCTGGCGGCCACGGTCCGCTCACGAGTGGGGCTACCGGCCGATGTGTCCGGTGCCGGCGCCGCGGAAGACGCTCCGGACGGCTCCGCCGAGGGTTCTCGGAACGAGGGTTCTCGGGAGCGGACGGTCCGGGACCGGTGGCTGGTGCTGGCGCAGCAGGATCGCGAGGAAGGCCCGCAGGGGAAGTTGACCACGCGGCGCATATGGATGAGGGGCGAGCGGACGGGCCGGATGGCACTGCATCTGTCCTTCGCCGGCCCGGGGCGGGCGCACGAACTCGCCCTGCCGCCGGGGCTCGTCCTGGACGCCGACCTGACCTACCACCCCGGCGCCCGCCCGCTGCGCGTCACCCTGGGCGAGCGGTACGCGCCGGCCGTGCCGGGAGGCGTCCCGGCCGGGTGCGGCACGGACGCCGCGCTCGCCGCGTACGGGGACGCGCTGCGCGACGACCCGTGGCTGGACTCGTGGCCGGTGGTGCTCGCCGACGTCGTACCGATACCGGCCCGGCCGCCGGCACCCGGGCAGCCGGGCACCGGCTGGCAACTGGCCGACGTGGACGGCGAGTCGGCGCTGCCGGTGGATCCGCGCTGCGCGGGCGGCCCGGGACTGTGGCAGCTCGCGTCGATATCCGGCGGCGGTCCCGTCACCGTCTTCGGCGAGTGCGGCCACCGCGGCTTCGTCCCACTGACGACATGGGATCCGGCCCCGGTGGCGCTCTGAGGGGCAACGGGGGAAGCGGCGCGCCGCCCGACGGGGGAACGGGGGGTGTCGGCGCGCCGCCGCTCAGAGGGGGGAACGGGGGAACGGCGTGCCGCCGCCGGCCGGAGGGGGGTCGGCGGCGGCACGCGACGGGGGTGAGCGGAGGGGCCCCGCCCCTCGGGCGGTCGGCACCGGTCGGGCCCCTCAGGCAGTCGATCAAGCAGGCAGCCGATGAGGCGGGAAGAGCCGATCAGGCAGGCAGTCGAGCAGGCAGCAGGAAGTCGGTAACGGGAGGGGTTCGGAAGCCGTGAGTGATGTGCGAGGGACACGTGGGAACGGCGCTCCCTGGGGAGAGTTGGTGAGTGCCGCGCTGCTCGGGACGGACCGGCGTACGCCGGACGTGCCGATGCGCGTGGGCCAGGAGGCGGCCGCCGCGCTGCTGGACGCGGCGGCGGTGAGCACCGTACGGCGGCGGGCCGGGCTGCGTCCCGCACCCGCGGCGGAGCGCCCCGCTCCGGCCCCGCCCGACCCGCGGCCCGAATTGCCGGACGCGGCGCGGCGGAGGCTCGCGCTGCTGCTGGCCGACCGGGGCGGGCACACCGGCAGCCGGCGCGGCGCGGCCCCCGACCTGACGGAACTGCTGCCGCAGTGGCTCGCGGCAGCCGGGGAGCGGGGGTACCGCGCGCCTGCCGCACTGCTGCCCGCGCTGCTGGACGCGGCGCGGGCCCGTACGGATCTGCGGCCCGCCGCGCTCGCGCTGGCCGGGCCGGGCGCGCTGTGGCTGGCGCGGCTGAACGACGACTGGAAGTTCGCGCTGCGCGGCATCGGCGGGGCGGCGGCGATCCCGGCCCGCGGGGATCAGGAGGCCGGTCGCCGCCTCTGGGAGGAGGGGCTGTTCGCGGAGCGGGTGGCGCTGCTGTCGGCGACCCGGCGCCTGGATCCGGCGGCGGGGCTGGAGCTGATCGCGAGTACGTGGTCCACCGAACGGGCCGAGGACCGGCTGATGTTCCTGGATTCGCTCCGGGAGGGCCTGTCGGCGGCGGACGAGCCGTTCCTGGAGAAGGCGCTCTCCGACCGCAGCCGGAATGTCCGGGCCACCGCTGCGGAGCTGCTGTCCGCACTCCCCGGCGCCGCCCTGGCCACCCGTATGGCGGCCCGCGCGACGGCCTGCCTGCGGCTCGAGGCGGCGGGGGACGAGGAAGGCGGCGGCCCGGTCGTCGTCGTGGAGGCGCCGAGGGGCTGCGACGCGGGGATGGAGCGGGACGGGGTGGTGGCCAAGGCGCCGGCCGGGCGGGGTGAACGCGCTTGGTGGCTGGCCCAGTTGCTGGAGTCGGCGCCGCTGGACGCCTGGTCCGGGCACCTGGGCGGTCGCGGTCCGGCGGAGATCGTCGCACTGCCGGTGGCAGAGGGGCGGCGTACGGAGGTGCACGACGCCTGGTGCCGCGCGGCGGTGCGCCAGCGCGACACCGCCTGGGCGCGGGCCCTCCTGGGCACGCCGTCCATGGCGGCCGACCGGCCCTCCTCGATACCGGACGCCGCGCCCATGAACGCGGGCCCCGCCGCCACGGAGGCCGGATCGTCGCGCGACACCGCGAAGCTGCTCGGGGTGCTGCCGGAGGGGGAACGCGGCACATGGGTGGCGGAGTTCATCGCGTCGCACGGGCTGTCGGACGCGTTCCGGCTGCTGGGGGTGTGTGCCGTGCCGTGGACGGAGTCGCTCGGTACGGCGGTGGTGGACGCGCTGGACATCGCGCGGGACGCCGGGAGTTACCCGTGGAGTTTCAGCGGCGTGATGGGGCTGGCCGAACGGTGCCTGGACCCGGCCGCCGCCGATCGGCTCGACAAGCTCACGGCCCGGGGCGACGAGCCGGAGGACGGCTCGCCGGGCGCCGACGGCTACTGGTCCGAGGCCTTCCAGCGCCTCGTCGGCACCCTTCGGCTCCGCGCCACGATGCACGCCGAACTGGCCGGGCAGCCGACACCGACCACAGGGACCGGCAGCCCCATGAGCCCCGGAGCGGCGTCATGAGCACCGGAGCGGCGTCATGAGCCCCGGGGCGGCGCCGTCCCTGCGGGCAGCCCGCCGGACAGGCGACCCGATAGCCGGCCGGACAGGCGACCGGACAGTCGGCCGGGCTCTCGGCCGGGCTGCCGGGCGGTCAGGCTGTCAGCTGGCGGACGTGGGTGTTGACCCAGTCGACGATGGAGGCGGTCGTGGCGCCGGGGGTGAAGATCTCGGCGACGCCCAGCTCCTTGAGCGGGGGGATGTCGGCCTCCGGGATGATGCCGCCGCCGAAGACCTTGATGTCCTCCGCGTCGCGCTCCTTGAGCAGTTCGATCACCCGCGCGAAGAGGGTGTTGTGCGCCCCCGAGAGGATCGAGAGGCCGATCGCGTCGGCGTCCTCCTGGATCGCGGTGTCGACGATCTGCTCCGGGGTCTGGTGGAGCCCGGTGTAGATGACCTCCATACCCGCGTCACGCAGCGCTCGTGCGATGACCTTGGCACCACGGTCATGGCCGTCGAGCCCCGGCTTGGCCACCACCACACGGATCGGACCGGTCACACCCATCACTGCCTCCAAGCCAAGCGCGGCACGTGCCTTGACCAGTGCCGTCGAGCCGACAACCGAATGAGCGGCCGCCCGGGCGGCCGCCAGCGTGAACGAACGTTATCGCCAGCATCGCGTACGGAGCCGTTTCGCGACATGGAGGGAGGGGGAAATCACACGTGGGACACGTTCGCTACGCGCCGTACGCCTCACACCAACCGCCGCCGCGAGGCGGCGGGGGTGTCTGCGGACGGCGCAGGGAGCCGCAGCAGGTCGTCGCACCGCCGCGTCGTGAGCCGCGCGGCACGGAGGTGCGCACTTCGGGTACGTACAGGCCCTATGCACACGCACGGAGTGCGGGGAACTGGTATCGCGTCACGTACGGACACACAGCAGTACGGACGCAGGAGCAGCGGGGACACACGTCGGCGAGAGCGCCGGCGTCCCGTACCGGTATCAGGACGTCACAGGCGAGCACGGTGTACGGGGACCGTGTACGCACCCAACGGCTCCCCATGAGGGCATGACGGGGGACAGAGGCGTCCTCCCCATGCCGTTCGGGAGGTCGGCCGATGAAGGCCTTGCCCTTTCTCTGCTGTCTGATCCGCCCCTCCGCCGCCAGGCTGCGCGTCACGGTCTGGGAGCTGGCGGTGCTCGCGGGGCACCTGTTGCTGTATCCCATGGGCGTCTCGCAGGAGCAGGCCGCCGCAGCCGCGGCGCACGCCCGGGCGGCCGCCGACGCCGCCGCGGACGGACATACTGATCCCCCCCTCGACGACGCGGTCATCGACATCACCGACACCCTCGATGCGGCCATCGACACCGCCGACGCGGATGCCGACACAACCGATGCGAGTGTCGGCACGACCGACATGGCCGGCACCGCCATCGGCGCCGTCGGGGCGGCCACCGGCATCAGTGCCGGTTCGAGAGCGCGGAAGGCCGCCGGGCCGTGGTCCACCGACGCGGACCGGACGCACGCCAATGCGCGGACCCGAAACGAGGCGCGGAGAGGGGCCGCGGCGGAGGCCACGGCTCCGACAGGTCCCGAGGCGCGGACCGGGACGCGCGCGGGGGCGCGCTCCAAGCCGCTGACCGGGACCGGGGCCGACGCCAAGACCGGAGCCGAGGCCACGACCGGGACCGGCGCCAAGACCGGAGCCGGCTCCCGCATCGGCGCCGACACCGGCACCGGCCCCGACCGCCTGCCCGCGCCCGCCCTCCTCCCCACCGAGGGGCGGTCGCATCCGCCGGTGCTCCTGCTGCACGGCTTCATCGACAACCGTTCCGTCTTCGTACTGCTGCGCCGTTCCCTGCGCCGGCACGGCTGGCGTCACCTGGAGGCGCTCAACTACTCCCCTCTTACGTGCGACATCCGCAAGGCCGCCGAGCTGCTGGGCCGCCACGTGGAGGACGTCTGCGCGCGCACGGGGCACCGCCGCATCGACATGGTGGGCCACAGCCTCGGCGGGCTGATCGCGCGGTACTACGTCCAGCGACTGGGCGGCGACGCGCGGATCCGGACGCTGGTCACGCTCGGCACCCCGCACGGCGGCACCCGGCTCGCGTCGCTGCTGCCCGCGCATCCGCTCGTGCGCCAGATGCGGACGGATTCCGACGTGATCAAGGAGTTGGCCGCGCCGGCGCCGAATTGCCGGACGCATTTCGTCTGCTTCTGGAGTGATCTCGATCAGATGATGGTCCCGGTGGAGACGGCACGGATCGATCATGATGATCTCCGCACCCGGAACGTTCATGTCTCCGGTGTCGGACATCTCGCCTTTCCGGTCAACGGCGCGGTCGCCGCCGGCATCCGCGAAGCGCTGGCCGCCGCGGATCCGCTCAATCCGGGCCAGCCGGAGCAGACCGGCGCCCCGCCGGAAGCCGCCGCCCCCGACCGGGCGTCCGTGGCCTGAACTCCCCAGAACTGCCACGACCTGCTCCGACCTGCTCGTTCCGGGCGTCGGCGCAGGTGGCCGAAGCGCGCGCCGAAGCCGACGGCTACGCCAATTGATCTCGAACATTCTTCGAACGTGGCGCCAAGAACCTGTGTGGCGTCCTCCGAAAGACGGCCAAATGCCCGGTCTGGAAGGGCCCGAAACCTACGGAAGATTGTCGCCGTCGCATACCGCCGGGTACAGTCGCCGCTAATTCTCCTGCTGCCGAGGCGAAAGAGAAGTTGGTGGTGAACGACCGTCACCCGTCGGGGAACCCAGACCCGACCGGCTCTGCTGCTGACGCCTCGTACGGGTCCCATCCCGGATACGAGCCGCACGGGCAGCAGGACCCCCAGCTCGGTTACGCCGCGTACGACGGGTACACCACCGGAACGTACGACACGGGTGCGTATGCCGCCGGGGCGTACGACCCGACCATGTACGAAGCGGCCGCCTACGACACCGGCGCCTACGGCACGGTGTCCTACGACGGCGGGACGACGCACGACGGCGGAGCGTACGAGACCGGCAGCTACGACGTGAGCGGTGCGTACGACTCGAACGGGACGTACGACACCGGTACGTACGCCACGGGGTACGGAACCGGCAGCTACGACCCGTATGCGTACGGCGCGTACGACAGCACCGGTACGTACGACACCGGGGCGTACGACCCGAACACCACGTACGACACCGGCTCGTACGACACCACCGGTGCCTACGATGCCGCCGGTACCTACGACGCCACCGGTGCGTACGCCGGGTACGGGCAGCAGGACGCCGGGGCCGGCACCGACACCGGGCAGTGGGACGGCGAGGCCTGGGCCGGCGCCGAGGAGTACGAGGCGGCCTATCAGGGCGCACAGTTCGAGGCGAACCAGTTCGAGGCGACGCAGTTCGGCACGGGCCCGTACGACTCCGGACAGTTCGACACCGGGCAATTCGATGCCGGGCAGCTCGACCCGTCCCAGTTCGACACCGGACAGTTCGAAGCCGGGCAGCTCGACCCGACCCACCTCGACCCGTCCCAGTTCGAGACCGCGCAGTTCGATGCCGTCGAGCACGTGCAGGGCGCGGCCCCCGAGGGTGCTGCCGAGTCCACCGCCGTCTTCACGCCCGACGACCTGGCCGCGGCCGACGCCGGGAACGGCGCCGGCGAGGACGGCGACCTCCACTCCGCCGTCACCGCGATCATCCCCACCCCCGCCGTCTCCCCCGAGGGCGGCCTCGACGGCCCCTCCGGGGCTGCTCCCGGCGGGCGCCGGGCCGCCCGGCGCGAGGCGCAGGGGAGCGGCGGCCGGAGCCGGCGCCGCCCGGCGAAGAAGTCCGCGCTGCTGACCGTCGCGGTGCCGTCCGTGGCCGCCATGGGCGTGTGCGCCGTGGCCGCGGCCTCCGTCTCCGGCGCGACCGACAAGGACGACGACACCGCCGTACAGGCCGCGTCGGACGCCTCGGCCGTGAAGCCGTCGGCCGCGAACAACAAGCTGGACTCCCAGCTGTCGAACCTCAGCGCCGACGCGAACGACTTCGCCGACCGTGCCAGCCGTACGCAGGAACGTCTCGACCTGCAGGCCCGGGCGGCCGCCGAGAAGAAGCGCAAAGCCGAGGAAGCGGCGCGCAAGGAGGCGCTGCGCCCCAAGTTCGCGCTCCCGGTCAAGCAGCACGGGCTCAGCGCCCTCTACGGGCAGGCCGGCGTCAACTGGATGTCGCTGCACTCCGGGATCGATTTCCCGGTCAGCTACGGCACGCCCGTGATGGCCGCGACCGACGGTACCGTCGTCACCAAGTGGAACCCCGCCTACGGCAACATGGTGGAGATCACCGCGCCGGACGGCACGGAGACCTGGTACTGCCACCTCAGCAGCGCCAAGATCCGCTCGGGCACGGTGAAGGCCGGCGACGTGATCGCGTACTCGGGCAACTCCGGTAACTCCACCGGCCCCCACCTGCACTTCGAGGTGCACCCGGGCGGTGGCGACGCGATAGACCCGCTGCCCTGGCTGCGCTCCAAGGGCATCGACCCCAACTGAGCCGGCGAGAGCAGGCACGCCCCGGCGCGCACGCCCCAGCCGCGCGCTCCAGCACGCGCATACGCAGGTGGCCCGGAACCCCGAGGGGTTCCGGGCCACCTGCGTATGCGCTGTCTGCCCGTCGACGGCTTCCGCGCCGTCTACAGCTTCTGCACCGGCGCGTACCGCAGCAGCAGGCGCTTCGGCTTCTCGCCGCCGAAGTCGATCGTCGCCTCGGCGTTGTCGCCGCTGCCCTTGACCCCGACGACCGTGCCGAGCCCGAAGCTGTCGTGCGTGACGCGGTCGCCGATGGCCAGCGCGACCACCTGCCGGTCCTTGGCCCGGCGGGTCGCGAAGCCGCTCGGCCCGGCCTTGCTCCGCGAGGAGGACGAGGACGAGGAGCCGAAGCCGCCGCCGGAGAAGCCGGAGGACAGGCCCGAGGAGAGCCCGCCCATGGACGCGGACGGCGTCGCCGGGCCGGTCCGCTTCCACTCGACGTACTCGTCCGGGATCTCTTCCAGGAAGCGGGACTGCGGGTTGTACTGGGGCTGGCCCCACGCGCTGCGCATCGTGGAACGCGTGAGGTAGAGCCGCTCGCGGGCGCGCGTGATGCCGACGTACGCCAGCCGCCGCTCCTCCTCCAGCTCCTTGGTCTGGCCGAGCGCACGCATGTGCGGGAAGACACCGTCCTCCATGCCCGTCAGGAAGACGGTGGGGAACTCCAGGCCCTTCGCGGTGTGCAGGGTCATGAGCGTGATGACGCCCGTGCCCTCGTCGTCCTCGTCGGGGATCTGGTCGGAGTCGGCGACCAGGGCGACCTGCTCCAGGAAGTCGGAGAGGGTGCCGCCCGGGACGGCAGTCCCTGATGTCTCAGCGTCCACGCCGCGGTCCTGCTCGAACTCGAGGGCGACCGCCGCGAGTTCCTGGAGGTTCTCGATGCGGGTCTCGTCCTGCGGGTCCGTGGACGACTGGAGCTCGGCCAGATAGCCCGTACGCTCCAGGACCGCTTCCAGGACGGTCGCGGGCCCGGCACCGGACTCGACGATGGTCCGCAGCTCTTCCATGAGCGTGTTGAAGCGCTTGACGGCGTTCGCGGAGCGCGCGGCCATGCCGTACGCCTCGTCGACGCGGCGCAGCGCCTGCGGGAACGTGATCTTCTCGCGGGCCGAGAGGGCGTCGATCATCGCCTCGGCGCGGTCGCCGATGCCGCGCTTCGGCACGTTCAGGATGCGGCGGAGCGGGACGGTGTCCTCGGGGTTGGACAGCACGCGCAGGTACGCGAGGACGTCCCGGACCTCCTTGCGCTCGTAGAAGCGCACGCCGCCGACGACCTTGTAGGGCAGCCCGACCCGGATGAAGACCTCTTCGAAGACACGGGACTGGGCGTTGGTCCGGTAGAAGATCGCGACGTCGCCGGCCCTGGTCTCACCGGCGTCCGTGAGCCGGTCGATCTCGTCGGCGACGAACTGCGCCTCGTCGTGCTCGGTGTCGGCGACATAGCCGGTGATCTTCGGGCCGGTGCCGGCGTCCGTCCAGAGGTTCTTCGGGCGGCGGTTCTCGTTGCGCTCGATGACGGCGTTGGCGGCCGAGAGGATCGTCTGCGAGGAGCGGTAGTTCTGCTCCAGCAGGATCGTCGTGGCGTTCGGGTAGTCCTCCTCGAACTGGAGGATGTTCCGGATCGTGGCGCCGCGGAAGGCGTAGATCGACTGGTCGGCGTCGCCCACGACGCACAGCTCGGCGGCGGGCACCTCGTCCGTCCCCGGGCCGACCAGCTCGCGTACGAGGGTGTACTGGGCGTGGTTGGTGTCCTGGTACTCGTCGACCAGGACGTGCCGGAAGCGGCGGCGGTAGTGGTCCGCGACGTCCGGGAACGCCTGGAGCAGGTTCACCGTCGTCATGATGATGTCGTCGAAGTCCAGGGCGTTGGCCTCGCGCAGCCGTGCCTGGTACATCGCGTACGCCTCGGCGAGGGTCTTCTCGAACCCGTCGGCGGCCGTCCCGGCGAAGTCCTCGTGGTCGATGAGCTCGTTCTTGAGGTTGGAGACCTTGGCGCTGAAGGACTTCGGCGGGAAGCGCTTGGGGTCCAGGTCCAGATCGCGGCAGACCAGCGCCATCAGGCGCTTGGAGTCGGCGGCGTCGTAGATCGAGAACGATGAGGTGAAGCCCAGCTTCTTGGACTCGCGACGCAGGATGCGCACGCACGCGCTGTGGAAGGTGGAGACCCACATGGCGTTGGCGCGCGGGCCGACGAGCTCCTCCACGCGCTCCTTCATCTCGCCCGCGGCCTTGTTCGTGAAGGTGATCGCGAGGATCTGGCCGGGGTGGACGTGGCGCGTGCCGAGGAGGTGCGCGATGCGGTGCGTGAGGACACGCGTCTTGCCGGAGCCGGCGCCGGCGACGATGAGCAGCGGCGAGCCCGTGTGCACGACGGCGGCCTTCTGCTGGTCGTTCAGCCCCTCCAGCAGCGCGGCCGGGTCGACGGCGGGGCGGGCGGCGCCGTCACGGTAGTACGCGTCCCGCTGGACGGGCGCGTCGTAGCGGCCACCGAAGAGGTCGTGCGGCACCTCCTCCGCTGCCGGACGGTCCTCGTCCTCGGGAGGCGGCGGCTCCTCGTCCTTGGGGTCGAGGTCCGCCAGGAAGCTGTCGTCAAAGAGGCTGCTCATCGCCCACCGAGTCTAGGCCGCCCCACCGACAACCCGGCCCCGGCCGCGGAATTCCGGGCTCACGGATCCGGCGGAGGCGCGGTGCGGGCGGGTGGAAGCGCGGCGGGAGCAGGGCCGGAGGGCCGTACGAAAAGGGGCGAGCGCGACCTGAACGGGAACGGAGGACGGCACCGACAGCGGCGCGGAGGATACGGCACCCCGCCGCCCGTCACGGACGGACAACGGCACCGGACATTCCGTGGTCGCGACAGCCCTCACATCGGCACGGACACGATCAGGTCACGAAAAGATTGCGGGCAAATCGAACATCAGCCTTCACAGAAGTCACACGAGTTGGCTACCGTGCCGACCGGGCAGCCCGCCCCACCCGTCGGTGACAGCACCGGCACGGGCCGCCCCGCCGAGTCCGGTCTGTTCGTACGCACGGCCCTTGCCGATACGCACGGCAACTGTTCGTACGCACGGCAGCCGGAGCCGGGGACCCACACGCACGACCGGGGTGAATCGGCCTCTACGGAGCGATCCGTACGGCCGTAGGGCACCTTCCGTAGCACCAGTGGGCACGCGCCCCACGCGCGCGCTCACGCGCCCGAACCCGACAGCTAACCCGGTAGGCGGTCCACGGAAGGAGTCGCCGGCCTTGGCGTCTCATCGCAAGCCGCGCACCCGCATGCTCACCGTGCCCGCACACCGCCGTACGGCGGCCGGGCTCACCACCGCGGCGCTGGCCTCGGTCACGCTGCTCACCCAGACCGCGGATGCGTCCCCCAGGAAGCCCGCACCTTCCATAGAGGAGGTCAAGAAGAAGGTCGACGGCCTGTACCGGCAGGCCGAGGTCGCCACCCAGAAGTACAACGCCGCCAAGGAGCGCTCCGCGACGCAGCGCGACAAGGTGGACGAGCTGCGGGACGCCGCGGCCGAGCGGACCCAGAAGATGAACGACGCCCGGCGGGAGCTGGGCACCTTCGCCTCCGCCCAGTACCGGTCCGGCGGGCTGAGCCCGACCGCGCAGCTGATGCTGGCGCAGGATCCGCAGCAGTTCGTGGACCGCAATCACCTGATGAAGCGGCTCACCGGCCGCCAGCAGGAGGCGGTCGCCGACTACCAGGACCAGCAGGCGCAGGCCGCGCGCAAGCGTGCGCAGGCGACGAAGGGCCTGGAGGAGCTGCAGAAGTCCCAGGATTCGCTGAAGACGTCCAAGCAGGAGGTCCAGGGCAAGCTGACCGAGGCCCGGCAACTGCTGTCCCGGCTGACCGCGCAGGAGAAGGAGCGGCTGGCGGAGCTGGAGCGCAAGAAGAAGGCCGAGGCGAAGCGCAAGGCCGAGGAGCTGGCGCGGGAGCAGGCCGAGCGCGAGCGTGAGCAGGACGGCGGTGCGGGCGGCACGGACGGCGGCTCCGGCTCCGGCTCCGGGACGGGCAGCGGTTCCGGGGTGCCCGACGGTTCGTACGCGACCAAGGCGGAGAAGGCGATCGCGTTCGCCCGCGCGCAGATGGGCAAGCCGTACGTCTGGGGCGCCACCGGGCCCGCGTCGTACGACTGCTCGGGGCTGACCCAGGCGGCGTGGAAGGCGGCCGGCGTCTCGCTGCCGCGGACGACCTGGGACCAGGTGAAGACCGGCACGCGGGTCGCGACGCAGGATCTGCAACCGGGCGACCTGGTGTTCTTCTACGACGACATCAGCCACGTCGGGATGTACATCGGCGACGGCAAGATGATCCACGCCCCGAAGCCGGGCGCGAACGTACGCGTGGAGTCGATCTACTACATGCCGATCTACGGGAACGTACGACCTGCCTGAGGCAATGCATAGAACGACGAACCGCGCGGCTGCCCTCCGAGGGCAGCCGCGCGGTTCTCGCGTACGGCGGGACTCTCAGGTCCCAGGCCCCTCAGGTCCAGAGGAGCGCGATGAAGATGTTGACGACCGTGAGCAGGCCGACGAGTCCGAAGAGCGGCTTCTCCACCTTCTCCTCGTCGCGCTTCACGTAGACCAGGCCCAGGATGACGATCAGGACGGCGAGCTTGACGCCGATCTTGATGTTGTTGACCGAGGCGTCCTGCATCTGGTTCAGGCCGACCAGGATGACGCCGGTCACCAGCATCGTGATCGCGCCGTGCAGCATCGCGGGCACAAAGCGGGCGGTGCCCGCGCTCATCGCCTTCATCTGCGTGAGGAAGCCGCCGAGCAGCGAAGCGATGCCGATGATGTGCAGGGCGACGAACACATTGATCACTACGTCCATAGTGGTCGATCGTAGCTCCGGCGCCGCACGGCCCCGCGGGCAGGTCCGCCCGCCCCCTGTCGCGCATCCCCAGCACCCACCAGCGGCTCGAACTGCCGCGCGCCTCTGGTCCGCACTCTCGTACGGCACCGGTCGACGTCATTCACCCGGCGGCCAGAAGCGGGCACGGACCGGTAAGGGAGTGGGCAATGCCCGGCAAAGGCCCGCTTGCCGGCCGCCGGGAGGTTTAGCGTCCTCGTCCAGGCGGCCGGCTCCCCACCGCCGTCGGTTCCGCCCCGACGGCCGCCGGCCGCCCCCGCCGAAGGTACGGCGGCGGCCCGCTCCCCCTTGACCCGGGCCACCGCCGTACCAACGGCAGGGCGGACGCGGCGGACAGGCGAAGCGGACAGGGAGAGGGGTCGGCGGCGTCGCGAACCCCGAGGGCCCCTCCGGCGCTTTGCTGACGCGAGGGGAACACCGGGCCAACCTCGCCACATTCGTATCGGAAGACCGTTTCGGAAGACGGCCCCGGAAGACCGTTTCGGAAGACGGCTTCGGTAGACGGGAGTCCGCAGCGCGGGAACCGGTTCAGCAATCAATGAATTCCGACTCACGGTTCACGACTCACGGTTCACGTCTCACGGTTCACGACTCACGCCCCGGAATTCGACCGACCGGTCGAATTCCGCGTCCCGCACGTCCGCGCCCGCCGGTAACACCGGAACCGCCAGCCATATTCGGCCACGGAAAAGCGGCTCCGGCGGTTCAATGCAGGCGCGGCACATGACCGCTCACCACGAAGTCCCGCAACAGGTCCATCGCCCGGTTCGGCGACTCTCGGAAGACCCCGTGCCCGGCCTCCGCCAGGACGTGCAGCCGTACGTCCGCGCGGCTCAGCCGGTGCGCGAAGCGGCGGGCCGCCGAGGCGGTCGCCACCGGGTCCTGCTCGCCGGCCAGGATCATCGTGCGGCACTCCAGCCGTTCCAGCCCGTGCCAGGGGTCGAACCCCCTGGCCAGCACGGTGCGGAAGTGGTCCAGCACGTCGTCGTTCCAGCGCACCCGGCGGAGCCGGTCGTGGCTGGCCGCGTCCCCGCCGGGCTGCCGGGAGTACAGGGGCAGGCAGACGCGTTCCCACGCCTCGGTCATCTCGTCGCCGTTGTCCCCGGCCCAGTACCGCAGGGCGACGTCCCGCGCCTCCGGCCCTCCCAGCCGTTCGAACATCTCCAGCCGTTCATACGTGTCCCCGGGCATCACGCTGTCCAGCACCAGCCCGGCGAACCGGTCGGGGTGCCGGATGGCCGCCAGCAGCGCGACCCATCCGCCGCTGGACGAGCCCAGGAGGACGGGCCGTTCGATCTCCAGCGCGTCGCAGAAGTCGATCGCGTCGTCCGCCCACCGCTCCCACGTCCACTGGGACGGCCCGCACCGTACGGAACGGCCGCTCCCCCGCTGGTCGAGGTAGATGACCTGAGCGAATCCGGCCGCGGCGGAAAGCTCCGGTTTGAACAGGGTGTGGTCGGCCCCCGGTCCCCCGTGGAGCAGCACGATCGTCGGCCGTTCGGCCATGTCCGGGCCGTCCGTCTCCAGTTGGGCTCCCTCCACATCGAAGTAGAGCCGAACACCATCACCGATATGTACCCGCACGGCCCTTGGCCTCTCTCAAGTAGCCTGATTTTCCAAGGATTCGGGTGGCCCCGGCAGCGTTATGCAAGGGGGCCGAATTCGACCGTCACTATTGCGAAGCTCTCGCAATACGATCGGGTCCGTGGACACAATGACCGAGCACCACCGCGTGCCCGTGGCACGGCCCGAGGTCGTGCGCGCCTGGGTGGACGGCTGGGTGCGTTCGCGCGGCACGGACGGCGCGGTCGAGGTACCGGGCGGCTTCCGGATAGCCGTGGGCCGCACCGACCAGGTCGCGCGGTACGTCCTGCCCGCCGCGGACCCCGCGGTGCTGCGCCGCCTGTCCGTCGCGCTCATCACGCCGGGCCTGTGGCTGAAGGTCTGCGCGCCCCGCTCGGCCGTCGAGCCCGCACTGCCGGCCTCCTGGGAGTTCCGGGCACCGGAGTACCTGATGACCGCCCCGCTGGGCCGCACGTCGCACAGCGGTGCGTCACGGGCGACGGGGGCACCGGAGCTGCCGGAGGTACCCGACGGGCTGCGGGACGGCCTGGTGCCCGGCGCGGCCCCCGCGCCGCCGCCGGACCCGGCCGTGCTGCCGGGCGGGTACGTCGTCGAGACGGTCGCCCAGGGCGGCATCGTCGACGCGCGCGCGTTCGCCGCGTCCGGGGAGGTGGCGGCCGGCGGCCGGGTCGCGCTGGCCGGCGCGACGGCGGTCTTCGACCAGGTCCGCACCGACCCCGCACACCGCCGCCAGGGGCTGGGCCGGGTCGTGATGACGGCGCTGGCGGCCCGTGCGGCGCAGCAGGGCGCCACGCAGGGGGTGCTGGTGGCCCGGGACGACGGGCTGTCCCTGTACCGGGCCATGGGCTGGGAGCTGCACTCCCCCGTGACCACGGCGGTGCTCCGCAGACGGGGCACGCGGTGAGCACCGCCTCGCTCGCTCATCGCACTCAGTGGGGGGCGAGGCCCTTGCCGCCGGCGGCGTACGCGGCGTGTGCCGCCCGGGCGCGCGAAGCGCCTGCGCGGTCCCGCCGCGGATCCGCCCGGGCCGCGTGACCCGCCTGGTCACCCCGGTAGCGCCATGCGTCCGTCACTGCGCCCACCTCCGCAGGGGAGTACCGGCCGGGTACCACCGCGGAGGTGCCCGGTTGGTCACTTCCAAGGTATGACCGGGTGGTCACCTCGCGGTGACGAGCCACGGAACACCCCGGGACATCGGGTGGGATTTGCCGAGCGGCACCCGGAGGGCGGGGCTGTCGCGTACACTGCCGGCCTCCCGGGCCCGGGAGGCCGAACTCCCGGACCGGAGGCGGGAGTCGGCGTCAGATCAGGCGGCGGGCCGTCGCCCAGCGCGTCAGCTCGTGGCGGTTGGAGAGCTGGAGCTTGCGGAGGACCGCCGACACGTGCGACTCGACCGTCTTGACGGAGATGAAGAGCTGCTTGGCGATCTCCTTGTACGCGTAGCCGCGGGCGATCAGCCGCAGCACCTCGCGCTCGCGCTGGGTGAGGCGGTCGAGGTCCTCGTCGACGGGCGGGGCGTCCGTCGACGCGAAGGCGTCGAGGACGAAACCGGCCAGCCGCGGGGAGAAGACCGCGTCGCCGTCCGCGACCCGGAAGATCGCGTCCACCAGGTCCGTACCGGTGATCGTCTTCGTGACGTAACCGCGCGCCCCGCCCCGGATGACGCCGATGACGTCCTCCGCCGCGTCGGACACCGACAGGGCCAGGAAGCGGACCGGGCGCTCCGGGTCGGCCATGAGGGAGGCGGACCGGCGCAGCACCTCCACCCCGCCGCCGCCGGGCAGGTGCACGTCCAGCAGCACGACCTCGGGCCGGGTGGCCGTGATGACCGTGACCGCCTGGTCGACGTCGGCGGCCTCGCCGACCACCTCGACGCCGGTCGTGTCGGTCTGCCCGATCTCGGCCTGGACGCCCGTACGGAACATCCGGTGGTCGTCGACGAGGACCACGCGCGCCCGCCGGGCCGCCCCCTCGCCGCTCCCCTGTGCTGCTTCGGTGGCGTTCATTCCGCGGCCCTCTCCATTTCCAGTTCCACTACCGTCCCCCCGTCCGGGGCCGAGCGCAGCCGCGCCGTACCGCCGTTGCGCTGCATCCGCCCGATGATGGACTCCCGTACGCCCATCCGGTCCGCCGGCACCGCGTCCAGGTCGAAGCCGGGCCCCCGGTCGCGTACGGAGACGAACACCGACCGGCCCTCCACCTCGGCGAAGACCTGCACCGCGCCGCCGCTGCCACCGTACTTGGCCGCGTTCACCATCGCCTCGCGCGCGGCCTGCAGCTGCGCCCCGAGCTGCTCGTCCAGCGGGCAGTCACCGACGACCACGACCTCGATCGGCACGCCGTGCGCGTCCTCGACCTCGGCCGCCGCCTTCCGGACGGCGTCCGCGAGCCGGTCCGGCTCCTCGTCCTCGTCCTTGCCGCGGCCCTCCGGCTTGTACAGCCAGGCGCGCAGCTCGCGCTCCTGGGCGCGGGCGAGGCGCGCCACCTCCCGGGGGTCGTCGGCGCTGCGCTGGATGAGCGTGAGGGTGTGCAGGACGGAGTCGTGGACGTGGGCCGCGACCTCGGCGCGCTCCTGTGCCCGGATGCGCATCAGGCGCTCCTCGGAGAGGTCCTGCATCATGCGCACGAGGTAGGGGCCCGCGAGCAGGGCGATGCCGACGACGACGGCGAGCGCGGCCTGCAGGACGGAGCCGAGGTTCCGGACCGAGCCCTGGAGGATCACGATGGCGGTGACGCCGATGCCCACCAGGAGGACACCGGCCGCGCCGCGTGCGAAGGGCAGTACGCCCTTCCTGCGGCCGAGCTCCAGCCACTGGGCGCGGCGGGCGTTGTCGGCCTGCCGCCACACGAGGGCGACGCCGGCGCCGATGAGGAGCACCGGCCACAGGTAGGCGTTGGCCTGCCCGAGCCGGAAGTTCGAGGCGAGCACGGAGGCCCCGACGATCAGGGCGATCAGCGCGAAGAGCTGGCCCTTGTCGGGGCGCCGGACGCGGCGGGGGCGCCGGCCGTCCGGGGCCGTGCCCTCGGGGGCGTACGGGCCGTACGCGGCCCCTCGGTGGGCGTCGACGCCGCCGACCCCGAGGGGCACGAAGAACCAGAACGCGGCGTACAGGAGGGCGCCCATGCCCTGCGCCACGAAGAGCGCGACGAAGACGATCCGCACCCAGGAGACGGGCAGCGCCAGGTGGCCCGCCAGACCCCGGGCGACGCCGCCGAGGAGCCGGCCGTCGGCGCTGCGGTAGAGGCGGCGCGGAGGGCGGTCGGCGGGGTCGGGCACCGAGGCGTACGGGCCCTCGGTACGGGGCGGAGCGGTCGTCATGCTCCCGATCGTCACACGCGGACGGATGTCCGGGCATCAGGGTCGACCCTGATCGTCCCCTGATCGGTCCCGGCGGGCCGTGGCCTCAGCTGTTCGGCCGGTGGTCGCGGAATCCGTCGCGGGCCACGTTGAAGACGTTCTGGTACTGCGCCCACTGAGCCTTCGGCGCGGACAGGTAGAGGGCGTACTCGTCCTCCCCCTCCTTGCCGAAGCCGAGGTCGATGGCGCGGAACTCGCGCGCCCGGCCCTGGAAGGTGAACTCCCAGACGGCGGCGGGCTGCCCCTGGAACAGGGTGTCCTGGAGGCGCAGCCGCTCGTACCCCTGCGACTTGGCCTTGAGCTGCTGCTCGACCTGCTCGAAGTGGCGGACGTGATTGGAGCTGGCGAAGCCCAGCACGCTGACCTTCAGGCCGACGAGTCCGGACGGGTGGAGGTAGTCGACCTCGTTGCGGTCCGGCATGGCCTGGCGGGTCCAGCCGTTCGGTACGGGGAAGGAGACGCCCATCTTCTTCTCCGTGACCAGGTGGTAGCCCTTGGGCACCTTCGGCGGGTCCTGGCTCGCGGGGGCGGACGGCCCGGCCGACTCACCGGCCCCCGGGGCCGCCTGGACGCCGCCGCCGCCCCCCAGGACGTGTATCAGCCCGGCCGCGACCGCGCCGGCGCCCACGACGGCCACCGCGCCCCACAGGACGAAGCGCAGCGGACGGCGACGGGCGGGCACCGCCGGGCCGCCGCTGACGGTGACCCGGTCGGTGGCGTCGGTGGCGCGCTGGACGGGCACGGAGGGGAAGGCGCCCGCACCGGGGACGGCAGCAGCGGGGACGGCACCCGGGCGCGTCCCGGTGCCGGTACCCGTTCCCGTAGTCGTACCGGTGCCGGTACTCGTGCCCGTGCCCGTTGTCGTGCCCGTGCCCGTACCGGTGTCGAGGGTGCCGGGCCCGGCTCCGGTCGCTGTTCCGGATCCGGTTCCGGCCCCGATGCCGGTGCCGGTGCCGGTCGCGGTTCCGGTGCCCGTCGTCACCGGGCCGCCCCCGGTGCCCGTTCCGGAGGTCGTGAAGCCCTCCACCGTGAGGTATTCGGTCACCGCCTCGGAGGCGGGCGCGCGGAGGGTCCGTTCGACGGCCTCGGCCGACGGGCGGTCCGACGGCTCCTTGGCGAGCAGCGCCTCGATGAGGGCCGTGAGCGGGCCGGCCTTGCGGGGCGGGTCCAGCGGGTCGACGGCGATCGAGTACGCCGTCTCCACCGCGGTGTTCTTGCGGAACGGGGGCCGGCCCTCGACCGCCTGGTACAGCGTCGCGCCCAGGGCCCACAGGTCCGAGGCGGGCCCCGGCGTACCGCCCTTGACGCGCTCGGGCGCCAAGTAGTCGATGGAACCGACCAGTTCGCCGGTCTTGGTGAGGGTGGACGTGCCGCTGGCCACCGCGATCCCGAAGTCGGTGAGCACCACCCGGCCGTCCTCGCCGAGGAGGACGTTGCCCGGCTTCACGTCGCGGTGCAGAACGCCCGCCGCGTGTGCGGCCCGCAGCGCGGCGATCATGCCGCGGCCGATGCGGGCGGCCTCGGCGGGCGGTACGCCGTCGCCGGCGAGCGCGGCCTCCTTGATGACGTCGCCGAGCGTCACGGAGGGGACGTACTCCATGACGATGCAGGGCAGGCCGGCGTCGTCCACGACGTCGTGCACGCCGACGACGTTGGAGTGGTTGATGCGCGCGGCCGCCTGGGCCTCGCGGCGGGTGCGCTCGTTGCGCATGGCCAGCTCGTCCGGCTCCAGCTGGAGCGAGGAGGCGTGCAGGCGCTTGACGGCGACCTGACGGCCGAGCAGTTCGTCCTGGGACCGCCAGACGGTGCCCATGCCGCCCTGACCGATGCGTTCGAGCAGGCGGTACCGCCCGGCGACCAGCCGACCCTCGTCCACCGCAGCCTCCGACACCGCACGCCCTCCGGCTCCCCCATAACCCGTCAGAGGACAACGATAGTCAACGGAACCTCACCCGTAACGGGGCGGTCGCCCCCGGCCCGCCCGCCGGACCTCGGGGAATGCCGGAGGTGTCAGGAGTGTCGGGGATGCGCGGTCCGATATCTCAGGGACCGGCCAGGGTTGTCACTGATGCCGGGCCGCGGTTCCGCTTGTCACCATGGGCGCATGAACGATGCTTCCCCTCCCGGTGCGGGCGATGGTGCCGGTACGGGTGCCGGCGCCGGCCCTGACGGCGGTGCCGGTCCCGGGCCGGCACACGGCGCGACCGCCGCTCCTCCGCCCCCGCCGCCACCCCCGCTGCGGCGCAGCCGCACCAAGGTGGTCGGCGGGGTCTGCGGGGGCCTGGGACGGCACTGGGACCTGGATCCGGTCATCTTCCGCATCGTGCTGGCCGTACTGGCCGTCAGCAGCGGCATCGGCCTCATCGTGTACGGCCTCGCCTGGCTGCTGATCCCGGTGGAGGGCGAGGACGAGAACGAGGTGCGGCGACTGCTGTCCGGGCGTGTCGAGGGGACGGCCCTCACCGCGCTGCTGGTCGCGCTGGTCGGCTGCGGGCTGTTCCTGTCGGTGCTCGGCCGGGGCGGCGGCATGGCGTTCACGGTCATGCTCGCGCTCGCGGTGGCCGGTTCCGCGTACTGGTCGAAGCAGCGGCGGGCCGCGGCGCGGGGCACCGGCCCGGTGGACCCGGCGACGGCGCAGGCCGTCGCGGACGCACCGCCCGAGACACAGGCGCCGCCCGCGCCGGGCAGCCCTTCGTGGTGGCGGGATCCGCTCGCCAAGGAAGGGCAGCCGACGGGCACGTACGGGGGCCGTACCGGCTATCTCTGGGGGCCCGCGGACACGCCGTCCTACGAAGCGGCGGCGGCCGGCGGGCCGGGCCGGGGCGGCGCGCACTCCGAGGGCGCGGGCACGCGGGCCACGGAGCGGCGGGACGCGTGGGAGCGGCGGCCGAAGCGGGCCGGGCGGTCCATCGGCGGCCTGACGTTCCTGCTGGCGCTGGTCGCCGGCGCGGCGGCCACGGGGGTCACCTGGCACGACGGTTCGGTGCCGGCGAGCCTCCAGGCGGGGCTGGCCGCCGCGCTGGTGGTGTTCGGGCTCGGCCTCGTGCTGAGCGCGTGGCTCGGCCGGACCGGCGGCGGCACGGTCTTCATGGTGGTCGTCACCGCCCTGCTCCTGGGAGCCACGACCGTCCTGCCGCGCAACATCAGCGCCGACTGGGACGCCCGTACGTGGTCCCCGTCGACCGCGGCGGACCTCCGGCCGTCCTACGAACTGGGCGCGGGCCGCGGGCACCTGGACCTCAGCGGGGTGCGGCCCGAGCGGGGCGAGACGGTCCGGACGCACGCCGAGGTGGGTGCCGGGCTGCTGCGGGTGACGCTCCCCGAGGGCGTACGGGCGCGGGTGCACATCGAGGTCGGGCTCGGCGACATCCAGTTGCCGGGCGAGACGCCGGACGACGTGGACGTGGCGTCGGACCGGGAGCGTACGGTGACGCTGCCCGCCCACGGCCTCGAGAAGGGCGAGCGGCCGCACGGCACCCTGGACCTGCGGCTGGAGGTGGGGCTCGGCCAGGCGGAAGTGAACCACCTGAACCAGCTGCCGCCCACGGCCCCGCCGCCAGCCCCGGAGGCGCCGGACGTGACCGGCGCGCGGAAGGAGGTGGCCGATCGTGCCGCGGCATGAGTTCCAGCCCGCGCGGCTCGTCACGGGCCTGACCGCGCTCGGCATCGGCGGCGTCTACGTCCTGGACTCCGCGGGCCGCGTCGACGTACCCGGCGCCTGGCCGCTGATCGCCCTGCCCGCGGGGCTGTTCCTGTCGGGCGGCGTCTCGGCGCTGTACGGAATGGTCCGCCAACGGCGGCGGAGCCCGGAGCTGCCGCCGCCGGAGAACAGCCCCGGCTGACCGGTCCGGCCGGCCGCCGTCAGCCGATGAGGCGGCGGCCGAAGCGGCGGCGCCGTCTCGCGTAGAGGGCGTCGACGGAGAGGTACGGCGTGCCGGCCAGCACCAGCGGCAGCCAGGCCATCAGGTACGCGAGGTCGTTCCCGAAGTAGTACGGCGTGGTGGACCAGCTGACGGTCAGCCAGAAGCTCAGCGAGATCAGCGCGCCGCCGCACGCCGCGAGCCGTCCGAGGACACCGAGGAACACGCCGAGGCCGACCGCCAGCTCACCCGCCGCGATGGCGTAGCCGAAGCCGACGGGGCTGTTGAGCGCCAGGTCGACCAGGGCCGGCACACCGGCCGACTGCCGTGCCTGGCGCATCGTCTCGCCGATGGAGCCGGTGCCCGAGGCCGCGAAGAACCCCGGCTCGGTGAGCTTGTCCAGGCCCGCGTAGATGAAGGTGACGCCGAGGAAGATCCGCAGCGGCAGCAGCGCGTACCTCCCGAGCGTGCCGCGCAGCCCGCCGGGGCCGTGCCCGCCACCGGATCCTCCGTGGTCGATCGCGAGCGATCTGCCCGTGTGCACCATGATGTCCTCCCGCTCTGCGTCGCCGCCCGGCGCGGACGATTCTGCCCACGGGCAGGCGTTCGAAGACTGATACGGACCGGGCGTCGCAGAACGTTCAACGGAACCGGGCGAATCAGGATGCGCCCGACATCCTTACGTCACTCCTGCACGTCACACGTGCGAGTCATTCCTGGACGAACAGGGGGTAAGCGGCGGATTCGACCCCGGCCGCCGTGATGACCCGCACCTCCGCGCGGCCCGGCTCCACGTCGGCCGGCACCGGCACGACCAGCACGCCGTCCGACGGATTGGCGAAGCCGCCCGGGACCGGCACCAGCGGCACATGGACATCCACCGCGCCGATCCGGACGACCGTACGGGCGAGCCGGTGCGGCGGCTGGGCGCCCGGCGGCACGAAGCCGCTGCCGCGGATCTCGATGTCGTCGCCGGTACGGACCGGCCCGTCCAGCCCGCCGATCTCGCGGGCCCGTACGACGGAGAGCACGACCGGGCGGGTGCCCTCCGCGTACTTGCCCGCCAGATACGTCGCCGCGCTGACCGCGGCCAGCACCACCAGCCCCCACGGAAGGTCCGGGAGCCGGTCCGGCTCGGCGGCGAGACGGACCGCGGTGAAGACCACGGCGACCGCGTTCAGCAGCACGTACTGCGCGTCCGCGAAGCTGCCGCGGCCCGCGTCGTCGGTCAGCAGGTCCCCGGCGCGCGGGTACTCGGCGGGGATCTTCTGCTGCCGCCCGGCGCGGATGCGGACGGACACCAGCCGGGCCGCGGCGACCGCGACGGCACAGGCGATCGCCACCACGGTCAGCAGCCCGGCGCCGCGCGCGAGGCCGAGCCCCGCCAGCAGCCGGTGCCGCTCGGCGGCGTCCGGGGCCAGCGCCAGCCGGGCCGCGGACATCAGGACGACCCCCACGGCCGGCAGCAGCCAGGCCGCGGCGACCGTACGGGAGGTGGACAGCCGGCCGTCCTCGCCGGTGACGGGCGCGAGGAGGCCGCCGTGGCCGCGGTGCCGCACGACGAGCACGGTGAGCAGCGCGGCCAGGACGACGGCCGCCGCCAGCGCCGCCGTACGGGAGTCCGTCCAGCCCGCGCCGATCGCGGTGAGCGCCTGCCCGAGAAGCAGGGCCCCGACCGCACCCCACAGGACGAAGGGCGTGCGGCGCCGGACCGCCTCGCTGCGGGCGCGGCCCTCGGCGGCCGCTCGCTCGGCGACGGACCGTGCGGACTGGGCGAGTTCGTCGGAGATCCACTGGCGCGCCGCGCCCGCGGAGTGCGCCAGGCCGGCCGGTACGCCACGGCCGGCGGCGAAGTCCTCACGCAGCGCGAGGAACGCGGCGACCGCCTGCCGGTGGCCCGTACGGGCGCCGCTGGGGCAGTCCCCGCAGTCGCACTCCGCACGCGTGCCCGCCGCGTCCGCGGCCGTGCCCGCTCCCGTGGCCGGGGCCGGCCGGCCGCGCCCGTCCGCCGTGGCCCGCTCGTGCTGCCCGGCCCGCCGCCCCGCCGCGTCCACCGACACTTTCCGTACCGCCCGCTACCCGTAGTCGCCGTCCACCGCTTCCGGTTGGCAGCGTGGGCTGCGCATTGTGCCGAGCGGGACGGGCCCGGCGCCAACCGCCCTGTTCCGGAGGGTGCGGCCCCCCTTCGGGCGACGCCCCGCGGTACCGCCCGGGGCCGTCCGCCGCGCGCGCTCAGCCGAACAGGTCCGGCTCCTCGCGGCTGATCTGCTGGAACAGCGGCTGGTAGTTGATCCACGCCACCAGGTCGCTGCCGAGCTGCTCCCGGGTGCGCAGCGCGTCGCCGTGCTCGATGAGTACGGGCTTGCCCGCCGCCTTGGCGGTCAGCTGCACCTGGCAGGACCGTTCCATCGTCAGGAACCACCAGGCCGCGGCGTCCACGGAGTCGCCGACCGTCAGCAGCCCGTGGTTGCGCAGGATCACCGCCTTGTGCGGCCCGAGCGCGGCCGCGATCCGCCGCCCCTCCGCCTCGTCCACAACCACACCCGTGTACGCGTCGAAGAGCGCGTGGTCCTCGTAGAACGCGCAGACGTCCTGCGTGATCGGCTCCAGCAGCTCGCCGAGCGAGGCCAGCGCGCGGCCGTACGTGGAGTGGCTGTGCGCCACGGCGACGACGTCCGGCCGGGCGGCGTGGATCTGCGCGTGGATGGCGAAGGCCGCCTGGTTGACGTGGTGGCGGCCCTCGACGACCTGCCCCTGGCTGTTGACGAGGAGCAGGTCGCTGACGGTGGCGTGCCGGAAGGACATCCCGAAGGGATTCACCCAGAAGCAGTCGCCGAACTCCGGATCCCTGGCGGTGAGGTGACCCGACACGCCCTCCTCGAAGCCGTACCGCCCGAAGAGCCGCAGCGCCGCGGCGAGCCGCTCCTTGCGGTACCGGCGCTCCGCCTCGACGGTCGGGTACGTCGGGGGCATCGCGAACTGCAGCTGTTCGGTGGGTATCGGCGTCGGTTCGGGCATTCCGGCTCTCCCTCGTGTGTGACTCGCTCGGGAAGCTACGCCGGGGTAGGTGAAGAGGCCAGACATGAAGCGGGCGGTTGCAGTGGAAATGCTGTGAACTCCCCCCCGGGGCGGCCACGGACCGCCCCGGGCCGCCCGCTCCCTCGTCCTGCTCCCGCTACTTCTCGTCCGCGCCGCTCAGCAGGCGGATGCCGCGCAGCAGTGCCGAGTGGTCCAGCTCGCCGTCGCCGCGGGCCACGGCCGAGGCGATGAGCTGGGCGGCGGAGGCGCCGACCGGAAGGGGCGCGCCGACAGTGCGGGCGGCGTCGGTGACGATGCCCATGTCCTTGTGGTGCAGCGCGAGCTTGAAGCCGGGGCGGTAGTCGCCCTCCAGGAAGTTGGTCATTTTGCGGGTGAGAACGGCCGAGCCGGCGAGGCCGCCGTTCAGCACCTCCAGCGCGGCGGGCAGGTCCACGCCGGACTTCTCCAGGAAGCCGACGGCCTCGGCGCAGGCCTGGAGGTTGACCGCGACGATCAGCTGGTTGGCGGCCTTCACGGTCTGGCCGGCACCGTGCGGGCCGCAGTGCACGACGGTCTTGCCCATCGCGTCGAACACGGGACGGGCCGCCTCGAAGTCGGCCTGCTCACCGCCGACCATGATCGAGAGCACTCCTTCGACGGCACCGGCCTCGCCGCCGGACACGGGCGCGTCCAGCACCCGCACACCGTGCTCCTTGGCCCGCGCGGCCAGGTCGATCGAGGTCTGCGGGGTGATCGACGACATGTCGATCAGCAGCGCGCCGTCCGCGGCGTTCGCGAGGATGCCGTCGTCCCCGTACGCGACCTCCTCGACCTGCGGCGACGCGGGCACCATCGTGATGACCACGTCGGCGCCCCGGACGGCCTCGGCGATGCTCGCCGCCTCCGTCCCCCCGGCCTCGACGAGCGCCCCCGCCTTACCCGGGCTGCGATTCCACCCGCGCACGGTGTGCCCGGCCTTCGCCAGGTTGACCGCCATCGGGCTGCCCATGATCCCGAGTCCGATGAAACCGATGGTGCTCATGCCGCACGCCCCACTTACTTCCGCATCGCGGACCTATGTTCCGTAGTACGGAATCAATTTTCCGCGCGGGAGGGTGGGGCGTCAACAGCCGTAAGTCACCGGCGGCCGTGGAGCGCAGTGAGATCGATGTCGATGGCGAAGGGAATCGTCAGCTTGAGCCTGTTGTGATGGATGCCGGAGAGGGCGTAGGTCCTGGTCGCGGGGTCGAGCTCGTAGACGTACACGACCGGGAGGCCGTCGTTCTTCTCGACCCGCCAGAAGTGCGGGACGCCGGCGTCCGCATACTTGCGCGGTTTGACCTCGCGATCGCGCTCTCGGGAGTCCGCCGAGACCACCTCCACCGCCAGGACGACGTTTTCCGGCTCGTACCAGGTCTGATCGGTGTCGTCGGTCACCGCTTCCTCCCGGTAGACCACGACGTCGGGCTCCGGCCGGTTCTTGCTGTCCAGCCTGATCGTCATTTCCCGGTCGACGTCCAGCCCCTCCGGCAACTGCGCCAGGAGGGTGTTCTCCAGCAGGCGCATGGTGCGCGAGTGGAACCGGGTTTGCGGACTCATGAAGACGAGGCTCCCGTCGATCAGCTCCGTGTGCGGAGGGAGATTCGGAAGCCGGTCGAGATCGTCCGCGGTCCAGCCGCCCTCGGGCGGGCGGGGCCACTCGTACTGGTCGTCCAGCCCGTACTCGCGTGCGGCGCTCATGGTTGCTCCCATGCGACGGAGTCTCGTCTGTGCAGCCAGCGTACCCACCGCATACGACAACGCCGCCGCTCAAGCGAATGAGCGACGGCGGAGGCGTTGACCGGGGGACCTAGCGGAAGGTCACTCCCACTCGATGGTGCCCGGGGGCTTGCTCGTGACGTCGAGGACCACTCGGTTGACGTCCTTGACCTCGTTGGTGATGCGGGTGGAGATGCGGCCCAGGACGTCGTACGGCATGCGGGTCCAGTCGGCCGTCATGGCGTCCTCGGAGGAGACCGGGCGCAGCACGATCGGGTGGCCGTAGGTGCGGCCGTCGCCCTGGACGCCGACCGAGCGGACGTCGGCCAGGAGCACGACCGGGCACTGCCAGATCTCGCGGTCCAGGCCGGCCGCGGTCAGCTCCTCGCGGGCGATGGCGTCGGCCTCGCGGAGCAGGTTCAGGCGCTCCTCGGTGACCTCGCCGACGATGCGGATGCCGAGGCCGGGGCCGGGGAACGGCTGGCGCTGGACGATCTCGTCGGGCAGGCCCAGCTCGGAGCCGACCATCCGGACCTCGTCCTTGAACAGCTGGCGGAGCGGCTCGATGAGCTGGAACTCCAGGTCCTCGGGGAGGCCGCCCACGTTGTGGTGGGACTTGATGTTGGCCGTGCCCGTGCCGCCACCGGACTCGACGATGTCCGGGTACAGCGTGCCCTGGACCAGGAACTCGACCGGCTCGCCCGGGGTGGCCTCGGCGACGATCTCCGCCTGGGCCTGCTCGAAGACGCGGATGAACTCGCGACCGATGATCTTCCGCTTCTGCTCGGGGTCGGAGACCCCGGCGAGGGCGTTCAGGAAGCGCTCCTTGGCGTCGAC
This sequence comes from Streptomyces sp. NPDC047117, assembly GCF_040643545.1. Lineage (NCBI taxonomy): Bacteria > Bacillati > Actinomycetota > Actinomycetes > Kitasatosporales > Streptomycetaceae > Streptomyces > Streptomyces sp. NPDC047117. Next base: position 226,729 of record NZ_JBEYUN010000007.1, on the reverse strand, counting down.
GACCTTCAGCTGGACGCCGGTGGCCGCGACGAAGTCCTTCTCGACCTGCTCGGTCTCGCCCTTGCGCATCAGGCCGTGGTCGACGTACACGCAGGTCAGCTGGTCCCCGATGGCCTTCTGGACCAGCGCGGCGGCGACCGCGGAGTCCACACCGCCGGACAGGCCGCAGATCGCCCGCTTGCTGCCCACCTGCTCGCGGATCGCGGAGACCTGCTCCTCGATGATGTTGCCCATCGTCCAGTTGGGCTCGATGCCCGCGCCCCGGTACAGGAAGTGCTCCAGTACCTGCTGGCCGTGCGTGGAGTGCATCACCTCGGGGTGGTACTGCACGCCGTACAGCTTCTTCTCGTCGTTCTCGAAGGCGGCGACCGGGACGACGTCCGTGGAGGCCGTGACCGTGAAGCCCTCGGGAGCGGCGGAGCAGGCGTCGCCGTGCGACATCCACACCTGCTGCTCGGCCGGGGTGCCCTCGAAGAGCGTCGAGGCGTTCTTGGACACGGCCAGCGCGGTACGGCCGTACTCACGGGCCCCGGTGTTGTCCACCGTGCCGCCGAGCTTGATGGCCATCAGCTGGAAGCCGTAGCACATGCCGAAGACGGGGACACCGGCCTCGAACAGGGCGCGGTCGATGCTGGGCGCGCCCTCCTCGTAGACCGACGACGGACCGCCGGAGAGGATGATGGCCTTGGGGTTCTTCGCGAGCATCTCCTCGACCGGCATGGTCGAGGGCACGATCTCGCTGTAGATGCGCGCCTCACGGACACGGCGTGCGATGAGCTGGGCGTACTGCGCGCCGAAGTCGACAACGAGGACGACATCCGGGGCGGCGGCGGGGGGCGCTGCTGACACTTCGGCGGCCTTCCGGCGGTGGTGGAGCGATGGGGTTGGACTTTCGATTCTAACGGGCACATACTGAGCCCCATGTTCACGCAGCTGACCTTCGTCTTTACCTATGGCACCGGCCCGTCCGGCTGCCATGGTCGCGCTGCATGAACCGCTGAATACAGCGACAAGCGACTTCCCAGGCGCCCCGGGCCGTACAGGCCCGGGGCGCTGGTGTTTTCCCGTCCGGGCGGTGCGGGTCCCGGGGGCCACGAAACCCCAGGAGACGGACATGAGCAGCAGCATCCGGGCGACGGCAGTGAGCGCGACCGTGACCGAGACCACGGCGGCGGGGGCCGCCCCGGCCGGCGCGGCGACGGTGGTGAGGCCCCGCCCCGAGACCGGCGCGCGGACCGACGAGGCCGCGGCGCTGATCGGCGACGCGCGCCGCCGGATCGACGATCTCGACGGCCGGATCATCGGCCTCGTACAGGAACGGATGGCCGTGTCCGCGGTGATCCAGAAAGAGCGGATCGCCTCCGGCGGGCGCCGGGTGAACCTCTCCCGCGAGATGGAGGTCCTGGAGCACTTCCGCGAGCAGCTGGGCCGGCCCGGCACCGCGCTCGCGATGACGCTGCTGGAGCTCTGCCGCGGGCGCATCTGAGGACGCTGCCGGGGCCGGGCCTCGGGCGCATCTGAGTTCGGGCGGCGTCTCACCCGTACGGACCGTGACCGGGCGGCGCGGGGCTTCGTTGTTCCCGGTGCCACGTCAGCCAGGCGCGGCCTGCAGGACTACGCGTAGACGCCGCCCGTGGGCGGGAACGCCGGAGCGATGAGACGCCGGCCGCACTGAAGCGGCCGGCGCCGTGGGACCTCGCTGCGGTGCTGTGGCCGGTCGGCAGGGGACAGCAGCCCGGTCACATCCGATGGGTCGGTCGGCCCCGGGGACGCCTGGGGCCGACCGCATCCGGTCGAAACGGTTGCGCCGGATGAGGCGTATCCAGCACGATGCATGAAGAGCCAAGTACCTCGCACCGAGGTGGCTTCCGGCACCACCATTGGTCTATACCACCGGAACGTATCGTTCCTGCAGGTGGCAGGTGACAGGCGGTACCGGAAGCCTGGCACGACCCAGAGCCGCACAGGCGCTTCCCCCCAGCGCCTTCCTTCGGCGCCGCCGCTGCCCTGACGCCGGCGCCGGGCAGCAAGGGCCCCGCGGTCGCCCGCACCCCCCTCGCGGACGGCACCTCGGGGCCCTTCGCTCTGCCGCCTCCGCGCCCCCGCCGCGCCTTCTCGCAGATATGCGCGATCTTGCGTGCAACCTTTTCGGCATACGGCTGGTCATGTACGTGTAAACGCACGGCCATACCGCGCCCCACCGCGACGGCCCGCTACCGCTTTCGTGCCGCCCCCCTCGGCACTCCGGACCCCGAAGAGGTCTAGACACGATGAAGCTTCGCCGTGCACTGACGGCTGCCGCAGCGACGGCCGTCATCGCTCCTGCCGCGCTGCTCGCGGCGCCCGCCGCGTTCGCGACGGACGAGCCCGGTGCCACGCCGACCGCCGAGGCGCCGACGGAGCCGGGTGACGGGAACAGCCCGACCGACCCGGCGACCGAGCCGCCGGCCACCCCGGCGCCCACGGACTCCGCCGACCCGACGGTGCCGCCGACGGAGGAGCCGACCGCTCCGCCGACGGGGGCGCCGACCGAGCCCACCGAGGACCCGACCGAGGACCCGACCGACGAGCCCACCACTCCCCCGACGGCCACGCCGACCGATGAGCCCACCGAGGACCCGACCTGCGAGGAGGCGTCGGACGAGGCGGCCATCACCACCACGCTGCGCGGTCTGCCCAGCAAGGTCGTGGCGGGTTCGGGCTGGCACGGCTTCACGTTCCGCGCCTCGAACACCTCCGACAAGGCGATGAAGTCGGTCGACGCCTACGTCATGCTGTCGGCCATCGACAAGGGCGACTTCGACGACGTCTCGAACCTGCTGACCGTGCAGTGGTACGACGAGGGCGCCGGCGCCTGGGAGAACGTCGACGACTACGGCTACTTCGCCTCCCTCGCCGACCTCGCCCCCGGTGAGTACGCCGACGCCAAGCTGCGGCTGAAGGTCGACGCCAAGACGCCGGGCAGCTACGGCTTCGCCTTCGCGGTCGGCGCGTACCACGACGAGAACGACGTCTGCGGCTACTCCGAGGGGTCGGAGTACGAGTTCGACGTCCTGATCGCGGGCAGCAACCCCGGCTCGGTGCCGCCGGCGACCGGCAAGCCGAGCGACCGCAAGCCCGGCAAGCCCGCTCCGCAGGGCGGTCTGAAGGAGCTGCCGGTCACCGGCAAGCTCGCCGAGACCGGTTCGTCCTCGGCGCTGCCGATGATCGCGGCGGTCGCCGGGGTCACGATGGCCGTGGGCGCGGGGGCGATCTTCGTCGTCCGTCGCCGTAAGACCGAGGGCGCGGCTGCTGCCTGACGGCGGCCGGAGGCCGATTGAGCGGCGTGGGGCCGCACCCGGATTGCCCGGGTGCGGCCCCTCCTGCGTAAGCGGTCAGGCCTTCTTGGGCGGCACCGGCGGTACCGCCAGGAACGGGAGTTTCAGGGCCGCGAAGGCCTTTTCCGGGACGGCCGGGTGGTGGGGCGCGACCGCGGAGAGGCGGGTGTACGGGCTGCCGGGGGCCGGGCGCTGGTCGGCCTCGCCCTTGTTCGGCCAGAAGGACATCGCGCGTTCGGCCTGGGCGGTGATGGTCAGGGACGGGTTGACGCCGAGGTTGGCGGAGACCGCCGAGCCGTCGACGACGGAGATCCCGGGGTGGCCGTGGAGCCGGTGGTACGGGTCGATGACGCCGTGGTCCGCGTCCTCGCCGATCGGGCAGCCGCCGAGGAAGTGGGCGGTCAGCGGGGTGCCCATCAGCTCGCCGACGTTGCTGCCGGGGAAGCCGTTGATCTCCTCGGCGATCAGCGAGGCGGCCTCCGTGGCGGCCGGGATCTGCGCCGGGTTGGGCGCGCCGTGGCCCTGGCGGGCGGTGAGCAGGCCCTTCCCGATGCCGCCCGGCTTGCGGTACGTGGTCAGGGAGTTGTCCAGGGACTGCATGACCAGGCCGATGATGGTGCGCTCGGACCAGCGGCGGTTGGAGAGCGAGCGGGCCATGAGCACCGGGTGGCGCACGCTCTTCCCGAGCCAGCCGAGGACGCGGGCCGCGGCGCCGTCCCGTACGGGCACCTGGAGGACGGAGAGGCCGCCCATCGCGTTGGAGCCCTTGCCGTAACGGACCGGTTCGATGTGGGTGTTGGCGTCCGGGTGGATGGAGGACGTGATCGCGACGCCGCGGGTGAAGTCGACCTTCTGCTCGCCGGTCTTCTTCTTGTAGCGGCGGTTGTCCGTCAGCGCGCCGACCAGCGACTCGGAGTTGGTACGGGTCAGCTCGCCCAGCTTGGGCGAGAGGTGCGGCAGCAGACCGGTGTCCTTCATCCGGTGCAGCAGGGTCTGGGTGCCGTACGTGCCGGCGGCGAGCACGACCCGGTGGGCTGTGAAGGTGCGGCCCTTGCCCTTGCGCTTGTCGTCGGTGGGGAGGGTCTTGACCGCGAAGCCGCCGCGGGAGTCCTCGGTGACGGCGACGACGGAGGTCATCGGGTGGATGACCGCGCCGGCCTGCTCGGCGAGGTAGAGGTAGTTCTCGGTGAGGGTGTTCTTCGCGCCGTGCCGGCAGCCGGTCATGCACTCGCCGCACTCCGAGCACGCCTTGCGGGCCGGGCCCGCGCCGCCGAAGTAGGGGTCGGGCACCTCGCCGCCGGGCGCCGCCTTCGTGCTGCCGTCGGCGTCCTTGCCGTCGCCGAAGAAGACGCCGACGGGGGCGAGGTGGAAGGTGTCGCCGACGCCCATCCGCTCGGCGGCGGCCTTGAGGTGCACGTCGGAGGGGGTCACGGTCGGGTTCAGCCGTACGCCGAGCATCCGCTGGGCCTGGTCGTAGTACGGCTTGAGCTCGTCCTGCCAGTCGGTGATGTGGCCCCACTGCTGGTCGTCGAAGAACTGCTTCGGGGGCACGTAGAGGGTGTTGGCGTAGTTGAGCGAGCCGCCGCCCACTCCGGCGCCTGCCAGGACCATGACATTCCCGAGCAGGTGGACGCGCTGGATTCCGTAGCAGCCCAGGGCCGGGGCCCAGAGGTAGTTGCGGATGTCCCAGGAGTTCTTGGGCAGCGTCTCGCGGGTGAAGCGGCGGCCGGCTTCGAGTACGCCGACGCGGTAGCCCTTCTCGGTGAGGCGGAGGGCGGTGACGGAGCCGCCGAAGCCGGAGCCGACGACGAGGACGTCGTAGTCGTGGGCCGGCTGCTCCTGGTTTCGGGCAGAGTTCTCCCCTGGCATCGGCGCTCCTTGAAAGTGTGCGGGTCGGGGCTGGGGGGGCGGTCAGCGGAGCCGGATGGCCTTCATGGCCTTCAGGCTGAGCGACATGAAGGCGGCGTACTTCTCGTCGTCCATGCCGAACGACGGGGCGAGCGGCATGATCCGCTGGTGGGCGACGGTCTGGGCCTCGGTGTACTTGAGGATGCCCTCGGAGCCGTGGCGGCGGCCGAGGCCGGAGTCGCCCATGCCGCCCATCGGGGACTGGACGCTGCCGTAGCCCGCCGCGTAGGACTCGTTGACGTTCGCGGTGCCGGTGTTCAGCTCGGCGGCGATCTTGCGGCCGCGCCGGCCGTCCTTGGTCCAGACGCTGGAGTTCAGGCCGTAGGGCGTGGAGTTGGCGAGGGCGATCGCCTCCTCCTCGTCGCGGAAGCGGTAGAGGGAGACCACCGGGCCGAACGTCTCCTCCTGGCAGACCGCCATCGGGGCCTCGACACCGTCCAGGACGGTCGGCTCGTAGAAGAGCGGGCCGATGTCGGGGCGCGGCCGGCCGCCGGTGAGCAGCTTCGCGCCCTTGGCGACGGCCTCCTCGACGTGCCGGGTGACGGTCTCCAGCTGGCGCTCGCCGACCAGCGAGCCCATGTCGGCGCCGTACGCGAGGGCGTTGCCCAGGCGCATGGCCTTCACCCGGGCCACGAAGCGCTCGGCGAACTCGTCGGCGACCGACTCGTGGACGTACAGCCGCTCGATGGAGATGCACAGCTGGCCCGCGGAGGAGAAGCAGCCGCGTACGGCGCCGGCGGCGGCCTTGTCGATGTCGGCGTCGTGCAGCACCAGCATGGCGTTCTTGCCGCCCAGTTCGAGGGAGCAGCCGACCAGCCGGGCCGCGGCGCCCTGGGCGACCTCGCGGCCCGTGCGGGTGGAGCCGGTGAAGGAGACGTAGTCGGCGTGCTTGACGACCTCGGGGCCGACGACCGGGCCGTCACCGATCACGACCTGCCAGACCTCCGGCGGCAGGCCCGCCTCGATCAGCTGCTCGCGCGCCCAGAGGGCGGTCAGCGCGGTCTCCGTGTCGGGCTTCATCACGACGGCGTTGCCCGCGACGAAGGCGGGCAGCGCGTCGCCGACGGACAGCTCGAAGGGGTAGTTCCAGGGCGCTATCTGCCCCACCACGCCCTTGGGCTTGCGGAGTTCGGTGACCTTGGTGAGGGTCGGCACGACGCCGGTGTGGCCCTTGGGCTTCAGGTACGCGGGGGCCTTGCGGCCGTAGTGGCGGGCGGCGACGGCGACCGCCTGGACCTCTTCGTGGGCGTGCAGCCGGGCCTTGCCGGTCTCCAGCTGGATGAGGTCCAGCACCTCGGCCTGGCGCTGGAGCACCAGGTCGTGGAAGCGGAGCAGGATCGCGGCGCGCTTGCGCACCGGGGTGGCCGCCCACTGGCGCTGGGCCACGCGGGCCCGCTCGAAGGCGTCCGCGACGTCCTCGGGGGTGGACTCGGGCAGCTCGGCGAGGACGTCGCCGGTGAACGGCGTGTGGTTCGCCGTCCGGCCGCTGCCGACCACGCCGCGGGTCAGGCGGGCGACCAGGTCCTTGGTGACCACGTCGGCGGCGGTGCGGGTGCCCGCCGCTGCGGAGGCGACCGGGTTGCCGTCGGCGGGGGCGGTCTGTGCGGTGTCCAGCGAGTCCGTCATGGCGCCGAGCGTATGCCTCCGGGAACACTTTGTGTACCCGCCGGTAATAGGTTTTCACCGGGCGACCACAATTGCGCCAGTGTTCGCTGGCCAGAACGCCGGTGTCCTGGGAATTCGTCCGCGTACGAGGGGCGGCGGGTCAGCCGGTGGCCGGGGCACGCAGCACCTCGAAGGTGTCCAGCGCGGTGTCGAAGTGTCGTTTCGCCGCTGCCCGGTCACCGAGCGGCGCGGAGATCCACACGTCGTACATCCGGCCGCCCTCGGTCCAGCTGAGGTCGTACGTGCGGCGCGGGCCGCCGTCCCCGTCACCGCCGTCCCAGGTGAACTCCCACAGCGCCGCCCGGTACCCCTGGTGGATGGTGGCCGAGACCCGGCCGTCCCGGTACCCGCGGTAGTTCTGCGGGCCCTTGATGTGCGCCTCCCGCATCGTGCCGAGCGGCCCGCCCGGCTGCGGCGGCTGGACGTGGATGCCCAGCCGGAACCGCTTCCCGGCCGAGTAGTAGTACACCCGCGGCTTCTCGTAGGAGCGCGTGAAGCCGTCCGGCACGGCGAGCGCGAAACCCTGCGGGTCGCGGACGATGCCGTACCCGCGCGGCGCGGTCGCGCCCGGGCCCGGGTTCCCCGACGCCGTCGGCGCCGGCGTACGCGCCCCGTCACCGTCCGTCCCCTTCAGCACCAGCACGGCGGCACCGGCGCCCGCCCCGGCCAGCACCAGCGCGGCCGTCACGGCGAGCAGCACCGTACGGGTACGCCCCGTGTGCGGCCGGGCGGCGGCGGCCAGCGCCCGGCCGTCCAGCGCGTCCCGGAGCGGCGCCGACGGCCCCCGGGCGGGCGCGGACGGCAGCGGCCCGTGCTCCTCGGGCGGGAGGCCGCCGCCCGGCTCCGGCATCCGGCCGGTCTGCAGATAGCCGCGCAGCAGCCGCTCGGTGCCCGCGACGGTCAGCCGCCGCTCCGGATCACGCTCCAGCAGCCCGCTGACGACCGCGTGCAGCGGCCGGGCCGCCTCGGGGATGCGGATCTCGTCGGACAGCACGGCGTGCAGCACACCGCCCAGGGAATCGCGGTGGAAGGGCGTCCGGCCGCCGCTGAGGACCGTGCACAGCAGCACCCCCAGCGACCACAGGTCGCCCTCCGGGCCCGTACCGCGGCCCGCCATCCGCTCGGGCGCGGTGTACTCCGGCGAACCGACGAACGTCCCCGTCTCCGTCAGCGTCGACCCGCCCGCCACCTGAGCGATGCCGAAGTCGGTGAGGACCACCCGGCCCGTGCCCGCCTCCAGCAGCACGTTCGCCGGCTTGATGTCGCGGTGCAGTACCCCGCGGGCGTGCGCCACGCGCAGCGCGCCCAGCAGCGCGACGCCGATCCGGGCGGCCTCCCTGGGGGCCAGCGGGCCGCCCGTCGCCAGCCGGTCGGCCAGCGAACCGCCGTCCACCAGCTCCATCACGATCCACGGCCGGTCGTCCTGGGTCACCACGTCGTGCACGACGATCACGTTCGGGTGCTTGATCTGCGCCACCGTACGGGCCTCGCGCAGCATCCGCTCGCGCAGCACGGACACATCGGCGGACCCGCCCAGGCCGTCGGTGCCGAGGGTGCCGAAGGTGGTGCTGCTCCCCGCCTGGTCGTCGTCGAGGTTCAGCTCCTTCACCGCGACCTGCCGGCCCAGCAGTTCGTCGGCGGCCCGCCAGACCGTGCCCATCCCGCCGCGGCCGAGCCGGCCCTCCAGCCGGTAGCGGCCGGCGATCAGGCGGCCGTGTCCCCCGAAGCTCCCCATGAAGGCCATCTTGCCCCACCGTTCGCGAAGCGGAAGAAGGTACCGACCGCTCCGCACCCTGTCGCGAACGGGGACCGAGGTGATCAACTGGCCATATGGAGGCAGTAGTCACGAGCGTGGTCGCGGTGGTCGGCACGCTGCTCGGCGCCGGCACCACCCACCTCTTCCAGCGCCGCGAGACCGAGCGCAGCCACGCCCTCGCCCGCGAGGAGAAGTTGCGGCAGGAACGCATCGACGCGTACTGCGCCTACGCGGGGGCCCTGCTGGAGTACCGCAGAGTGCTGGTCCACCGGTGGTTCGTCCTGCACGACGGCGACGAACTGTGCGGCGAGGACACCCCCGAACTGCGCGAGGAACAGTACAAAGCGCGGCGCGCGGCACAGGAGACGATGTTCCGGGCCCAGATGGTCAGCGGCGACGAGGACGTGGTCGAGCAGGCCGAGCGGCTGATGGCGGGCGTCACGGAACTGCACTCCGTCGAGACCCGCCAGTCGCTCACCGCACTGCGCGCCCGCACCCGCCAGGAGATCCGCGACTTCGTCTCGGTGGTGGCAGGACGGGTGGGCTGAGATCGCGGGGCGGGTGCGTGCGCCGAGATCGCGGGACGGGTGCGCTGAGAACGCGGGGCGGACGGGCCGAATGGTGCGTGACACGGCCCGTGGCATCGCCGGGGCCCGCGACACACAGGGGTGGAACCTCCGCGCACACACGCGCCGTCCTTGAACAATGACAGTGGACGGCGGGCGCGTCGCGCAACGGGCGCCCGCGGGCGAGAGCGCGGCGTACGGCCCGGTGGTGCGCGGCGGATCGGGGGTCGGTCATGGCGATGCAGGACGGCGGGCTGCTCGACGTACGGCCGGGCGCCGACTCCGGCCGGGCCGCGCCCGAACACAGCGGCGCCTACCTCGCGGCCGGGCTGGCCCTGACGCTGTACGCGGGCGCGCTGCTCGCCTGGGTGGTGACCGGCGCCGTCGAAGCCCGGGTGGGCCCCCTGGACTTCGCCGAGGGCCTCTTCAACCCGCTGGCGGGGCCGGTGGGCTCGCTGGGCCCGCAGGAGTGGGCGCTCGCGGTGGCACTGGCCGCGGTGGCCGGTGCCGCGCTCGCGCAGCGCACCGTCGCCCGCCCCGCCGCCGTACTGCTCGCCTGCCTCGTCCTGGCCCGCTCGCTGCGCGAGGGCATCGGCCTGCTGCACCCCGGATACCGCTCCGCCTACCGCTTCGAGGCGATGGGCGGCTGGACGCTGGCCACCCACGTACTGGGCCTGCTCGCCGGGATCGTCGTGCTCTGCGCCCTGCTGCCCGCACGCCCCGAAGCGGGCCCCGGCCGGGCCCCCGGCTCCTGGTGGGCGGGGCGGGTCTCCCGGATCTGCGGGGCGCTGTTCCTGCTGGCCGGACTGGTGCAGACGGCCTGGCTGGTGCGGCTGCTCGCCGACGGCACGAAGGGCGCGGGGGCCTACCTGGCGAGCGCCGTGGACGCGGCCGTGAGCCCGTCGGCCGTGGCGCCGTCCGCCGGGGCCGCGTTCGCCACGCTGACCGCGATCGCGGGCTGGCTGGTGGCCGGCCGGCTCGCGCTGCGCGGGCGGCGGGACGTCCGCGGCGCCCTGCTGGTCTTCGCCGCGCTCCAGCTCTACCTCGTGGTGCGGACGGTGGTCGGCTACACCGTCACCGGGGCCTTCGGCACCGGGACGCGGACGGTCGAGGGCACGCTGGACCTGGCCACCACCGCGTACTTACTGGCCGCGATGACCTCGGTGGTGGTACTCACCACGGGGCGGGCGTTCAGCCCCGGCCACGGCAGCACGCACTCCTGGGCGCGCACCCGGCCGGAGTGAGCACGGGCCGGGTCGGCATGAGCACGGGCCCGGCAGCCGGAGTGAGCGCGGGTCCCGAAGGGGACGTTCGGTACCGAACGCACCGATGGCGGCCGTCGCGTGTGGGGGTCGCGGCGGCCGCCGGTGTGAGCTGCACCGCGTGACCGGCTTGCGGCCTCCTCAGTGGTGCAGCATGAGGAGCACTCTGCCCGCGGGTGCCGTCCCGCGGCATCCTCCGCAGGTCGCGTGCGGACCCCCGCCCAACGGCGGGGGTGCGGGCCCGCCACGCGGAGTCGGAACGGCACGACAGGAAGGGGCGACCGGTGATCCGTGTCGCTGTGGTGGACGACGAGCGGCTGGTCCGGTCCGGGCTGCGGATGATCCTGGGCACAGCGCCGGACGTGGAGATGGTCGCCGACTGCGGCGGCGCCACTGCCGTCGAGACGGTGCGGCGCAGCGGTGCCGAGGTCGTACTGCTCGACATCCGGATGCCGGACGTCGACGGTCTCACCGTACTCCGCGGCCTGCGGGCCGCGGCCGAGCCCCCCGCCATCGCCATGCTCACGACCTTCGACGCGCAGGAGTACCTGACGGCCGCGCTGCGCGAGGGCGCCTCCGGCTTCCTGCTGAAGGACTCCGACCCCGAGCAGCTGATCCGCGCCGTGCGCACCCTCGCGGCGGGCGGCAGCGTGCTGGACCCGGGCGTCACCCGGGCCGTCATCGGCGGGTACCTCACCGCCGAGACGCAGGCGGCCGCCGCGGACGCCGTACGCGCCCTCACCCCGCGCGAGTCGGAGGTGCTGGCGCTGCTCGGCGAGGGCCTGGGCAACGCGCAGATAGCCGCCCGGATCGGCCTCGCGCCCAGCACGGTCAAGGACCACGTCAGCGCGCTGCTCGGCAAGCTGGGCGGCATCAACCGGGTACAGGCCGCGATCGTCGCGGACCGCGCGGGCCTGGTCACGGGAGGCCCGAGATGACACCGGCCGGTACGGTCACGGAGCCGGCCCCGGCGGCGGACGCGGGGGACATACCGGCGGCGGGACGGCGCGGCGCCCGCGCGGCCCGGTGGCGGCAGCACGCCGTCCTCGTCGTCCCCACCCTGCTCGGCATCGCCGACTCCTTCCTCGTCAACGACGTCGACCAGCCGCTGGAGCTGGGCGTCTCGCTGCTGGCCGCGCTGGCCCTGCTGCTGCGCCGCCGACTGCCCCTCACGGTCTTCCTGGCGACCATGCCGGGTCTCTACATCGGCTACATCTGGTTCGCGCCGATGATCGCGCTGTACACGGTCGCCGCGCTGCGGCCGAGCCGCTTCCGGCTCGGCGCCTGCGCGTTCCTGCTGATCGCCGCGCACTTCTTCCCGTACCCGATCGCCGACTGGGAACCGACCGCGTACCGGGAGAACACCCTCGTCCTGATCGACGCCTCGGTGACCTCGGCCGGGCCGATCGGGCTCGGCCTGCTGGTCCGCACCCGGCGCGAACTGGCGGCCCGCGTCGCCGATCTCACCCGCAGCCTGGAACGCGAGGACCGGCTGATCGCGGACCGGGTGCTGGCCACGGAGCGGGCCCGGCTGGCGCGCGAGATGCACGACGTGGTGGCCCACCAGGTCAGCCTGATCAGCCTCCAGGCGGGCGCGCTCCAGGTCGCGTCGGAGGACGCCGGGGCGCGGGAGGGCGCGCGGACGATCCGGCAGCTGTCGGTACGGACGCTGGAGGAGCTGCGGCACATGGTCGGCATCCTGCGGGCCGCGGGCGGCAGACCGCCGGAGGAGCAGGACGGCGCGGCGCAGCCGGCGCCGGCGCCCCAGCCGGACCTGGCCGAACTGCCGCGGCTGATCGAGATGTCGGCGCTGGACGTGACGTACGAGAACGGCGTGGACGGGGACGCGCCGACGGACCGCACAGTGGAACGGGCGGCGTTCCGCACGGTGCAGGAGGCGCTGACGAACGTCCGCAAACACGCGCCGGGCGCCCGGGTACGGGTACGCGTCGCGCAGCCGCGCACGGAGGAGGCGGGGCTGCTGGTGGAGGTCCGGAACGGCCCACCGGACGCGGGCGCGTACGCCCCACAGCTCCCCGGCGGCGGCCACGGCCTGGTGGGCCTCCGCGAACGGGCCCAAAGCCTGGGCGGCACCCTGGAAGCCCGCCCCACCCCGGACGGGGGCTTCGTCGTACGCGCGGAGTTTCCACCTCGGGCGGCTTGAGGGGGGGTGGGTGCCGGGGGCGACGGGCGCGGGCGGCTTGAGGGTGCGTACGAGGCTGTTGGTGCCGGGGTGTTGTCAGACCCTCCCGCTACTGTTTTGAGAAGGGGACCTCGCGCTCCCCCCATGGGGGAAGAAAGCGGGGGAAACGGTACGGCGCAAGAGGCCAGAGGGCTCGGCCCGGCGCGAGGGGCGGCCGGGGGCAGGCGGTACGGCGGGGAACGCCGGGGCCGGCGGTACGGCTGAGCAAGCGGTACGGCGGCGAGTCGGGCGGAGAGCGGGCCGGCCAGGCGGAGAACAGGGGCGCTCAGGCCGAGAGCGGGGCGGCCAGGCGGAGAGCGGTGCCGGCCAGGCGGAGAACTGAAGCGCTCGGGCCGAGAGCGGGTGCTGGTCAGGCCGAGAGTGGGGCCGCGGTTTCGTCGACGGCGGTGGTCACGTCGGGGTACACCTCGAAGAGGCGGCGCACGCCGAGCGCCGCGAGCACGCGGTTCACGTGCGAGCCGTCGACCGCGCCCTGAGCGGGCAGGATCAGCCGCAGCCGGCCCTGGCAGGACCGCATCAGCCGGCGCGCGGCGATCAGTACGCCGACGCCGCTGGAGTCGCAGAACTGCACTCCGGACAGGTCCAGCACGACGCTGCGGCGCCCCTCCGCGACCGCGTCGTGCACATGCTGGCGCACCGAGGGGGACGTGACCAGATCCATTTCGCCGGACACCCGCAGGACCGCCCAGGGGCCCTGCTCGTCCTCTGCCACCTTCAACGTCACGCGCTCGAAGCCTTTCGCTCGCTCTCGGACCGGACGCCTCTCCGGAGCCATCCGGAACGCACCCTTCCCCGCATCGGCTGCCCGGACCCGCTCCCCTGAAACTCGTGGGAATTCCTCGCGCAACAGGCCGCCACGACCCAGGCTATGCCCTGGATCACCGGCTTTCCTCCCCGCATCCGGTCACACACGAATAACGCGCGGGCAAAAAAGGGCATGAACGATCCGTATCAGTCGCCTTCTGCCAGGAACTTCAATCAGAAAGTGACGGGACCTATACCATCCGCAGTCGCCGCGCGGCTCGTTTTGCCGTAAAGGTAAGTGCGCCGGCGGACCGGAGCACTACATTCGATGGCACGGCGCACACACGACGGACTCCGTGACGATGAACTTCTGTGACGGTGGGCACAGCGGCGACGGGGAAGGGGGCCCGTGGATGGTGAACGAAGCTCCGCCGCGCTGGGACAGGCGGATGCAGCAGCGGCTCGCCCGCGGCGAAGCGGCCGCGCTGGGCGAGCTGTACGACCGTTTCGCTTCGCTCGTGCACAGCCTCGCGCAGCGCGTTCTGGAGGACGAGGACGCCGCCGACCGGATCACCCGCGAGGTCTTCGGCTACATATGGGAGAACCCCGACGCGTACGACCCGAAGCAGGGTTCGCTGCGGTCGTGGGTCGCCACCCTCACCCACCGCCAGGCCGTGCACCGGCTGCGCCAGAACGAGGCCGCCTCCGCGCTGGACTGCGGCGCCGACGCACCGGAACCGGCCGAGATCGAGCAGAAGATCAACGCGGCCTCCACCGCGGCCCGCGCCGACTACATCGTCACCTCCATGCCGGCCCCGCTGCGCGCCGCGCTGGAACTGGCCTACTTCCAGCGCCGTGACTACCGCCAGACCGCCGCCGACCTCGGCGTCACCGAGGACGAGGCGCGCCGCCGGCTCCGGCTCGGCCTGCAGCTCCTCGCCACCGCGCACAACCACCAGGCGGGGCCGCCCACGCCGGGCCGTCCGGGCTCCCCGCCCCCGGCACCGCCCGGCTCCGGATACGGGCGGGCGCTGTGAACGGCCCCGAGGACTGGGACCGTTTTGGCCCGCAGGGCCCCGAAGGCACGGGCCGCCCCTGCCCCGGCAACGGCGAGCGCCCGCGCATACCGGCCCCGCGACGCCCCGCCGAGGACGAGGGCCCGCTGCCGGACATCCGCGTGCCGGCCCCTGGGCCGGACCCGCAGGCGGAGCAGGAGCGGAAGCAAGCGCGGGAGCAGGAGCGGAAGCAAGAGCGGGGACAGGAGCAGGGGCAGGGGCAGCAGCGGGACGCTCCCGAGGACAGCGGCGCCGAGCACGCCGCCACGCAGAAGGACGGGACCACGGACCAGCACCCGGCCGGCACCGACCGGCCCGAGCCGCCGCACGCGGTGCTCAAGTCGCTGCTGGGCGCCTGGGCACTGGCCGCCTGCTCGGCCGAGGAGACCGCCGCCGTCGAGGCGCACCTCACGGACTGCGCCACGTGTGCCGATGAAGCGCTGCGGCTGCGGGACGCGGTCGGCCTGCTGCACCCGGCCGACAGTCTGGACCTGGACCCGCTGCTGCGCAGCCGGGTCCTGGAGGGCTGCCTGGGCCGCCGTCCGGCGCGTATCCCGGTGCCCGAGTGGGCCGGCCCGTACGACGCGGAGACGGCCAAGCTGGACGCGCTGCTGCGGGACATGGGCGAGGCGGAGTGGCGGGCCCCGGTCCGGCTGCGGTGGTTCGAGAACGACCGGGCGGCCGGGCGGGCCACGACCGTCGCGGGCGTCATCGGGCATCTGATGTCCGTGGACGGCCTGGTCGCCAACGCCCTGGGCCTCACCGACCCGCTGGGCGCCGAGGTACCGGAGGACGCCCCCACCGACCCGACGGAGCGCACGCTCGCGTACTGGCGTACGTCGGTGCACGAGGAGTCGCCGCTCGCCACCCGCGAGCCGTGGCGTGAGCAGACCCACTCCCTGATACGGACGGTGGCGTTCGCGGGCCGCGGGGTCGCCGAACTGGCCGTTCCGTACGGCGACTTCCGGCTGCCGCTGCGCGACTCCATGCTGGAGCGGGCCTTCGAGTGCTGGGTGCACGCCGGGGACATCGCCGATGCCGTGGACTATCCGTACGAGGCCCCGGCGGCCGACCACATGCACGGCATGGTCGACCTGGCCGCCCGGCTGCTGCCGTCGGCGCTGGCCGTACGGCGCCGCTCCGGGCTGGCCACGCCGCCCCGGCGGCTGGTCGAGGCGGGCACGCCGGGGCGCACGCTGCACCTGGAGGTGGAGGGCAGCGGCGGCGGCCACTGGTACATCTCGCTGGACTCGCCGGGCGCGCTCGGCACGCCGGACCGCACCGTCGCGCACATCGCCCTGGACAGCGTGGAGTTCTGCCAGCTGGCCGCGGGGCACGTGTCGCCCGAGGACGCGGCGGCGGGCCAGCACGGCGAGCGGGACGCCATCCGCGACGTCCTCTTCGCGACGGCTTCGCTCTCGCGGCTCTGAGGCAGTGAGGCGGTGAGGCTGTGAGGCCCTGGAGCCGTGGGGCTTCAGGGCCTCACGGCTCCAGGGGCTTCAGGACCTCAGGGCTTCAAGGGCTTCAAGGGCCTCAGGCGAAGACGACCGTACGGCTGCCGTTGAGCAGCACCCGGCGTTCGCTGTGCCACTTCACGGCGCGGGCCAGCGCCTGGCACTCCACGTCGCGGCCGACGGCGACGAGCTGCTCCGGGGTGACGTCGTGGCCGACCCGGGCGACCTCCTGCTCGATGATCGGGCCCTCGTCGAGGTCGGCGGTGACGTAGTGCGCGGTGGCGCCGATCAGCTTCACGCCGCGGGCGTGTGCCTGGTGGTACGGCTTCGCGCCCTTGAAGCTCGGCAGGAAGGAGTGGTGGATGTTGATGATCCGGCCCGACAGCGCCTTGCAGAGGTCGTCGGAGAGGACCTGCATGTACCGGGCCAGTACGACCAGCTCGACCTGCTCGGCGCGGACCAGCTCCAGCAGCTGCGCCTCGGCCTGCGCCTTGGTGTCCTTCGTCACCGGGATGTGGTGGAAGGGGATGTCGTAGGAGGCGACCAGCTCGGCGAAGTCGGTGTGGTTGGAGACCACGGCCGCGATCTCCACCGGCAGCGCGCCGATGCGGGAGCGGAAGAGCAGGTCGTTCAGGCAGTGGCCGAACTTGGACACCATGAGGACGACGCGCATCTTCTCGTCGCCCCGGTGGATCTGCCAGTCCATCTGGAAGGAGTCGCCGACCGCGGCGAAGCTGGCGCGCAGCTTCTCCAGCGTGACGGCGGTCTCGGCGCGGAAGTGGACCCGCATGAAGAAGAGTCCGGTGTCCCGGTCCCCGAACTGCTGGCTGTCCACGATGTTGCACCCGGTCATGAAGAGGTAGCTGGACACCGCGTGCACGATGCCCTGCTTGTCCGGGCAGGACAGCGTCAGGACGTACTGATCGGAGAGGGCGGGCTTCGACTGGCTCATGAGGAGAAAGGGTCGCACATTCCGGCCCTTCGTACACCGTCCGCTCCCCTGCCGGCTGCCCGGAGGGCGCCGGCCGCCGGGCCTCGCGTGGCCCGGCTCACTCCTGCGGTTCCAGGCCCCTGGTGAGGATGGCCAGCACTTCGAGGGAGCGCGGCGGCACGTCCGGGTCCTCACCGTCGGCGGTGGCCATGCGGACATGGGCGTCCCGCGCGGCCCGTACGGCCTCGGGCCAGCCGTGGTGCTCCAGGTAGTCGCCGGCCGGAGCGTCCGCGCCGACCTGGTGCAGTATGCGCAGCACCCGGAGCACGGCGACGTCGACCAGGGCGGCTTCCTGGGAGTCCCGGAATATCGTGCCGACGTACTTCTCCGCTGACCAGTTGTCCAGCCAGGTGTCCTCCACCAGCCGGTACACGGCGTCGGTCACGTCGCCGTATCCGGGCAGGCCGGCCACCCAGGTGTCCTGCTGGAAGGCGGGGTCGGAAAGCATGTGCAGCGCCGAGCGCACATTGGCGCGCCAGCGCCACCAGGGCATGTCGTTGAGCGGCATGGCGCCCATGGTGGTCGAGCGGCGGCCGCGACGGGAAGACTTCTCCGAACCTTGCACAACAATCGATCGTACGTTCTCGGCCAGGACGCGGTGGCCGGGCCTCCCCCGCTGTTCACCTTCAAGTCACTTTCCGTTACCCGAGCAGCACTCAGGTGTTCTGTCCTGGCCGGAAAAGTGCGGGCACATGACCGGACGGCGTCGTTCCTTCCCCCGTTTCTGCCACCGCGCCACCGCGATCCGCTCGGCGGCGGCGGGTACGGCGGTGCTGGCGTCCCTGCTGGCCGGCTGCGGCTCGCTGCCCGGCGCCTCGGGCAACGCCGCCGGTGCCGGGGACGGTGCCCCGATCACCGTCATGACGTGGGCGCCCTCGGGCACCAAGGGCACGAACATGGCCGGGATGCCCGCCATGGCCGAGGCGTACGCGCGCTGGGTCAACTCCAAGGGCGGCATCGCCGGCCACCGGCTGCGGGTGCTCACCTGCAACGAACGCAACGATTCGGTCGCCGCGGCGCGCTGCGCCCAGAAGGCCGTCGACGCTCACGCCGTCGCCGTCGTCGGTTCCTACAGCCGCCAGGGCCGGTCCTTCATGGGCCCGCTGGAGGCCGCGAACATCCCGTACATCGGCGGGTACGGCGTCTCCGGCGAGGAGTTCGACAGCCCGCTGTCCTACCCGGTCAACGGCGGCCAGGCGGCTCTCCTGGCGGGTAACGGGCGGCAGCTCGCCGGCGAGTGCCGACAGGTCTCGCTGGTCCGCCCCGACACCATCCAGGGCGACCAGATGCCCCCGCTCCTCAACGCCGGCCTGGCCACCGGCGGCCGCGCGGCGGCCCACGACGTCCGGGCCCCCGAGAACGCCACCGACTACGCCGAAGCGGCCCAGCAGTCGATGGACGAGGTCGGCGCCGACCCGGCCTTCTACGGGACGGCGGAGTTCGGCGCCAAGGCCAAGGGCGCCTGCGTCACCGCCACCCTCGGCGAGCACACCGACACCTTCTTCGACTCCTTCCGGCGCCTCCAGGAGGACAAGCCGAAGGTCCAGATGGCGTCCGTGCTCGGCAGCGTGAACCAGACCCTGGTGGACCGTACGGGCGGCAAGTCCAGCCCGCTGGAGGGCGCGCTGGTCACCGGCTGGTACCCGGACGCGCGCGACCGGCGCTGGGACCCCATGCGCGACGTGATCACCGAGCACGCCTTCGACGACAACCGCATCGACCCGGCCGACGCCGGCGTGCAGACCACGTGGATCGCCTACACGGTGCTGCGCGCGACCGTCGAGCAGGTCGCCGAGGAGGGCGGGGACGTCACCGCGCGCTCCCTCCAGCAGGCGCTGGACAGCGGCGACCGGGCGGTCGACACCGGCGGCCTCACCCCGAAGCTGCGCTGGCGCTACGACGACATGCTCGCCGTGCAGTCCTTCCCCCGGATCGTGAACGCGATGGTGACGTACCAGGTCGTACGGGACGGCCGGCTGGTCACCACGCACTCCGGCTTCGTGAACCTCACCAGGACGCTGGAGAAGCCGCGCAAGGACGCGTGAGGGGCAGATCCCTGAAACGGGACACACCGGGCAGCACCGGGACGCCCGGGCGGCCTCAGAGCAGCCCGGACGGCCTCAGAGCTGCTCGGACGGCCTCAGAGCTGCTCGGGGCTGTGCTCGGTCAGGCCGTACTTCTTCGCGATCGGGTTCCAGAGCTGCGCGGCTTCCTTCTTGTTCGTGGTCGCCTGGCCGCTGGCGGTGTTGCCCTGCACAGCCGCCTTGGTGCCGCGCGCCTTGCCCTTGTGGCAGCCCTTCTTGCCCGCGTGCGCGACCTGGTCGGCCCAGGTGGCGTAGTGGTTGTCGGCCGCTGCCGAGGACTTCCAGGCGTTGGTGAGCGCGGTGGTCAGCGCGAGGTGGTCGGGCACCTGGTCGACCGAGAGCTTGCCCAGCCGGGTGACCAGGTCGTTGCGCTGCTTCGCCGCGTCCCGCAGGTCCTTGGCCGCGGCCCCGAGCTTGTTGCAGGACTTGATGTTCCCGACCGCGCCGATCACCGCGGAGCGGCTGTTGTTGCTGTCCTTGAGCAGCGCGTCCAGGTCCTTGGCCTGCGCCTCGGCCGGGTCCGCGGTCGGCGACGGCTTCTCCTTCTGCGCCGCGCCCGCGGACGTCTTGCCGCTGTCCTTCTTGGCGCTGTCGTCGCCGCTGCCGCTGAGCGCGTAGCCGACGCCCAGCCCGGCGCCGACGCAGACCACCACGACGGCCCCGATGACGGCCGCGGGCGCGAGCTTGCGGCGCCCGCCACCGCCGTGGCCCTGACGGCCCTCGGCGGGAAACCCGCCCTGCGGCGGGAAGCCGCCCGGCTGCGGTGCCGGGCCCGGCTGCTGGGACGCCGCGGGCTGCGCGGCGTACGGCTGACGGCCCCCGAAGCCCTGCGCGGCGGGCTCCTCGAAGCGCGGCATCTGCTGGGTGGAGGCCGGGGAGTCCGCCTCGCCGGCACCGGCCGGCGCGTCACGGAAGAGGCCGTCGAACTCGGCGGGGGTCCGCCGGTCCTCCGGCCTGCCCGGCCGGATGGCGAACGGCGCGCCCGGGGGCGGCTGCGGCGTACCGCCGCCGACCGGCGGGATGAGCTGGGTCGCCGCGTCGGTGCCGTCGGGCGAGGCGGGGGCCTTTGGCATCACCGGCCGCCGCAGCATCGTGGTGGACTCGGCGTCCCGCTCGGGCCGCTTGTTCTCGGGCGGCAGCGAGCCGGGCATCGGCCCGGGCGCCCCCTGCGCCGGCGGCATCGGCTGCGCGCCGGGACCGCCCTGCCCCTGCTGCCCCTGCTGGGCGGCGAAGGGCGGGATGAGCTGAGTCGCCTCGCTGTCCCCGGAGGCGGGCGGGATGAACTGGGTGGCCTCACTGTCCCCGGCCGTGGGCGGCAGGTACTGCGTGGCGTCGGCGTCCCCTGCGGTGGGCGGCAGCGGACCGGCGCCCTGTCCGGCGGCGGGCGGCAGCGGCGCGCCGGCGCCGGGCTGGTCGGCCGCGGGCGGCAGCGGTGCCGCGGGCTGCCGCTCGGCCCGCACGAGCGCCCCGCCGGAACCGTTCCCGGCCCCGTCCGTACCGGACTGCTGCGGAGCTGAGGGCTGCTGCGGAGCGGCGGGCTCCTGGGGGTAGCCGTAGCCGGAGTGCGCACCGTTCGGGCCGGCGTCCTGGCCGCCCCCGAAGGCGTTCCGGTCGCCGTAGGTGTTCTGTGCGCCGTAGGTGTTCTGCGCGCCGTGCGTGCCCTGGGAGCCGTAGCTCTCCTGACCGGCGAACGGGGGCTGCTGGCCTGCGATCGGGGGCTGCTGACCACCGACAGACGGCTGCTGGCCGCCGAAGGGCGCCTGCTGCCCGTACGTGTTCTGCGCGCCGCCGTAGGAGGGCTGCGCGTCCTGGGAGGGCTGTGCACCGTAGGGGGGCTGCTGCCCGTAGGCGCCCTGGGCGTCGCCGTACGAAGGCGGGGCGTCGTACGAGGGCTGTGCGCCGTACCCGGACTGGGGTGCGCCGTACCCGGGCTGCTGCCCGTACGTGCCCTGCCCACCGTGCGAGCCCTGGGCACCGCCGTACGAGGGCTGAGTGCCGCCGTACGGGCCCTGCGCGCCGTACGTGTCCTGGCCGCCCGGATATCCCGGGCCGGCCGACGGCTGTCCCGGCGGCATCGGGGGCACCGGGGCCTGGCCCTGCGGCGGCGGGTAGGCGCCCTGCTGCGGCGCCACCCCGTAGGAGTCCTGCTGCTGCGGGGCCTGGGACGGCCCCCAGGGCTCGCCCCACGGCTGACCGGCGGCGGGCGCGGACTGCTGGTCGGGCACGTACGGCTCGCCGCCGTTCGCGGGCAGCACCACGCCCTCGCGCGCGGGTCCGCCCGCAGCACTCTGCGGGTCGCCACCCTGTCCGCTCTGCGTCACCGGGACTCCTACTTCTGCTTCTTACGGAATCGTCGGCTCACGCTACCGGGTAGCAGTCACGTTCGACCACGTCGCCTGGTCATGGGCCACTTGACACCCAGCAGCCCCACACGGTGATGTCCGCAGATCCACGGATATGTGTGCCGCGCGACAGAACGGCACACAGCAGACGTCCGCCGCTCCCCTCCAGGGGAGCGGCGGCACCGTCCTTCCGCGGCTGCGCCTGTACGCCTCCGCCTGTACGCCTATGCCGGCACGCCGCTACGCCGCCCGCAGTTCCAGCCGCGCGGCGAACTCCCGCACCACCGCCTCTTCCCGGTACGGCTCCAGCCGCGCCTGGAAGTCCTCCAGGTACTCCGTACCGCGCGAGGACCGCAGCCCGCTCAGCAACTCGGCCGCGCGCGTGCCGGTGTGGCACGCCTGCTCGATCTCGCGCTGCTGCACCTGCGCACTCGCCAGCAGCACCAGCCCGATCGCGCGCCGCCGCGCCCGGCTCTCGGGGAGTCCGGCGAGCGCCCGCTCGGCCTGCTGCCCGGCCGCGGTCGCCTGCCCCAGGTCCCGGTGGCAGTGGGCCAGTTCGTCGGCGAGGTAGGCGGGGTCGAAGTGCGCGATCCACGCCGGGTCGTCGCCCGCGTCCGTACCGGCCTCGGCCCGGTCCATCGCGCCGACCGCACGCGCGGCCACGGTCTGGAACGCCCGCTCGTCCCCCATCAGCGCGTGCCCGCGCGCCTCCGCGGCACAGAACATCGCCTCGGCCCGCGGCGTCACATGCCCGCGCGAGCCTTCCTGTGCGGCCCGCGCGAGCTGGGCGATCTCCCGGGGGTTGCCGAGCGAGGCGGCGAGGTGGCTCATGCTCGCGGCGAGCACGTACCCGCCGTACCCGCGGTCGCCCGCCGCCTGTGCCAGCCGCAGCGCCTGGATGTAGTACCGCTGCGCCAGGCCGGGTTGCCCCGTGTCGACGGCCATGTATCCGCCCAGCTCGGTCAACCGGGCGACGGCGGCGAAGAGTTCGCGGCCGACCGACTCGCGGTACGAGCCGGCGAGCAGCCCGGAGACGACGCTGTTGAGGTAGTGCACGACGACCGGGCGGACGTGCCCGCTGCCGTACTGGTGGTCCAGCTCGCTGAGGGCGCTCGTCATCGAACGCACCGCCTCGACGTCCGAAAGGCCCACCCGGGCACCGGCGTTGCGTGCGACTTGGCTGTCGGCGCCGGTGATCAGCCAGTCGCGGCTCGGCTCGACCAGCGCGGACGCGGCGACGGTGGAACCGCTGAGGAAGTCCCGGCGGCCCACGTCGCTCCGCCACAGCTCGCAGACCTGTTCTATTGCGCCGAGGACGGTGGGCGAGAACTGCAGCCCGACGCCGGAGGCGAGGTTCTTGCCGTCGGCCATGCCGATCTCGTCGATCGTGACCGTGCGCCCCAGCTTGCGGCCCAGCGCCTCGGCGATGATGGCGGGCGCCCGGCCGCGGGGCTGCTGGCCGCGCAGCCAACGAGCGACGGACGTCTTGTCGTAGCGCAGATCCAGACCGTGCTCGGCGCCGCATACGTTGACGCGGCGGGCGAGCCCGGCATTGGAACAGGCAGCTTCCTGGATGAGCGCCTGCAGCCGTTCGTTCGGCTGCCGCGCAACGAGTGGCCTGGCGGCCATGCTGTACCCCCTGTGTACTGCGGCGCGTTCACCGTCGAACGCCGTCCCCGTCCATCATTTCCCGCCCGTACCCGTGATATCCGTGATACCCGCCATATCCGAGTTGCTCGGGATATCAGAGGTATCAGCGATATCAGCGGTACCTTCCACATGCCGCCAATTGCCCGCGAGGTCCGCCCCTCCCTCCATGAGCTTCACCGCGTGCGCACGGCAGGTACGAGGTACGAGCACATACGGGAAGCGCGCGGCGCCCGCCTTCTGTGTGCGTACGCGGCACCGCCGTACCGGAACGCCCCTTTCGGGGACGCCCACAGGACTCACGGCCCGCCGCCGGGCGGCCTTCCCGCCCTCTCAGGCAAGTGGCTACCCACCCTCCGCCGCACGGCCCCGTACGCGCCCCCGCCCGTGCATCCATGCGCCCCACATGCAAGAACGTTGCGCCGGGCCGTGCCACGGGTTGGCCGTAACCCTTGGTGACAGCGGAAGTTGTCACCTTCGTGGAACAGAGCAGCGGAGTCACTCAAGCCCCACAGGTCCCTCAGCAGCGCGGTGAGCGGCTGCTCGACATTGCGGTGCGTTACGCGGCGGAACGGCACTGGGACGTACTCCCCGGCGCATGGCTGGAAGACGACGGTGCGACCCCGTACTGCTCGTGCGGCGCCCGTGGCTGCCCCGCCCCCGGCGCCCACCCCCTGACGGCCGACTGGACCACCGCCGCCACCGGCAGCACCTCGACCATCCACACCCTGTGGACGAAGAACCCCCGCGCGGCGATCCTCCTCCCGACGGGCCGCACCTTCGACGCACTGGACGTGCCCGAGACCGCCGGCTGCCTGGCCATGGCCCGGATGGAACGACGCGGCCTGCCGCTCGGCCCGGTCATCCGCACCCCGGCCCGCCGGATGCTCTTCCTCGTCCTCCCCGGCGCCGCCGCCAAGGTCCCGGACCGCGTACGGAAGCTGGGCTGGTCCTCCCTCACCGGCCTCGACCTCATCATCCACGGCGAGGGCGCCTACCTCCCCGCGCCACCCACCCGCACCGGCCGCCACGCCCCGGTCCAGTGGGCCATTCCCCCCACCCCCGCCAACCGCTGGCTCCCCGACGCCGAAGACCTCCTCACCCCCCTCACCTACGCCTGCAGCCAAGAAGCGACGGCGCTGCGCTCTTCCTGAACGAGCCGGGGCGAGCCTGTGCGAGTCGGGGCGAGCCGGGCCAGGGGGTGGGGGCCGGGGGCGGGGGGATCGCGGGGGGGGCTGGGGTGGGGTGGGGTGGGGCGGCTTGCGTCAGCCCCCTTCGGGGGCCCTCCCCCCTCCCCCCGGATTGTGATCTTGAGCTTCTCTTGGGCCGCGCCTCAGGTGATGCCTGGCCCTGACAGGCCCCCATGCCTGACCCGTGCGGGCCCCCCGAGCCCTCGCCGCCCACGCCCCGCCTGGCCCGTGCCCCTTCGTGAGCGGGCGCATATCGTGGGGCGTGGCGGGGGCTTGACCGGTCTCTGCCGTGACGTCTATCGACAGGGGAACCGGTGACGACCGAAGGTTCGGGTGTTGTGGAACAGGCTGGCACGGCGGCGGCGCCGGCGGCCGTGCGTATCCACAACCTCTGGAAGAAGTATGGAGATCACACCGCCGTCGCGGGAATCGATCTGACGCTGCCCGCCGGGCGGTTCATCGGGCTGGTGGGCCCGAACGGCGCGGGCAAGACCACCACGCTCTCCATGGTGACCGGCCTGCTGCGGCCGGACTCGGGGCAGGTGGAGATCGGCGGGCACGACGTCTGGCAGGACCCGGTCGCCGTGAAGTCCCGGATCGGCGTACTGCCCGAAGGACTGCGCCTGTTCGAGCGACTGTCCGGCGCCGAACTCCTCTCGTACATCGGTCGGCTGCGGGGGCTGCCCGGCGACGAGGTGGACAAGCGGGCCGGTCAGCTGCTGGACGTGCTCGACCTGTCCGGGGCCCGGAACAAGCTGGTCGTCGACTACTCCACCGGCATGCGCAAGAAGATCGGGCTGGCGGCGGCGCTGCTGCACAACCCGGAGATCCTCTTCCTGGACGAGCCGTTCGAGGGGGTGGACCCCGTTTCGGCGCAGACCATCCGCGGCGTACTGGAGCGGTACACCGGCTCCGGCGCGACCGTCATCTTCTCCAGCCATGTGATGGAGCTGGTCGAGTCGCTGTGCGACTGGGTGGCCGTGATCGCGGGCGGGAAGATCCGCGCCGACGGGCCGCTCGCCCAGGTACGCGGCGACGCGCCCTCCCTCCAGGACGCCTTCCTCGAACTGGTCGGCGCGGGCGGCCGCGCGCGTGCCGGGCAGGACCTGGACTGGCTGGGCGGGAGCGGCGCACGATGAGCACGCAGGTCCGAGCGGTGAGCCGGCAGTCGGCCGCAGGCCCTGCGCCCGCCCTCACCCCCCTCTTCGTACGGCTCAAGCTGTCGCTGCTGAAGAACGGTCTGCGGCAGTCCGCCGGCCGCACCGCCGCGTACATCGCCTCGATCGTCGTCACCCTGCTGATCGCCGCCGGGCTGCTGCTCGGGCTGATCCTGCTGCGTGGCGTGCCGGGCGCGCCGACGGTGGCGGTGCTGCTCACGGCGCTCGTCGCGCTCGGCTGGGCCGCGATGCCGCTGTTCTTCCCGAGCGGCGACGAGACGCTGGATCCGACGCGGCTGGTGATGCTGCCGCTGCGGCCCCGGCCGATGATCATCGCGCTGCTGGTCGCCTCGCTGGTCGGCACCGGTCCGGTCTTCACGCTCGTCCTGGCGGCCGGTTCCGTGATCGCCGTGGCGCACGGCCCGGCGGCCGCGCTCGTCGGGATCGTGGCGACGGTGCTGGTGCTCCTCGTGTGCGCGGCGCTGGCCCGCGCCATCGCCACCGCGAACGTACGGCTGCTCACCAGCCGCCGCGGCCGCGATCTCGCCGTCCTCAGCGGCCTGTTCGTGGCGGTCGGCGCGCAGGGCATCAACCTCGGCGCTTCGAAGCTCTCCGAGGCGCAGAGCCTGACGGTGCTGGAGCCGGTATCCGATGTGCTGCGCTGGATCCCGCCGGCCTCGGCGGTGGACGCGGTGGCCGCGACGAGCGAGGGCGCGTACGGGCGTGCCGCGCTCGGGCTCGCACTCACGGCGCTCGCGCTGGTGCTGCTCCTGTGGTGGTGGCTCCGCACCCTCACCCGGGTGATGACCTCGCCCGACTCCTCGACCCTCCAGGCCACGGAGACCGACAGCGGCCGCAAGCGCGCCGACAAGGCGGGCGGCGGCTGGTCGCGGCTGCTGCCGGGCGGCCGTACGGGGACGGTCATGCAGCGCACGCTGCGGTACGCGTGGCGTGACCCGAAGACCAAGATGGGCTGGGCCTCGGGGCTCGGCGTCGGTCTGCTCGTGCCCCTCGTGTCGGTCGTGCAGGGCAACGGCAGCGTCTACACCGCCTGCTGGGCGGCGGGCCTGCTCGGTATGCAGATGTACAACCAGTTCGGGCAGGACACCTCGGCGTTCTGGATGGTCGCCTCGACGATCTCCACGCGGCGCGACGCGTACGTGGAGCTGCGCGGGCGGGCGCTGGCGCTGTGCCTGGTCGCGGTGCCGTACGTGTCGCTGGTGGTGGTCGGCGCCGCGGCGCTCCTCGACAGCTGGGACGTGTTCCCGGAGGCGTACGGGCTCTCGCTCGCGCTGCTGGGTGCGCTGGTCGCCACGGGCGCGTTCGCCTCCGTCTTCTTCCCGTACTCGATCCCGTCCGAGGGCAACAAGAACGTCGCTCCGGGGCAGGCCGGGCTCGCCTGGATCAGCATCCTGGGCGGGATGGTCGTGGGCGCGGTGCTCTGCGCCCCGATGGTCGGCCTGACGATCGGGCTGCATGTGGCGGGGCTGAACGGGCTGCTGTGGCTGGTGCTGCCGCTGGGTGTGGCGTACGGGCTGGGCGTGGCCTTCCTGGGGCTGTGGCTGAGCGCCCGTCATGTGCTGCGGCGGCTGCCGGAGATCCTGGCGGCGGTGAGCCGGGGCTAGGGATACCCGGCCGGGCGAGGCCTCGCCGCCCACCGTCGAAGGCGTGCCCCGGAGCATGAGCTCCGGGGCACGCGCATTCCCGATCAGCAGCCCCCTGGTGACCTCTGGCGAAAGCTTCCGCCCCGGTTCGGGAGCGGTGCCGTCAGGCCGGGAGGGCCGTATGCAGGAACGGTTCCAGGCAGCGGCGCCACTCCTCGGGGCGCTCCCACGGGACGAGGTGGCCCGCGTCGGAGATCTCGGCGTACGCGCCGCGCGGGAGGACGCGGACCATCTCCTGCGCCTCGGCGCGGCCCAGTTCGCCGTCGAGGCCGCGGACGACCAGGGTGGGGCACTCCACCAGCGCCAGTTCCTCCCAGTGCGCGTCGTGCACCCAGGCCTCGCGGACGGCGAGCATCTGGCGGCGGGAGAAGACCGGGCGCCAGCCGTCGGCGCGCTCGGCCATCACCTCGGCGAAGAACTCGCCGCGGGCCGGCCGGGGCCGCTCCAGCGTGGGGTCGTCCTCGCCGAACCACTTGCGGACGTCGGCAAGGGTGGCGAAGGGGACCGGCCAGGAGCGGAACCACTCCTCCCATTCGCGCTGCGAGGCCGCGCCCAGCGCGGAGGCCCGCATGTCGCAGATGACCAGAGCGCTGACGAGGTCGGGCCGCCGGGCGGCGAGCTGCCACGCGGTGAGCGCTCCCATGGAATGGCCGATAAGTGCCACCGGCGCGAGGTGCAGTTCCTCGATGGCGGCGATGGCGTCGTCCACGTATGTCAGGCGGTCGAACGGCCCGTCACCGGGCTTCTCGCTGCGGCCGTGGCCCCGTTGGTCCAGGCCCACGGGGCGGTAGCGCGCGCCGAGCCAGCGGGCGGTCTCCGCCCAGTGCGCCGCCCGTCCCATCAGGCCGTGCAGGAGCAGCACACCGGGACCTCGTCCGTTGTGCTTCTGCTCCGATCCCTCGCCGTAGGCCTTGGGAGGGTCGGTGAACTCCCAGGCCGCGAGCCGTACGCCCCCGCTACCTGTCACGTCGATGCGCCGCACCATTGCTTGGCACCCCCATCCGTCCCCTTGAGCAGCCCCACACTATCGAACCCATATTCGAATGTACTGCCGTCGCGTCTCAACACCCCTCGTACGAGTGACCATGCTCAAGGATTGGCCGCCCGCGGCAGGGAAAGAGTGTGAGCGGGAGGCGGGCCCTGACGGGAAGAGGGCCCGCGGGGGAAGACCCTGGGAGCTCGGGGCTCCGGGTCTTCGCGGGGGGACATGGGGAGGCAGGGCCCCGGCTGCTCGCAGCGCCGGGGCCCCTGCTGTCCGTGGCCCCCCAGCCAGGCGATGCTTCCATCCGCGGACTCATCCGAGCCCCCTCCCCAAGAGGTCACGGCGGCCGGCCGGATGTGTTCCCCGCGCACCCGCCGACGCCCGTCCCCAGGTCCTCAACGCCTCACGCACATGCGCCCACGCGCATGTGACAGCGCCAGGGTGACACGGAGCCGCGCCCACCGCTCGCATTCCGCCAAGTCCACGGCGGGCTGGTGACCGGAGCACGCTTTGGTACAGGCAATTGCTCCAGGTCAGGGGCGCAAAAGAGACGGAAGGGGCGGCGAAAAAATCTTCGCGGAACGGCGAAGCGGAACATGCCGCGGGAAACGGCGGTGAAGCCGTCGCACCGGGTGGGCGCCTGCGCAGACATTGCGGAAGCGGCGCCCCACCGGTGAAGCGGAGCGGCGGTACGCGGACGGAGCGACCGCCGGAACGGCGCCGGCGAGCGGGCCGGAAGAGGTCAGCGCTTCGCCACGAAGACGTGCTGCGCGATGTCGGTGGCCAGCTCGGCGGCCTCGCCGCTGCTGCCGACCAGCACCCCGGCCGACGACTCCGTCACGCTCACCACGGCCCCCGGCTGCACCCCGGCGCGCCGCAGCGTGTACATCAGCTGGGCGTCCGTCTGGATGGGCTCGCCGATCCGCCGTACGACGACGGTCTTGCCGTCGGCGCCCGGGTCGAGGTCCATCAGGCTCAGCAGGCCCTCGTCCAGGAACGCATCGGCCTCGGCCTTCTCGCCCAGCTCGTCCAGGCCCGGGATGGGATTGCCGTACGGCGACTCGGTCGGGTGGCGCAGCAGCTCCAGGACGCGGCGCTCGACCGCCTCGCTCATGACGTGCTCCCAGCGGCAGGCCTCGGCGTGCACCTGCTCCCACTCCAGGCCGATCACGTCGACGAGCAGGCACTCGGCGAGCCGGTGCTTGCGCATCACGCGCGTCGCCAGGCGGCGGCCCTCCTCGGTCAGCTCCAGATGCCGGTCGCCGGCGACCTGGACCAGGCCGTCCCGCTCCATGCGGGCAACGGTCTGGCTGACCGTGGGACCACTCTGGTCGAGCCGCTCGGCGATCCGAGCGCGCATCGGGACCACACCTTCCTCTTCCAGTTCGAGGATGGTGCGGAGATACATCTCCGTGGTGTCGATCAGTCCGGACATGCGTGCCCCTCGGCTGTGTCGTGCGATGGCCCTGGACTCAATTCTGACGCATCCCACCGACAACCGTGCCGCCCGTGGGCCGAAGGGCGGTCGGAAGCGCTGCCCGGAAGCGGCCGTCGAGCGGCCGTCCGGCCCGTGACCGGCGCCGTACGCACGGCGTTCGCCAGCCGCCGACACCTTTCGGCCCTACGGTACGGGCGCCGTATTGACAGGGCACTGGTCCAGACCGCAACGTGAGCCGCGCCACGACCGCGGAACCGGCCACACCCGAGCGCCACAGGAGCGACCGTGTACCGCTGCGGGCGGCCGTGCACCACTGCGGCGCGAGACGCCCGTCCGGCTCCGACCGGCCGGACGGGACCATACGAGGAGAGGGGCGCTCCGCGATGGGCGGAAGCGAGAGCAACGGGCTGGCCGGGCAGTTCTTCGACGCGGCGATCGACCTGCTGCGGACGGTGCGCGACACCGAGGGCGAGCGGATCGTCGAGGCGGGGACGCTGATCGCCGACACCGTGGCGGCCGGCGGCCGGATCTTCTGCTTCGGCGCCGGGCACTCCTCGCTGCCCGCCCAGGACACGGTCTACCGGGCCGGCGGCCTGGCGGTGATGAACCTGCTGGCCGTGCCGGGGGTGGTGGGCGTCGACGTGATGCCCGCGACACTGGGCAGCGCCCTGGAGCGGGTCGACGGGCTGGCCGCCGCCGTCCTGGACTCCAGCCCGGCGCGGGCCGGCGACCTGCTGGTGATCATCTCGCTGTCCGGCCGGAACGCGCTGCCCGTGGAAATGGCGCTGAACGCCCGCGCGCTGGGCCTGAAGGTCATCGGGCTGACCTCGGTCGGGTACGCGGACGGCACCAAGTCGCGGCACGTGTCCGGCACGTTCCTCAAGGACCACTGCGACATCGTGCTGGACAGCCGGATCCCGGTCGGCGACGCGGAGCTGACCGCGCCGGGCATCGAGGCGCCGTTCGCGCCCGCCTCGACCGTCGTCACCAGCGCGATCATGCAGGCGGTCGTGGCGACCGCGGCGGGCACGCTCGCGGAGCGCGGCATCGACCCGCCGCTGCTCCGCTCCGGGAACGTCGACGGCGGCCACGAGTGGAACGGCCGGGTCATGCGCGAGTACGCGGACCGGATCTTCTACCGGCACTGAGAGGCTCCCGCCGCCCGGCACCGAGAAGCCGAGGGCGCTCGGCACAGCGAGCGCCCCGGCGACGCGGGGCGCGGGCCCGGCACCACGCGCCCCGGCGTCATCTCTTGCCCAGCGCGTCCGCCAGGTCCAGGGACGCGGCGATGCGGGACGCGACGTCCTCGGCGTACGCGGCGTCCGCGCGGTCGAACGGGCGGCGGGAGGCGCCGCGCAGGAAGGTGGCCACCCCCACCGTGCGGCCGCGGCTGCGCAGCACCACGCACAGACCGTGCACCGTCCCCTCGGGCCACTTGCGGGCCGCCGCCCAGCCCTCGGGCGAGGCGGAGAGGCCCGCGCTGGCCCGGACCGAGCCGCGGCGCCGGTACGCCTGGACGGCCGGGTGGCCCGGTACGTACGTCAGCGGGATGCCGGTGGCGGCGACCGGCTGGGAGGGGCCGGGCGCGCCCGCCGGCGAGGCCAGGGCCCGGACCAGGCGGGGCGCGGGGTCCCCGGCGTCGTCGGGCGGCGCGCCCACGTCCGCGTCCTCGATGGGCGTGGTCGTGTCCAGCCCGGAGAGCGGCGGACCGGCGGGGGACGGTACGGCCGCCAGGTCCACCAGGCCGTGGTCGGCGAAGCCGGCGAGCGCGAAGTCGAGCTGGAGGGCGGCGGCCTCCATCGGGTCCTCGCACTCGGCGGCGGCACGGCCCGCGCGGTGCAGCTGGTGGGCGCGGAAGCGCTGGAGCGAGCTGTCCTGTTCGCTGCGCTTGGTGTCGGTGATGTCCTGGAAGAGCCAGCCGACGCCGAGCGGTACGGGCTCCTCGGCGAGCGGGGACGCCAGCCGCAGGAAGCCGCTGCGCCAGCACCGGCGGGGCTCCTCCGCCTCCTGGGAGCGCAGCGTCACCCACAGTTCGGTGGCGGCCGGGGGCGCGCCCTCGGCCAGGACGTGCTGGAGGGCGCCCTCCAGTTCCTCGACGCCCTGGGCGAGCAGGTCCCCCAGCGGGCGCCCGAGTACGTGCGTGCGCCCCAGTCCCAGGGCGCGCGCGGCGTGGGCGTTGACGACGGCGGGGCGCAGGTCGGCGTCGACGAGGACCACGCCCCAGGACGCGTCGTCGAAGAGGGCTTCGCTGAGCGCGATGGAGCGTTCGAGGTCGATCTGCGTGTGCACCTCGCTGAACGCGCAGTACACCCCGGCGGGCGTGCCGTCGGTGCCGGTGACGGCGGAGGACTGGGTGCGGACCAGGACCCGGCCGCCGTCCTTGGTGAGCAGCGCGAACTCGTGCACCTGGCGGCCCGGCGCGGTCATGGCGCCCATCAGGGCCGCGTGCACCTCGTCGGCGTCCTCGGCGCGCACGGCCCAGCCGGCCAGGCCGGCGCGGCCGACCGCCTCGGCGGTGGTCCAGCCGAGGATGCGTTCGGCCTCGCGGTTCCAGTGGGTGACGGTGCCGTCGGCGTCGAAGGCGCACAGGGCGGCATCCATGCCGTCCAGGAGTGCCGCGAGCAGGCCGGAGTCCTCGCTCTCGGGCGGGGGCGGATCCGCGTCGGCCTCCTGGTCGTGGCGCTGGTCCGGGCGGCCCGGTTCTCCGGGCAGCGCGGCGTTGAAGTGGCGGGACGAAGCAGTCACTGGCACCCCCTGCTGGACGCGGCTGCACGTGCTGCACGTCGGATCATTCAACTGGAACGTGATGCAGCCCACACCCCATTCCGGAAAATCTCCGCCCGCCGGAAATTCGGTTGTGGAGGGCCGGAGGGGTTCCTAGTGTGTGGAGCACACGAGAAGGGAGGTGGTTCGGCAGATGTATGCACACCGGACGCGTGAGGTGGCTGCGGGCTAGCGGCCCGTCGCTTCACCCAGTGCAGCGCCGGACCAGCGCACGAGAGTGGTGCGCAGCCGGCCAATCCCAAGCAGTCACCCGACCCGCGGGCCGCCGGTTCGTCCAACCGGCCCCCGGCGCCTCCCGGCGCCGGGGAGATGGCCCGCGGGTCGTCTGCGTCTCCGCCTTCCCTTCGCCCTACGGCGCCAGGCGCTCCACGGTCCAGCCGCCGCCCGGCGTGCGGACGTACCGCAGCCGGTCGTGCAGGCGGTTCTCGCGCCCCTGCCAGAACTCCACGCTCTCGGCGGCGACCCGGTAGCCGCCCCAGTGGGCCGGCGCG
This sequence comes from Streptomyces sp. NPDC047117, assembly GCF_040643545.1. Lineage (NCBI taxonomy): Bacteria > Bacillati > Actinomycetota > Actinomycetes > Kitasatosporales > Streptomycetaceae > Streptomyces > Streptomyces sp. NPDC047117. The sequence goes on along the minus strand of NZ_JBEYUN010000007.1, from coordinate 194,029 downwards.
GGCACCTGCTCGCCCTCGGGGTAGCGGGCCGCGAGGTCGGCGTACGCCCGCTCCAGCTCCTCCCGGGAGCCGACCACCGAGGACTGTTCGCTGGCCCAGGCGCCCAGCTGGGAGCCGTGCGGGCGGGTGCGGAAGTAGGCGGCGGTCTCGTCGCGGCCGATGCGCTCCGCGGTGCCGCCGACGATGACCTGGCGGGCGAGCGGGTGCCAGGGGAACAGCAGCGAGACGGCCGGATTGTGCTGCAGCTCGCGGCCCTTGCGGCTGGTGTAGTTGCTGAAGAAGACGAAGCCCCGGTCGTCGAACGCCTTCAGCAGGACGGTGCGGGAGCTGGGCCGCCCGTCCTCGTCGGCGGTGGAGACGACCATGGCGTTGGGCTCGTGTATGCCGCTCGCGGCCGCTTCCTTGAACCAGCGCGCGAACTGCTCGTACGGAGTGCCCGCGAGGTCTTCCTCGGCGAGGCCGTGCGCGCGGTACTGGGCGCGCATCGAGGCGGGGTCGGGGTGGGCTGCGGATGCGGCGTCGGCAGGGTGCACGGGCATATCTTGCAGCATCCGGCGGGCAGTACGGGCGGGCGACGGCCGGCCCGTGCGCCACTCGTGGCCCGGCAGTCTGCCCGTCTTCGGGGGTGCGTAACCCTCCCGTCAGGAAATCGCACAGTGTGCCGGATGTCACGCTTCCCCGCACGTGCGGAACCCACCAAAATCATCTGGTGGGGCGCTGTGGACTCCGGACATCCGGAGATATGGTGTCCGCCCCTGAACGCACAGAACGCCGGAAGCGAACCGGTGACGCACCGTCACCGCCCGCGGTCCGACCGGAATGCGGGGACCGCCGGGCGAGCGAGAGCAGTCCAGGCAAGGAGAACCGACGACCGCATCACACGTGACCGCACGGCCCCGACCGCACGGCACCGTGGCCACGAGCCGCGCAGCCGTCCCTAGCTTGAGGAGCTTGCCTGATGTCCGACTTCGTACCCGGGCTCGAAGGAGTCGTCGCGTTCGAGACGGAGATCGCCGAACCTGACAAGGAAGGCGGCTCGCTGCGGTACCGCGGCGTCGACATCGAAGACCTGGTCGGCCATGTGTCGTTCGGGAACGTGTGGGGCCTGCTGGTCGACGGGGCCTTCAATCCGGGCCTGCCGCCCGCCGAGCCGTTCCCCATTCCGGTGCACTCCGGTGACATCCGGGTGGACGTGCAGTCCGCGCTCGCCATGCTCGCGCCCGTGTGGGGCCTGAAGCCGCTGCTGGACATCGACGAGGCCGAGGCGCGCGACAACCTCGCGCGGGCCGCCGTCATGGCCCTCTCGTACGTGGCCCAGTCGGCGCGCGGCCAGGGCCTGCCGATGGTCCCGCAGAAGGAGATCGACAAGGCGGAGACCGTCGTCGAGCGCTTCATGAAGCGGTGGCGCGGCGAGCCCGACCCCAAGCACGTGAAGGCCGTCGACGCGTACTGGACGTCGGCCGCCGAACACGGCATGAACGCCTCCACCTTCACCGCCCGCGTCATCGCCTCCACCGGCGCCGACGTGGCCGCGGCGCTCTCGGGCGCGGTGGGCGCGATGTCCGGTCCGCTGCACGGCGGCGCGCCGTCCCGGGTGCTGGGCATGATCGAGGAGATCGAGCGCACCGGTGACGCGAAGGCGTACGTGAAGAACGCGCTGGACCGCGGCGAGCGGCTGATGGGCTTCGGGCACCGCGTGTACCGCGCGGAGGACCCGCGCGCCCGCGTGCTGCGGCGGACGGCCAAGGAGCTGGGCGCGCCCCGCTTCGAGGTCGCCGAGGCGCTGGAGAAGGCGGCGCTTGAGGAGCTGCACAACCGCCGCCCCGACCGGGTGCTGGCGACGAACGTGGAGTTCTGGGCGGCGATCACGCTGGACTTCGCCGAGGTCCCGGCGCACATGTTCACCTCGATGTTCACGTGTGCCCGTACGGCCGGGTGGAGCGCGCACATCCTGGAGCAGAAGCGGACGGGCCGGCTGGTGCGGCCGTCCGCCCGGTACGTGGGCCCCGCGGCCCGCAGCCCGCGCGACATCTCGGGTTACGAGGACATCTCGGGCAGCTGACGGCCGGCGGTGATCAGGGACGGGCGCCCCGGCGGGGCGCCCGTTCTCATGTCTCCAGCGCCTCGTCGAGCAGCAGCGCCCACTGCGCCACCACCCGCTCGCGGCGGGTCGTGTCGTCGCTGAGGAGGGTGGCGAGGCCCAGGCCGCGGGCCATGTCCAGCAGGCCCTGGACGGTCTCGCGCACACCGGGGACGGTCTCGTCGGCGCCCAGCAGCTCCACGGCGATGCGGTGCGACTCGCGGCCGACCCTGGCCTCCAGTTCGGTGACCCGGCCGTGCAGCTGGTCCTCGTTGGCGGCGGCGACCCAGAGGTGCAGCGCGGCCCGGAAGAGCGGGCCGGTGTAGAGGTCGACGACGGCGGTGACCACGGCCCGGCGGTCGGCCGGCGCGGAGGCCGGGAAAAGCGCGCGCAGGGCGTGCGAGCGCTCCTCGGCGACGTACTCGACGGCCGCGGTGAAGAGGTCCTCGCGGGTGGGGAAGTGGTGCTGTGCCGCGCCCCGGGAGACGCCCGCGCGCTCGGCGACGACGGACACCGTGGAGCCCGCCCAGCCGTGTTCGGCGAGGCAGGAGACGGCCGCTTCCAGCAGTTTGCGGCGGGTGGCGCGGCTGCGGTCCTGCTGCGGCTCCTTGGGGGCGCGGGTCACTGTGCCCATGACGGCTCCCGGCGCTCCAGGAAGGCGGTCATGCCCTCGCGTGCCTCGTCGGAGGAGAAGAGGCGGGCGGACTGTTCGGCGAGCGCGTCGGTGTCCCGGTCGAAGGCGCGCAGCACGGCGGCGGAGGTGAGCTTCTTGGACTCCGCAAGGCCCTGCGGCGAGCCCTTGCGCAGACCCTCAAGCAGCGGTTCCAGCGCCGCGTCGACGTCCTCGGCGGCCAGCGTCACCAGGCCCGTCCGGGCCGCCTCGGCGGCGTCGAAGCGCTCGCCGGTGAGGTAGTAGCGGGTGGCGGCGCGGGTGTCCATGCGCGGCAGTACGGGCAGGGAGATGACGGCCGGGGCCAGGCCGAGCCGCGCCTCGGTGAAGGCGAAGGTCGCGCCGGGCCCGGCCACGGAGATGTCGCAGGCGGCGAGCAGCCCGAGCCCCCCGGCCCGTACGTGCCCGGTGACGCGCGCGACGACCGGGACCGGCAGGCCGGCGATCTCGCGCAGCAGCCGGGCCAGCCCGAGCGGGCCGTCCTTGGCCGCGCCGGACGTCGCCTCGGAGAGGTCGGCGCCGGCGCAGAAGGTGGTGCCGGTGTGGGTGAGGACGACTGCCCGGGTGCCGGGGTCGGCGACGGCGTCCGCGAGGCCCTGCCGCAGTTCGGTGACCAGGCGGGCGGAGAGCGCGTTGCGGTTGCCGGGCGAGTCCAGGGTGAGCGTGGTGATGCCGCGCTCGTGTGCCCGCGGCACCAGGGGGGTCTCGGGTGCGTCGGTCATGAGTCCTGCGAACTCCTTTCCCGGGCGCGGAGTTCGCGCCGCAGGATCTTGCCGGTGGCGGCGCGCGGTACGGCGTCCGTGAACTCCACCCGCCGGATCTTCTTGTAGGGGGCCACCCGGTCTGCAACGTACGCGATGATCTCCCGCTCGGTGAGCAGGGCCCCCGGTTGCGGTACGACGTAGGCCTTGGGTATCTCATTGCCGTCGGCGTCGGCGACGCCGATGACGGCGGCGTCGGCGATGTCCTCGTGCTGGAGCAGTACGGCCTCCAGGTCGGCGGGGGCCACCTGGTACCCCTTGTACTTGATCAGCTCCTTGACCCGGTCGACGACGTGCAGCCAGCCGTCCGCGTCGCAGTGGCCGATGTCGCCGGTGTGCAGCCACCCGTCGGCGTCGATCATGGCGTCGGTGTCCTCGGGACGCCCCAGGTAGCCCTTCATGACCTGCGGGCCGCGGATGAGGATCTCGCCGGTCTCGCCGGTGCCCAGGTCGGCGCCGCCCTCCAGGTCGACGATGCGCATCTCGGTGCCGGGCAGCAGCTTGCCGACCGCGCCGGGCGGCGCCTGGCGGGCGTCCCGCGGGACGACGTGGGTGCCGGGCGAGAGTTCGGTCATGCCGTACGCCTGGAGGACCGGCGGCAGCTTCAGGCGCGCGGCGCAGGCGGCGGCCAGCTCGGCGTCCAGCGGCGCCGCGGCGCTGAGCAGGTACTCCAGCGACGAGAGGTCTCTGCCCTCGACGGCCGGGTGCTTGGCGAGCGCGAGGACGATGGGCGGGGCCACGTAGACGGCGGTGCACCGGTACTTCTCGATGGCGCCGAGGAAGCTGTCGAGGTCGAAGCGGGGCAGCACGACGACCGTGGCGCCCTTCCGCAGCGGGGCGTTCATCAGCGCGGTGTAGCCGTAGATGTGGAACATCGGGAGTACGGCCAGGACGCGGTCGCCGGGCCCTGCGGTGAGGACGCCGTCGAGCTGGACGAGGTTGGTGGCGATGTTGCGGTGGGTGAGCATCACGCCCTTGGGCGCCCCGGTGGTGCCGGAGGAGTACGGCAGACACGCCAGGTCCTCGGCGGGGTCGAGGGCGACCTGCGGCTCGGGCGCGCCGGTGGCCAGCAGGTCGGGCAGGGAGCGGTGGCCCGGGGCGCCGTCGCAGACGAAGATCTCGGTGACGCCGCCGCACTTCTCGGCGGCCGTACGGGCCGTCGGCAGCAGCGCGGAGACCGTCACCAGCCAGCGGGCGCCGGCGTCGCGGAGCTGCTTGGCGACCTCGTCGGCCGTGGCCAGCGGGTGGACGGGCGTCACGGCGGCGCCGCAGCGGGAGGCGGCGTAGCAGACGACGGGGTAGGCGACGGAGTTCGGGCTGTGCAGGGCGAGGACGTCGCCCTTGCGGACGCCCGCCTCGGCGAACGCCGCGGCGAGGCGGCGGGTGCGGGCGTCCAGTTCGGCGTAGGTGACGGTGGTGCCGGTCAGGCCGTCGACGAGGGCCGGCCGGTCGCCGTGCTCGGGGGCCGACCGGCCCAGTACGGCTTCGTGGATCGGCAGGTCGAGGGGGGCGACGCCGGGGTACTCGCTGCGGAACACCATGGACTCACGGCCCTTCGCTCGGTGGTCGGTAGCCGGCTTCTGCGGCTGCGGTGTCGGACGATGTTCCGCAGCATGGCGGTCTCAGTAGGACTTGGGGAGACCCAGGGACTGGTGGGAGACAAAGTTGAGGATCATCTCCCGGCTGACCGGGGCGATTCTGGCCACCCGGGCCGCAGTGATCATCGAGGCGAGGCCGTACTCCGCGGTGAGGCCGTTGCCGCCGAGGGTGTGCACGGCCTGGTCGACGGTCTTCACCGCGGCCTCCCCCGCCGCGTACTTGGCCATGTTGGCGGCCTCGCCCGCGCCCATGTCGTCGCCGCTGTCGTAGAGATGGGCCGCCTTGTGCATCATCAGCCGGGCCAGCTCGATGTCGATGTGGCACTGGGCGAGCGGGTGGGCGATGGCCTGGTGGGCGCCGACGGGCACCTTCCAGACCTGCCGGTCGCGGGCGTATTCCAGCGCCCGGCCCAGGGCGTAGCGGGCCATGCCGAGGGCGAAGGCGGCGGTCATGATGCGCTCGGGGTTGAGCCCGGCGAAGAGCTGGAGCAGCCCGGCGTCCTCGTCGCCGACCAGCGCGTCGGCCGGCAGCCGTACGTCGTCCAGCACCAGCTCGAACTGCTTCTCAGGGGCCGCCAGTTCCATCTCGATCGGGCTGCGGGAGAAGCCCGGCGCGTCGCGCGGCACGATGAACAGGCAGGGCTTGAGCTTCCCGGTCCGCGCGTCCTCCGTACGGCCGACGATCAGGGTGGCCTCGGCGATGTCGACGCCGGAGATGAAGACCTTGCGGCCGTTGAGTATCCAGCCACCGGTCTCCGGGTCGCGGCGCGCCGTGGTGGTGATGCGGTGCGAGTTGGAGCCGGCGTCGGGCTCGGTGATGCCGAACGCCATCTTGCGGGAGCCGTCGGCGAGCCCGGGCAGCCACTGCCGCTTCTGCTCCTCGGTGCCGAAGCGGGCGATGACGGTGCCGCAGATGGCGGGCGAGACGACGAGCATCAGCAGGGGGCAGCCGGCCGCGCCCAGCTCTTCGAGGACGAGGGCGAGTTCGGTGATGCCGCCGCCTCCGCCGCCGTACTCCTCGGGCAGGTTGACGCCCAGGTAGCCGAGCTTGGCGGCCTCGGCCCAGAGGTCGTCGGTGTGCTTGCCCTCGGCGACGACACGGGTGAAGTACTCGCGTCCGTACCGCTTGCCGAGCGCGGCGACGGCCGCGCGGAGGGCCTGCTGCTCTTCGGTTTCGATCAGGCTCACGGGGTGCTCCTTCGAGGGGTGTCGGTCAGTCGGAGACGACGGCCAGCAGGGCGCCCACCTCGACCTGGCGGCCGGGCTCGGCGTGCAGCGCCGTCACCGTCCCGGTCGCAGGTGCAGTGATCTTGTGTTCCATCTTCATCGCCTCCAGCCACAGCAGCGGCTGCCCGGCTTCCACGCGGGCCCCCTCGGCGACCCCGTCCGCCACGCGGACCACGGTGCCGGGCATGGGCGCCAGCAGCGATCCGGGCTCCTGGCGGGCGGTGGGGTCGGGGAAGCGGGGCAGTGCGGTGAGGGCCGTGGCGCCGAGCGGGGAGTCGACGTAGACCCGGTCGCCGTGGACGGCGACCTCGTACGTGCGGCGCACCCCGCCGGACTCCAGGACGACGCGGTCGGCCGCTACGGCCACGACCTGCACGCCGTCCGCCGTGAGGCCGTCGCGGGTGTGCCGGTAGCGGGCCTCGTGCTCCTCGCCGTCCGCGTCGGTGCGGTACCGCTTGACCTGCGGCTGGGAGGGCACGTTGCGCCAGCCGCCGAAGCGCGAACGGCCGTGCGCGTCGGCGAGGGCGGCGGCGAGCGGCGCGTGCGGGTCGGGACCGGCGGCCGTGAGCGTGTGCAGGTGGCGGTCGTAGAAGCCGGTGTCCATGGTGGCGCCGACGAACTCCGGGTGGCGCAGGGACCGTACGAGCAGGCCGCGGTTGGTCACCGGGCCGTGGACGCGGGCCCGTTCCAGGGCGCCCGCCAGCTTGCGCACGGCGGCGGCGCGGGTGGGTGCCCAGGCGACGGCCTTGGCGAGCATCGGGTCGTAGTGGATGCCGATGGTGTCGCCGTCGGCACAGCCGGAGTCCAGGCGGACGCCGGGGACGTCGAGGCGGTGCAGGGTGCCGGTCTGCGGGGCCCAGCCGGCGGCCGGGTCCTCGGCGTACAGGCGGGCCTCGACGGCGTGGCCGCGCGGCTCCGGCGGCGTGTCCGGCAGCGCCTCGCCCTCGGCGACGCGGAGCTGGAGCGCGACCAGGTCGATGCCGAAGATCTCCTCGGTCACCGGGTGTTCGACCTGGAGGCGGGTGTTCATCTCCAGGAAGTGCGCGGTGGAGCCGACGACGAGGAATTCGACGGTGCCGGCGCCGCGGTAGTCGGTGGCGCGGGCCGCCCGTACGGCCATCTCGTACAGCTTCGCCGTCAGTTCGGGTCCGATTCCGGGGGCCGGGGCCTCCTCGATGACCTTCTGGTGGCGCCGCTGGAGGGAGCAGTCGCGGGTGCCGAGGGGCCAGACGGTGCCGTGCGCGTCGGCGAGGATCTGCACCTCGACGTGGCGGCCGTCCTCGATGTACGGCTCGACGAACACCTCGCCGTCGCCGAACGCGCCGGCGGCCTCCGCGCGGGCCGCCGCCAGCTCGCCGTCCAGGTCGGTCAGGTCGCGGACGACGCGCATGCCGCGGCCGCCGCCGCCCGCCGCCGCCTTCACCAGCACCGGCAGATCCTCCGCCGTGACCTCGGTGAGCGGGGCGATGCCCATCAGCTCCTTGGCCCGGGTCTTGGACGCCATCGCCTCGATGGCGGCGGGCGGCGGGCCGACCCAGGTCAGGCCGGCGTCGGCGACCGCGGTGGCGAACTCCGCGTTCTCGGAGAGGAAGCCGTAGCCGGGGTGGACGGCGTCGGCCCCGGCGTCCAGGGCGGCCTTCACGATCAGGTCGCCGCGCAGGTACGTGTCGGCGGGCGCGTCCCCCGGCAGCCGTACGGCCGCGTCCGCCTCCCTGACGTGCGGCGCTCCGGCGTCCGCGTCGGAGTGCACGGCGACGGTGGCGATGCCCAGCTCCCGGCAGGTGCGGAAGACACGGCGAGCGATCTCGCCGCGGTTGGCGACGAGGAGCGAACGAATCACTGGAACCTCACATCCGGAAAATGCCGAAGCCGCCGCGCGCGCCCTCGACGGGAGCCGTGTGGATCGCCGAAAGACACAGGCCGAGGACGGTGCGGGTGTCGCGCGGGTCGATGACGCCGTCGTCGTAGAGCCGCCCGGACAGGAACATCGGCAGCGACTCGGACTCGATCTGCTGCTCGACCATCGCGCGCAGCCCGGCGTCCGCCTCGTCGTCGTACGGCTGCCCCTTGGCGGCGGCCGAGGCGCGGGCCACGATCGACAGCACGCCCGCGAGCTGCTGCGGGCCCATGACGGCGGACTTGGCGCTGGGCCAGGCGAAGAGGAAGCGGGGGTCGTACGCACGGCCGCACATGCCGTAGTGGCCGGCTCCGTACGAGGCGCCCATCAGCACGCTCAGGTGCGGGACCTTCGAGTTGGACACCGCGTTGATCATCATCGCGCCGTGCTTGATGATGCCGCCCTGCTCGTACTCCTTGCCGACCATGTAGCCGGTGGTGTTGTGCAGGAAGAGCAGCGGGATGTCGCGCTGGTTGGCGAGCTGGATGAACTGCGCGGCCTTCTGCGACTCCTCGCTGAACAGCACGCCCTGCGCGTTGGCGAGGATGCCGACCGGGTAGCCGTGCAGCCGCGCCCAGCCGGTCGTCAGCGAGGGCCCGTACAGCGGCTTGAACTCGTCGAAGTCCGAGCCGTCGACGATCCGGGCGATGACCTCGCGCGGGTCGAAGGGGGCCTTCAGATCGCCGGGGACGATGCCCAGCAGCTCGTCCTCGTCGTACTTCGGGGGCTCGGCGAGCGGGGGATCTGCCTGGGCCTTCTGCCAGTTGAGGCGGGCGACGACCCGGCGGGCCTGCCGCAGCGCGTCCGGCTCGTCGACCGCGAAGTGGTCAGCGAGACCCGACGTACGGGCGTGCATCTCGGCGCCGCCGAGGGACTCGTCGTCGCTCTCCTCACCGGTGGCCATCTTCACCAGCGGCGGCCCGCCGAGGAAGACCTTGGCCTGCTCCTTGACCATGATCACGTGGTCGGACATGCCGGGGACGTATGCGCCGCCCGCCGTGGAGTTGCCGAAGACCACGGCGACGGTCGGGATGCCGGCCGCCGAGAGCCGGGTGAGGTCCTTGAAGAGCGCCCCGCCCGGGATGAAGATCTCCTTCTGGCTGGGCAGGTCGGCACCGCCGGACTCCACCAGCGAGACGACGGGCAGCCGGTTGGCGTACGCGATCTCATTCGCACGCAGCGCCTTCTTCAGCGTCCAGGGGTTGGAGGCGCCGCCGCGTACGGTCGGGTCGTTGGCGGTGACCAGGCACTCCACGCCCTCGATCACGCCGATGCCGGTGACCAGCGAGGCACCGACTGTGTATTCGGGGGAGGCGCTCCCCCAAGCGGCGAGCGGCGACAGCTCCAGGAACGGGGTGTCGGGGTCGAGCAGCAGCTCGACGCGTTCGCGGGCGAGCAGCTTGCCGCGTTTGCGGTGCCGCTCGACGTACTTCTCCCCGCCGCCGGCGACCGCCTTGGCCTGCTCGGCGTCCAGCTCGTCCAGCTTGGCGAGGAGCGCCGCGCGGTTCTCCGCGTACTCGGGGCTCGCGGTGTCCAGCCCCGTGCCGAGCACGGTCACAGCAGTACCTCCGGTATGTCCAGGTGGCGGGCGCGCAGCCACTCGCCCACGGCCTTGGCCTGCGGGTCGAAGCGGGCCTGGGAGGCCACGCCCGCGCCCAGCAGTCCGTCGATCACGAAGTTCAGCGCCCGCAGGTTCGGCAGCACGTGCCGCTCGACGGGCAGGCCGGCGGCCTCCGGGAGGAGCTCGCGGAGCCGTTCGGTGGTCAGCTCGTGCGCCAGCCAGGCCCACGCCTCCTCCGTACGTGCCCATACGCCGACGTTGGCCGCGCCGCCCTTGTCGCCGCTCCGGGCCCCGGCGACGAGGCCGAGGGGCGCGCGGCGGGTGGTGCCGTCGTGGTGCAGGGGTTCGGGCAACGGAGGATCGGCCTCGCGCACCAACTCCCGTGTTGTGGTCGGTGGTTCGATGTCCACCCGGCGGCCGTCCGGCAGCACCGCGACGTGCGGGACCTCCCCGACCGGTACGTACGCGGCCTCGAAGACGCCGTACGGCGCGCCCTTGCCGGGCGGGGCCGTGACGTGGAAGCCCGGATAGCTGCCGAGGGCGAGTTCGACCGCGGCGCCACTGATCACCCGGCCCACCGCGTCCTGGTCCGGGTCGCGCACCACCAGCCGCAGGAGCGCGCTGGCCTCCTCCTCGGACGCCGCGTCGGGGTGGTCGGTGCGGGCGAGCCGCCAGTCCACCTCGGCGGGGCGGCGGCCCGCCGCGTCGAAGGCGGCCTCCATCTGCTCGCGCACGAGCCCGGCCTTGAGGTCCACGTCCAGCCCGGTCAGCACGAACGTGACCTCGTGGCGCCAGCCGCCGAGCCGGGTCAGGCCGGTCTTGAGGGTGGGCGGCGGCGCCTCGCCCCGTACGCCGTCGATCCGCACCCGGTCCGGGCCGTCCTGGGCGAGCCGGGCGGTGTCCAGCCGGGCGGTCACGTCGGGTCCGGCGTACCGGGCGCCCGTCGTCTCGTACAGCAGCTGCGCGGTGACCGTGCCGACCGTGACGGCGCCGCCGGTCCCCGGGTGCTTGGTGATCACGGCGGAGCCGTCGGCGGCGATCTCGGCGAGCGGGAAGCCGGGTCTGCGCATGTCGAGGGCGCCGAAGAAGGAGTAGTTGCCGCCGGTGGCCTGGGTGCCGCACTCCAGGACGTGCCCGGCGATCACCGCCCCCGCCAGCCGGTCGTGGTCGTCGGGCCGCCACCCGAAGTGCGCGGCCGCGGCCCCGCTGACCAGCGCGGCGTCGGTGACCCTGCCGGTGACGACCACCTCGGCGCCGGCCCGCAGGCACTCCGCGATGCCGCCACCGCCGAGGTAGGCGTTGGCCGTCAGGGTGCCGTCGGGCCATCCCCCGCGGGCGAGCAGATCGTCGCCCTCTACGTGGGCGACGCGCACGGGCACGCCGACCTTCTCCGCCAACTCCCTCACGGCGTCGGCGAGTCCGGCCGGGTTCAGGCCGCCCGCGTTGGTGACGATCCGTACGCCCCGTTCGGCGGCCAGGCCGAGGCCGGTCTCCAGCTGCCGCAGGAAGGTCTTCGCGTAGCCGCGGTCCGGGTCCTTCAGGCGGTCGCGCCCGAGGATGAGCATGGTCAGTTCGGCGAGGTAGTCGCCGGTGAGGATGTCGAGCGGGCCGCCGGTGAGCATCTCCTCCAGCGCGCCGAAGCGGTCGCCGTAGAAGCCGGAGGCATTGCCGATGCGGAGGGGAGCCGTGGGCTCCCCGGGTATCGCGGGGGTCACGCGGTGGGCTCCTTCGGGGTCGCCGACTCCTCGGGGACCGTGGACTCCTTCGACGCTGCGGATCGTGGGCTGCGGCCCGGGCCCGGCGGGCCGGCGAAGGCCTGCGCGATACCGAGCCACCGCTCGGCCTCCGCCCCCTCGGCCGTCACGGCCACGTCGTCGCGGTGCGCCCGCTGGGTGACCAGCAGGCAGAAGCCGAGCGCGTCGCCGGCCACCCGCTGCGCCGCGTCCTCGGGGCCCCACGCCCAGAGCGCGCCGTCCGGGGCGCGCAGCTCGACGCGGAACTCCTCCTCCGGCGGCGTGCGCCCGTGCGCGAAGTAGGCGAAGTTCCGGGCCCGTACGCCGATGTGGGCGACATGCCGCAGCCGCGCCGTGGGCTCCCGTACGACGCCGAGCGCGTCGGCCACGTCCTGGCCGTGCGCCCAGGTCTCCATGAGCCGGGCGGTGGCCATCGAGGTGACGCTCATCGGCGGCCCGAACCACGGCAGCCGGCCGCCGGCGTGCCCGGCGAGCGCGTCGTGGAGGGCCGCGCGGCCCGTACGCCAGTGGGCCAGCAGCTCGCCGGGCGGGCGGCGGGCCCCGTCCTCGGCGCCCTCGTCGACGAAGGTGTCCGGGGACGCGAGCGCCGCTTCGGCGGCGCGCCGGAAGCCGTCCGGGTCGGTGGCCGCGCGCAGGGCCTGCTGGTCGGTCCAGGCGAGGTGGGCGATCTGGTGGGCGATCGTCCAGCCGGCGGCGGGCGTCGGCAGCGCCCAGCGGTCCCCGGCGAGCTGTCCCACGAGGCCGTCCAGCGCCTCCCCCTCCGCGTGCAGGTCGGCGAGGACCGGGCTCGGATCGGACACGCTGCACTCCCCTCATCAGGCCCGACTCGCAGGCGGACGGGCCGCGTTGACGTGTGTGGTGCGGCTTACGAGAGTGGCACCCGCCCCAGAAACAATCAAGCACGCATGCATGATTTTCTGCCGCGCGGTCGGCCGCGTGATCGGTCGCGCGGTCGGCCCCGGGCGGGCGCATCATGGAAAGGAGAGGTCCGTCCGGCGCTGTGGCCGGTCCGTGAACTTCGCCGGAGGGGTGGTGACGGGCCCCCGGAGGCATGGCACGGGCCTGAGGACGAAAGGACCCCTCATGCTTGAGGTCAAAACGATTGAGCAGCCGGACGAACGGCGCGAATTCCCCCGTGGCCACCTCGACACCGTCCACCTCTCGGGGCTGGACTTCGCCAAGGCGACCTTCGAACCCGGCTGGCGCTGGTCGGAGTGCGTGGCCCCGCTCGCGGGGACCGCGAGCTGCGAGGTGCCGCACAACGGTTATGTCGTGCAGGGCCGCATGGGCGTCCGCATGGACGACGGCACGGAGGGCGAAGCCGGCCCCGGCGACGTCTTCGTGCTCTCCCCCGGGCACGACGCCTGGGTCGTGGGTGACGACACGGTCGTCGTGTTCGACTTCGCCGGCGTCATGGCCCAGCAGTACGCCAAGTCACAGTAGTCACAGGAGCCAGAGAAGCCATAGGAGGAGGGACGCACTCAGCCGCCGTGCGCGTACAGCGAGAAGCGACGGCGGTTGACCTTTCCCGAAGTAAAGCCCGCGACCAGCCGGTCGCCGCCCCGGCGCAGCACCGCCAGCCCCTCCGGCTCGCGCGGGCGCAGCTTCCGTCCGGCCGTCGTACGGACGTCCTGGAGGACGGTGCCGGTGCGCAGGTCGATGCCGGCCAGGCGGGCGTCGCCGGGCCCCGAGGCGGGGTTGCCGGGGCCGTACGGGCTGCCGGTGAGCTGGTACGCGTAGTTCCCCGAGAGCGCCAGGCCCTGGTAGAAGACGCCCTTGCGCAGCGGCGGCTGCGGGACGTCGGTGAGCGCCTTGGGCTTCGTGCCGCGGGCGAAGTCGTCCAGGTCGTAGAGCGCGTAGCGGTAGATGCCCCGGCGGCGGTAGCGGAGCAGCAGCCGGCCGGTGGCCATGTCGACGGCCGGCTGGTTCTTCGTGGTGCCCGGCTGCGGGTGGAAGGTGGTCAGCGAGCGGTCGCCGGCCCGCAGGACGCGGTTCGGGGTGTAGGTGAAGCGGGCGATGCCGCGGCCGTAGCCGGAGGCGGGGTTGACGTCCCACTCCGTCCACAGCAGGGGCGCCCGGCCCGGCCGTTCCTGGACGCCGAGCGAGCCGCCGTGCCCGAAGCCCTTGAGGAACATCCGGTCCTTCAGCCGCCCGGCCATGGTGAGGCGGTTCAGGCAGAGGTCGCCGCGGGTGACCCGCTGGGCGTGGGTGTACGTGCGCGTCTCGCCCCTGAGGCGGACGCCGCCCTGCACGACCTGGAGGGCGTAGATGTAGCCGTTGCCCTCGTCGAACGCGAAGGACTGGAGGACCGAGGTGTGCGTGAGCCGCTTCTTCTGGAGCAGCGAGGCGGCCGGCCCGGACACGTCGATGTACCCGCCGCCGCCCGGCGCTGCGCCGGGCAGGGCGATGTCCGGCATGCCGACGTCGGCGGGCGCCGGTTTCACCGTGGGGACCGGCTTGCGGCCCGGGCCCGGGGGCCGCGGGGCCGCCTCGGCCGAGCCTGTGAGCAGCGCCGGACCGCCGAGAACCGCGGCGCCTCCGAACCTGAGAAGTTCCCTGCGCCCGATCCCCGTCATACCGCGTCGCCCCTCCGTCGCCGTCCCGTACGTCGTCGCCCGTACGTCCTCTTTCCGTACGGGAGACGTGTGACCGATGGCGGACAGGAGCCACACCCGTTTTCCGGCCGCTTCATCCATCCGCCCCCGGCCCCTCACACCAACGGCGGCAGGGGGCGGGGGCGGTGGCGGAAGCGGGTCCGTGACCGGGGCTCGCCGGGTCCGGGGCGGTGGCCGGAGCTCGCCGAGTCGGGTCAGTGACCGGAGCTCGCCGAGCGGACGGCGCCGACGCTCGCGAGGACGACCATGCCGATGGCGGCGACCTCCGCCATGCCGAGCGACTGGTGCAGGACCAGGAAGCCCGCCGTCGCGGCGGCGGCCGGCTCCAGGCTCATCATGACCGCGAAGCCGGAGGCCGGGAGCTTGCGCAGGGCGAGCAGCTCCAGCGTGTACGGCAGCACCGAGGACATCATCGCGACGGCGGCGCCCAGCCCGATCGTGACGAGGTCGAGCAGCGCGGCGCCGGAAGTCGTGATGCCCAGCGGCAGGGTGAGGACGGCGGCGACGGTCATCGCCAGCGCCAGCCCGTCGGCCTGCGGGAAGCGCTGTCCCGCGCGGGCCGACAGCAATATGTACGCCGCCCACAGCGCACCGGCCGTCAGCGCGCACCCGGCGCCGAACAGGTTCAGCCCGTCGAAGCCCTCGCGGCCCAGCAGCGCGACGCCGCCCAGCGCGAGCGCCGCCCACACCAGGCTCAGCGCGCGCCGGGAGGTCACGATGGACAGCACCAGCGGGCCGAGGAACTCCAGGGTGACCGCCGCGCCCAGCGGGATGCGGTCGATCGCCAGGTAGAAGAGGGAGTTCATGCCGGCCAGCGCGAAGCCGAAGCCGACCACGGTGGCCCAGTCGCCGCGCGAGTAGCCGCGCAGCTTCGGGCGGCAGGCCACGAGCAGGACCAGCGCCGCGACGACGAGGCGCAGGGTGACCACACCGAGCGCACCGGCCCGCGGGAACAGCAGCACGGCCACCGAGGAGCCGAACTGCAGCGAGATGATGCCGCCGATCACCAGCCCCACGGACATCATGCGGCTGCGGGAGCCGTTGGCCCTGTCCGCCCGCTCGGCCCGCCGGACCTCCTCCGAGGGCGGTACCGCTACGGGCAGCGCGCCCGCGTCGGACGCCGCGAGCCGCGAGGGCTCACCGGCGTCCGGGAGGCCGGAGGAAGCACGGGAACGGGGGCCGGCCTGCGCGCCGGTCGAGGGAGACGAATGATTCACGTTCCCCAAGCTACGGTCCGACCGCCGCACGGAAAAATGCACTTTCCGCGGATACGTTGCGATCGCACATTTCCGGCCGTTCCGTCACAGGCGCTCCGCCAGCACCTCCGCGAGGTGACGTCCGGGCCGTTCTCCCAGCTGAGCCAGTTGCGTACGGCAGGAGAAGCCATCGGCGACGATCTCGGCGGCCGGGTCAGCGTCCCGTACGGCAGGGAGCAGTTGCTCTTCTGCACACGCCACGGAAACGTCGTAATGACCGCGTTCGAAGCCGAAGTTGCCCGCGAGACCGCAGCAGCCGCCGCTCAGCTCGCCCGTCAGCCCCGCCCGCTCCCGCAGCCGCCGCTCGGCCGCGTCACCGAGGACCGCGTGCTGGTGGCAGTGGGTCTGACCGGCCACGGGGCGGTCGATCCGGGGCGGCTGCCAGTCCGGCGCGTACTCCTCCAGGTACTGGGCGAGGGTCCGCACCGAGCGGGCCAGCTCGGCCGCGCGCGGGTCGTCCGAAAGCAGCTCGGGCAGATCTGTGCGGAGCGTGGCCGCGCAGCTCGGCTCCAGGACGACCATGGGGCGGCCGAGGGCCGGGCCGATGTGGTCCAGGGTGCGGCGCATCACCTTGCGCGCCTGGTCGAGCTGGCCGGTGGAGACGTAGGTCAGGCCGCAGCAGACGGCCTTGCCGGGCGCCGTCGGGAGCACGACCTCCTTGCCCGCGGCCTCCAGGACCCGCACCGCGGCCTGCCCGACGGACGGCGCGAGGTAGGTGGTGAAGGTGTCGGGCCAGAGGGTGGCGGCCTTCGCCTGCGGGATGATCCGCGGCCGGGGGCCGGTCGTACGGGCGCGGAAGCGGCGGGCGAACCAGCGCGTGAACGGCTCCGGCGCGATCTCGGGGATCGTGCGCTCCGCCGCGATACCGCCCGCCCGCTTGGCCACGGCGGCGAGCGGCCCCACCCCGGCCGCCGCGTTGAGCACGGGAGCCAGCCGGGCGACGGACGCGGCACGCAGCCACAGCGGCAGCCGCCCCATGGCGTAGTGCGCGGCGGGCCGCAGCCGGCCCGCGTAGTGGTGGTGCAGGAACTCCGCCTTGTACGTCGCCATGTCCACCCCCACCGGGCAGTCGCTGCGGCAGCCCTTGCAGGACAGGCAGAGGTCGAGCGCGTCGTGCACCTCGGCCGACCGCCAGCCATCCGTGACCACCTCGCCCGCCAGCATCTCGTGCAGCAGCCGGGCGCGGCCGCGGGTGGAGTGCCGCTCCTCCCCCGTCGCACGGAAGGACGGGCACATCACGCCCGCGCCGGAGACGGAGGTGTTGCGGCACTTGGCCACGCCGACGCAGCGCCGTACGGCGGCGGAGAAGTCGCCCTTGTCGTGCGGGTAGCCGAACTCCACGTCGACCGGCTGCTTCGGCAGCACGGCGAAGCGGAGGTTGTCGTCCATGCGGTGCGGACGGACGAGCATGCCGGGGTTGAGCCCGCCCGCCGGGTCCCACATGTCCTTGAAACGGCCGAAGAGGCCCGTCAGTTCCGGCCCGTACATCTTCGGCAGCAGCTCGGCGCGGGCCTGCCCGTCGCCGTGCTCGCCGGACAGCGAGCCGCCGTGCGCGACGACCAGGTCCCCCAGGTCGTGCGAGAACTCCCGGAAGCGCCGGATGCCGGGACCGGTGAGCAGGTCGAAGTCGATGCGTACGTGGATGCAGCCGTCGCCGAAGTGGCCGTACGGGGTGCCGCGCAGCCCGTGCTGGGAGAGCAGCGCCCGGAAGTCGCGGAGGTAGCCGCCGAGCCGCTCCGGGGGAACGGCGCAGTCCTCCCACCCGGGCCAGGCTTCGCTCCCGTCCGGCATCCGCGTCGCCGTCCCCGAGGCGTCCTCCCGCACCCGCCACAGGACACGCTGCCCCGCCGGATCCGAGACGACCATGTGGTCCGTGACCCCGTCGGCGGCCGCCGCCCGGCACATCTCCTCGGCGCGCGCCCGCGCCTCCGCCGCCGAGCCGCCGCCGGTCTCCACGAAGAGCCACGCCCCGCCCTTGGGCAGCCCGCCCGCGTCGGGCACCAGGTCGGACGCCATCCCCTCCACCGTCAAAGGCCCGTACGGGAGCAGGGTGTGCGCGGCCTCGGCGGCGGCGCTCTCGTCGGGGTACCCCAGCACGGCCAGGGCCCGGGCCGCCGGCGCCTCGACCAGTTTCACGGTCGCCCCGGTGAGCACCCCGAGCGTGCCCTCGCTGCCGGTCAGCGCCCGCGCCAGATCGACGCCGTTCTCGGGGAGCAGCGCGTCCAGCGCGTAACCCGAGATCCGGCGCGGCAGCTCGGGATAGCCGGTACGCAGCAGCGCGAGGTCCCCGTCGACCAGCGCGCGCATGCCCTCCGCAAGCGCGCCCGGCACTCCGTCGAGCCCTTGGCCGGCCCGGACCCGCTCACCCCCGTACGTCAGCACGTCCAGCGCACTCACGTTGTCCGCCGTCGTCCCCCAGGCCACCGAGTGCGAGCCGCAGGAGTTGTTACCGATCATGCCGCCGATCGTGCAGCGGCTGTGCGTGGACGGGTCGGGCCCGAAGGTGAGACCGTGCGCGCCGGCCGCGGTGCGCAGCTCGTCGCAGATCACGCCGGGCTGGACCACGGCCGTCCGCGCCTCCGGGTCCAGCGACTCGATCCGCCGCATGTGGCGGGTGAAGTCCAGCACCACGCCCGTACCGGTGGCCTGCCCGGCGATGGACGTACCGCCGCCGCGCGGCACCACCGGCACCCCGTGCTCCCGGCAGACCCGCAGCGCCGCCGCGACGTCCGCCGTGTCGCGGGGCGCGACGACCGCCCGCGGCACCCGCCGGTAGTTCGACGCGTCCATGGTCATCAGCGCCCGGTCCGCCGGGGTCCCCGACACCTCCCCCCGTACGGCCGCCGTCAGCGCCCGTACCAGCTCCTGGTCCGCCGTCCCTGTCCCTGTCTCCCTCTGCGCACGCTCAGCCATACCCCTCAGCCTGCCCCGCGGGACGCCGGGAGATGGGCTGCGACGCCCGGCCATCCCCGGACACTCCCGTCTCAACGGCTGGACTCGGGTCAGAACTCGGCGGCGCGACGGATTAGGCTTCGCATGTGGCTGATATCCAGATTCCCGCTGACATCAAGCCCGCCGACGGTCGCTTCGGCGCGGGCCCCTCCAAGGTGCGTACGGAGGCGGTCGACGCCCTGGCCGCCACCGGAACCTCTCTCCTCGGCACTTCCCACCGCCAGGCCCCGGTGAAGAACCTGGTCGGCAAGGTGCGCGAGGGCGTCCGCGACCTCTTCCAGCTCCCCGAGGGCTACGAGGTCGTGCTCGGCAACGGCGGCTCCACCGCGTTCTGGGACATCGCGACGCACGGTCTGATCGAGCGCAAGTCCCAGCACCTCACCTTCGGTGAGTTCTCCTCCAAGTTCGCCAAGGCCAGCAAGCTCGCGCCCTGGCTGGAGGAGCCCACCGTCATCTCCTCCGAGCCCGGTACGCACCCGGAGCCGCAGGCGGAGGAGGGCGTGGACGTCTACGCCTTCACGCACAACGAGACCTCCACCGGTGTCGCCGCGCCGATCAAGCGCGTCGCGGGGGCCGACGAGGGCTCGCTCGTCCTGGTCGACGCCACCTCCGGCGCCGGCGGCCTCCCGGTCGACATCGCCGAGACGGACGTCTACTACTTCGCCCCGCAGAAGTCCTTCGCCTCCGACGGCGGTCTGTGGGTCGGCGTCTTCTCCCCCGCCGCCCTGGAGCGCGCCCGCGCCGTCCACGCCTCCGGCCGGCACATCCCGGAGTTCTTCTCGCTGCCCACGGCGATCGACAACTCCCTCAAGAACCAGACGTACAACACCCCGGCCCTCTCCACCCTCTTCCTGCTCAACGAGCAGCTGGAGTGGATCAACGGGCAGGGCGGTCTGGACTGGGCGGTCCGCCGCACGGCGACCTCCGCACGCACCCTGTACGGCTGGGCCGAGGACTCCAAGTACGCCACCCCGTTCGTCACCGACCCGGCCAAGCGCTCGCAGGTCATCGGCACGATCGACTTCAACGACGACGTGGACGCCGCGGCCGTCGCCAAGGCCCTCCGCGCCAACGGCATCGTCGACACCGACCCGTACCGCAAGCTCGGCCGCAACCAGCTGCGCGTCGCGATGTTCCCGGCCATCGACCCGTCCGACGTCGAGGCCCTGACGAACTGCATCGACTACGTCATCGAGAAGCTGTAGCCAGCCGCTTCCACTGACACACGGACACACGGGCGGGCCCCGGCGGAGGAGATCGCCGGGGCCCGCCCGCGTACTGCATGGCGCCGTCGCGCTCAGCGACGCCCGCGCTCAGCGGCGCCCGCGCCGCCGGATGGCGAGGATGCCCGCGATGGCGATCCCGATGACGATGACGCCGGTGACGGCCGGATTGCTCTTGTCCGACGAGTCGGAGGAGTCACCGGACCCGTCCGAGCCGTTCCCGTCCGCGCCGCCGGGGCCGGCGGAGCCGCCGTCCGACGCCGACTCCGGGAGCTGTCTGCCGCTCAGCCCCACCGGCTCGACCTGACTGTCGGCGCCCTCCGACCCGAACATCAGCGTCCGCCCGTCCGGGGTGAACGTGACGGACTCGCCCTGCCCCTGTATCGGTACGCCCACGCTCCCGATGTCGTCCTTCGGGCGGCCGTCCTGCCAGCGGAACATCCGGCCGCCGAAGTAGCTGCGCAGCATCAGCCGGCTGCCGTCCGGCGAGAAGGCGCCGTCGGTGACCCACATGTCGATGCCGGAGACGCGTCCGAAGACGTTCGGCCCGGACGTGCTCAGCCGCTCGGGCCCGGCGTACAGCGCCGCGCCCCCGTCCTCCTTCTTCGAGACGACGTACACCCGCCCGGTCTTCGGATGCACCATCATCGCCTCGGCGTCCCGCGCCCCGTCCGCGTACTTCACCACGTACTGAGTGGCCGTCACCGTCTGATCGCGCAGCTGCTTCGGCTCCGGGAAACGGTAGATCCAGACGTGGTCCCAGGAACCGCCGAGGTTGTCGCCGATGTCGCCGACGTACAGGTCGCCGTCCGGCCCGACCGAGATCGCCTCCACGTCCCGCGGATCGCCCACTCCCCGCATGGTGACGGTCGCGACCGTCCGGCCGGTCCGGGAGTCCACGGCGTAGACGTACGGCCCGTCGTCGCTGTCGTTGTGCGTCCAGTAGATGCCGGGGTGCGCGCGGCTGGCGGCCAGGCCGCTGGACTCGGTGATCCGCGGGTCCTTGATCGTGAACTGCTCCGGCTCACCGCCGGACGCGGCCACGGCGCCGGCGGCCGACCCGAAGAGCAGTACCCCCGCGGCACCTGCCGCGCACAGAAGCGAACGCATGCCCCCAGCTTCCCATCAGCGCGGCGCTCTACGGGGGCGCGTGGCCAGCGTCACGTACCGGCCACGCCGGTGATCGGCGAAAATGGCCGGATGCGGATCATGTTCGTCGGCGACTCCATGACCATCGGCTCCGCCGGCGACTACACCTGGCGCTACCGCATGTGGCAGCACCTCAACCGCGCGTACGGCGGCCCGTACCGCATCGTCGGCCCCCGCGACACGCTCTACGACGTCGCCGCCGCCGAACCCGTCTCGTACGACTACGGCGACCCGGCCTTCCCCGAACGCGCCCGCCGCCATCTCGCCGGCTGGGGCGAGGGCTGGCTGCACATGGCCCCGCTCATCGGCGACGCCGTACGCGCCCACAAGGCCGACACGCTGCTCATCTCCCTCGGCCTGATCGACCTCGGCTTCTACACGGACGCGGAACAGACCGCCGCGAACGCCCGCCGCTTCCTCGCCGAGGCCCGCGCCGTACGGCCCCACGTCCGCGCCGTACTCCTCCCCGTCATCCCCAACATCCGGGCCCTGACGGACCCCCTCTTCGCCGCCGAGTGCGACCGCTTCAACGAACTCCTCGCCAAGGCCGTCGCCGACCTCTCCACCCCGCAGTCCCCCCTGCTCCTCGCCTCACCCCCCGAGGACTACGTCCTGGACCGCGACACCTACGACGGCACCCACCCCTCCCCCTCCGGCGAACATCTCCTCGCAGCCGCCTTCGCCGACGCGATGCACCAGGGCTGGGACGTGGGCACCCCGTACGAACCGGCCGCCTAGGCCGCCAGCACCCGCACAGCCATCTCCTGCAACAACTCCGCCTCCACGAACGGCGCTTCCGCGCAGGGCAACGACCGCCAGTCGAGCGGCCAGGTGTCCCCGTACAACGCGGGCACCCCGACGAACGCCGTATGCCGCCGATCCCGCCCCACCACCTCGACCCCAACGGGCCACGCGTATGCCGCGGCGGTGCGCGGCGGCAGCAGGAAGTAGGAATTCCGGCCCCGGGTCGAGGCCCGCACGATGGGCCCGGCCCGGAAATCGGTGAACGTCATGAGCTCGTAAGCGACTTGCTCACCAAACAGGTCCCCGATCCGGACGGCATCAAAGTGCACCCCGACCAGCCGCAACGCATGCCCTGAAGCGGGCACCCAGGCCGGGACGAGATCGGGTGAGATTCCAAGGTTCATGCCTCGAAGCGTTGCGGCTGGCCTTTGACTGTGACCAGTGCCACACGGGCGCTGTGAAGTGTGGTGAGCCAAGGGGAGGGTGCTGTGAACAAAGGTGGTCTCGGCTCCGGTAATACGAGGATGTTCGGCGCATTGCTGCGCTTCTACCGGGAGAAGGCCGAGCTGACGCAGGAGGCGCTGGGCCGCAGGATCGGGTTTTCGAAGTCCCAGGTGGCCATGGTGGAGCGCGGCGACCGTCCACCCAAGGGGACGTTCGCGCCACTGGCGGACGACACACTCGCCGCAGGCGGTGCTCTGCTCGCAGCCGCAGAGCACCTTCACGTCAGCCGGATGCCGTCCTGGTTCGAGGAGTTCGCAGAGGAAGAGGCGAGGGCTCTGGCCCTCTACTCGTACGAGAACCACCTGATCCCCGGTCAGCTGCAAACAGACGGCTACGCGCGCGCAGTATTCAACTGCCACTGTCCGCCGCTGGACGACGAGGAGATCGAGGCGCGGGTGGCTACTCGCCTGGCACGCCAGGAGCTCCTCCATCGCAAGCCCGCACCGATCACGAGTTTCGTGCTGGAGGAGATCGCCCTCACTCGCCCCTTGGGTGGCCCGCAGGTGCTCAGGGAGCAGTTGCACCACATGCTCGACATCGCCCAACTCCGCAACGTCGAGATCCAGGTCATGCCCCCGGACCGGCAGACGCATGCCTCCTTGAGCGGGCCCATGGTCCTGTTGGAGACAGCCGAGCACCGTCAGCTCGTGTACATCGAAGGGGCGGGCGGCAGTTTCTTCGTCAGCGAACAGCCGGACCTGGGGAACCTTTTCGCGCGCTATGGCATTCTGCGAGCTCAGGCCCGCACCCCGGAAGAGTCCATGAAACTCATCGAACAGGTGGCAGAAGACCTATGAGCACTCACCTCGATTGGTTCAAGAGCAGCTACAGCAGTGACCAGGGCGGCAACTGCGTCGAGGTCGCCATCGCGCACACCGCCGTCCACGTGCGGGACTCAAAAGACATAGCGCGGCCCGGCGTCACCGCATCCCCCGACGCCTGGGGCCGCTTCACGTCCTTGATTCGAGCGCGCTCTAACGCGTTGGCTGTGGGGTCATGGAGTACACGCAGCTAGGACGTACCGGGCTCAAGGTCAGCCGGCTCGTTCTCGGGACGATGAATTTCGGGCCGCAGACCGACGAGGCCGACAGCCACACGATCATGGACGCCGCGCTGGGTGCGGGCGTCAACTTCTTCGACACGGCCAATGTGTACGGCTGGGGCGAGAACAAGGGGCGTACCGAGGAGATCGTCGGGTCGTGGTTCACCAAGGGCGGGGGCCGGCGCGACAAGGTCGTGCTGGGGACCAAGGTCTACGCGAACATGGCCCCGGACGGGGACGGCGCCTGGCCCAACCACGACAAGCTGTCCGCCCTGAACATCCGGCGGGCCGTGGACGCCAGCCTCAAGCGGCTGGGGACGGACTACATCGACCTGTACCAGTTCCACCACGTGGACCGGTCGACGCCGTGGGACGAGATCTGGCAGGCGATCGACGTTCTCGTGCAGCAGGGCAAGATCCTGTACGCGGGGTCCTCGAACCACGCGGGCTGGCACATCGCGCAGGCCAACGAGACCGCCGCGCGCCGCGGCTCGTACGGGCTGGTCAGCGAGCAGTGCCTGTACAACCTCGCCGAGCGGCGGGCCGAGATGGAGGTCATCCCGGCCGCGCAGGGCTACGGGCTCGGCGTGATCCCGTGGTCGCCGCTGCACGGCGGGCTGCTGGGCGGCGCCATCCGCAAGGAGCGGGAGGGCGGCAGCGGCCGCACCGCCTCCGGGCGGGCCGCCGACACGCTCGCCGACCCCACCGCGCGGGCGCAGATCCAGGCGTACGAGGACGCCGTGGACAAGCACGGGCTGGAGCCGGGCGAGGTCGCGCTGGCGTGGCTGCTCACGCGGCCCGGCGTGACGGGGCCGATCGTGGGGCCGCGTACGACGGATCAGCTCGCGTCGGCGCTGCGGGCGGTGGAGCTGACGCTGCCGGACGAGCTGCTGCGGTCGCTGGACGAGATCTTCCCGGGGCCGGGCCCGTCTCCCGAGGCTTTCGCCTGGTAGGCGGACGGGCACCGCGCGGGACGGCTCCTGGGCCGGGTGGTTCAGGAGCCGGCCCCGCCGTACGGGCCGACGCCGCAGCCGTCACTGCATGGCGGCCGCCACAACGACGACGATCAGCAGTACGGCGAGCAGGCCGGACATGATCCGGTTACGGGTCTTGGGGTCCACCCTTTGAGCGTAACCGGACCGCCGGGCCGGTCCGCAGCCAGTACCGCCCCAGGTCGTCCCCGGATCATCCCCGGGGTCGTACGCGGGTCCCGCCCGGCGCCGGGCCCGCCGTACTCAGCGGCCGCCGTACTCAGCGGCCGTCGCGCCGCCACCGCGCTCAGCGGCCGCCGTCGCCCAGCGGCCAGGACGCCACCGTCTCGTAGCGGGGCTGTTCGCCGGGGACGCCGGAGGCGGGCAGGTTGCTGCGGACGAGGGCCAGGTCGGCCACCGTCCACTCCTCGCTCTCGTACTCCGCGAGCGCGTCGGCGAAGGGGACGAGATCCACGCGGGCCTCGCCGCCCCGGGCGCGGGCGAGGGTGAGGTGCGGGGTGTAACGCCGGTGCTCGTCCATGTCCACGCCGGCCCGCCGGGCCGCGGCCCCCGCGGCGTCCGCCAGGTGCCGCATCGGCTCCCGGCCGCCCGCCGCGCCCGCCCACAGCACCTTGTGGTCGAACCGGCCGCCACCGCTGATCCGCAGCGGGAACGGCCCGTGGCGGTGGGCGGCGCGGGCCAGCCGGGTGTGCAGCTCGGGGAGGATGCCGTCGGCCACCTCGCCGTAGAACGCGAGCGTGAAGTGCCAGCCCGCGTGGCCGGTCCAGCGCAGCCGCTCCGCGCCGGGGATCCGGCGCAGGGCCGCCGTCTCGGCCGCCAGTTCCTCGATCACCGCCTGCGGCGGAAGCACCGCTGCGAAGAGTCTCATGCGGTCATTTTGGCGTGCGCGGTCACGCCGTGGTTGCCCGCCCGGTTCCCCGCGTCCCTCAAGGCGGCAGCCCGGCCCGTCGCGCCCCTTCACAAGGTTGCCCGGTGAAGGGGAATCCCCTTACTCTCGCCGTGACGCCAGCAGAAGGGACGGCCATGCCGCCCGCGCCCCGCACCCGCCAGCAGCCACGCATAGGCCGCGAGACGGCCGCGCAGGTCGGCACCCTCGCCGGGCAGATCGGGCTCTCCACCGCCCGCTTCCTCGAAATGCTGCTCGCGGCCTACACGAACCAGCAGATCACCATGGACGACTGCCCGCCCTACACCCGCTCAGGCATCGATCGCCGGCAACTCGACGTAGAGATCGACGAAGCGGTCTGGCACCGAGCCGACCAGCAGCGCAAGAGCGACAACATGAGCAGCATGGGCCCCCTGTGCGAACGGCTGCTCAGTGCCTACGCCAACGAAACCTTCACGATCGGCGTGGTCCGCACCCCTCAAGCCCTCATCGCCTGACCGTCACCAGGAAGAAGGCCGTCCATGACCTCCGCCGCCGTACCCCCCACCGGCCCCGTCGTCCCCCGTCCTGCCAATACTCCCGAGGCGCTCAGGCAGGCCCTCGCCACCGTCGCCCCGGACCGGCTCGACGAAATGGCGGCGAGCAAGGACGAGGCCTTCGCTCAAGCCGTCGAACAACAATCCGTCACCCCGGTAAAGGCCTGGGTTCTCACCTGGGCACGGGACATCGAGATCGCCCGCCGGCCCGACCTCGCCGCCCGCTACCACCACGCCACCAGTCACCTGGAGGACGAGGACCCCGACACCGCCCGGAAGGCTCTCGAAGAACTCACCGCCGTGCTCGATGAAGCACTGGCGGAGGTACGTCAGTGAGCTGGAAGTGGGAGTACGCCTTCGGGGCTGAACAGGCATCCCGTACCGCACCGTCGGAGTTCGTCGCCGCGGTGGAGAAGAAGGCCGCCGAGCTGATGCGGATGTGCGAAGCGAAGTACCTGGACGGCACCCTCCACCAGGACGCCGGCCCCAAGGGCGGCGACATCACCGTCCCTGGCGGGATGTTCCGCTATCAGATCGTCGTCCGCCGCGAACGGGTCTTCATCGTCCAGGTCACCTATCTCGGCTTCTGATCGACAGTTCCCCGCACCCCATCAGGGGCGCGGGGAACCGCGCGAGCAACCGCGGCGGGCCCGCAGGCGGTGGTCGTCACGCCGCCGCTGCCACCCGGTCCCGGGCGGTGGATTCGCGGGGGACGAGGGCGACGTGGCGGTGGCCTCGGCGGAGGTCCAGGCGGAGGCGGAGGCCGCCGATGCGGGCCAGGACCAGGCCGACGCCCACCGCGGCCAGTGCGGAGATCACGCCGCCGGTGAGGAAGCCGATCCGGGCGCCGTACGCGTCGGTGACCCAGCCGACGAGCGGCGCGCCCAGCGGCGTACCGCCCATGAAGACCATCATGAACAGGCTCATCACGCGGCCGCGCATGGCGGGGTCGGTGGCCAGCTGGACGCTGGAGTTGGCGGTGACGTTGATCGTCAGGCCGCACATGCCGATCGGGACGAGCAGGAGCGCGTACAGCCAGAAGTACGGGGAGAGGGACGCCGCGATCTCCAGGACGCCGAAGAGGAGCGCGGCGCCCACCAGGAGGCGGAGGCGGGAGGTGCCGCGCCGCGCCGCGAGCAGCGCGCCGGCCAGCGAACCGGCCGCCATGAGGGTGTTGAGCAGGCCGTACGTGCCGGCGCCCGAGTGGTAGACCTTGTCGACGAAGGCGGTCAGCCAGATCGGGAAGTTGAAGCCGAAGGTCCCGATGAAGCCGACCAGGACTATGGGCCAGATGAGGTCCGGGCGGCCGGCGACATAGCGCAGGCCTTCGCGGAGCTGGCCCTTGCCGCGGGGCACCTGCTTGCCCGGGTACAGCTCGGCGGGCCGCATCATCAGCAGGCCGACGATCGGCGCGATGAAGGACAGGCCGTTGAGCATGAAGGCCCAGCCGCTGCCGACGGCGGTGATCAGTACGCCGGCGACGGCCGGGCCGACCAGCCGCGCCGACTGGAAGTTCGCGGAGTTCAGGCTGACGGCGTTGCGCAGGTCGTCGGGGCCGACCATCTCGGAGACGAACGACTGCCGGGCGGGGTTGTCGACGACGGTCACCAGGCCGAGCAGGAAGGCGACGAGGTAGACGTGCCAGACCTGGACCTGGCCGGTCAGCGTCAGTACCGCGAGGGCGAGTCCCGTGCAGCCCATCGCGGCCTGGGTGAGCAGCAGCAGCTTGCGCTTGGGCAGCCGGTCGGCGATGACGCCGCCGTACAGGCCGAAGAGCAGCATGGGCAGGAACTGCAGGGCCGTGGTGATGCCGACGGCGGCCGAGGAGCCGGTGAGGCTCAGCACCAGCCAGTCCTGGGCGATGCGCTGCATCCAGGTGCCGGTGTTGGAGACGACCTGGCCGGTGGCGAAGAGACGGTAGTTACGGTTGCGCAGTGAGCTGAAGGTGCCCTTGCGCGGCTTGACGGCAGCCGCAGCGGGTTCCGCGGGGGCGTGGGCAGTGCCGGTCCCGCGGTCGTCGTCGGGGTTCGGTGCGGGGGCGGAATCTGTTCCGGATCCCGTACTCAAGTGGGTTCGCCTCCTCGGCGGTCGGTGGCATGACGGTCATCGGCGGCTTACATGTGCGCGAGCTTCTCCAGTACGGGGGCGGCGACGCGCAGCGCCTCCCACTCGTCCTCGTCCAGGCCCGAGGCCAGCTCGGCCAGCCAGACGTTGCGCTTGCGGCGGCTCTCTTCGAGCATCTCCTCCGCCTGCTCCGTCTGCATGACCACCTTCTGGCGCCGGTCGTCGGGGTGCGGCTCCAGCCGGACCAGCCCCTTGGCTTCGAGCATCGCCACGATGCGGGTCATCGACGGCGGCTGGACGTGCTCCTTGCGGGCCAGCTCACCGGGGGTGGCGGTACCGCAGCGCGCGAGGGTGCCCAGCACCGACATCTCGGTGGGGCTCAGCGATTCGTCGACCCGCTGGTGCTTGATCCGGCGGGACAGGCGCATGACGGCGGACCGCAGCGCGTTCACGGCGGCATCGTCGTCACCGAGGGACAGTTCCGGCATGTTTGTTAGCGTAACTCATTACTCTCGCTAAAGAAAGTCGAGGGACGCAGGACTACATGCATCACCCAAACGAGTGAGAGGGTGGCGGAAAGTGACGCGCCAGAACGGGCCGGACGTGGAACGTTGACCGCATGGGATCGAGAGTGCTCAGCCTTCGCGTCGAGAGTGAGCTGCTGGAGCGCATCGGACAGCACGCGGCCAAACGCGGCATGAGCGTCCAGGATTACGTGATCCGGACGCTCATGCGCGAGGACTTCGACGAACGCTTCAAGACGTCGGTCGAGGAAACGGAGCGGTTCTACGCCGCTCCGCCGATATAGCCGAGGGAGCCAGTGACTACTTCAGGCCGAGCGCCTGCTCGATCGGGTTGAGCAGGAAGTAGACCAGGAAGCAGAGGCCGACGACGTTCAGCAGCCACGGGACCTGCCGGAAGCGGCCGGTCGCGGCGCGCAGCAGGATGTAGGCCACGACACCGATACCGATACCGGTGGTGATGCTGTACGTGAACGGCATCGAGACGATCGTCAGGAACGCCGGGATGCCGACCGTGAAGTCGCTCCAGTCGATCTCGCGGACGTTGGACGCCATGATCAGGAATCCGACGACGAGCAGGGCGGGCGTGGCGGCCTGCGACGGCACGACCGTGGCGAGCGGGTTGAAGATCAGCGTGAGCAGGAAGAGTCCGCCGGTCACGACGTTCGCGAGGCCCGTACGGGCCCCCTCGCCGACGCCCGCGGTGGATTCAACAAAGCAGGTGTTGGCCGAGCAGGAGCCGAGGCCGCCGCCCGCGACGCCGATGCCGTCCAGCATCAGAATCCGGCCCATGCGCGGCAGCTGCCCGTTCTCGTCGGTCAGGCCGGACTCCTCGCCGACGCCGATGATCGTGCCCATCGCGTCGAAGAAGCCGGAGAGCAGCACGGTGAAGACGAAGAGGCAGCCGGTGAGGATGCCGACCTTCTGGAAGCCGCCGAAGAGGCTGATCTGACCGACCAGGCCGAAGTCGGGGGTGCCGACCAGCGCGTCCGGGATCTTCGGCACGGCCAGGCCCCAGGCGCTGTCCGGCAGCCCCGCGATGGTGTTGATGATGATCGCGACGACCGTCATGACGACGATCCCGATGAGGATCGCGCCCTTGGTCTTCCGCACGGTCAGCACGAACATCAGCGCCAGGCCGAGGACGAAGACCAGTACCGGCCAGCCCTGGAGCTGGCCGCCGGTGCCCAGGCCGAGCGGCACGGTGGTGTGCGCGGAGTCCGGATTGCGGGTGACGAAGCCGGAGTCGACCAGGCCGATCAGGCTGATGAAGAGGCCGATGCCGATGGCGATGGCGCGGCGCAGCCCGTTGGGGATCGCGTCCATGACGCGCTGCCGCAGGCCCGAGGCGACCAGGATCATCAGCACGATGCCGGCCCAGACGACCATGCCCATCGCGTCCGGCCAGGTCATCTGGGGCGCGAGCTGGAGCGAGACCAGCGCGTTGATGCCCAGCCCGGCGGCGAGCGCGATCGGGACGTTGCCGATGACGCCCATCAGGACGGTGGTCAGGCCCGCCATCAGCGCGGTGGCGGTGACCAGCTGGGCGTTGTCCAGGTGGTGCCCGTTCATGTCCTGCCCGCCGGCCAGGATGATCGGGTTCAGGATCACGATGTAGGCCATCGCGAAGAAGGTGGCCAGACCGCCGCGCACCTCACGGGCGACCGTGGAGCGGCGTTCGGAGATCTGGAAGAACCGGTCGAAACCGTTCTTGGGCTCGGGCGTGGCGCCGGACGGGGAATCGGCGTCGGCCTCGGTGGTGGCCGGGGTGGGCATCGGTGGGGACCTCAGTGGTACGGGCCTGGGGAGGCGCGGGCGGCCCGGTTCCCGGACCACACAGACGATCGGATCAGTTTTGTTCTATCAGACGAGAGAAACCGGTCAGATCCGGAAAGGTTCAGTATGAATAAACAAATCGATGATCGCTATCTCCGCGCGTAGACCCTTGGGCCGACCGGGTCGGGGCGGGTTCCGGCACGGTTCGCGAGTGCCGGGGACAACCGGCGGACCGGCCCGCCGTAAGCTTGGTGGTATGTGGAAGAAGTCCGAACTGCGCGAGGCCCCCGCCCCCCTGGAAGGGCCCGTGGTCGCCACCGTCACCGGCGGCACCGTCATCTGGTTCGTGCTCTTCCTCGCCCAGCTGCCCTTCTACGGCTGGTTCGACGACCGGGGCACCACCTGGTGGGTCTGGACCTGCCTGGCCGGCGGCGGCCTCGGACTGCTCGGCATCTGGTACGTCCGCAAGCGCGACGCCGCCATAAAGCGCGACGCGGCCGCGAAAAGCGACGGGGGCCAGGCCGTCTCCGACGCCTGACCCCCGGGTGAGCCGGGCCCCCGCGTCCTCGCGGAGGCCCCTCGAAGCACCTCTCCGTCAGTCGAACCAGCGCGCCCGCGCCAGCTCCTCCGTGCGCGTCGGGTCCTCCAGCAGCGCCGCCACCTCGAAGCGGCGCGGCCACTGCCCCGTCGCCCAGGCCAGCCCGGCCGCCACGCCCTCGAACGTGGCCGCGTGCACCGTGCCGTCGGCGGCGCGCAGCCAGTCCAGCTCGGTGTCCCCGCCGTCCGCGGCCACCAGCAGTTCGTCGTGCTCGACGTACGTACCGGGCGTGTCGGGGCCCAGCAGCACGCGTACCGCCTCCGGCACCTCGCGCACCGTGCCCTCGCTCCGCACCTCGGCGGCGCACTCCTCGCTCAGCCGCCGTACCTGGAGCAGCTCGGCCAGCGCGGCGGCGCGGCCCGGGCTGACCGGCAGCAGCGGCCGGTCACCGGCCAGCGGCAGCAGGTCGGGCGCGTCCGCGATGACCGCGTCGGCCGCGTCCACCACCCGCACCGCGTCCCCCACCACGGCCCGCAGCTCGTCCGGCAGCGTCACCTGCTCGGGGTCCATCCCCGCCAGCGCGCCGTACAGGGCGTGCAGCTGAGCGGCCGTCACCCGGGCGTCCTCGTCGGCCAGCCGCCCGAGCAGTTCGGCGGCGCCGCCCGGCTCGTCCAGCAGCGCCTCCACCGAGGTCCGTACGCCCAGGGCGCGCAGCACCTGCGGGTCGACCTCGCCGGCGTCCGCCGCCTCGTACAGGCCCGCCAGCAGCGGGTCGCCGCCCGCGGAGCGCAGGCCTGCCGGGCGCCGCCCGTCGAGCACGGGGTGGCCGCGCAGCCACCACGCCGTGTACGGGCGCACCGTCTCCGTCGTGCCGTCCGGGAGCAGGACCCGTACCGGTGCGGTCAGCGCGTCCCGCAGCGGCGGCTGCGACAGCATGGCCAGCACCTGCGGCCAGGCGTCGTCGTCGACCAGGTCCAGGTCCCGTACGGCGACGATCTCGGTGGCGACCGGCGGTACGGGCGTCTCGGGCAGTCCGTCGAGGACGTCCTCGCACCACACGTCCACCGCGTCCAGCAGCCCAATGTCGTCCGGCTCGGCGAAGTCGCCGTCCCGGGGCTCCAGCTCGTCCGGGTCCAGGACCACGTCCTGGGCGCGGACCAGCGCGAAGTCCGCCAGCACGCCCACCGCGGTCAGCGGCTGCTCGCCCCAGCGGGCCGCCAGCTCCTCGTCGACACAGGCCAGTTCGCCGTCCCGGATGACCCGCTCGAACGCGCTGCCCGGATAGACCAGCTCCCCGGCCGGGGCCGGCTCGCCGTCCTCGTCGGGAAGCGCCAGCGCGCCCAGCCACGGCTCGTCGCCCGGGGCCAGCCCCGCGTCGCGGACCAGCCCGAGCACGGCCTCGGCCAGCTCCTCGCCCGCCAGCGCGCCGCCGGGCCCGTCCGCCGTCTCCTCGGCGAAGACGTCGTACTCGTCCTCCGCGTCCTCCAGGGAGTGCGCGACGGCCGCGCGTACCTGGGGAGTCGTCAGGACGGCGCGCGGCGTGGCGGGCACCGCGCCCAGCTTCTCCAGCAGCGGGTGGACCGCGTCCGGGTGCGCGACCTTCAGCCCCAGCCGGGCCAGGGTCCGGTGCCGGGACGCCGTTTCCGTGCCCTCCTCCCGGAGCGGCAGCAGCACCTGGCGGGGGCCGATCGTCGTCCGGACTCCCCCGGTCTCCTCGGCCGGCCCGCCCGCGAGCGGTACGGGAAGCCCGCTCAGCCGGTCCGGGTCGGTGCCGGCGAGCGAGGCGTACAGCCGCCGCCACCAGGACGGCGCGCGCTCCACCCCGGCCAGCCGGTCGACGACCTCGCCCAGCGGCACCCGGGCCACGCCCAGCGCGCGCAGCTCGGGCCGCCGCTCCAGGCCTGCGGGGAGCAGGCTGGGGAACAGCTCGGCCAGGACGGCGACGGTCTCGGCGCCCGCGCCCTCGACCAGTTCGGCCTCGACGGGGCGCAGCACGTACGGCCCGTCGGCCTCGGTGCCGGCCGGTTCGTCGGCCTCCGGCCAGGTGCCGAGCGCGCGGTCGGCCTCGCGGCGCACCGCGGTGCCGGTGCCGGCGCCGGGCAGGAACGGCACCCTCGGCAGCCGCTCCAGCACCAGCCGCCGCAGCTCGCCGTCCAGGCCGCCCTTGCCCAGCGGCCCCGGCACCAGGTCGATGGTGCCGACGGAGGCCGGCTCCCAGTCCCGGAGCAGCGTGGCGTAGGCGTCGGCGGCGCGCTCGGTCACGAAGTCGGCGAGCGGGCCGGGCGCGACGTGCCGGCGGGTCGGCTCCAGCGGCAGCGACGCGATGAGCAGCGCGGGCAGGCCCAGCGGCTCGTCGGTGGGGGTCGGCGCGTGCACGACGGGCGCGGTGGCCGGGCGCACCGGCTCGCCCTCGGCGTTCACCGGCACCGCCCAGGTCACCGACCAGGCGGGCCGCAGCCGTTCCTCGACGGGGCGGTCACCCAGCAGTGCGGGCTCCAGGGCGCCGCCGTCGGAGGCGACGCGCCAGCGGACCGTGCCGCGCGCGCTGTCCTCGATCACGACGTACGGGCCGTCCGCGCCGCGCCGCAGCGTACGGGCGCCCTCGGCCGTCTCGATGACGATCTCGGCCAGGCCCGGCAGGGTCAGCAGCAGCGCGTCGTCGACGGCGGCCAGCAGACGGTGCGTCAGGTCCTCGGCGGCGCCGTCCCGCAGCGGCAGCACCACGGCGGTGTCGTACCCCTCGGGGGCCGTGCCCTCGGCGGGCAGCGGCAGCCGGAGCAGCGGTACGTGGCCGTCCCGGCGGCGCAGTTCGTTGCCCAGGCCCGGGCTGTGGGCCGCGACGTCCAGCGCCATGGAGCGCGCCTCGGCCAGCGACCAGCGCACGCCGCCGGTCCGCCCGACCACCGCCGGCTCGTCGGTCACGGCCAGCACGGCGGCGAAGCCGACGCCGAAGCGGCCGACCGCGCCCGCCGCCGCGTCGCTGTCCCGCTTGGCGGAGGCGCGCAGGGTGGACAGCGACTCGACGCCCGTGGCGTCCAGCGGCGCGCCGGTGTTGGAGGCCACCAGGACCGGGTGCGTGCCGTCCTCGCCCGGGTGCAGCGTCAGGCGGAGCCGGCCCGGCACCCCGGCGCGTGCGGCCGCGTCGGCGGCGTTCTGCGCCAGCTCGACCACGAGCCGGTCGCGGTACCCGCCGAGCGCGAGGTCCTCCTCGGCGTTGGCATCCTCGCGGAACCGGGCCGGGGAGCCGGCCCAGGCGTCCAGCACGCCCCGCCGCAACCGCGCGGCTCCGAAGGGGTCCGCACCATCGACGGGATTCCGGACGGTCGCCCTACGGCTCACGACTGCTCCCTCGCACACAGCTTCCCGCCCCGCGGCGGCTTCGCACGTCATTCTTCCGCCTCGGGTGCCCCGCGAACGGCCGGGGTACGACACGCCTCGCCAACGGGCTGAGAACGAGGGGGTCCGCGACCGGAGCGCGCGTCGAGCCGCACGTCGCACCGGCGTACGCCGCGTGCGGTGCCGGGCGGGCGTGCGCCGGGGTTCGGCCCTCGGCCGCGGCGGCCCGGCGTACGTCGGCCGACGCCGGCCTTCCGGGCACGCGGCGTCCCCGGCCCGGCGCCCGCGCGCGGCAGCGGCGGGCCGGCGTCCCGGTGGGTCAGCTGTGGCCGAGCTCCTCGGCGGGTTCGCCCTCCGAGACGGAGCCGCCGGTGCGGTCCGGGCGGAGCGGCATGGGCTCGACGACGGTCTCGTCGATGACCGGCGGGGCCGGGCGCGGCGGCTTGGGCATCACGGCGGCCTCGGAGTGGCCGCCGCAGCCGTACGCCAGCGAGACGACCCGGCCGTCCGCCGGGGAGAACTCGTTCGCGCAGACGCCGAAGGCCTGCCGGAGCGAACCGGCGAGCGGGACGAGGAAGCCGCAGCTCATGCATGCGGCGGGCGCGGCCTGCGCCATCGGGGTCTTGGCGCCGTACGCCTCCTCCCAGCGGTCGGCCGCCGTGTGCAGGCCGTACCGGGAGAGGACCCGGGCACGGCCCATGCCCAGCTCCTCGGCGACCGCGGCGATGCTGCCGCGGGCCGGCACGGTGGCCTGGTGCGCGGGGGTGCCGGCGACCACGTCGGCGTCCTCGGCCTCGGCCAGCTCGGCGAGCGGGCCGCGGCGCGCCTCGGCGTCCTCGTCGGCACTCGCGGCGGCCTCGGTACCGGCGCTCCGCGCGGCACGTGCCGCGTCGGCGCGGTCCGCCGCGGTCGGGCCGGCCGCGTCCGCGTCGGGCGAACCGGGGGCGACGGGCGGGACGCCCACGCCGCCGTTGTCGCCGAACGTCTCGTCGGCCGCGAAGCCGGGCTCCAGCCGCAGGTCCTCGGACTCGGTGGGCAGCAGGTCGCCCGGGCCCATGTCACCGGGGCGCAGCCGCTCGCTCCACGGCACCCACTCGGGTGCCAGCAGCGCGTCGGGGCCGGGCAGCAGCACCGACTCGTCGAGCGTGACGACCTTGGCGCGGGAGGCGCGGGCGACGGTGACGGCCCAGCGCCAGCCCCGGTACCCGGGCTCCTTGCATTCGAACAGATGGGTGACGACGCGGTCCCCGTCGGCCACTGCGTCGACGTGCTCACCGACCATGCCCGGCAGGGCGGCCTCCTCGGCCGCCCCGCGGGCGAGTTCGACGGCCTCGGCGCAGAGGCGGTCGGGCGTACGGCTTCGCATCGCAGCACTCACAAGAATCGATTCTCTCTTCCACGCCGTCTCACGAGCGCGCCGGCCGGAGCCGTCCTGAACCTGTCCGGACGACCGACGGGCCGGGGCGGGCGGAGCGGACCTGGGGACCGCGTCGACGTCCGCGCCCGATCAGCCCTCCAGAAGCAGCGCGCCTATACGAACCATTCTGCGGGATCGCGGCAAGGCGCGCGGCCAAGAGCGACCGCCGGTGGCGCGCTACACACGCTACCCCTTCAATCGTGTACGACCCCCCGGCGGGAGCGGCAAATGTCACCGGCAGCCGCCACGGGCCCCTCCGCCGCCCCCCGCACGCCCGGGAAGGAACCCGTGGAAACTCGTGGAAACTGGCATCACCTGGGCGAGTTGAGGGGCCGTTTCGGGCACTATGACGACGTGGCCGCCGCCAGGGCATCGACCGAGGGCAGCGGCCCGGTCCGTGGCGCGGGCCGGGCCGTCGGCCGCGCGAGCCGGGCCGCCGGGGCCGCGGTACGCCGTCCGTTCGCCGCTTCCGGGCGCGCCGTCCGCCGCGCGACACACGCGCACGGCGCGGGCGAGTCGGGCCTCGGAAAACTGATCGAACTGCACGCGGTGAACTCCGCGGGCGACATGCTGATCACCGTCGCGCTCGCCTCGACCGTCTTCTTCTCCGTCCCCACGGACCAGGCGCGCGGCCGGGTGGCCCTGTACCTGGCGGTCACCATGGCGCCGTTCGTGCTCCTCGCGCCCGTCGTCGGGCCACTGCTGGACCGGGTGCCGCACGGCCGGCGCGCCGCGATGGCCGGGGCGATGCTGGCCCGCGCGGTGCTGGCGCTCACGATGTCGGGCGCGGTGGCCACGGGCGGCCTGGAGCTGTATCCGGCCGCGCTCGGCGTGCTGGTGTCGTCCAAGGCGTACGGCGTGGTCCGTTCGGCCGTGGTGCCCCGGCTGCTGCCGCGCCGCTTCTCCCTGGTGAAGGCCAATTCGAGAGTCACCCTGGCCGGGCTGCTGGCCACCGGGCTGGCGGCGCCGCTGGGCGCCGGGCTGCATCTGCTCGGCCCGGCCTGGCCGCTGTACGGCGCGTGCGCGGTGTTCGTCGCAGGCACGTTTCTCTCCTTTTCGCTGCCGCACAAGGTCGACTCGGCGCGGGGCGAGGCACGGATTCCTCCGGCGCGGCGGACGCGCCGCCCGCGGCCCGGGCTGCGCACCGTCGGCGGGTCCGTCCTGCGCGGCCTCCGGGCGAACTCCGCGCTGCGCGCGCTCTCCGGCTTCCTCACCTTCTTCCTCGCGTTCCTGCTGCGCGAGCACCCGCTGGGCGGGCTGAGCCCGGCGGTGTCGCTGGGGGTGGTGGCGGTGGCGGCGGGGGCCGGGAACGCGCTGGGCACGGCGGTCGGGGCCTGGCTGCGGGCGCGCGGCCCGGAGGTGATCATCGCGGTGGTGCTGGCGCTGGCGCTCGGCGTGACGGTGGCCGCCGCAGCCCTGCACGCCGTACTGGCGAGCGTGATGATCACCGCCACCGCCGCCGCTGCCGGGCTCTGCCAGGCGCTGGGGAAGCTGTCGCTGGACGCGCTGATCCAGCGGGACGTCCCGGAGTCCTTCCGCAACTCGGCCTTCGCCCGCTCCGAGACGGTGCTCCAGCTGTCGTGGGTGGTGGGCGGCGGGCTGGGCATCGCGCTGCCGCTGCACGGAGTCCTGGGCCTCGCCGTGGCCGCCGGCGTACTGGCCCTGGCCGCCGCCACGACCGTACGGGGGCTCCTCGCCGCGGCCCACGGGCACGGCGCGGCGCGCCCCCGTGTGGCGTAATCCCCGGGGCGTGCGCGGCGCCCCCGCGTGGCGTAACCCGCTCCACACGGAGCAGCGCGCACCGT
Source organism: Streptomyces sp. NPDC047117 (assembly GCF_040643545.1). Lineage (NCBI taxonomy): Bacteria > Bacillati > Actinomycetota > Actinomycetes > Kitasatosporales > Streptomycetaceae > Streptomyces > Streptomyces sp. NPDC047117. The sequence goes on along the minus strand of NZ_JBEYUN010000007.1, from coordinate 157,125 downwards.
ACCCCGGCGTCGTGCGGGCCCGGCGGCCAGATAGCCTGCCCGCATGACCGCGTTCTCCTCCTCGCTCCGGGGCAAGGGCCGCCGTGCCGCCGCCGCCGCGGGCGCCGTGTCCCTGGGACTGCTCGTCCTCTCCGCCTGTGACCAGCCCACGCCGCGGGCGACCGTGACCGCCGGCCAGGACTCCGTCACGGCCGAAGCCTCCTGCTACGAGGACGGCAAGACCATCGGCGACCTCACCTCCAAGAACAAGGCGGAGCAGGCCAAGTTCGAGAAGTGCATGACGGCGAAGCCGGACCAGACGATCACCATTCACCCCGGTGACAAGGTCCGCCTCGGCGTCGAGCCGGACATGGCCGAGCAGGGCTGGATCGCCATGGCGAACGGCATGCCGGTGACCAGCCTGAGCAAGCAGACCTACACGTCGGTCGAGGGCGACCGGGTCTTCTACAACCAGCAGACCCAGCAGATGGCCGACTCCGCGACGATCTCGATCATGACGTCCAAGGGTGGCAAGTACACCGGCGTCTGGAACATCAAGCTCGAGCGCGCCTCCTCCTGAGCGCCGCTCCTGAACCGCCCGGTCACCTGATGCGCATCCTGGTCGTCACCGCCGTCCCCGCCGAACGCGACGCGGTCACCGCCGCGACGGCGGGACGGCCCGAGCGCATCGCCGTGCCGGGCGGTTTCGCGTTGCACCGCACCGTGCGGTCCGACTCCCCCGGGGGCCCGTTCGCCCTCGACGCCCTCGCCGCCGGCGTGGGCCCGGCCGCGGCCGCCGCCGGCACCGCCACGGCCCTCACGGCCGCCGCGCTGTCCCCCTCGGCCTCGTACGACCTCGTCGTCTCGGCCGGCATCGGCGGCGGCTTCGCGCCCGGCGCGCCCGTCGGCTCGCTGGTCGTCGCGGAGGAGATCGCGGCAGCCGACCTCGGCGCCGAGACGCCCGACGGCTTCCTGCCGGTCACCGCGCTCGGCTTCGGCACCGACGCGCACCGCCCGCCCGAGGACCTGGTCGCGGCCGTTGCCGCGGCCACCGGCGCGCTGCCCGGCACCGTCCTGACCGGCTCCACCGTCACCGGCAGCACGGCCCGCGCCGAGGAGCTGCTGGCCCGCCACCCGCGCGCGCTCGCCGAGGCCATGGAGGGCTTCGGCGTCGCCGAGGCCGCCGCGGCGCACGGCCTGCCCGTGCTGGAACTCCGTACGATCTCCAACCCCGTCGGCCCGCGGGACCGCGCCGCCTGGCGGATCGGGGAGGCGCTCGCCGCCCTCACCGCCGCCTTCGCCGATCTGCCGCGAGCCCTGCACTCAAGGAGCACGCCATGAGCCAGGCGCTCAAGATCGCGTTTTCGCCCTGCCCGAACGACACCTTCGTCTTCCACGCCTGGGCGCACGGCAAGGTCCCCGGCGCCACCGCGCCCGAAGTCACCTTCGCGGACATCGACCTCACCAACGGCATGGCCGAGCGCGGCGAGCTGGACGTGCTGAAGGTGTCCTACGCCGAACTGCCCTGGGTCCTGGACGAGTACGCGCTGCTGCCCTGCGGCGGCGCGCTCGGCCGCGGCTGCGGGCCGCTGGTGCTCACCAAGGACGCGGCCACGCCGGCCGACCTCAAGGGCCGTACGGTCGCCGTGCCCAGCGAGCGCTCCACCGCGTACCTGCTGTTCCGGCTGTGGGCCGCCGACCAGGTGCCCGGCGGTGTGGGCGAGGTCCGGGTCATGCCGTTCGACGAGATCATGCCGGCGGTGCGGGACGGACTCGTCGACGCGGGGCTGGTCATCCACGAGGCCCGCTTCACGTACCAGAACTTCGGCCTGACCTGCCTGGCCGACATGGGCGAGCACTGGGAGACCACGACCGGGCTGCCGATCCCGCTCGGCGCGATCATCGCCAAGCGGTCGCTGGGCGAGGAGACGCTGCGCGAGCTGGCCCGGACGATCACGACGTCCGTACGGATGGCGTGGGAGGACCCCGAGGCCTCGCGCGCCTGGGTCCTGGAGCACGCGCAGGAGATGGACCCGGCCGTCGCGGACCAGCACATCGGGCTGTACGTGAACGAGTTCAGCGCGGACCTGGGCGAGGACGGCTACGCGGCGGTGCGCGGGCTGCTCACCCGTGCCGCGGCCGAAGGGCTCGTACCGCCCCTCGGCCCGGATGCGCTGAAGTTCGTATGACAGCCGGCCCCCGCGGGACCTCCCGCGGGGGTGCTTCGGGACGGCCGGTCCGCCGTCCTCAGACGTCCAGCTGGTCGGCGACGGCGCGCAGCATGCCGGCGATCTTGCCGCCGTGCGCCCTGTCGGGGTAGCGCCCGCGCTCCAGCTGCTGCGCGACGCCTTCCAGGAGCGTGGTGAGGTCCTGCACGATCGAGGCGAGCTCGTCGGGCTTGCGCCGCTGGGCCGCCGCGACGGAGGGGGCGGGGTCGAGGAGGGTCACCGAAAGCGCCTGGTCACCACGTTGGCCCGCCACTACGCCGAATTCGACGCGCTGGCCCGGCTTGAGTGCGTCCACGCCGGCGGGCAGCACCGAAGAGTGCACGAAGACGTCACCGCCGTCGTCGCGGGAGAGAAAGCCGAAGCCCTTCTCGCTGTTGAACCACTTGACCTTGCCGGTAGGCACGTCTGTCCTCGTCCTCGTACTCGTCGGGAAAAATGGGGGGTAGCTGCGCACACAACAGCTCTGGATAGCAATGCAGCGGGTCTGCGGACCCGCCGGCACCAAGGCTAATGGTCCGGGGCCTGGTGACAAGACGTCGCCGGGTGGTTCCTCAACGCTTCCGAGCGGGGACTTACCCTGGTCGTGTGTCTGACAATCCTCCCGTCCGGGGTGCGGCCCCGGCGGTCACCGAAGGTCCGCGCGCCGGGGACGCTCTCGTCCGGATCGGCGCGATCGTGTTCCTTATTGGCGCCTTCGCCACGCTCGCGACGATGACGCCCCTTTTCCTCGGCTCCGCCCCGTTGCCGCCCGTCTTCTACTGGGTCTGCATGCTCATGGGCGCGGGCTTCCTGATCGCCGCGGCCGGAGTGCTGCGCTCGATCGCGGCGCAGCGGCGTCAGGCCCGCGAAGCGTCCGCGAGGTAGCCCTCCAGCCAGGCCGGGAAGGCGGACAGGCCGGGCAGGACGACGTCCGCGCCGGCTTCCCGCAGCTCCTCCTCGGAGCACGGGCCGGTGGCCACCGCGACCGAGAGCGCGCCCGCCGCCCGGGCACCGCGCACGTCGCCGGTGTGGTCGCCGACGTAGACGCTCGCGCCGTACTCGCGCAGCGCCTCGGCCTTGCCCTCCGCCCACAGCGAGCCGACGACCGCGTCGGCGTTGATGTCCAGGTGCTTCAGGTGCAGCTTGGCGTTGGGCTCGTACTTGGCGGTGACGACGATGGCGCGCCCGCCCAGCCGCTGTACGCCCGCGATGGCCTCGCGCGCACCCTCCATGGCGAGCGTGCCGGTGATGGCGTGCTCGGGGTAGAGCGCGCGGTAGCGGTCGGCGATCTCCGCGACCTGCTCCTCGGGGTACCAGTTGCGGATCTCCTGCTCCAGCGGCGGCCCGAGCCGGCTGGTGACGAGGTCGGTGTCGATGTACGTCCCCGTGGCCGCGGAGAGCGCCGCGTAGGCGTCCTTGATGCCCGGCCGGGAGTCGATCAGGGTCATGTCGAGGTCGAAGCCGACCGTCAAGGTGTGCGTGGCCATGACACCCATTGTGCCTCTGGCACGCATGGCCACGGACCGTACACTTAGCGGAGCCTTACCTTCATCCTCCGTAGGCGTACGCCTCCCCCTCCGTACGCCTACGCGCTCCACCTGAACACTGCGCTCCGCGGAATGGAACCGATGTCAGTCGCCCTGGCCGGCAGCCCCAGAAGCTCTCTGGCGCGACGCCGCATCTGCTGGACTGCCGCAGCGTCGCTCGCACTGCTGCTCGCGGTGCTCCTCTCCCTCGCGGTGGGCAGCCGCGCGATCGCGCCCCGCGAGGTGCTCGACGCGCTCTTCTACGGGGGCGACAGCGAGGCGGCGCAGATCGTGCTGTTCCTGCGGCTGCCGCGCACCCTCGTCGGGGTACTGGTCGGCGCCGCGCTCGCGCTGGCCGGCACGGCGATGCAGGGCATCACCCGCAACCCGATCGCGGACCCCGGCGTCCTCGGCATCAGCCAGGGCGCCTCGGCCGCCGTGGTCCTGGCCATCGCCTTCGCGGGCGTGCACTCGCTCTCCGGGTACGTCGGCGTCGCCTTCGCCGGTGCCGCGCTCGCGGCCGTCTTCGTGTACGCCGTCGCCGCGCGCGGCCGCGGCGGTGCCACCCCCGTGAAGCTCGCGCTGGCCGGCGCCGCGATCAACGCGCTGCTGGTCGCGGTGACCATGGCGGTGCTGACGACCAGGTCGGCCGCGCTGGACGAGTTCCGGTTCTGGCAGGTCGGCTCGCTGACCGGCCGGGACGCCGCCGTGGCCGCCCAGATCTGGCCGTTCCTGCTGGTGGGCGCGGTGCTGGTGGTCGTCGTCGCGCGCGGCCTGGACGCCCTGGCGCTCGGCGAGGACGTCGCGAAGGGGCTGGGCCAGAAGGTCGCCACCGTACGGATCGTGGGCGGGCTCGGCGCCGCCGTGCTGACCGGCGCGGGCGTCGCGGCGGCCGGCCCGGTCGCCTTCGTCGGCCTCGCCGTGCCGCACCTGGCCCGCGCCCTCGTCGGCAGCGACCACCGCTGGGTGCTGCCGACCGCCGCGCTGATCGGCCCGGTGATGGTGCTGGTCGCCGACACCGTGGGCCGCGTCCTCTTCCCGCCCTCGGAGGTGCCGGCCGGGGTGATGACGGCCCTGATCGGCGTCCCGTTCCTGGTCACGCTGGTCCGCCGGAAGGCGGTGGCGGCATGACCTCCACCTCCGCCACTCAGGCCCCTCCGGCCCCGATACGCCCGGCCGGCTACGCACTGCTGCGCGCCGGCCGGACCGCCTTCCTTATCCACCGCAGGGCCGCGCTCGTCGCCGCCGTGCTCACCCTCGTACTGGCCGCCGGCTGCGTCGCGTACCTCTCCCTCGGCGAGCACGCCGTCGCGCCCGCCGAGGTGATCAAGGTCGTACTCGGCCACCCCTCGCCCGACGAGCTGGTGATCGGCACGCTGCGGCTGCCCCGGATGTGCGTCGGGCTGCTGGCCGGCGCCGCCTTCGGCGTGGCCGGCGCGCTCATCCAGACCGTCGCGCGCAACCCGCTCGCCAGCCCCGACATCATCGGCGTCACCCAGGGCGCGAGCGCGTTCACCGTCGGCGCGATGACCTTCGGCATCGGCTCGTACGCCGTCCTGCCGTACCTGTCCGTCGCGGGCGGCCTGCTCGCCGCCGCGCTGGTCTACGTCTTCGCCTGGCGCGGCGGGCTGCACGCCACCCGTTTCGTCCTCATCGGCATCGGCTTCGCCGTCGCCCTCCGCTCGGTCACCCAGCTGTTCCTGACCAAGGGCGACTACCTCGTGGCGCAGAAGGCGCAGGTCTGGATGGTCGGCTCGCTCAACGGCCGGGGCTGGGCCGAGGCCGTGCCGCTCGCCTGGGCGCTGCTCGTCCTGATCCCCTGCGTCCTGTGGGCGGCCCGCGCGCAGCGCACCGTCTCGATGGACGACGACACCGCGACCGCGCTCGGCGTACGGCTGGGCCGCACCCGGCTCGGCCTGGCCACGCTCGGGGTGCTGCTGGCCGCGCTGGCCACCGGCGCCGCAGGCCCTGTCGACTTCGTGGCGCTGCTGGCGCCGCAGATCGCCCGCCGGCTGACCCGTACCGCGCAGATACCGCTGCTCTGCTCGGCGCTGCTGGGCGCGTGCGTCGTGGTCCTCGGCGACCTGCCGGCCCGCACGCTGTTCGCGCCGACCGAGCTGCCGGTCGGCGTGCTGACCGCGGCCATCGGCGCCCCCTACCTGATCCATCTGCTCGTGAGAGGGCACAGCGCCCGGCGCCGTGCCGCGGGAGGAAGCGCGTGACCACCATCGACGACCGCACCGCGAGCAGGCTCACCGCCCGCGGGCTGACCCTCGCCTACGAGGACCGCACGGTCGTCGACGGGCTGGACCTGGACGTCCCGCACGGCGCCGTCACCGTCGTCGTCGGGCCTAACGCCTGCGGCAAGTCCACGCTGCTGCGGGCGCTGGGGCGGCTGCTGAAGCCGCGCGGGGGCGCGGTGCTGCTGGACGGTACGGACCTCGCCCGCATCCCCACCAAGAAGATCGCCCAGTCGGTCGGCCTGCTGCCGCAGACGCCCGTCGCACCCGAGGCGATCACCGTCGCCGACCTCGTCGCCCGCGGCCGCCAGCCGCACCAGCGCTGGTGGCAGCAGTGGTCGGAGGCGGACGAGCGGGCGGTCACCGAGGCGATGGACCGTACGGACGTCCTCGAGCTGGCAGACCGGCCCGTCGACGCGCTCTCCGGCGGCCAGCGGCAGCGCGTCTGGATCGCCATGGCCCTCGCCCAGGAGACCGACCTGCTCCTCCTGGACGAGCCCACCACCTACCTGGACATCTCCCATCAGGTCGAGGTGCTGGACCTGGTGCGCCAGCTGAACCACGAGCGCGGCCGCACCGTCGTCGCCGTCCTGCACGACCTCAACCAGGCCGCGCGCTACGCCGACCACCTGGTGGCGATGAGGGCCGGGCGGATCGTCGCCCAGGGCCCGCCCGCCGAGACGGTCACCGCCGAGCTGGTCCACGACGTCTTCGGCCTCGACTCGGTCGTCGTCCCCGACCCCGTGACCGGCTCCCCGCTGGTCGTCCCCGGCCGGCCCTGGCAGTCCCCCGCCGACGGCTGACCGTCCCTCCCGGTTTCCGTTGCCTGCCCTCGGCTTCGGGGCCTCCCGGTTCCGCAGCCTCCCCTCGGCTTCGGGGCCTCTTCCCTCCGCTCCCCTCCGAAAGGCCCGCTCATGGTCGCTGTCTCCGTCTCCGTACGCCGTCCCCTCCGCGCCGCCGCCGTCCTGGCCGCGGCCACCGTCGCCCTGTCCGCCTGCGGCGCCACCGGTGCCACCGGGTCCAAGAACGGCGGCGGCTCCTTCAAGGCCGCCGACTGTCCCGCCCAGCCGAAGACCACGTGGGCGAAGCCGGCCGACGGCGCGCACACCGTGCCGACCGCCATGGGCGACGTGAAGGTCCCCGCCGCCCCGAAGCGCGTCGTCGTCCTGGACACCGCCGAGCTCGACTCGGCCCTCACCCTCGGCGTGAAGCCGGTCGGCGCCACCCACGCCGACGTGGCCTCCGGCTTCCTGGCGTACCTGCCCAAGGACAAGGTCGCCGGGATCAAGGACCTGGGCACGATCGGCACGCCCGACATGGAGGCGATCGCGGCCCTGAAGCCGGACCTCATCCTCACCAGCAAGGTCCGCGACGGGCAGCGCTACGAGCAGCTGAAGAAGATCGCCCCCACGGTGATGACCGAGACCACCGGCTACCCGTGGAAGCAGAACTTCGCCACGCACGCCGACGCGCTCGGCAAGGTCGAGGAGGGCAGGAAGACGGCCACCGCGTACGAGAAGCACGCGGCGGAGGTCACCGAAGCGCTCGGCGGCACCGACGTGGCCGCGAAGAAGACCACCAACGTCGTCCGCTTCGTCGAGGGCGCCGACACCCGCATCTACGGCTGCCAGAGCTACATCGGCACCCTCCTGGACGACATCGGCACCGCCCCCACCGACGTGGTCAAGGACGCCAAGGACGGCCTGATGACCGAGATCGGCCCCGAGCAGATCACCCGCGCCGACGCGGACGCGGTCTTCTACTCGGCGTACGGCAGCCCCGAGAAGTCCAAGGAGAGCCAGGTCACCGGCGGGGCGCTGTGGAAGAACATGAAGGCCGTGAAGGACGGCCGCGCCTTCCGCGTCTCCGACCAGCTCTGGCTCCAGGGCATCGGCTACACCGCGGCCGACCGCATCCTCGACGAACTGAAGCGGGATCTGACGAAGTAGACCGGGGCCGAGGGAGTGGGCCGGGGCCCTGATCCTGCGGCGAGCCGCGGCGCGCGAGGCGTGGCGGAGTGGGCCGGGGCCTGGCGGCCCTCGCCTCAGGCCCTCGCCTCACCGCGGCCGTCGGCCCCTCATCGCGGCCCTCGCCGTATGCGCCACAGCAGGAAGAGCGCGGAGGCGACGGCCGCGACGCGGACCACGACCGGCAGCGCGTCGGTCAGCACCGGCCCCAACCGGTCCTGGCCGAGCGGGTCGCCCCACTTGCCGGCGAACCGGCCCCACAGCCAGACCAGCGCCGCCGCGCACACCAGCCCCGGCACGCCCAGCGCCGCGAACTTGGCCTCGGCACGCGACAGCTTGCGCGAGGAGTACGCCACGACCCAGCCGAGCGCGGCCGCGAGCCAGCTGCCGACCGCGGCGCCCGCGGCCAGCAGCAGCACCGCCAGCACCAGGACCGGGCTCGGCTTCGGCCGCGGCGCCACCGCCACCGCCTCGCCGGCCCCCTCGGCAGCGGGCGCCGCGGCCGGCGCGGCGGGGGTGTCCCGCCGCCAGGGCAGCGCCTTGCCCGTGGCCTTCCGCAGCACGCCGGGCAGCCCGCCCCGGCCCGTGTCCGCCGCCTCCGTGCCGGCCGCCGTCTCCTCGGACTCCTCCTCGTCGGTCTCCGGCGGGCGCCGTATCTCCTCGATCTCGATACCGCCGACGAAGCCGGGCACGGTCTCACCGGGGCCGTACGGCTCGGCCGTGCCGAACGGCTCGGCCGACACCCGCCACCAGTCCGGCTCCTCCTCGGCCGTCGCGTCCCGGCCGCCGAGCTGGTCCAGGTCCGCCAGATGCGGCGGCGGGGCGCCCTGCTGAGGGACCATCGGCTGCGCACTTCCGCGGGGCGCGGGCACCTGGCCTCCCTGCTTCGACTGCCGCTTGAGCAGCGAGGGCAGCGCGCCCGGCCGCCGCTCCGCCGGCCCCCCGGCCGGCTCCTCCGGCACCGGCTCCTCGCCGCTGACCGCCGCCGCGACCACCGACTCGGGCGTGCCCAGCCTCGCGAGGAGGCGCTTGACGTCGCCGCCGCCCCGGCCCCGGTCCGCGTCTATCCGCGACCGCAGCCGGGCGACCAGCTCCATACGCTGCCGGGCCGTCAGGCCCCGTCCCTGCGCCAGGTCGCCCACCCGGCTCAGGTAGTCGAAGACCAGCTGATCACTCTCGATCCCCACCGAAACACCTCTGCGCCAGGCCGATTCCCGCCGCTCCGACGGTACCCCTCAGGCCGCCCCCTCCCACGCTTTTCCACAGGGGGCGGGCAGCGGCTTTTCCACAGGCGCGCGGACGAGGCTTTCCCCACCCGCGCGGACAGGGGGCGGGCAGCGGTTCCCACGGGCGCGCGGGCACCGGCGCCCCACCCGCAACCATCGGCCCACCGGCCGCCAGACGGTAACGTGGGGCGAATGAGCGGCAGCAATCCGTCCCCCCGCACGCTGGCTGAGGAGTTGCGCAACCGGCCGGACGTCGACCTGTCCGCTCTGCTGCGGTCCCGGCCCGACCTGCTCAACCCCGTACCCGGCGACCTGACCCAGCTGGCCACCCGGGCCGGCACGCGGGCCTCCGTGGTCCGCGCCGTGGAGCGCCTGGACGCCTTCGCGCTGCAGACCGCCGAGGCGCTCGCCGTCGCCCCCGACCCCTGCCCGTACGCCACGCTCGCCGGGCTGATGACGGGCGACGAGGACGCCGCCGACACCGACCCGCAGCTGCGCGCCGCCGTCGCCGACCGGCTCCCCGAAGCGCTGGCCACCCTCCGCGCCCAGGCGCTGGTCTGGGGGCCCGACGACCGGCTCCGGCTCGTCCGCACCGCCCGCGAACTCCTCACCCCGAGCGCCACCCACCCCTCCCCCACCGGCCTCGGCCCCACCGTCGCCGAGGCCGCCGCGGGCATGTCCCCCGGCCGCCTCCAGGAGATCCTGGCCACCGCCGGGCTGCCCGCCACCCCCGACCCGGTGACCGCCGTCGCCGCGCTGACCTCGCTCTTCGAGGACCGCGCCGCCATGGCGACGCTGCTGGACGACGCCCCCGCCGAGTCACTGGCCGTCCTGGACCGGCTGGTCTGGGGCCCGCCGTACGGCTCCGTGACCGCGCAGCCCGCGCCGCACCTGCGCTGGCTGCTGGACCGCGGCGTGCTGCTCCCGGTGGGCGCGCGGAACGTCGTGCTTCCCCGCGAGGCGGCCCTGCATCTGCGCGCCGGGCGCGCGCACCGGGCGCCGGAGCCGCAGCCGCCCGCCCTCGCGCCTGCCACCGCGCGCGATCCGGAGATGGTGGACCGCACCGCCGCAGGCCAGGCGTTCACCGCACTGGACACGATCGAGGAGCTGCTCAAGGAGTGGGACCTCGGCGGCCCGCCCGTACTGCGCGCCGGTGGCCTGAGCGTCCGCGACCTCAAGCGGACCGCGACAGCGCTGGACACCGGAGTGCACACCGCCGCCTTCTGGCTGGAACTGGCCTACGCGGCCGGGCTGGTGGCCTCGGACGGCGAGGCCGACGAGCAGTACGCACCCACGCCCGCCGCCGAGGACTGGCGGCAGCTCCCCGCCGAGGAGCGCTGGGTCCGGCTGGCCACCGCCTGGCTGGCCGCGACCCGCACGGCCGGTCTCGTCGGCACCGCCGACACCAAGGGCCGCACCCTCGCCGCGCTCGGCCCGCACCTGGACCGCTCCCCCGCGCCCGAGGTGCGGCACCGCGTCCTCGCCCTGCTCGGCAGCGTCCCGCCCGGCACCGCCGTCCCGCAGGACGCGGTCCTGGCCCGCCTGCGCTGGGAGCGGCCGCTCCGCGCCGCCGACCGGGCCGCCGCCCCCGGCAGCGCGCCGGAGAACGGCCGGGCCGCCGACCACAACGCCGCCGGGAACGCGGCGCACACCGCCCCGCAGGACCTCCGCTCCCGGATCGCCCTGTGGTCCCTCCACGAAGCCGAACTCCTCGGCCTCACCGGCCGCGGCGCCCTGGCGGGCCACACCCGCGCCCTCCTGGAGGCCGGCCCGGACAGCGACGACGAGAAGGCCCGCCGGGCCGCCGCCGCTGCCCTCGCCCCGCTGCTGCCCGCCCCCCTGGACCACGTCCTCCTCCAGGCCGACCTGACCGCCGTCGCGCCCGGCCCCCTGGAGCGCCCGCTCGCCGACGCCCTCGATGTACTGGCCGACGTGGAGTCCAAGGGCGGCGCCACGGTCTACCGCTTCACGCCCGGCTCCGTACGCCGCGCCCTGGACGCCGGCCGGTCCGCCACCGACATCCAGGCGTTCCTCACCGCCCACTCCCGTACGCCGGTGCCGCAGCCGCTCGCGTACCTGATCGACGACGTGGCACGCCGGCACGGACAGCTCCGGGTGGGCGCCGCCTCCGCCTACGTACGCTGCGACGACGACGCGCTGCTGAACGAGATCCTGGCCGACCGGCGCGCCGACGGGCTGCGGCTGCGCCGCCTCGCCCCGACCGTACTGGCCGCCCAGGCAGCGCCGGACGCCCTCCTCGAGGGGCTGCGCACGATGGGATACGCGCCCGCCGCCGAGTCCGCCGAGGGGGACGTGGTGATCACCCGCGCGGACGCCCACCGCACCCCGCCGCGCACCGCGCCGGCGCCGGTCCCCGACGGCCCGCCGCCCCCGGACGCCACGCTGCTGGAGGCCGCCGTACGGGCCATCCGCGCGGGCGACCTCGCGGCCACCGCCGAACGCAAGCCGGGCCCGGCGGCCGCGGCGCCCGCGCCCGGCCGGCTGCCGCGCACGACGTCGGCCGAGACGCTGGCCACGGTGCAGGCCGCGGCCCTGACCAACTCGGCGCTGTGGATCGGGTACGTCAACGCCGACGGCGCGGCCAGCCAGCGCGTCATCGCGCCCGTACGGGTCGAGGGCGGCTTCGTGACCGCGTACGACCACACCGCCGACGAGGTCCGCACGTACGCGCTGCACCGCATCACGGGCGTCGCAGAGCTCGCCGACGACGCCGCTTCCTGACGCCGCGGAACGCGCGCTGCGGAGGCGCGGGAGCGCGCGTACCTGAGCTGCGCATCGCGCGTTCCCGAGGCGCGGCGGCACGCGGCTCCGAAGTGCGGGGCGTGCGTGCCCGGCCGCGGGGCGCGCGGCTGCGGGGCCGCACTCCGGCCCGGCCCCCGCTTGGGCACGGATGCGGCACACTGGACGTTTGGCCGTACGTACGGGCGGCCGGGCCTCCCGGTGACGGCGGGCGGGCGCAGGCGAAGCGAAAGGCGAGGCGCGTGAACGGACCCCTCATCGTCCAGAGCGACAAGACGCTGCTGCTGGAGGTGGACCACGAGCAGGCGGACGCCTGCCGGCAGGCCATCGCCCCCTTCGCGGAGCTGGAGCGCGCCCCGGAGCACATCCACACCTACCGGGTGACGCCGCTCGGCCTGTGGAACGCGCGGGCCGCGGGGCACGACGCGGAGCAGGTCGTGGACGCGCTGGTGGCGTTCTCCCGCTACCCGGTCCCGCACGCGCTGCTCGTCGACATCGCCGAGACGATGTCCCGGTACGGCCGCCTCACGCTCAGCAAGGACCCGGCGCACGGCCTCGTGCTCACCACCACCGACCGCCCGGTGCTGGAGGAGATCCTGCGGTCGAAGAAGGTGCAGCCGCTGGTCGGCGCCCGGATCGACCCGGACACGGTCGCGGTGCACCCCTCCGAGCGCGGCCAGATCAAGCAGACGCTGCTGAAGCTGGGCTGGCCGGCCGAGGACCTGGCCGGTTACGTCGACGGCGAGGCGCATCCGATCGAGCTGGCCGAGGACGGCTGGTCGCTGCGGCCGTACCAGCAGCAGGCCGTGGAGAACTTCTGGCACGGCGGCTCCGGCGTCGTCGTACTCCCCTGTGGCGCGGGCAAGACGCTGGTCGGCGCGGGCGCGATGGCCGAGGCCAAGGCGACCACGCTGATCCTCGTGACGAACACGGTCTCCGCGCGCCAGTGGAAGCACGAGCTGGTGAAGCGCACGTCGCTGACCGAGGAGGAGATCGGCGAGTACAGCGGTACGAAGAAGGAGATCCGGCCGGTCACCATCGCGACGTACCAGGTGCTGACGACCAAGCGGAAGGGCGTCTACCCGCATCTGGAGCTGTTCGACTCGCGCGACTGGGGCCTGGTCGTCTACGACGAGGTGCACCTGCTGCCCGCCCCGGTCTTCAAGTTCACCGCCGATCTCCAGGCGCGGCGACGGCTGGGCCTGACGGCCACGCTGGTCCGCGAGGACGGCCGCGAGTCCGACGTCTTCTCGCTCATCGGCCCGAAGCGGTTCGACGCGCCGTGGAAGGAGATCGAGGCGCAGGGCTACATCGCGCCCGCCGACTGCGTCGAGGTCCGTGTCAATCTGACCGACTCGGAGCGGCTGGCGTACGCCACGGCGGAGAGCGACGAGAAGTACCGCTTCTGCGCGACGACCGGCTCCAAGCAGCAGGTGACCGAGGCGCTGGTGCGCCGGCACGCGGGCGAACAGACCCTGGTGATCGGGCAGTACATCGACCAGCTGGACGAGCTGGGCGAGCATCTGGACGCGCCGGTCATCAAGGGCGACACGAGCAACGCGCAGCGCGAGAAGCTCTTCAACGCGTTCCGCGAGGGCGAGCTGTCCGTGCTGGTCGTCTCCAAGGTCGCGAACTTCTCGATCGACCTGCCGGAGGCGACGGTCGCGATCCAGGTGTCCGGCACGTTCGGCTCACGCCAGGAGGAGGCGCAGCGCCTCGGCCGGGTGCTCCGCCCGAAGGCGGACGGCCACGAGGCGCGCTTCTACTCGGTCGTCGCGCGCGACACCATCGACCAGGACTTCGCGGCCCACCGCCAGCGCTTCCTCGCCGAACAGGGCTACGCGTACCGCATCGTGGACGCACACGAACTCTTGGCGGACGAGGGGGCGTGAGGGCGCTCGGTCGCGCTGTGGAGGGGCGGTTGCGCCGCCTGTGGACGGAGGGCCGCAGTGTCGGTGCCCCTCGGTACTGTGTTGAGAAGGGGACCTCGTCGCCCCCCATGGGGGAGAGGCGGGGCGAAACGGTGCTGCTAACGCGGTGACCGAGGCGCCGGCACCCCGTCCCGGCCCGGTCCCACGTCCCGGCCCCCCACCGCTCCCCCGCGCCCTGCCGCTCCCCGGCCCCCTGCCGTCTCCCCGCCCGGTACCGCCGGGCGGGCCAGTGCTCCCGCCGCCACGTCGGTCAGTGCGCCGCCTCGCCAGAAGACCGCGGCCAGGAGCAGGGCCAGGCCGATCAATGGGTACGGCGCCGCCAGTGGCTGCTGCCACCACGGGAGGGCGAGATCCAGGTCGCCCTTGTGCGGCGTCAGCCACATCGTGCGGGCGGTGAACAGCACGGTCAGCGCCCACCAGGCCGTACGCCGCCACGCGTCCCCCCGTACGTGCGTGGCCAGTACCGCCAGCAGCGGGACGCACCACACCCAGTGGTGGGACCAGCTGATCGGCGAGACGAGCAGCGCGGTGAGCGCCGTGCACAGCACGCCCCACGCCTCGCGGCCCGCGACCAGGCCCGTCCGGCGGGCCGCCGCCATCCCCACCACGGCCGTGAGCACGGCGGCGGCCGCCCAGACGGTGCCGGGGTGCGGGGTGTGCAGCAGGCGCGCGACGAGGCCCTGGAGCGACTGGTTGTCGACGATCCAGGCCTCGCCGACCCGGCCCGTCTCGTAGAGCCGCGCGGTCCAGAACTCCACGCTGGCGCCGGGCAGCGCGACGACGCCGAGCAGGACCGTGCCCGCGAAGCCGGCGAGCGAGACCAGTGCGGCCCGTACGCGGCCGGTGAGCAGCAGGTACACCGCGAAGAGCGCGGGGGTGAGCTTGATGCCGGCCGCGATGCCGATGGCCAGGCCCTTGCCGCGGGCGCCGTCGGGGCGCGTGAGGTCCCACAGCACGAGGCAGGTCAGCGCGAGGTTGATCTGCCCGAAGACCAGCGTCTGGTACACCGGCTCCAGCCAGAGGGCGAGCGCGGTGGCGGCGAGCAGCGACGGGACGCGGTGCGTGGCGCGCAGGCCGGCGAGGCGCGCGGAGAGGTGGATCAGCAGGGCGAGCAGCGCGACGTTGACGAGTACCGAGGCGACCTTCAGGACGCCGGCCGGGAACCACGCCAGCGGTACGAACAGCAGGGCGGCGAACGGCGGGTAGGTGGCGGGGAGGTGCCACTCGGTGACGCGGAAGCCGTAGAGGTCGCCGCCGGTGAGGACGGAGTCGCCCATCGCCCGGTAGACGAGGATGTCGGAGTTCGGCATGGGCACGATCAGGTGCACCAGGCCGAGCGCGGTCAGGGACACCGCGAGCAGCGCTGCCGCGGGGACCGTGTGGCGCGGGAGGGTGCGGGGCGGTCGAGGGGCCCGGGTGGGGACCGTACGGCCCGCCGGCGGGTCCGGCGTTTCCCGGGTGGTGCGTGGCCTGCCCGCGAGGGGCGTTGTCCGCTGGATCGGCTTCCCGTCGGCGGCAGACACGCGGGTGACCCCTCCTTGTCGCCATATGCTGATTGCACCCTGTTTACAGCGACGTTAATCGATCACACACGAACTTTCGTGACGCTTTCCGGACGTCCGGATGTCAATCCTTGGGCCGTGAGGTGCCGGGCTCCGAGGACCGTGACGTATCGGGGGACCGGTCGTCGGCGTACTCGCCGAGTACGACGACGCTGAGGGCGGTACCTGCGAAGACCTTCACGGCCCGCAGGGCACTGCCCACGGGGTGCCGGTGCCCGGTGTCGTGGGCGACGGCGCGGGCGCCGTGTCTGGCACGGCCGGCCGCCTTGGGATCGGGTGGCGTGTTCAGGTAGTCGGTCATGTCTCCATGATGGGATTCACCCGGTCGCCGCACATCCGACCAAGGACTGATTGGCGTGTCGCGCTGCGTACGGCCCCGGAAGCACCGCGCGACGGCTCTCCCCTAGGGGGTGCGGGGCCGTTTTAATTCGGTCGCGCGTCCATTGGGTGCTGGCTACAATCGCGCGTCTGCCCGCTTCCCGACGGCTCTCGCCGAGGAGCGCCGCCGCCCGGACGGAAACCGGCCGGCCCCCAGACCACCGCAGTTGCCCGGAGGCGAAGCCGTGCCCTCGCACGCCCAGGACCAGAAAGCCGAGACGACCGAGCACCACGAGAACGACCCCCTGGAGCGCGAACGACGGCACCTCGCCGCTTCCCGTTCCGCGCTCCGTGCCATGCGCGCGGACGCCGAAGCGCTGAACATCAAGGACGTCGCGGCGAACTGGGTCAACGCCCAGGTGCTCCAGGGCGAGATCGACGCCCGCATCAAGGCGCTCGCCGACCTCTCCCACACGCCGCTCTTCTTCGGACGGCTGGACTACCTCCACGCGCCGGGGGTGGACGTGGCCGAGGGCGCGGAGGGCGAGGACTTCTACATCGGGCGGCGGCACGTCCACGACGCCGACGGCGACCCGATGGTGATCGACTGGCGCGCGCCGGTCTCCCAGCCGTTCTACCGGGCCTCCAAGAAGGATCCGATGGACCTGCGGCTGCGTCGCCGCTTCGGGTACACCGGCGGCGAGCTGACCGCGTACGAGGACGAGCACCTCACCGACCCGGCGGAGGCCGAGCAGACCTCCAAGCTGCTCCAGACGGAGATCGAGCGGCCGCGCGTGGGTCCGATGCGGGACATCGTGGCCACCATCCAGCCCGAGCAGGACGAGATCGTCCGGGCCGGGATCGGCGGCACGGTCTGCGTCCAGGGGGCGCCCGGTACGGGGAAGACCGCCGTCGGCCTGCACCGGGTCGCGTACCTCCTCTACGCGCACCGCGAGCGGCTGGCGCGCGCGGGCACCCTCGTCATCGGGCCCAACAAGTCCTTCCTGCACTACATCGAGCAGGTGCTGCCCGCGCTGGGTGAGCTGGAGGTCAAGCAGGCCACGGTCGACGACCTCGTCGCGCACGTGGAGGTGCGCGACGCGGACGACGCCGCGGCCGCCATGGTGAAGGGCGACGCGCGGATGGCGGAGGTGCTGCGCCGCGCCGTGCGCGCGCACGTCACGATGCCCACCGAGGGGTGTGTGGTGGTCCGCGGTTCCCGTCGCTGGCGTGTGCCCGTGTACGAACTGGAGGAGATCGTCACGCAGTTGCTGGACCGCGGCATCCGGTACGGCGCGGGCCGGGAAGCGCTGCCGCACCGTATCGCGCACGCCGTGCTCGTCCAGATGGAGCGGGCCGGCGAGGCGCCCGACGACCGGGTGCAGGACGCGGTCGCGCGGAACGCCGCGGTGAAGGCGACGGTCAAGGAGATCTGGCCGCCGGTGGATCCGGCAAAGCTGGTGCTGCGGCTGCTGAGCGACGCGGACTTCCTCGCCGAGCACGCCGACGGTGTCCTCACCGACGAGGAACAGAAGACGGTCCTGTGGACCAAGCCGGCTCGCAGCGTCCGCAGCGCCAAGTGGTCACCGGCCGATGCCGTCCTCATCGACGAGGCGCGCGACCTGGTGGAGCGCACGCACTCGCTCGGGCACGTGGTCCTGGACGAGGCGCAGGACCTCTCCCCCATGCAGTACCGGGCGGTGGGCCGGCGCTGTTCGACGGGTTCGGCGACCGTGCTGGGTGACATCGCCCAGGGGACGACGCCGTGGTCGACGGACACCTGGGAGGAGGCGCTGGCGCACCTGGGCAAGCCGGGCGCCGAGGTCGAGGAGCTGACGCAGGGCTTCCGTGTGCCGCGTGAGGTGATCGCGTACGCCTCGCGGCTGCTCCCGGCGATCGCGCCGGACCTCTCCGAGGCGACCTCCATCCGTGAGTCGCCGGGCGACTTCGGGATCCGTCCGACGACGGCGGAGGCGCTGGACGCGGCGGTGGTCGGGGCCTGTCGCGACGCGCTGGCGCGGGAGGGCTCCATCGGTCTGATCGCCGCCGAGCCGCGCATCCCGGCCCTGCGCGCGGCGCTGGCCGACGCGGGCCTGGCCACGCTGGAACCGGGCGAGGAGACCTCGACGGACGCCCGGCTGACGCTCGTGCCCGCCACGCTCGCGAAGGGTCTGGAGTACGACTACGTGGTGCTGGACGAGCCGGCGGCGCTGGTGGACGCCGAGCCCGACCACCGGACCGGGCTGCGCCGCCTGTACGTCTGCCTCACCCGTGCCGTCTCGGGGCTGACGATCGTGCACGCGGCGCCGCTGCCGGAGGAACTGGCGGACTGACCCGCCCGTCGGCCCCGGCCTCGACCGGGGGCCCGGCCCCCGGCGGGCGCGGGCCCCGGTAGCTCCGGCAGCCCTGGCAACCCTGGCAACCCCGGCAGGCACGATCCCCGGCGGGCGCCGCCCGCTCAGCCGTCGAGTGCCGTGCGCCAGGTCTCGACGGCGGCCGGGGCGACCGGCGCGGACCAGCCGTTCGGGCGGGCCGCACCGCCGATGTGGAAGGCGGTGACGCCGGCGGCCCGGAGGCGGGGCACATGACCGAGGGCGAGGCCGCCGCCCGCCATGATCTGCGGGTCGTACCCCGGTTCGCCGGAGGCGGCGCGGGCCGCCTCGGCCAGGAGCACCGACAGCCCGTCGTCGACGCCGGCGGCCGAGCCCGCGGTGAGGTAGGTGTCCAGCCCCGGCCGGCCGTCGAGGCGCTTGCGCAGGCCGTCGCGGTCGGCGGCGTGGTCGATGGCGCGGTGGAAGGTCCAGCGGCAGCCGTCGATCACGTCGGCCAGCTGATCCAGCGCCGCGAGGTCGGGCCCGCCGTCCTCGGCCAGGAAGCCGAGCACGAACTCCTCGGCGCCCTCGGCCCGGAGGGCGGCGGCTTCGGCGCACAGCGCGTCGAACGTGCGGGCGTCGCCGGCCGCGAAGCCGTCCGCCGCGCGCAGCATGACGCGCAGCGGGATGCCGACGGCGGCCCGTACGGCGGCGACGGTCTCGCGCGGCGGGGTCAGTCCGTCGGCGGCCATGTCCGTGACCAGTTCGAGGCGGTCCGCCCCTCCGGCCTCGGCCGCGGCGGCGTCCACGGCATCGAGCGCGATCACCTCGAGGATTGGTCTAGACATGTGCTCAAGAGTGCCACAACCGGCAGGCCACCGCTACGGAGCGACACCGATACGGCGCGAAAGCGATCCGGAGGAGTCGGCCCGGACACGCCACCGATCGGCGCGGATCACTGTGGTGGGGCCCCAGGTCCGGATGCGCACAATGGGCGTATGGCTTCCTCTCCGACGGACACCGCAGACCGCACGGACGCGGGCGACCTCCTGCGCCGCCGCTGGCACGACGCCGTTCTGGCGCTACGGGACGCCGGTGCGGCCGCGCCCGGCACCGTATCCGCCATGCCGGACCCCGCTCCGTACGCCGACAACCTGCTCGCGCGCTGGGCCGAGCCGCAGCGCCGGTACCACACGACCGCCCATCTGACCGCGGTGCTGGACCGGATCGACGAACTCGCCGGGCACGCGGCCGAGCCGGATGTCGTACGGCTCGCCGCGTGGTTCCACGACGCCGTCTACCGGCCCGACCGCTCCGAGAACGAGGAACGCAGCGCGGCGCTGGCCGAACGGGCGCTGCCGGAGCTGGGGATCGACGCCGCACGCACGGCGGAGGTCGCGCGGCTGGTGCGGCTCACGGTCACGCACGATCCCGCGGAGGACGACAGCAACGGCGAGGTGCTGTGCGACGCGGACCTGGCGGTGCTGGCCGGGGCACCCGAGCAGTACGCCGCGTACGCCGCCGCGGTGCGGGAGGAGTTCGGGTTCGTGCCGGACGAGGCCTTCCGCGCGGGGCGGGCCGACGTCCTGCGGCAGTTGCTGGCGCTGCCGCGGCTGTTCCGCACACCGGTGGGACACGACAGATGGGAGCGGCTGGCCCGGCGGAACCTCAGCACGGAGCTCGACCTTCTGACGTCATGAGGACGACGACCGGGGCGGGGCGGGGGCGCCAGGGTCCGGGGCGCACCGCACGCACGTTCATCTCTCCTCGCGCAGCCGGCTCAGCGGCGCTCGCCCCGGCTGCGCGCGTTCGCCAGCGCCGTACGGGCGGCGAGCCGTTCGCGCGGAGTGGCCTCCCGGGCATCGGCCGGCGGGCAGTCCCATTCGCGGCCGCCCCCCGGCGGGCGCAGCTGCACGTACGGCCCTTCGTGCCCCATCACTTCTCCGATCCTGCCGAACCGGGTGTCGACCACGTACGACCCCTTCGCCGGGAGCGTCACCGGGTACCTCATCTCTCCGGTCGCTGACCTCACTGCGCCTCACCGCGCCTCACTGCGCCTAATCGCGCTCCGTCGCGCCTCACTGGTTGTGTCTATATGGTGACGGTCCGGGGTTAAGCTTGACAGAGGGTGACATCCAACAACACCAGGTGCACGACAGGGAGTGGGCCATGCCGAAGCCGAAGCAACTGGACGCATCGGAATCACCGAGGGCGCTCTACGGCGCTGAGCTGCGATTCAAGCGGGAGAGGGCGGGGCTTACGCAGGCCGAGCTCGGAGCACCCATGTTCGTCAGCGGGTCGTTCATCGGCCAGCTCGAATCGGGCGCACGACGTATGCAGACGGAGTACGCACGACGGATCGACGAGATCCTGGACACCGACGGGTTCTTCGCACGGAATGCCGAGGCCGCCCAGCGCTCGCGCTATCCGGAACACTTCGCGGACGCCGCGGAGGTCGAGTCATTAGCCATGTCGATCAGGGAGTACGCACCCCTGCTCGTCCCGGGGCTGCTGCAAACGGAGGAGTACGCGCGAGCCGTGTTCCGCGCGGTGCATCCGGTGGCTCCCGAGGAGGTCATCGACGATCTGCTGTCGGCGCGGCTGGACCGCGCCCGCATCCTCGACAATCCAACAACCCCCTTGTTCTGGGCGGTGCTCGACGAGAACGTGCTGCGCCGCCCGGTGGGCGGCCCGGCCGCGATGCACGCCCAACTCGCCCATATCGCCGCGCTCATGCGTCGAAATCGCGTCATCGTGCAGCTGCTGCCGTACTCGGAGGGCGCCCACGCCGGTCTCGAAGGTTCGCTGAAGCTGATGACATTCGCAGATGCACCGCCCGTCGCGTACCTACAAGGCCTTGAAACAGGTCAGATGTTGGATGAGCCTTTGCGTGTGGAACGGTACGGCCTGGCTTACGATCTCGTCCGGGCCGCTGCACTGTCACCCGAAGCGTCCCTCGTTCAGATCGAGTTGGCGGCGAAGGAATTCCAGGATGATCACGGATAACGACACGTTCCACCCGGCGCGGTACCGCGCCGTTCCCGGCGCGGGCCACGGTGCGCACAGCACCGCGGCCCGCCGCCCGTCGGGCCACGCACTCGACCTCTCCGCCGTCCGCTGGCGCAAGAGCAGCTACAGCGGCGGCAGCGGCGGCGACTGCGTGGAGATGGGCTACGGCGCCCCCGGCGCCGTCCCGGTGCGCGACAGCAAGAACCCCTGGGGCCCGGCGATCGTCGTGCCGCCGGCCGCCTGGTCGGCGTTTGTCACGGCGGTGCGGGACGGCGCGCTGGACGGGGCCGCCGGCGCCTGACGGCCGCATGGGCGGGGCGCGGCGGGTAACGGCCGCGTCACCTGCTGATGAAGACGGCCGTACGGGCCGATGACGGTCACTTCGGCGCGGACCCGCCGGGAATGCCATGCCTGTTCACACTGTTCATGCGTGTCATGCCTGTCCCTTCCACTCGCGCCGAACGCGCCCGAATGCCCATCGCCGTCTACATCCTCGGCCTGTCCGTCTTCGCTCTCGGCACGAGCGAGTTCATGCTCTCCGGAATCCTCCAGCCACTGGCCCGGGACATGGACGTCTCCATCCCGCAAGCCGGACTGCTCGTCTCGGCTTTCGCGATCGGCATGGTGGTCGGCGCACCGACGCTGGCCGCCGCCACCCTCCGCCTGCCGCGCCGTACGACGCTGATCGCGCTCCTCACGGTCTTCGGTCTCGGCCAGGTCGCGGGCGCCCTCGCGCCTTCGTACCCCGTGCTGTTCGTCTCCCGTGTGGTCAGCGCGCTGGCCTGCGCGGGCTTCTGGGCGGTCGGCGCGGCGGTGGCCGTCTCGCTCGTGCCCTTCACGGCGCGCGCCCGCGCGATGGCCGTGATGGTCGGCGGTCTCAGCATCGCCAACATCGCGGGGGTGCCGGCCGGTGCGCTGCTCGGGCAGACCGCCGGCTGGCGCGCCGCGTTCTGGGGTGTGGCGGCCCTCTCCGCGATCGGCCTCGTGGGCGTGATCGCCCTCGTGCCGCGCACGGAGGTGCCCACGGGTGAGGACCGCCCGCAGCTCCGCCGCGAGCTGGCGATCTACCGGGACAAGCAGGTCTGGCTGTCGCTCAGCGCCACCGCGCTGAACGCCGCCGCGGTCTTCGCCCTGTTCTCCTACCTCTCCCCGCTGCTCACCGACGCCGCGGGGCTCGCCGAGAGCTGGGTGCCCACGGTCCTGGCGCTCTTCGGTGTCGGCGCGCTCATCGGTACGTACATAGGCGGCCGGGTCGCCGACGCGCACCTCTTCCCGACCCTCTTCGGCGGCATCGCCGCCTCCACCGTCGTCCTGGCGGCGCTCGCGCTGACCGCGCACAACTCCGTGGCCGCCATCGCGCTTTCGCTGATGCTGGGCGTCACGGCGTTCGCCACGGCGCCGGCCCTGAACGCCCGGATGTTCAACGTGGCCAACGCGGCGCCCACGCTGGCCGGCGCCACCACGACGGCCGCCTTCAACATCGGCAACACCCTCGGCCCGTGGCTCGGCGGCCTGGTCATCAGCGCGCACTGGGGCTACCCGGCCGTGGCGTGGACCGGCGCGGCACTGGCGGCCGCCGCGGTCGTCGCGACCGCCCTCTCCTACCGGGCGCAGCGCTCGGCGAGCCCCTCCCGCCTCGTCGCCTCCTCGGACGAACCGGGTGCCCACGAGCCTGCTGCCTACGAAGCGGCGACGGACGAGCGGAGCGCGGCGACGGGCGCGAAGCACCTCTGAGGGCGAGCGCCCGCTCCGTACGTAGGGCGGGCGCCTGCTTCGTATCCGTAGGGCCGGCGCCCGCTCCGTCTGTAGAGCGGGCGCCTGCTTCGTATCCGTACGCAGGCGCTCCGGCGCGCGGGAGCGGGAGTCAGTCCCGCCGGTGTTTCGGCCGGCGCAGCCCCGCCGCCGTGAGCCGGCGCACCAGCTCCTTGCTGCCGATCTCGACCGCGCCGGCCCGTACGGCGTCGGCGTACCGTTCCGCCGGCAGGTCGTAGTGATCGCGCTCGAAGGCGCGGCGCGGCGCGCCGAGGCCGGCGGCGAAGGCGTGCAGCTCCTCGAACGACACGTCGCTCACCAGATGCGACCACAGCCGGCCGTGCCCCGGCCAGGTCGGCGGATCGATGTAGACCGTCACCCCGGGCCCCTCAGCGCCCCGCGGTGCCGAGCGAGCCGACACGGGCCACCGAGACCGCCGTCTTCGCGCAGACCCAGTGCGGGTCGGGCCCCAGCTCCGGCTCCACGTCCAGCGCGTGCGGGTCGCCGCCGTCGGTGCACACCGGGCACAGCGGCCAGCGGCCGTACCGCTCCAGCAGCGAGTCCTGGACGTCCTGGGCGACGAGCCCGGCGACGAATTCGATCCCCTCCGGCCACTGCTCCACCCACCACCGCCGGTGCGCGACCGCGTCCTCCACCATCGAGACGATGTCCGCGTCGGCGACCTCGTCCGCCATCAGATCCGCGATCACCAGGGCCCGTGCCGCGTGCAGCGCCTGTTCCAACTCCATACGCCCATTGTCGCGCGTACGCGCCGGAGCCCCACACGCGTTCCCGTCCACCGACCGGCCCCAAGTTGTCCACAGGCCACGGAAAGGTATTGACGCCGCGCACAGCTGAAATTACTTTTCAGAGGTGAGCACACGGTTGAAGGAAACTTTCAGCGGCCCTCCCGGCGACCGCCCCACTCCCCGGACCGGTCCCGGCGCCGCCCGCCGCCCCCAGCCGGACGGGGCCCCGCCCGCCCCCGCGGCCCTCGCCGCCAAGGTGCGCACGCTGGCGCCGTCCATGACCCGCTCCATGCAGCGGGTCGCGGAGGCCGTCGCCGCCGACCCGGCCGGCTGCGCCGCGCTCACCGTCACCGGCCTCGCCGAACGCACCGGCACCAGCGAGGCCACCGTCGTCCGCACCTCCCGGCTGCTGGGCTACCCCGGCTACCGCGACCTGCGGCTGGCGCTCGCGGCCCTGGCCGCGCAGCAGGCCACCGGCCGGGCGCCCGCGGTCACGGCCGACATAGCGGTCGACGACTCCCTCACCGACGTGGTCACCAAGCTCGCGCAGGAAGAGCAGCAGTGTCTCGCCGACACCGCGGCCGCGCTGGACACCACCCAGCTGGAGGCGGCCGTGGCCGCGCTCGCCGGCGCCCGCCGCATCGACGTCTACGGCATCGGCGCCTCCAGCCTCGTCGGCCAGGACCTGGCACAGAAGCTGCTGCGCATCGGCCTGATCGCGCACGCCCATGCCGATCCGCACCTCGCCGTGACCAACGCCGTCCAGATGCGGACCGGCGACGTCGCCATCGCGATCACCCACTCCGGGCGCACCACCGACGTCATAGAGCCACTGCGGGTCGCCTTCGACCACGGCGCGACGACGATCGCCATCACCGGCCGCCCGGACGGCGAGATCGCCTCCTACGCCGATCACATACTCACCACCTCCACGGCCCGGGAGAGCGAGCTGCGCCCGGCGGCCATGTCGTCCCGTACGAGCCAGCTGCTCGTCGTCGACTGCCTCTTCGTCGGCGTCGCCCAGCGCACGTACGAGACGGCGGCGCCCGCCCTCTCCGCCTCCTACGAGGCCCTGGCGCACCGCCACTCCCCCCGCCCCCGCTGACCGCCCGCCCCACCCCCAGCCGTACCGGGAGACCCCCACACCATGACTTCCACCGCTGACCACGCCGAGCTGCGGGCCCAGTTGGAGACCCTCACCACTGAGGCGTTCCGACCGGAGCTCGCCGAGATCGACCGGATGCCCACCCTGGACATCGCCCGCACGATGAACGGCGAGGACGCCACCGTCCCGGCCGCCGTCGCCGAGCAGCTGCCGCGGATCGCCGCCGCCATCGACGGCACGGCGGCCCGCATGGCCCGCGGCGGCCGGCTGATCTACGCCGGGGCCGGCACGGCGGGCCGGCTGGGCATCCTCGACGCCAGCGAGTGCCCGCCCACCTTCAACACCGACCCCGAAGAGGTCATCGGGCTGATCGCGGGCGGCCCGCCCGCCATGGTCACCGCCGTGGAGGGCGCCGAGGACAGCAAGGACCTGGCCGCCGCCGAGCTGGACGCGCTCGCCCTGACCGCCGACGACACCGTGGTCGGCATCTCCGCCTCGGGCCGTACGCCGTACGCCATCGGCGCCGTCGAGCACGCCCGCGCCCAGGGCGCGCTGACCATCGGCCTGTCGTGCAACGCCGGCTCCGCGCTCGCGGCCGCCGCCGACCACGGCATCGAGGTCGTCGTCGGCCCCGAGCTGCTGACCGGCTCGACCCGTCTGAAAGCCGGCACGGCCCAGAAGCTGGTGCTGAACATGCTCTCGACCATCACCATGATCCGGCTGGGCAAGACCTACGGAAACCTGATGGTCGACGTCCGGGCGTCCAACGACAAGCTGCGGGCCCGGTCCCGGCGCATCGTCGCGCTGGCCACCGGCGCGTCCGACGCGGAGATCGAGGACGCGCTCACCGCCACCGACGGGGAGGTGAAGAACGCCATCCTGACCATCCTCGGCTCCGTGGACGGCCCGACCGCGGCCCGCCTGCTCGCCGCCTCGCAAGGACACCTGCGCGCCGCCCTCCAGGCCGCAGCCCGGGAAGCCTGACCCGGGGCCCCGCCCAGAACAGCCGCCCACCCGCCCGCGCACTCCCCTTGGGACTTTGGGAGCGGCGCCCTCTCTCCCCCCCCGCGCGACGACGCGCCCCCTCCGACAGAACAGCGCCTGCACATGACCTCTGCATCTCCCCAGGGGAACTCCGGCTCCCCGGACAAGAACCGCGCCACCGCCGCCGCGCTCCTGCCCCTCGTGGGCGGCGCTGCCAACATCACGTCCGTCGCGCACTGCATGACCCGGCTCCGCCTCGGCATCAAGGACCGCTCGCTGGTCCAGGACGACGCCCTGAAGGCGCTGCCGGCCGTCATGGGGGTGGTCGAGGACGACACGTACCAGATCGTGCTGGGCCCCGGCACGGTCGCCCGCGTCACGCCCGTCTTCGAGGAACTGGTCGAGGAGGAGCGGGCGGCCACCCCCGACCCGCAGGCGACCGACCCCACACCGACCGCCGGCGCCGCCGCCCCGTACACCACAACCGACTCATCCAGCTCATCCGGCTCGTCCGACGGGGCGGGCGCACCCGGCGACCCCACCCCCCTCACCCCTCTCACCGCCGACGAGCTCGCCGCTCAGGGCGCCGCGATCAAGGCCCGCCGGAAGGCGGCGAACGCCACCCCCTTCAAGCTGTTCCTCCGCCGGATCGCCAACATCTTCGTCCCGCTGATCCCGGCCCTCATCGGCTGCGGCATCATCGCCGGCATCAACGGCCTGCTGACCAACCTCGGCTGGCTGCCGGCCCTGGCCCCCGCGCTGACCGCCATCGCCTCCGGCTTCATGGCGCTGATCGCGGTGTTCGTCGGCTTCAACACGGCGAAGGAGTTCGGCGGTACGCCGATCCTCGGCGGCGCGGTCGCGGCGATCATCGTCTTCCCCGGCGTCGCGAACATCACCGCGTTCGGCCAGAAGCTCTCCCCCGGCCAGGGCGGCGTCCTCGGCGCGCTGGGCGCCGCCGTACTGGCGGTGTACATCGAGAAGTGGTGCCGCAAATGGGTACCGGAATCGCTGGACGTCCTGGTCACCCCGACCCTCACCGTCCTGCTCACCGGACTGGTGACGATCTTCGGCCTGATGTACGCAGCGGGTGAGGTCTCCACCGCGATCGGTACGGCCGCCAACTGGCTCCTCGCCCACGGCGGCGCGCTTGCCGGCTTCGTCCTCGGCGGTCTCTTCCTGCCGCTGGTGATGCTCGGCCTGCACCAGGCCCTCATCCCCATCCACACCACCCTCATCGAGCAGCAGAGCTATACGGTCCTGCTGCCGATCCTGGCCATGGCCGGCGCGGGCCAGGTCGGCGCGGCCGTCGCCGTCTACCTCCGCCTCCCCCGCAACGGCTCGATCCGTACGACGATCAAGTCCGCCCTCCCCGCCGGCTTCCTCGGCGTCGGCGAACCGCTGATCTACGGCGTCTCGCTCCCGCTCGGGCGGCCGTTCATCACCGCCTGCGTCGGCGGCGCGTTCGGCGGCGCCTTCGTCGGCCTCTTCAACCAGCTCGGCACGGCCGTCGGCTCCACCGCCATCGGCCCCTCCGGCTGGGCCCTCTTCCCCCTCCTCAAGGGCAACCACGACCTGGGCACGACAGCAGTCATCTACGCCGTGGGCCTCCTCGCCGGCTACCTCGTCGGCTTCCTGGCCACCTACTTCTTCGGCTTCAGCAAACAAATGCTCACCGACCTGAACACCGACACCGAAGCGCCCGCCCCGGCGACGGCCCCGGCCAAGCCCACTCCGGCAACGGCCCCCGCCCCGGCCAAGAAAACGGCGAACGTCTGAGAAGCGGGCCGGCCGCCCGGCGGCGGCCGGCCCGCGCCCCGCCTCGCCCCGCGCGTCCCGCGCGTCCCGCCCCCTGCTGCTCCGGGTACGTGGCATGTACCTTCATCAGACAACAGGCGGTTCAACAGGGGGAGTTGAGGCGTGTGACGAGCGATGCGACGAGAGCCCCGCGGCCGGACGGAGCGGCGGAGCCCGCTCCCGGCCCGGCCGCGCAGCCCGAGCCCACCCCGCCGCCGGCCGGCGGCGGGCGGTTCAGCCGCCTCCGACGGCGATTCGCGGCGTTGGGGGCGGCCAACAAGATCGCGACGGTGGGGCTGGTCATCGCCGCCGTGCCGGTGCTCACGCCCCTGGTCACCGCGGGGTACGACGCGCTGTTCGGCGAGGAAGCCGTCGCCATGGACGTGAGCCAGGCCGATGATTCCTGCTCGGCGCGGTACGTCGTCCCGCCGGATCAGGAAAGACTCCGAAGCAGCGTCCCCGCGGCCCCGGTACGGACCCTCACCCGCTGGGAACGGGAAAAGAAGATCACCCATCTGTCGGAGGTCGAAGCGGCCATCAGCATCCGCGGCAACCTCGACAAAGCCGTACAGATCCGCGACCTGACCCTCACCATCACCCGCCGGGCCGAGCCCACGGCCGGCCGCGTCGCCCCGCACGTCGTCTGCGGCGGCAACGGCATCCAGGAAGTGTTCGCCGTCGATCTCGACACGCTGCCGGTAGGCCGGCCGGTCTCCAGCGGCTATCTGCTGACCAGTCCCCACCAGGAAGCGGCCCGGCAGACGGAGAAGCAGGCGGACCGGCACGGCCTGCGCCTCCCCAAGTCCATCGGCACGAGCGACGTGTACGACCTGCTGATCACCGGCCGCACCCGCAGCCACTACACCGAATGGCGCGCCACCCTCACCTGGTGGGACGGCGAAACCCTGCACCGGACGACCATCGACAACGACGGCCGCCCCTTCCGGGTGACGGCCGCTCCCCGGCCCGTCGCGGAGGGCCGGTGAACGCCCTCCGCGCCGCGCGCCGCTCTCCCGTGGCCGCCGCCGTCCTCACCGTCCTGCTGCTCCATCTGCTCGGCACACTGCCGCAGCAGGTCGACTGGGCGGACCGGAGCACCGGCGACCGGCCGCTGTCCGCGCTGCGGCTGCTCACCGTCTCGCCGACGCTGCGGTTCACCGAGGCGACCGGCGCGCCGGCCGTGCTCCAGGAAGCGCTGTGGACAGTGCTCTTCCTCGTGCTGCTGGCGGCGGCCGCCGCGGGATTCGCCGCCCGAGCGACGGGCCGCGCCAAGATCATGGCCGTCGCCGTCGTGTTCCCCGTGTTCGCGCCGCTCGCCCACCTGCTCGCGCTCGCCTGCCTGCGGCTGCCCGAGCTGTCCTTCGACCCGGCACTGCGCGGCCAAGCGACCCTCCAGCTGCTCATGGACGCCCAGGCCGGCACCGGCCATGCAGTACTCATCGGGCTGCTCGGCGGCCAGGTCGCCCAACTGACCGGCGTGCTCGGTGCCGATACGGAGGAGTCCGGCCTCCCCCTCCGCGAGCGACTCCACGCCGTCACCCGCCGGTTCCGCGCCCGCCTGGACACCCTCTGGCCGCAGATCGGCTCCACGCTGCTCGCGACCGCGGGCGGCGCGCTGGTGCTGTCCGTGCTGCTCTCGGACGCGCCCGGCCGGGTGCTGGAGCCGCTCGTACGACTGTGGTGCGCGCCGGACGAACTGCCCAAGGAGTGCGGCATCTGGCTGCGCGAGCAGGTCGGCAACACCGACGGGACGGCGTTACTGGCCGGCGAGAAGCCCCGGACACGCCAGTTCATGCTCTTCTACGCCTGGCAGACGTTCCTGGCCCTGTACCTGGTCACGCACCTCTGCGTGAGCGTGACGACGGCCGGCCTGGCCCGCGTCCCACGCGTGTTGCTCAGCACCTGGGCCGCGTACACCCTGGGCGCGATCGGCTTCGTCGGCGGGCTGGAGGCGGCGGGCATCCCGGAGGGGGCGGCCGCCGCGGCGGATCCGCTCGCCAGGCAGCTGCTGATGCTTCTGCCGCCGCACGGTCTGGAGCACGCCCTGTACGGGGCGCCGGTGGCCGCCGCGGTCTGCGCGGGCACGGTGTGGGCGGGCAGCCGGCTCATCCGCCGCGGCACCCGCCCGGACCCGGCCCCGACCCCGGCTCCGGACACCCGGCCCGTCTACTGAAACGCCCGAGGGCGGCACCCCCGTGATGGGGTGCCGCCCTCGGTTCGTACAGCTGTGAACAGCTGATCCGGTCCCGGGAGGGGTGGATCAGAAGTCCATGTCACCGCCCGGCATGCCGCCCGGGGCGCCGCCCGCGGCGGCCTTCTCCGGCTTGTCGGCGATGACGGCCTCGGTGGTGAGGAAGAGCGCCGCGATGGAGGCGGCGTTCTGCAGCGCGGAGCGGGTGACCTTGGCGGGGTCGATGATGCCCTCGGCGATCATGTCGACGTACTCGCCGGTCGCGGCGTTGAGGCCGTGACCCACGGTCAGGTTGCGCACCTTCTCCACCACGACGCCGCCCTCGAGGCCGCCGTTGACGGAGATCTGCTTCAGCGGGGCCTCCAGGGCCAGCTTCACAGCGGCGGCACCGGTGGCCTCGTCACCCTCGAGCTCGAGCTTCTCGAAGACCGAGGAAGCCTGCAGCAGGGCGACGCCACCGCCGGCGACGATGCCCTCCTCGACGGCCGCCT
Source organism: Streptomyces sp. NPDC047117 (assembly GCF_040643545.1). Taxonomy (NCBI): domain Bacteria; kingdom Bacillati; phylum Actinomycetota; class Actinomycetes; order Kitasatosporales; family Streptomycetaceae; genus Streptomyces; species Streptomyces sp. NPDC047117. Next base: position 127,019 of record NZ_JBEYUN010000007.1, on the reverse strand, counting down.
TCGCGTTGCGAACGGCGTCCTCGATGCGGTGCTTGCGCTCCTTGAGCTCCACCTCGGTCGCGGCACCGGCCTTGATGACCGCAACACCGCCGGCGAGCTTCGCCAGGCGCTCCTGCAGCTTCTCGCGGTCGTAGTCGCTGTCCGAGTTCTCGATCTCGGCGCGGATCTGGTTGACGCGGCCCTGGACCTGGTCGCTGTCGCCGGCACCGTCGACGATGGTGGTCTCGTCCTTGGTGATGACGACCTTGCGGGCGCGGCCGAGCAGGTCGAGACCGGCGTTCTCCAGCTTGAGGCCGACCTCCTCGGAGATGACGGTGCCACCGGTGAGGATGGCGATGTCGCCGAGCATGGCCTTGCGGCGGTCACCGAAGCCCGGGGCCTTCACGGCGACGGACTTGAAGGTGCCACGGATCTTGTTGACGACCAGGGTCGACAGGGCCTCGCCCTCGACGTCCTCCGCGATGATCAGCAGCGGCTTGCCCGACTGCATGACCTTCTCCAGCAGCGGAAGGAGGTCCTTCACGTTGGAGATCTTGGAGTTGACGATCAGGATGTACGGGTCGTCGAGCGACGCCTCCATACGCTCCATGTCGGTGGCGAAGTACGCCGAGATGTAGCCCTTGTCGAAGCGCATACCCTCGGTGAGCTCCAGCTCCAGACCGAAGGTCTGGGACTCCTCGACGGTGATGACGCCTTCCTTGCCGACCTTGTCCATGGCCTCGGCGATGAGCTCGCCGATCTGGGTGTCGGCCGCGGAGATGGAGGCGGTGGAGGCGATCTGCTCCTTGGTCTCCACGTCCTTCGCCTGCTCCAGCAGGGCGGCGGAGACGGCCTCGACGGCGCGCTCGATGCCGCGCTTCAGGGCCATCGGGTTGGCGCCGGCCGCGACGTTGCGCAGGCCCTCGCGGACCAGGGCCTGGGCCAGGACGGTCGCGGTCGTCGTGCCGTCACCGGCGACGTCGTCCGTCTTCTTCGCGACCTCCTTGACCAGCTCGGCGCCGATCTTCTCGTACGGGTCCTCGAGCTCGATCTCCTTGGCGATGGACACACCATCGTTGGTGATCGTGGGGGCACCCCACTTCTTCTCAAGGACGACGTTGCGGCCCTTGGGGCCAAGGGTGACCTTGACGGCGTCGGCGAGCTGGTTCATCCCGCGCTCGAGACCGCGCCGTGCCTCCTCGTCGAACGCGATGATCTTGGCCATGTGAAGTGGTCCTCCCGGACAGGGGTGGATTGCTCCGGACCGCGTGGCGCCCGCGACGGACGGCCTGCGCCTGATGGTTCCTTCCCCACCCGGCGACGGGCCTCACCGACCCGGTCCTTCTGTCACTCTCACCTTCAGAGTGCTAACGCAATGATTAGCACTCGACCCCCTCGAGTGCAAGCGTCCAAGCCAGGCTGCGGCCTCCCCACAGCCACACGCAAGGTCCCCGCGCACGCACAACAAGAGGTCCGCACCCCCCATCAGGGAGCACGGACCTCCGTACGCTGCAGTCGGTCGGCGCTTCAGCCGGCCACGCGGACCATGTCCGCCTGCGGCCCCTTCTGACCCTGCGAGATCTCGAACTCGACCCGCTGGCCTTCCTCAAGGGTGCGGTAACCGTCCATCTGGATCGCGCTGTAGTGGACGAAAACATCCGCACCACCGTCGACCGCGATGAAGCCGTACCCCTTCTCCGCGTTGAACCACTTGACGGTGCCCTGAGCCATTCCTAACTCCCCTATTGCTGGCCCTTGCGCAGGACCGCACTCCGCGGACCCGGGTCAGACCTCACCCCCAAGGAGGGTGTGCGCCGGAACGCGTCGACCGCCGCTGAATGTATCTGGACCGATGCCCAGCGCAACAGGTCAATCGGACGAGAATTCTGCCCACGACCATTCGCCGATATCCGGCGAAGTCTCAACAATTCTGGGCAAGCCGGGCCGGGCATAGCTCATCAACACGACAAATTGCGCACACACTTTGGGCACATCTTGTCGCGTTCTCATATGCGTCGGGCACGCGCGTGAAGAGGATTCACCTCAACTGTATCGCCTTTAACGACATGGAATCGCCCCGTCCGCTTCTGATGCGGACGGGGCGATTCCGGAGTGCGCATCCCGTCATTCACGAGACGGTGCACAAGGGGCGCGCACAGGGCGCACAAAGGGGCGTACAGCCGCTTTTTCAGCAGCCGCCGGCCACCGCGGGAATGATCGAGACGCTGGCGCCGTCCGGCGTCGCGGTCTCCAGACCACCCTCGAAGCGCACGTCGTCGTCGTTGACGTAGACGTTCACGAAGCGGCGCAGCTTGCCCTGGTCGTCCAGGACGCGCGCCGCGATGCCGTTGTGGTTCTTCTCCAGGTCCTGGATGACCTCGGAGAGCTTCGCGCCCTCGGCGGGGACCTCGGCCTGGCCGCCGGTGTAGGTGCGGAGGATGGTGGGGATGCGGACGTTGACGCTCATGTTCTTCTGCCTTCCGGGTTCAGTGGCTACGGGTGCGAGGCGGCTCTCCGGCCGGGGGCCAGGGCTCAGCCGAGGCCGGCCTCGCGGAAGGAGTCCAGGCTCGGACGGATGGTCGCGGTCGGGCCGGTGGTCGGCGCGACGGCGTCCAGCGTCTTCAGGCCGTCGCCGGTGTTCAGGACGACGAGGGACTTGGCCGGGTCGATCTGACCGTTCTCGATGAGCTTCTTGGTGACGCCGACGGTCACGCCGCCCGCGGTCTCCGCGAAGATGCCCTCGGTGCGGGCCAGCAGCTTGATCGCGTCCACGACCTGCTCGTCGTTGACGTCCTCGACGGCGCCGCCGGTGCGGCGGGCGATGTCGAGCACGTACGGGCCGTCCGCCGGGTTGCCGATGGCCAGCGACTTGGCGATGGTGTTCGGCTTCTGCGGGCGGACCACGTCGTGGCCGGCCTTGAAGGCGGTGGACACCGGCGAGCAGCCCTCGGCCTGGGCGCCGAAGATCTTGTACGGCTTGTCCTCGACCAGGCCGAGCTTGATCAGCTCCTTGAGCCCCTTGTCGATCTTCGTGAGCTGCGAGCCCGAGGCGATCGGGATGACCAGCTGGTCCGGCAGCTCCCAGCCGAGCTGCTCGCAGATCTCGTACGCGAGCGTCTTGGAGCCCTCGCCGTAGTACGGGCGGAGGTTGACGTTCACGAAGCCCCAGCCCTCGCCCAGCGGGTCGCCGATGAGCTCGGAGCAGAAGCGGTTGACGTCGTCGTAGTTGCCCTCGATGCCGACGAGGTCACCGCCGTACACCGCGGCCATGACGACCTTGCCCGCCTCCAGGTCGTGCGGGATGAACACGCAGGAGCGGAAGCCGGCCCGGCGCGCCGCGGCGCCGACGGCGCCGGCCAGGTTGCCGGTGGAGGAGCAGGACAGGGTGGTGAAGCCGAAGGCGCGGGCCGCCTCGACGGCGATGGCCACGACGCGGTCCTTGAAGGAGTGCGTCGGGTTGCCGGAGTCGTCCTTCACGTACAGGCCGCCGGTGACGCCCAGCTCGGCGGCGAGGCGGTCGGCCTTGACCAGCTTGGTGAAGCCCGGGTTGAGGTTGGGCTTGTCGGCCACGTCGGCGGGGACGGGCAGCAGCGGCGCGTACCGCCAGATGTTGTCGGGACCGGCCTCGATCTGCTTCTTCAGGCCCTCGGGGTCGCCGCTCGGCAGGTCGTAGGCCACTTCGAGCGGCCCGAAACATTCCTGACAGGCGAAGATCGGGCCCAGATCGAAGCGGGTGCCGCACTCGCGGCAGGACAGCGCAGCGGCGGGGCCGAGGGAGACGGCGGAAGTGGTGGTGCTTTCAGAAGCTTGCACAGCCATGGAGGCGAGGCCCTTTCTCCTCATCTTCCTCACGACGCATCTCGCCGTGAGACGGATTTGGCACCTTCCCTAGCCGGGAGCCTCGCGCGCGGGACTTCAGTGTCCTGACGGCAAGACCGGCTGGAGGGTTGCCGGGGCTTCAACGGGCCGTATCCCTCTGCCCCTCTGGATGAGCGGTATGGCCTGCATACGAAACACAGGCGTTTGTTCAGCGGTGACCCCGGCATGCGGTGGTCATCCGCGTTGTTCAAGACTGTAACCGAAGGGGTGGATGGTTGAGATAGCCGTCCGAACCGCGAGATGGCTCACACCGCGTAGCAAGATGGCCCACACGCGTAGCAAAAGGAGACGGATACGTGCTGGAAGAGGTGGAGCGCTGGCTGGCCGGCCGCTCCTGGTCCGCCGCCGACCGACCGCTCGACCAGCTGTTGGCAGCGAAAGGGCGCACGGGGCAGACGGTCAGCGTAGTGCTGCCCGCGCTCGACGAGGAAGCCACGGTCGGCACGATCGTGGAGATCATCCGTCGTGACCTGATGTCCGACGCGATGCCGCTGGTCGATGAGCTGATCGTGGTGGATTCCGGCTCCACCGACCGCACCTCCGAGGTCGCGGCCGCGGCCGGCGCCCGGGTCGTGCACCGCGACGCGATCCTGCCCCGGCTGGCGACGGTGCCCGGCAAGGGCGAGGTGCTGTGGCGCTCGCTGCTGGCCACCAGCGGCGACATCGTCTGCTTCGTCGACGCCGACCTGCGCGAGTTCTCCGCCGACTTCGTGTCCGGGATCGTCGGGCCACTGCTGACCGATCCGCAGGTGCAGTTCGTGAAGGCGATGTACGACCGGCCGCTGGGCGAGGAGGCCGGCGGCGCGAAGGCGGGCCAGGGAGGACGGGTGACCGAGCTGGTGGCCCGCCCGCTGCTCAATCTGCACTGGCCGCAGCTGGCCGGTTTCGTCCAGCCGCTCGGCGGCGAGTACGCGGCCCGGCGCTCGCTCCTGGAGCGGCTGCCCTTCCCCGTGGGGTACGGCGTCGAGCTGGGCCTGCTGGTCGACGCGCTGCACACGGTCGGCCTGGACGCGCTGGCGCAGGTGGACGTGGGGGTGCGCAGGCACCGGCACCAGGACGGGCAGGCCCTGGGCCGGATGGCCGCGGCGATCTACCGCACCGCCCAGCTGCGGCTGGCGCGCGGCCATCTCGTACGACCCCGGCTCACCCAGTTCGACCGCGGCGAGGAGGGCGGCTTCGTGCCGCGTACGACCGCGGTGGACACCGAGGAGCGGCCGCCGATGCGCGGCATACCGGAGTACGCGGAGCGGCGGGCGGCCTGAGGCCGGGGCGCGGCGGGCGGTCGCGGCGGGCCGTACCGGCCCTGCGGGGCCGCGGAGGTCCGGCGGACCGGGAGCGTCCGGGAGCTCGTGGCGGTCGCGCGCGGCGCCCGACGTGCGGCTGCACCCATGATGTGCTGCGGGCCGTACGTTTGAGCGGATCTGTGGCGGGTTAGTTCATCGGCATGGTCTCCTCCAGCTCAGGTGCCCAGGTTCTCGTCGCGTCCAACCGTGGCCCGGTCTCCTACGCCCTGGGCGCGGACGGCACGCTGACTTCCCGGCGCGGCGGCGGCGGACTGGTCTCGGGCCTGTCCGCGATCGGCTCGGACGCCGGAGCCGTCTGGGTGTGTGCGGCGCTCGGCGACGGCGACCGCGAGGCGGCCCGGCGGGCCGCCTCCGGTGCCGGACTGCTGGATCCGGCCGACACCGGCGGACAACAGGTCCGGATGTTGGACATCCCGCCCGAGGTGTTCTCCGACGCGTACAACGGCATCGCCAACTCCGTGCTGTGGTTCGTCCACCACCTGCTGTACCAGACGCCGCTGGAGCCGTCGTTCGACGCGGATTTCCGCGGCCAGTGGGCGGCGTACGAGGCGTACAACACCGCTTTCGCCGACGCGCTCGCCGAGGCCGCGGCGCCGGGCGCCGCCGTCCTCGTGCAGGACTACCACCTCACGCTGGTCCCGGGGCTGCTCCGCGAGCGCCGCCCCGACCTGCGCATCGGCCACTTCTCGCACACCCCGTGGGCGCCGCCGGACTACTTCCGCCTGCTGCCGGACGACGTGGCGGCCCAGGTGCTGCGCGGCGTCCTGGGCGGCGACCGGGCGGCGTTCCTGACCCGCCGCTGGGCCGAGGCGTTCGCCGAGTGCTGCGCGGCCGTGCTGGGCGCCGAGGTGGCGCGGGACGGGGAGGCGGGGCTGCGTGTCACGCACGAGGGCCGGACCACCCGGCTCGGCGTGCACGGCCTGGGCGCCGACGCGGACTTCCTGCGCGACCGGTCCCGGCAGCCGGACGTCGACGACCGGCTGGCGGACCTGCGCGAGCAGATCGGCACCGGCGAGGACGGCGCGCCGCGGAAGACGATCGTGCGGGTGGACCGTACGGAGCTGTCCAAGAACATCGTGCGCGGGCTGCGGGCGTACCGGCGGCTGCTGGCCGACCGGCCCGAGTGGCGCGGCCGGGTCGTCCACATAGCGTTCGCCTACCCGTCGCGGCAGGACCTGGCGGTGTACCGGGAGTACACCGAGGAGGTCGCGCGGCTGGCCGGGGAGATCAACGACGAGTTCGGCACGGCCGGCTGGCTGCCGGTCGTGCTGCATGTGAAGGACGACTTCGCGCGTTCCCTGGCCGCCTACCGGCTCGCCGACGTCGCGCTGGTCAACCCCATCCGCGACGGCATGAACCTGGTCGCCAAGGAGGTGCCGGTGGTGTCGGAGGCGGGCTGCGCGCTGGTGCTCTCCCGGGAGGCCGGGGCCTGCGCGGAGCTGGCGGACGACGCGCTGGTGGTCAATCCGTACGACATCGAGGCCACGGCCGGCGCGCTGCACGAGGCGCTGACGATGCCCCAGGACGAGCGCGCGGAACGTTCGAAGCGGCTGGCGATGGCGGCGACGGCGTTGCCGCCTGCGCAGTGGTTCTTGGACCAGTTGCGGGCGCTGCGGGACTGAGGCCGGGCGGTTCCGGGCTGCCCCGGACGGTACGTTGCCGGCTGCCCCGCCGTCGTGGTCGCTCGCGCAGTTCCCCGCGCCCCTGGGGCCGCCCCTTGCGGGGCGAGCCCTCAGGTGCGCGTCATCGCCTCCGCCAGCCCCGTCAGCAGCTGCACCACCCCGGGCGGGCCCGGTACGACCAGGTCGGCGCGGTCGGCCAGTTCCTCGGCGCCCTCGCCGACCGTCGCCGAGCTGCACACCAGCACCCCGGCCTCTCCCTGGTCGCGGAGTGCGTCGACGGCGGCGTACGCGGCCAGGTCGCCGAGATCGTCCCCGGCGTAGAGGACCGCGCCCGCGGCCACCTCCCGCAGGTACGACGTGAGCGCCACGCCCTTGTCGACGCCGGGCGGGCGCAGCTCCAGGACGAAGCGGCCCGGCTCGACGATCAGGCCGTGCCGCCCGGCGAGGTCGGCCAGCGGCGCGCGCAGCGCTTCGAAGGTGCCCTGCGGGTCGGCGGTGCGGCGGGTGTGCACGGCGACGGCCCGGCCGCCCTTGGTCTCGATGGCGTCCTCGACGGACGCGTCCGGCCAGGCGCCGGTGCCGGCCAGCAGTTCGGGCAGCTCGGCGGCCGCGGCGGCGACGCCGGGCGGCGGCGCGGGCGCGTCGATCCGGCCGGTGGCGGCGTCCCAGCGCTCCGCGCCGTAGTGCCCGAGGACGACGAGGTGGTCCAGGCCGTCCGCTTCGGCGAAGCCGCCGAGCCGTACGGCGGTCTCCGCCGGCCGGCCGGTGATCACCACGACGGCGCGCAGCAGCGGCGCGAGGCGGGCGAGGGCCGGGACGACGCCGGGGTGCGCGCGGGCCTGTTCGGGGTCGGGGACGATGTCGGCGAGGGTGCCGTCGAAGTCGAGCGCGACGACGGCTTCGGCGGGCCGGGCGAGGAGGGTGGCCAGGCCCGCGCGGCCCGCTTCGGACACCGGCTGCGCGAGGAGGTTCTCGGGGCTGCCCATGGGGCCGAGCCTAGCGGTGGGCCGGGGCGCGCGGAGGGCGTACGGAGATCTTGCGCGCCGGACGCGCACGGGCTCGGCGACGGGCGGCAGGCCTTCGCAGTCCTCTCGGGTGCGGCCCGCCGACGTCAGCGACGCGCCCGCCGCTCCTCCCTGACCCGGCGCAGCCGATTCACCGTCACCGGGTCGTGGGCGAGCGCGCGCGGGTCGTCCAGGAGGGCGTTGAGCAGCTGGTAGTAGCGGGTCGGCGAGATGCCGAGCCGCTCGCGCACGGCGCGCTCCTTGGCGCCGGGACCGGGCCAGGAGCGGCGCTCCACGGCGAGCACGGCCTCGTCGCGCGCTGACAGCTGCTCGGACGGCGATTCGGACACCACACGACCACGATAGCCCCGCGGTACGACATCCCTACTGATCACCCGGGCGGGCGGCGTGGGGCCGAACGGCGTCAGCGGGTCGCGCTGTCCGCCTCGTTCGCGGTGTTCTCGATGTCGGTGAGGACCTGCTGCGGGTCGCCGTCGCTGCCGACCGCGCTGCCCATTTTGGCCTTGACGGTCTTGCTGACGAGGGGCCAGGAGGTCTTGTCGGCGGGGTAGAACTCCGCGTCCGGCAGCTGCGTGAGGAAGCCGTGCAGCTTCTTGTACTTGTCCTCGGCGAGCATGTCCTGGGAGGCGGAGACGGTGACCGGGAGGAGACCGTAGTCGCCGGAGAACTTCAGGACGTTGTCCTTGTCGTAGACGAAGTCGAGGAACTTCCCGATCTCGGCGCGGTGCCCGTTCTGCTTGAAGCCCATCATCCAGTCGGCGACGCCCATGGTGGACTTGGCGGGGCCGTTGATGCCGGGGAGCGCGACGGTGCCGTAGTCGACGCCCTTGGCCTTGGCCTGCTGCATGAGGGTGGGGTGGCCGTTGAGCATGCCCACCTTGCCGTCGGCGAAGGCGTCGAAGCCGGCCTGGCGGTTGAGCTTCGCGGGGTCGCCGCCGGTCAGGCCGGGGGTGACGAGGTTGTCCTTGACCCACTTGAACGTCCGGACGTTCTGGCGCGAGTCGATCGTGTACTTGCCTATGGAGTCGGTGTAGCCGCCGCCTCCGCTCAGCATCCAGATCATCGTCTCGGCCTGGGTCTCCTCGGGGCCGAGCGGCAGCGCGAACGGCGTCTTCACGCCCGCGTCCTTCAGGAGCTGCGCGTCCTGCTTGATGTCGGACCAGGTCTTGGGCGGGTTGGCGATGCCGGCCTGGGCGAAGAGCTTCTTGTTGTAGAAGAGGCGGCGGGTGCTGGCTCCGAAGGGCAGGCCGTACTGGACGCGGTGGTACTCGCCCGCGTCGGCGAGGCCGGGCGTGAAGTCCGCCTGGGTGCTGATGGAGAGCAGGTCGTCGGCGCTGTAGAGCTTGCCCTCGGCGGCGTAGTCGGCGTACGCGCCGATCTGGGCCATGTCGGGGGCGTCGCCGGCCTCGACCCGCTTCGCGACCTCCTTGTCGACGTCCTCCCAGCTGTAGACGTCGACGTCCACCTTGATGTTCGGATGCTTCGCCTCGAAGGCCTGCGTGACGCCGTCCCAGTAGTGCTTGCTGGAGTTGGACGCGTTGTCGCCGTAGTCGGCGGCGACCAGCTTCAGGGTGACGTCGTCGCTGCCGCCGGGTCCGCCGGAGCAGGACGCCAGGGTCAGCGTCATGGCCGTCGCGATACCCGCCGCCGCGAGGCTCCTGTAGCGTCGCTGTACTGCCATTACGTGCCCTTTTCCGCCTTCGTGTGCCGTCTGGGTGTGCCGTACGTCCGGGTCGCGCCGCGGCGGCGGGGATCACCCCCGCCGGGCGCATGAGCTGCGAGTCTGCCCCGCACACCGTCACAAGGTCTACACCAAATGAGGTCTCCGTTTCGCATCAGCGAACCGGAACGCGGGCCTCCCTCCGGCCCCGCGCGACCGCCCGGCGCACGCGGCGCGGACGGAGCGCACGGTGACGCGCGGACGACCCGGCACCCAACTCCCCGTGCACCACGCCCGAACATCACCCCCACAGGGTAGCTACGCGCGAAGACCGCAAGTGGACTAGACCTTTCGACACTTCTCGCGGGAGACTGGCCCGCGTGAGACATGTCATCGCGCTCGATGTGGGCGGCACCGGGATCAAGGCCGCACTCGTCGGTACGGAGGCGGCGTCCTCCGGAGGCGCGCCCGCCCGGCCGCCCGTCCTGCTGCACGAGGCCCGCCGCCCCACCGGACGCGAGCGCGGCCCCGAAGCGGTGATCGGCACGATCCTCGATTTCGCCGCCGAGCTGCGCGAGCTGGGCGCCCGGCGGTACGGCACCCCCGCCGCGTCCGTCGGCGTCGCGGTCCCCGGCATCGTCGACGAGACCACCGGTACCGCCGTGTACGCCTCCAACCTCGGCTGGCGCGACGTCCCGCTGCGCCGCCTGCTCTCGGAGCGGCTCGACGGCGTACCCGTGGCGCTCGGCCACGACGTACGCACCGGCGGCCTCGCCGAGGGCCGCATCGGAGCGGGCAAGGACGCCGACCGGTTCCTCTTTCTTCCCCTGGGTACCGGCATCGCGGCCGCCATCGGCATCGGCGGCCGCATCGAGGCCGGGGCGCACGGCAGCGCGGGCGAGATCGGGCACATCGTCGTACGCCCGCAGGGCCCGCAGTGCGGCTGCGGCCGGCGCGGCTGCCTGGAGACGCTGGCCTCGGCCTCCGCCGTCGGCCGCGCCTGGGCCGCCGCCTGCGGTGACCCGGACGCCACCGCGGCGGACGCCGCCAAGGCCGTCGAGTCCGGCGACCGGACAGCGGTCACCGTCTGGCACGAGGCCGTCGACGCGCTCGCCGACGGCCTGGTCACCTGCCTCACGCTGCTCGACCCGCAGACCCTGATCATCGGCGGCGGGCTCGCCGAGGCGGGCGACACGCTGTTCGCGCCTCTGCGGGAGGCGGTCCGGCAGCGGGTTACGTTCCAGCCGCTCCCCTCGATCGTTCCGGCGGCGCTCGGGGACGCGGCCGGCTGCCTGGGCGCAGGACTGCTCGCCCGGGATCTACTCTCCACGGAGGTAACTGCCTGATGGCGGACCGAACCATCCTCAGCGGCGCCCGGGTGGCGCTGCCCGCGGGCGTCGTCGACGAACTCGCGCTCACCATCGACGGGCCGCACCTCGCCGTGGGCCCCGCGGCCGGCGGCACCACCGTCGACCTGTCGGGACATCTGATCGTCCCCGGCTTCGTGGACATGCACGTGCACGGCGGGGGCGGCGGTTCGTTCTCCTCCGCCGACCCCGAGGAGTGCCTGAAGGCCGCCGACACCCACCGCCGCCACGGCACCACCTCCATGGTCGCCTCGACCGTCACCGGCGACCTGGCGGACCTGGCCCGGCAGGCGGCCGTCCTGTCCGAGCTGGTCGAGCAGGGCGAGCTGGCCGGCATCCACTTCGAGGGCCCGTTCATCTCGGCCCACCGCTGCGGCGCCCACCAGCCCGAACTGCTGCGCGACCCGGACCCGGCGGACGTCCGCAAGCTGATCGACGCGGCCCGCGGCACGGCGAAGATGCTGACCCTCGCCCCCGAGCTGCCCGGCGGCCTGGACTCCGTACGCCTGCTGGCCGACTCCGGCGTCATCGCGGCCATCGGCCACACCGACTCCACGTACGAGGCGGCCCACGAGGCCATCGAGGCGGGCGCCACCGTCGCCACGCACCTCTTCAACGCCATGCCGACCCTGAACCACCGCACCCCCGGGCCGATCGCGGCGCTCCTGGAGGACGAGCGGATCACCGTCGAGCTGATCAACGACGGCACCCATCTGCACCCCGCCGTCCTGGAACTGGCGTTCCGTCACGCGGGCGCCGACCGCGTCGCGTTCATCACCGACGCGATGGGCGCGGCCGGCATGAGCGACGGCATGTACCCGCTCGGCCCGATGGAGGTCGAGGTCAAGGACGGTGTCGCACGCATCCACGGCGGCCCCACCGCCGGCTCGATCGCGGGCTCCACGCTCACCCTGGACCTGGCCTTCAAGCGCGCCGTCACGATCGACGGCATCGGCATCGAGCAGGCCGTACAGGCACTGTCGGCGAACCCGGCCCGGCTGCTGGGCATCGACGACCGCACCGGCTCCATCGAGCCGGGCAAGGACGCCGACCTGGTCGTACTGAACGCGGCGTACGACCTGGTGGGTGTGATGCGGCGGGGTGAGTGGGTGGTACGGCCGCCGCAGGCCGGGTAAAGACCCGGTGCGGACGTCGGTCCGGGCGGGCACCCCGTCCGGGCTGGGCCGATTGATCCGGATCCGCGCCCCCGGCGGTCAACGCGCTCTGTGCCAACTGCCGTCGGCGATGGCATGATCGCTCGCGCACTCGTCCGTACCCGGCCGTTCACACGGCCACCCGACCACTGCGCGGGAGGGGGAACCATGATCCTCACGGTCACGCTGAACGCCGCACTCGACATCACCTACCGGGTACCGCGGCTCCGCCCGCGCGGCACCAACCGGGTGACGGAGGTGTCCGAACGCCCCGGCGGCAAGGGCCTGAACGTCGCCCGGGTGCTCGCCGCACTGGGACATGACACCGTTGCCACCGGTTTCGCCGGCGGCGGCACCGGCGACGCGCTGCGCGCCATGCTCGCCCAGGAGTCCGGCGTCACCGACGCGCTGGTGCCGATCGGCGCCGCCACCCGGCGCACGGTCGCCGTCGTGGACACCGCGGGCGGCGACACCACCCAGCTCAACGAACCCGGCCCCACTGTCTCCCCCGCCGAGTGGGACGCCTTCCTCACCCGGTACCGCGAACTCCTCGACGGCGCGGAGGCAGTGGCCCTGTGCGGCAGCCTGCCGCCCGGCGTGCCCGTTGACGTGTACGCGCGCCTCACCCGTACGGCCCGCGCGGCCGGCGTCCCGGTCCTCCTCGACACCAGCGGCGAACCGCTGCGCCGCGGCCTCGCCGCCCGGCCCGACCTCGCCAAGCCCAACGCCGACGAGCTGGCCGCGCTGACCGGCCACAACGAACCGCTGCGGGCCGCGCGGGACGCGCGCCGCCGGGGCGCGCACACGGTCGCGGCCTCGCTCGGCGCCGACGGCATGCTCGCCGTGACCGCGGACGGCTCCTGGCAGGCCGCGCCGCCGCGGCGGATCGCCGGCAACCCCACGGGCGCGGGCGACTCGGCGGTGGCCGGCCTGCTGACCGGCCTGGTCGAAGGCCTCTCCTGGCCGGACCGCCTGGTCCGCGCGGTGGCCCTGTCCGCCGCCACGGTCCGCGCCGAGGGCGCCGGCGAATTCGACCGCGCCACGTACGAGGAACTGCTGGGCGAGGTCACCGTGACGGACGGGCCGGCGGCGGCCTAGAGGTGAGCCCCGGCCGGCGGCCGGGGCTTCGGGGCGGCGCCGGCCGGGAGCCCGAGGCTCAGGGGCGGCACCGGTGGCCGGGGCTCAGGGGCGGCCCCGGCCGGCGGTACCGGCTACGGCTTGGTGACCTGGCCCGCCTTGAGCCACACCTGGTCGAGGTTGAAGTCGCACTTGTTCCCCTGCTCACAGGAGATCTTGACCTCGTTGGTGCCCTTGTTCAGCTGCACCCAGGCGTAGGTACGGGTCCAGCCCTTTTCCCAGTCGCCTTCCTGCGCCCCGGCGAAATTCTTCATGTTCAGCCCCGAGTCGCGGGCCTTGCCGTTGATCGACAGGGTCGCGTCGGCGTCCTTGCCGGGCACGCCGTACCCGACGAAGACGGTGTACTGGCCGTCCTTGGGCACGTCCATCTTCCACGTCGCCGCGGAGCCCGGCGTGTTCATGCCGGTGACGTACAGGCCGCCGGACGAACGGGCGCCCGGTATGTCCTTGGCGGTGGTCGCCGAGCCGTCCAGTCGCAGGCTGCCCGCGTCGGCCTTGGGCAGGTCGACCTCGGCCGGCTTGTCGGACGGCTTGGTGCTCGGCCCGGCGCTCTCGCTCGCGGACGAGCCGGCACCGCCGGCCTCCTCGCCCTTCCCGTCGTCGCTGTTGGAGATCATCGCGACGCCGATGCCGACGCAGACGACGGCGACGACCGCGATGGCGCCGATGAGCAGGCCGTTGCGGTTGCGGCGCGGCCCCTGGCCGGAGCCGCCGGCACCGTGCCCGCCGTGGCCGTTGCGCGCCCCGCCGCCCGGCAGCGTCTCGGGCGCCGCGTAGTGCGCGTTCTGCCCGTACGCCTGCTGCTGCGGCGCCTGCGCCTGCTGGCCGTACTGCTGCCCGTACTGCTGCTGCCCGTACTGCCGCTCACCGACGGCGCGCACCTGGTTGTAGGACCTTCTGGGGACGCCCGGCTGCCGCACCGCCGCGCCGGCGCCCGACTGACCCTGCGCGCCCGCCTCGCCGCCTTCCGAGCGGTAGAGGTAGCCGAACGGATCGTCGTTCTCCGGCGTGTCCGTGCCGTTACTACCGGCCGTCATTCCGCGTCACTCCCCAGCGGTCTTGCAAACGAATGTCTACGTACTGATGTCTACATGCTTGTGAGGCCCCCGGCGGCCAGCGCCGCATCGGCGCAGCCTACCCGGTGCGGAGCGGCGTACGCCGGTTCCGTACGGCCACAAGATCACTACAGGACGGTGAACAACAGGCACTCACCGGGGTAGGCAGCGGTCAGCGCGGTACGGACGCCCTCCGCCGGGCGGGAGGTGTCTTCCGCCACATGACCGGGGTACGGGGCGGGTGGGACGGGCGGGCCCGATGCGGCGGGTGGGTCCATGCGGCCGCGGAGGTCGGCTGCGGCCCCAGGGGCAGGACTGCAAGGCCCCGGTCCCGGGCGCCGGCCGTCAGCCCACTCGCCGGTTCGCCTTCGAGCGGGACCGCTTCTCGACGTACATCCGCTGGTCAGCGGATTGCAGGACCTCCTCGGCCGACATGCCGCAGCCGGCCCAGCCGATCCCGAAGCTGGCGCCGACCCGCACGGCCCGGCCGTCCACCCGGATGGGCGGGATGATCGCGTTCCGCAGCCGTACGGCCAGGTCCTGGGCGTCCGCCTTGCCCAGCCCGTCCGCGAGCACGACGAACTCGTCACCGCCGAGCCGCGCGACCGTGTCGCCGTCCCGCACCCCGTTGGTCAGCCGCCTGGCCACCTCGATGAGCACCGCGTCACCCGTGTGGTGCCCGAACCGGTCGTTGATCGACTTGAAGCCGTCCAGGTCGCAGAAGAGCACGGCCAGCCCCTTGGCGCCGTCGTCCTCGGGCCCGTCCGACGGCGCCACCGCGTGCACATGGCTGTCGTAGACCGGACCCGTACGGGCGAGGTGGAAGCCCTCGAACGGTTCGCCGCCGCCGTCCGGCAGGAAGTCGTGCCCGTCGATGTCCCCGCCGACCGCCGAGGCGAAGGCGTCCGCCTCGTCCGCGCCCGGCGGCCGCGAGCACAGCCGGGCGCTGAGCCGGGCCCGCAGCTCGGCGGCGTTCGGCAGGCCGGTCAGCGAGTCGTGGCTGGCACGGTGCGCGAGCTGCAGCTCGTGCCGCTTGCGCTCCTCGATGTCCTCGACGTGCGTGAGCAGGAACCGCGGGCCGTCGGCGGTGTCCGCGACGACGCTGTTGCGCAGGTTCACCCAGACGTAGGAGCCGTCGCGGCGGGCCAGCCGCAGCTCCGCCCGGCCACCCTCGGCGGAGGTCCGCAGCAGCGTCCCGATGTCCTCGGGGTGCACCAGGTCGGAGAAGGAGTACCGGCGCATCACCGAAGCCGGGCGCCCCAGCAGCCGGCACAGCGCGTCATTCGTACGCAGCAGCCGTCCGTGCTGGTCGCCGCCCATCTCGGCGATGGCCATGCCGCTCGGCGCGTACTCGAAGGCCTGCCGGAAGCTTTCCTCGCTCGCCCGCAGCGCCTGCTGCTCCCGCTCCAGCCGGACCAGCGCGCGCTGCATGTTTGCCCGCAACCGGGCATTACTGATCGCAATCGCGGCCTGGAAAGCGAACATCTGGAGCGCCTCGCGGCCCCAGGCTCCCGGACGGCGCCCGTTGCGCGGCCGGTCGACGGAAATCACGCCGAGCAGGTCGCCGCCGCCGGAGGAGGCCGAGTACATGGGCGCGAAGAGGCGGTCCATCGGATGCCACTCGTCGGGGAAGCGCGGCGTGGGCCCGGCGGCGTGCCACTGCGGGACGTCGTCGTCGTCCAGCACCCAGCCCTCGGTGTGCGGGATGAAGCACAGGTCGCCCCACCGCTGGCCCATGCTCAGCCGGCGCTCCCAGGACTCCCGGGAGCCGACCCGGCCGGACAGCAGGGCCTCGGCACCCGCACTGCCTGCGACGGCGGCCACCACGAGGTCACCGTCGGGGCGTACGAGATTGACCGCGGCGAGCTCATAGCCCAGCCCGGTGATCGCGCCGTCGGCGACGGCCTGCAGCGTGTCTGCAAGGCTGCGTGCGGTGTTCAGGTCGGCGACCACTTGGTGCAGCTGCCGCAGGGTCGCAAGACGGACGTATGGCTCCGACTCGGTCTCCATCGCTCGCTCTCCCTGAGACCTCGACAGCAACTCCAGGCTTCTTGTCGTCCTCTAGTCGTCCGATTGCCACGGCCACTGAATCACAGTGAGCTGTTCACCCGGTACACAGGGTCAACAATTACCCCCCGCTGTGACTCAAGTCACAGAACACGCCGGGAAGTTACCCCACTCCCCCGAAAGCCCTTTCCTCGCTTCCATAAACTTCCTGAACGCAAATTCCGCCGACCGGAGTCCTCGGTCGTCAGCCCTAGGACGCGGCTGGTCCCAGGGCCCGATGCGAACCGCACGCGGATCCGATTAGCGTTCATTGTGTGTTCACGAACAACCCTGCCGCCGCCGTCACCGACCCGCGCACCGCCCCCACCCCGGGCACGGGGCCGAACCCGGACACGGAGCCGAGCCCCCGTTCGGAAGAGGCGGGTTCCCGCCCGGAGGAGATCACCTCGCGCCCCGACGCGATCGTCGAGGGCCAGGAGCTGATCCCGCATGCTGGTGGGGTGAGTGCCGACGAGTTCCGTGCCGCCCTGTCCCGGCTCGCTGCCGGGGTCGTACTGATCACCGCCCTCGACCCGGAGGACGACCCGGCCGACGGGGAGGTCCCGGACGGCGAGGACGCGGGGATGACCGCCACCGCGTTCATGTCCGTCTCGCTCGACCCGCCGCTGGTCATGGTGAGCGTCCGCAACGAGTCCCGGATGGACGACATCCTGGAGAGGCAGCCCCTGTGGGCCGTCTCGGTCCTGACGGAGGGCCAGCGCAACATCGCCGGCCAGTTCTCCATGAAGGGCCGCCTCAGCGACCGGCTCCTCTTCGCGAGCGTCCCGCACGTACGGGGCGAGGAGACCGGCGCCGCACTCGTGAAGGGCGCGCTCGCCACGATGGAGTGCCGTACGGAACAGCGCGTCGTGGCCGGCGACCACACCCTCATCATCGGCCGCGTACTGACCGCCCACACCCCGCACGTGGAAACGAATCCCCTGACGTACTTCCGGGGTCGGTACCGGAAGCTGGGGTAGCCGGGGGCGGTACCGGAAGCTGGGGTAGCCGGGGGCGGTACCGGAAATTGAGGTGATCGGGGGCGGTACCGGAAGTTGCAGTAGGGGGAGCCGGCGGGTACGGAGAGGGCCGAGGCGGCTCAGTGCCAGTCGCGGCCCGAACGCCCCCGCTTCGTGTCACCGCGCTGTTTCTTCTCCCGCAGCCTGCGCTCATTGATGCCCCGCGGTATACGCGTCTTGCGGCGCGGCTTCGGCGGCGGCGCGGACGCCTCCGCCAGCAAGGAGGCGAGCCGTACCGCGGCGGTCTCGCGGTTCCGCCACTGCGAGCGGTGCTCGGAGGCCCGTACGGATACCACGCCACCGTCCAGCAGCCGCCCGCGCTCGGCCAGCCGCTGGAGCGCGCGCTCCTTCCAGACCTCGGGCAGCGCAGTGGTCGCGGCGAGGTCGAAACGCAGCTCCACCTGACTGTCGGAGGTGTTGACGTGCTGGCCGCCCGGTCCGGATGAACGCGAGAAGCGCCAGACGAGCTCCGCCTCCGGAAGGACGACCGAACCACGGATGACATAGGGCCCGGACATGGACCAATGATCGCGCGCCCGCGCCGGTCCCGTCACCCGCATTTCGCCGCCCGGGCCCAGTCCGGGCCCCGTCCGGCCCCCGAGCCGCATCAGGACTTGGCAAAGAAAGTAAAGCCAGCTGGAACCTCATGGTCCTCGACCGACGTTGTGCAGGGTGACGGTAGCTTCGTCCGGAGTACGGAGCCCGACGAAACGACGAGGAAAGGGCACTCCCATGGCTGTAAGCCTGTCCAAGGGCGGCAACGTCTCGCTCACCAAGGAGGCTCCGGGCCTGACCGCCGTCACGGTCGGCCTCGGCTGGGACGTCCGCACCACCACGGGCACGGACTTCGACCTCGACGCGAGCGCGATCGCGGTCAACCCGAGCGGCAAGGTCTACTCGGACCAGCACTTCGTGTTCTTCAACAACAAGGCCACGCCGGACCAGTCCATCGTGCACACCGGTGACAACGTCACCGGCCAGGGCGAGGGCGACGACGAGCAGATCAACGTCAACCTCGCCGCGCTGCCCGCCGACGTCGAGAAGATCGTCTTCCCGGTCTCCATCTACGACGCCGAGAACCGCAGCCAGAACTTCGGCCAGGTCCGCAATGCCTTCATCCGCATCGTGAACCAGGCCGGCGGCACCGAGATCGCCCGCTACGACCTCAGCGAGGACGCGGCGACCGAGACCGCGATGGTCTTCGGTGAGCTGTACCGCAACGGCTCGGAGTGGAAGTTCCGCGCCGTCGGCCAGGGCTACGCCTCGGGCCTGGTCGGCATCGCCCAGGACTTCGGCGTCAACGTCTGAGCTGACCCGACTGCCACGTCGGCCGACGGTCACCCCGGCTGACAGCCGCCTCGGCTGACAGTCACGTCGACTGACGGCTGAGTCGGCTGACGGCTGCCTCGGCTGACAGTCACGTCGGCTGACGGCTGACTGATGGAGGCCGCCCGCACCGCACCCAGCGGCCGCGGGCGGCCTCCGCCTGCTCCGGCCTGCTTGCTCCGGCCGGGTACGGGGCAGCTCCGGGGCAGGCTTCCGCCACTCCGGCGCGAACCTCCCCGCCCTCCGGCGCGCCCTTCTCGGCACTCCGCCGAAATCTCTCGCTTCGGGGCGACCGACCGACGACCATGCGGCCATGACCGGTACGAGCCACCACCCGCACGAGGACGAGCCGCCCACTGACTCCCCCACCGACGCTCCCGCCGAGGCTCCCACTGAGGTCTCCGCTGAGGCCCCCGCTGAAGCCGCCGCTCTGGAACCGCTGAGCGCCCTGCTCGCCGAGACCGACGGCCGCCTTCCGGACCCGCTCCTCGACGAACTGACGGACCTCTACGCCTCCAACGCCGAGTTCTTCGCCCTCAGCGGCGACTTTCCCGACCCGTACGCCCTGCGGCGGGACGAGGTCGCCTCCAGCCTCAACGCCGAACTGGCGCACCCCGCCGCCGAGGTACTCCTCGCCCGCGAACCGGGACGCGTAACGGCTCCCGGATCGGACGACCGGCCGCCGGGACGGCTGACGGACGACCGGCCGCCGGGACGACTGACGGGCCTGGCGGCCACCCTCACCGAACACCCCGACCCGATCGACCCGTACCCCTGGATCGGCCTGCTCCTGATCCACGGCGACCTGCACCGTTCCGGCCGCGGCAGCCACCTGGCGGCATGCGTCGAGGACCGGCTGCGCGCCTCCGGCCACGACGGCGTACGCCTGGCCGTCCTGGACAACAACCCCGGCGCGCTCGTCTTCTGGACCGCCCTCGGCTACCGCGCCATCGACCATCGCACGGACCTCGCCATGGGCCGCCCGTGCACGGTCCTGCACAAGGACCTCTGACCTCTCCACCGGCCCTGACGAAGACAGCCGACCGTGGCCCCTCGCGGGAGGGGTGGGGGGACGGACGTGGGACGGGCGTGGGCCGGACGTGGAATCAGGCCCGTGCCCACACCCCTCAGGCGGCCGCGATGCCCGGCCGCGCAGCCGGCGACACCACCCCGCCCCCCTCGGACTCGGCCTCGGCGCCTGTTCCTTCCCCCGGTGGGGTAGCGAGAAATGCCAGCTCATCGAGCGACAGTCCGAGCGTCGAGGCGAGGGTCGCCACAGTGAAGAAGGCCGGGGTGGGCGCCCGCCCCGTTTCGACCTTGCGCAGCGTTTCGGCGGAGATCCCCGCGGCTGCCGCGATCTCGACCATGCTGCGGTCACCGCGCGCCGCCCGGAGCAGCGCCCCCAGCCGCTCGCCGCGCTCGCGTTCCCAGGGAGTGAGAGGTGTACGGACCATGCCGTGATACTAATACCGGTAAACAAATACCGGTATAAAAATTGGGCGCATCGGTGAGCCACGACTCGGGCGATCGGCGACAGGGCGACGGACGGCACCGCGCCCCCACGCAGCCACCCGTCCCGCCGCACACCGGCCACCCCGCCGACCGACCACCGCAGCGCCCCGAACACGAAGGACCCGACCATGGTGGAGATCAAGACCGACACCGCCCTCGACGCGATGCGCGCCACCGGCCGCGTGGTGGCCGACATCCTCACGGCCACACGCGAAGCCGCCACCCCCGGCACCCGGCTGACCGAGCTGGACGAGATCGCCCGCTCGGTACTGCGCGAGGCGGGCGCCACCTCGCCCTTCCTGCACTACCGACCGTCCTTCGCGCTCACCCCCTTCCCCGCCACCATCTGCACGTCCGTCAACGACGCGATCGTGCACGGCGTCCCGGGCCCGTACCGGCTCCGCGACGGCGACCTGCTCAGCATCGACTGCGGCGCGGTGGTGGACGGCTGGGCGGGCGACGCGGCCATCACCGTCGCGGTCGGCACCCCGCGCCCGGAGGACCAGCACCTGATGGACACCACCCGGCGCGCCCTGGAAGCCGGCATAGCGGCGGCCGTCGTGGGCGCCCGCATCGGCGACATCTCGCACGCCATCGGCAGCATCGGCCGCGCCGCCGGCTACGGCATCCCGGAAGACTTCGGCGGCCACGGCGTGGGCCGACAGATGCACGAGGACCCGTCCGTACCCAACGACGGCCGGCCCGGCCGCGGCTTCGTCCTCCGCCACGGCCTCGTCCTCGCCATCGAGCCGATGTTCCTGGCCGGCGGCGGCAACGCGTACTACACGGGCGGCGACGGCTGGACGCTCCACACCACGGACGGCAGCCAAGCCGCCCACTTCGAGCACACCATCGCCATCACCCACGACGGCCCCCGCATCCTCACCCAGCCCTGACCCCACCTCCCCCCCATCGATCAGCACCACCGGAGAGGCCCGGACCGTTCCCCGGGCCTCTCCGGGCCAGGGACGGGCCGGGGGCGCGCCTCCCTCTCTCCTCCGCCCTCCGCATGGCTCCTGTCGAACCTCCCCCTGACCTCTCCCCGACCCCTGCCCGATCTCTCGCTGGCCTCCCCAAGCGATCACCTCAACCGGCATGCGACCATCACCTACGTGATCGACCTCGGCTACTCGCTCTCCCGGCGCTTCCCGGACCCCCCGCAGACGGACTACCGCACCGCGGACACCCGCGCGCTGCGCCACGACCTGTTCTGCGGTGACGTCTACCTCGCCGACACCAAGGCGGACCGGGAGCTGTCCACGGCCTGGGGATGGGTACCGGTACTGGACTTCGCCTGGGCCCTCTGCGACATCGTCGAGCAGCTCGACCGCGACCCCCACGGCAGCCGCGCCGCCCGTCCGCAACACGCCGAGCTGGACTTCACCGAGTCGTCCGACCGCGTGCTCTTCGAGCGCCGTTTCGGCTGGGTGGACGTCACCGCCGACTGGATGCCGGTCGACGAGGCCCCGCTCAGCTTCAACCACGCCGCGCTGCGCCGCGAGGCCCGCGACTTCCTGCACGACCTGATCGCCGACCTCACGGACATGCACGACGGGCTGGCCGACAACCCCCTCGTATGGGACCTCCAGGCCCGCTTCCCCCGCGTCTGATCATCCCCAGCTCCCCCGCGCTCCCAGCACTCCTCAATTGCTGACGGTCTAACCCGCCGAGTCCCCTGATCCCCCGAGCTCCCCTCACTCCACCGCAACGCCCACCTGGGCCGCGAACGCCGGTGCCAGGTCCATGAGCTGGGACGTGCTGATCACCGCGCCCGCGAGCCGGTCGATGCCCCGGGCGATGTCCAGCGTCGCCGCACCCCGCAGGTCGACGTCCCGCATCCGCACCTCGCTGAAGTCGGTACGCGCCAAGGTGCAGCCGTCGAACGTCACCCGCTCCAGCTCGGCCCCGCCGAAGTCCGCCTCCACCAGCACGCATTCCTCGAACGCGACGTCCCGCAGCTTCGCCTTCCGCAGGTTGAGGAAGTCGATCTTCCCGCCGTGCACCACGACCCGCTCCAGCACCGCGCCGTGCAGCTGTGTCCCGCCCAGCCGCGCGTCCCGCATCTCCACATCGCGGAACGACGCCCCCGACAGATCCGTACCGACGCCCCGCACCCCCTCCAGCACGCTGTCGATGAAGCGGGTCCGGCTCAGCACCGCCTCGTCCAGCGAACTGCGCCGCACCGCGCAGTCGAGGAACCGCGCGCCCCGCGCCGACTGCCCCCCGAAGTCCGCGTCCGCGAACTCCAGCCCGTCGTAATCCCCCTCCGGCTCCCACTCCCCTCCCTCATAGGCGACCAGTTCCGGCAGGCGCACCTCCGGCCGCCGTACGGCCCGCCTCGCCCGCTCGGCGTTCCCGGCTCGCCCGGCCACACGACCACCGCCCATCTCCGCACCCTTCCGTCTCCGCCCACGCCCCCACGCGCAGCCACCTCACGAGCCCGCCCCGGCCGGCATCCACCCGACACCAGGCGCCCGGCGCCCGGCGCCCGGCGCCCGACACAAAGTGCCCGACCCCCGCCCCCGGCAGCCGACTCCGCCTTCATCCCGACCCATCCTGCACCCGGCCACTGACATTCCGCCGGCGCCCGTCCCGGCCTGTGGATAACCCTCTCGGCGGCCCGCCGACGTGGTCGTACTCGCCCTCGGCGGCCGACCGCATCGGCCGGATCCAGGAACCGGGGCCCAGAAGGCATCGGCCGAAGCCCGGGACCGGCCCAGCCCGGCCGCTATCCCACAATCCCCATCTCCCGCGCCGTGTTGTTCAGCCGCCGTCCGCCCGTCTCCGTACACGTCACGATGTCCTCGATCCGCACCCCGAAGCGCCCCGGCAGGTAGATGCCAGGCTCGATCGAGAAGCACATTCCCGGCACCAGCGGCAGGTGTTCGCCCTCGACCATGTACGGCGGTTCGTGCGTGGTCACGCCGATGCCGTGCCCGACCCGGTGAATGAAGTACTCGCCGTACCCCGCCGCCTTGATCACCTTCCGCGCCACCCGGTCGATGTCCTGGCACGCGGCGCCCGGCCGCACCGCCTCGAACGCCGCCTGCTGCGCCTCCCGCACGATGTCGTGGACCTTGCGCTCCTCCGCGGTCGGCTCGCCCACATGCACGGTGCGCGTCGTGTCCGAGCCGTACCCGTCCTTCAGCCCGCCGAAGTCGAGTACGACCATGTCGCCGTCCTCGATCACGCGGTCGCCCGCCTCGTGGTGCGGGTCGGCCCCATTGGGCCCGGAGCCCACCACCGTGAAGTCCACCTGGCTGTGCCCGTATTCGCGCAGCAGCCGCGCGAGATCCGTCGCCACGTCGCTCTCCCGGCGCCCCGCGAACGGCACAGCCAAGATCTCCTCGTACGTGGCGTCCGCCGCCGCACCCGCCGCCGCCAGCCGCTCCACCTCGTACGCGTCCTTGACCGCGCGCAGCATCGGCAGCGCTTCAGTGAGCGAGGCGTACGCGCTGCCCGGCAGCGTCCGCTGCATCCCGAGGAGGTGCATCGCCCAGGCCGAGTCGGAGATGCCGTACCGCCGCTCCGGCTCCAGCAGTCCGGCCAGTACCGCGTACGGGTCCTCGCCGTCCCGCCACCCCACGACCTCCGTCGCACCGGCGCCGGCGGCATGCTGCGCGTCCGACCGCTCCAGTACGGGCACCAACAGGCGCGGCCGCCGGTCGACGGCGACGACCAGCGCGGTCAGCCGCTCGGTCACGGCGGTCGGCGTGTACCCGGTGAGCCACGCCAGATCGGGCCCCGGCGTCACGATCAGACCGGCCAGCCCGGCGTCCGCCGCAGCCCGCCCGGCCCGCTCCATGCGCCGCTCGAAGTCCTCCCGCGTCAGCACAGCGCCCTCCTCAACCCCCTTCTCAGCACCCTTGTCAATCCCCTCGCCGGCGCCCTTGTCCGCACCCGCTCGTGCACTTGCCGCCATCCCGGCCTCCCCATCAACCGCCGTCGTCCTCACAGAACTCGCCATGCCGGGAACTTACGCCGGGAACGGCCCATCAGAGCCCGACCGTGCCGCACAATCCAGCCCCGATCACTCCCCCGCCTCCCACCCGGCCGACAACCCCCCGGGCTCACATCAGCGCCCCCGCCCAGCGCGCATCCACACCCGCACCCGCGTCCCCACACGCAAACGCGCAACTCCCCCTGGATAGAGTCATTTCAAGTCGGGATACAGACCCGGCGTACCGATCCAGCACACGGACGACCCGGCGCACGCAGGCGGGAGGAACGAACGCCCCATGTTCACCTTCCAGCTGGCCTCGCTCGGCATTCCGGCGGGCATCGTCGCGAACGCCACGGACCGGATCGACGACATGCAGGGCACCCGGCCCGCCGGCTGAGTGCCGGTATGGGCGCAGCAAGCCGAGCGCACCGCGCGGTAGGACAGGGGTAGGGGCAGGGGCAGCCACTGCTGGCTTCCCTCTGCTGGGGAGCAGCCCGGTTCCCCGTAATGGCGCCCCCCGAAGGCGTGCCGCCCACGAGCGGCAGCTGGAGTGGCACCTGAAGGCCGCCGACGGCTTCCCGGTCCGGTTCCAGCGGAAGATCGCCGAGGTGCCTCGTGGATCAGCTGCTGAAGAGGCGCGTCGAGCGCGAGCGGTGATCGTTCCGCCGGTCGGCATAGTCCATCGTGGATGTCAAAACGCCCCGGCCGGGCCCTCAAAGGGGCCCGGCCGAAGCGCTTGCGCTGTTCAGCGCTCTGAGCCCCCTGTCGGATTCGAACCGACGACCTTCGCTTTACAAGATCTTTTATGGCGTCCGTAGACGTGCCTCACAGGACCCGTCCTGAGGCAATAACGTGTACAAAGGGTTGCTCTGGTTTGGCAGCGTGCCCCTCTGTTGCCGTCAATAACTGCCGTCAGCACCCGCGTCACTAGCTAGGCTGCCGTCATGCGAACCCCACCTGTCGACGTTGTGATGCGTGTCGTCCGGAGCTTACGGGCGCGCGGCATGGAGCCCGCGTTGGGTGGGTCCGGTCTGCTGGTTGCGCTCGGACTCACGGAGATCGCTCATGACTGGGATCTGACCGTTGACTCCCCCGAGGCCGCGGTGCGCGAGGCACTGGACGACGGTGGTTTCCGGTTCTCGGACGGGACCGGTGGCGATCCGCTGTACGCGACGCGGCGGCGGTTCATCATCGACGGCGGGGGCCACTCAATCGACCTGCTGGTGGGGTTCGCCCTGCGGTCTGCAGACGAGGTGGTGCCGTTGCCCTCACAAGTCACCGGGTCGTGGAGGGGGCTTCCGCTGGCGGACCCGGTGGTGTGGGAGCGGGCGTACGTTCTGCTAGGACGGCCCAAAAAGGCAGCCGCGCTAAGGCAGTGGCTAAACGAGGATCCTCAGGCCGAACGGCCTCAGCGTAAATTTCTTGGTTGAGCCACCTCAACGTGGGATCCAAGCCCGAGAACTACGCATTACGCGCTATCCGACCTTGACCTGCCACCGCCCGCCACAGTCCGCTCTCCCAGTTCCACCGCGCTCCCGTGGCCCAGTGGACGCGCTGGAATGGCGGCGAACGATCGGTCAATGCAGACCTCAATCATGGAGGTAAAGTTGGAAGATTTGAACGCATCTACAGCGAGAGACGAAAGCACCTCAAATCGACGACCTGTCCGGGGCGCGCTAGAGGTCACCGTCTCCTCTTCCAACCCTGAGACAGTGGCAGGCACCGACTTCTCGATATTCGTTGTAATACGGAATCCTTTTGACGTGCCAGTAACCCTCCATGAAGTGGAAACCCACATCCCAGTAGAACTCGTCGACGTGAACAGATTGCGACTCCTTCAGAGCGAACACAATTTTCCACTCAACGGACCGATTACCTCTCTAAAGGAATGGCGATGGAAGCGACGACTGACCCGACAGGTTAACGGCGGGGTCGCCACAGCAGTCGGAACGGAATTTTCACCAGAACAACCCGCGAGCGCCATTAGTAGTCACATATCCATCGGAGGCGAGGTGGGCGAGGGTGCCACCATCGCCAGCGTCCAGTTCACATTTCCAGAAAATCCAAGACCCGAGGAGCTTGATCAAATATTTCGCCGCCTGATCGATTACCGTCGGGGCACTGTCCCGATTACCTTACAACCAGGAAACTCAACCGTTAGACAATTCGTACTACGAACACGTTCATGGCTATTCTTTAAGCCGCTAGCTCATAGTTTTGAGATTCAAGTTAACTTCTCCCTCGATGGCGCCGACCATACAACGACCGTTGCACACGATGTGCTCATCAATGCCCCTCTACCATCTACGGCAGTAGGCGGCGTATTTGGCGCTTTAGTCGGTACCTCATTGCGGGCTCTGGGAGCTAACCCCGTTCCCGATGGAATGGCTTGGCTCCGAGGCATACTGACTGGAGTTCTTGCCAGCCTAGTAGTGGTTGTAGCGTTTGCTCGAAAATCGTCTGCTCAGCCTTTCGTCTCTATCGAAGATTTTTGGGGAGGTACAATCATAGGTTTCTCGGTTGGCTACTTTGGGTTCCAAGGTTTCGCCGACATGCTAAAGCCATCAAAATAGGACTCGTTATCGACCGCGGCGGCAGTGTGACAGCTGGCCGCGTTCACGACGTCTAACCTGGAGATTTTCTCCATCTCTCTCCTCACGGGATACACACAGGGGAGTCATGAAAGCCCCGGCTGGCACAACGACCGTCACAGCGCGACGACGGACAGACCCACTGATGAGCCCGGCGGCGATGTTGCTCTGACGACCTGCGCCGGCAACGCGCCGGGCCGGCGGCCATCCCGGTTTCTGGGCCTGTCAATGCCTCAAGGGGGGCAGCAAGCGATCTTGAGCAGCAGTGGCTGTGCGTAGGCATTGGCGTACGGGTTGGCATGGCCGGCATCTCGCAGTCCGACAACGACAGGTAGTTGCGGAACGCTGCATTCCTGCGATCAAGATCTACGCGCTGGCAGTGCCAGCACCAACGATTCGGATCATTTATCTGCCTCGGAACCGGTAAAAGCCCAGGTCAAGGCTTCGCCGAGGATGCCATAGAGACGCCCTGATGACAGCAGACGGCAAGCGTCATACCTTGATTTCATGGCGGCAGGTGAGCAGCAACAGGAGAAGGGGCGCGAAGGCGCCTACTTCGCTCGTGAGTGGCTGGAGAGTACGACTCGCGTGACGGTCCCATGGGTAGTCTATGAAGCGCCAGCCATGACAACGTTGAGTTTGCTGGACGGGAGCACGGAGTCCTGGGATCTGGCCGGTTATTTCACCGGCCCGAAGAAGAATATGTTCTATGCGGAAATAAAAGCTTACGCTAGCGACAATCAGGGAACGAAGTATCGAGAGTATCTTGCAGATTGCTACTCGGCTACGGCGAGAATGCTCAATGATGGCCCTGATAGACAGTATGAGTTCATGTGGATAACTTGGCATCCTTTCTTGTCGAGCTCATGGACACAACTATGTAACGCCAATATGATTGAAGAGGCTGCCAAGGGGCACCCCGACAAGCTTGATAGCCATGAGTACAATCCGGATATTGGGCAAATGGTGGCCGACAGGCTGTGGCTTATAGTCTTGTCGAGTAGGCAGCAGGAACTGATGATGGATCGAGAGTATCTCGGCCACATTCGTAACTACATCACAAAGGGGGTGTGAGGAGTGGGAGGGACTGTCGATTCCCAGATTCAGGATGCTCTGCATCAGTCTTCTCCTGACGCGGCGATTCGTGATGTTAAGCATGTTATGGCGAAAGAACTGCAGTCCCTGGATCCAAAAAGCGAGATCAAGGCTACAGATTACTTCAATCACACGTTCGTCCCAGATTTTGTTCTATCTTGGAAAGATGCGAGCGAGCGGGCTAGTCGCGACGTTTATCTGCGACTCAACGTTGAAGGCCCGTTCATAGAGCGGGACTTGGCGAGTCTGCACGAGGATTCACCTGCTTTCATCTCGATTGGCCGAGAGATCCATTCGGATCCTGACGCAGAAGCGGTGACAACCGAGTACGAAGACTGCCTCCTTTCAAGCGCCCTCGCCCTAGAGAATATCTCTAGCGAGAGGTCCCGAACGCCTCTGACTCAGATGCTTAAGACGTCCCTCCTGCAAGGTGGCAAGGGGTACTTGATTGGCAGGTCCGCGGATGGTGTTCAGAAGGCCGTAAGGCGAACCGATTACGCGCTTACGCACTTGGACACAGAAGCGGTTGCCGAGTCGGTAAGGACCGTGAATGAGCACTTCACCGGGGGCTTCTCTTCCCGCATGGAGCGGGTGATGCAGGTTCTCTGGTCAAGCAGGGGAGGCGATGTAGAAAGATTCCCTGGATCTGGGCGGCGAGGTGGGGCACTCTCCGCCGAAGAGTTGGCAGAGATTCTTCCGTTTCTTCTGCGACTCGAAGAAATCCCGAACACTGAATTTTGGAGGAGCCTCGGGGAAAACATAAATGTTCGACTGCTGCAAGATCTTGAATCTTGGTCGGCGAGTCCGAACCTGAACGTTCTTGTGAATGCCAATCTTGATCGCATAAAGGTGAAGAGTGCGGCGCTAGACCACGCACAGCCGGACCTATTCGAAGATCCGGACGCTGGCTTTTCCTGGAAGGTCGAAGATTCTGCGCTATGTTTGTGTTCGTCAGAAGTTCGCCTCAAGTTCGTGGATGACAGGCGTAAGACAGCTCATCGCAGCCACGTAGGATCGGTACCGCGCTGGAGCGACATAGAACGCCGTTTGGACGCCTACGGGATCGAGGGAATTGAATTTACCTCACCAGCCAGCAAGATGCGCATTCAAAGCAGCACGGTGGCAGGCCTGAGGGAATCAACAGATATGGATGCCCTGAGCACTGCTCTTGGTGAACTCGCGCGAGTTATTTCGGTTCAACTTAGGCTTCCTGGCGCACGGGATGATGTAGAGGTTGACTTCGATCGATCCGTTGTAGACGTGGTTGGATCCCCCTTGGGGCCTCACGTATTGGCGCACTATGGGCTCGATCTACTTTTCCAGGCCCCGGCTACCACACTCGAGGATCTGCGGTCTTTTGTGACTGCCGACGGGTCGCTCCCGTGGTGGCGAGAGAAGGGTATGGAGCAGCTCGCGAATCAGGACGAGTGAGCGAGTGGGCTCGCCCCGCCGTCGACGGCGGGGCCTGCGAGCTCCCGGGGTCTGCGCCTCGTTAACGCTAATGCCGGTTACGGAAAACTTCGGGGCGGGACGGGTGCGCCCCCGATCACAGCCGCTTACAGGCCACGTTCGGGGCCGCTGTCGAGGAGCGCGAACCAATTCCCACCCGTGAGGAACGCGTCAGGTTCATCCAACTCAGGTCGATGCGAGCAAACGGTGCCCATCGTGAGCCCGTACGTAAGGAGTGCCTGCCGGGGCCAGGGCGTCCAGTACACGCACGGCGTAGACCGCGCCCATGCGCTTCTCGACTTCCTTGGAAGTCAGCCATTCCACGGCGGTGGACTCTTCCGACGTGCGCTCCACGCCATCGACCGGCCGACACCGGAAGACCAGGGCCACGATGCCTCGCGTCATGTTCTTGTAGACGCCGGTCAGGCGCTCGACCGAGACGTGGATGCCCGTCTCTTCCAGCACCTCACGTGCGGCGCCGTCCTCTGGGCGCTCGTCCAGTTCGAGCACGCCGCCGGGAGGCTCCCACGTGCCGTTGTCTGCGCGTCGGATCGCGAGTACACGGCCGTCGTCACGGACAACGACGCCGGCGACCGAGACCGAGTGAAGCGGCATAGACGCGCCCTCCAGGTAGCGTTGCTTATGTACAGGAGCTTAGGAGGTCCAGAAGGACATGGCGCCCACACCCTCCAGGGATGCCGGGAAACCACGGTACCTACAGATCGCTGACGACCTGATCCAGCAGATTGAGGAGAAGGTTCTGCCTGCTGGTGAGCAGGTGCCCAGCGAAGCTGAGCTCATGAAGAAGTACGCCGCGTCGCAGGGCACGGTCCGTAAGGCGATCGGCGAGCTGCGTACGACGGGCCTCGTGGAAACGCGGCACGGCAAGGGGTCGTACGTGAAGCGCCGGCCCCCGGTACGGCGGAAGTCCTCCGACCGTTTCCGCCGCTCGCACCGCATGGCGGGCAAGGCGGCCTACTTGGCCGAGGCAGAGCAGTCGGGCAGCAAGGCCACCGTGAGCGTCCTCTACGTCGGGCCGACCGATGCTCCGGAGGAGATCGCCGAGAGGCTGTCGGTGCCGACAGGCACGAAGGTCCTCTCCCGTCGTCGGCTCTACTTCAGCGACGGCATCCCGACTGAGGAGGCCACGTCGTACCTCCCGTGGGACATCGCCCAGGACATCCCGGAGCTGTTCGAGGAAAACCCCGGGGGCGGAGGCATTTACGCCCGACTGGAAGAGCACGGGCACGTCCTCAAGGAGCTAACGGAGACGCTTCGCGTCCGACTTGCCACGAAACATGAGGTCGCGGCACTGAGCCTGAGCCCTGGTTCGCCCATCATTCACTTGACGCGCAACGCAGAGTCCGAAGCGGGCCGGGTGGTGGAGGTCTGCGACACCTACATGGCCGCTGATCAGTTCGTTTTGGAGTACCGCGTCCCGGCTGGTGACTGACTCGCCCTGCTTCTGAGCACCTGACCCGCCGCGGCAACCTGCGCGGCGGGTTGACTCATGTACAGGAGTTGGGCACTCTTCTGCATGTCACTCCTGCACATAAGTGCATGAGTGCAGGTGCTGCTGTTTGCGGCGGCACCGTCATGCCCGGTTCGGGATAGCTCGCGGTGCGCTGCGGGTCCTCGCACTGGTCGTTCCTTGAGAACTCAACAGCGTGACGAGGCCGCCGCCTCCTCCGATAAGGCGGCCGGCGCGGGACAAGGCCCGCGCACCAACCTCTCCGCAGCACTTCATGCTGCGGCCGGTTGCCTCCTCCGCCCGTCCGGTCCCGTGGCCTTACGGGCGGGGCTGAGGGGAGCCGGAACCTCCTGACTCCACACGAGCGCGGCCCCGGTGCTGGCACACCGGGGCCGCTTCTTTGGGCCGTTCCACAACGAGAGGAGCCCGACCCATGAAGCACATCGGCACTGTTCAAACCCCTGTTACCGACCGCGAGCCGACCGCAGCGGAACTGGACGCGATCGAGCACGAGATGCCGCTCATCACGGCGGAGGTCGAGCTGCTGGACGCCTACATCGTCACCCTCTACCGGCCGGCCTCCGAGCTGGACACCCGCCGCCTCCTCCGCACCCGCCGCAAGGTGCTGGCCGCCCGCCGCGCCATGGCCCACCGCCGCGGCCTGGACGGATCGCCGGAGGCTGCCTGATGCCGAAGACGTTCCAGGCCCAGATGGCCGACAGCGGTGGCCGGTGGCATCTGTACGTCGTGCTGCTGAGCACGCCGGTCAGCCAGTGGCCCGAGCACGAATGGCCCCGTACCGCTCCCACCCCGACGCTCACCGAGCGGGCCCGGACGCTGGCCGGCCTCGGCTATGAGGTCGCCCCCGCGGCCGAGTGGGAGTGGATCGAGGACAGCGACACCCCCGGCGACCCGGCGTCGCCGGTCCGGCTGATCGCCACCGTCACCGTCCGCCCCCTCCGCAAGGAGGGGAGGGCATGAGAACGGTAACGACGCCGCTGGTGGAGCAGGTCAGGGCGCTGAACAAGCTCCAGGCCGGGCTGACCGCCGTCCTGATCGTGGTGGCAGTGATCGCTCTGGTCTTCACCGCCACCAACGTGACCACCTTCGCTACCGACCACCACGTCTCCCCCTGGATCGCCTGGCTGCTGGACCCGATGGTGGCCCTCGCCCTGGGGGCGGTGCTCGTCTTCGACGGCCGACTGTCGGAGTACGGGGTGCACCCCTCCGGCTGGGCCACGGGACTGCGCTGGTTCGCGGGCCTTGGCACCTGGGTCATGAACTGCTGGGGCTCGCTCTGGCCGGAGGGCACCCCGTTCGGTGTTCCCCGCGCGGTGGATCCGGCGGGGCTGGTTCTCCACTCCATCCCCCCGGCCCTGCTGATCATTCTGGCCGAGGCCATCACCCACTACCGGCGCGCGATCCTGGCGAAAATCGCCGAGCTGCGCGCCCAGGTGGACACCGCACCGGCCGAGGGGGACGCGGTGGTGGAGAAGGTGGACGGCCCGGCCGTCCACCCGGCGTCCACTTCACCGTCCACCTCCCGCCCGGCCCCGGTGGCCACTGAGCCTGCGGTGCTGCGGGGGCGGCGGCCTTCGCTGGTCATCTGCGGTGACCGCCGGGTGTACCCCCTCGCCGTCCCTGCGGCGTCCACCCGGGAGCTGGAGGAGGCGCCGGAGCCGGAGAAGCTGCCCTCTGTTGAGGCGATGAACGTCATCCGGACGTGCTGGGTGATGGGCGAGACCATCGCCGAAGCGGCCCGGAAATCCACCCGGTCCACCTCCTACGTCCACAAGGTCTACCAGCGCCTGACCAAGGAGCAGGAAGCCGCCGAGACGGTCCAGGAGGCCGACCGGTACGCGCTGGAGGCCGCCGGATGACCGTCCTCATTTTGGCCTGGTGGGCGGTCACGGCCCTGGCGCTGACCGGCCTGGCAGCCATCTCGCCCCGCCGCATCCTGCCCGCCCTGTGCACCACCGCCGTACTACTGCCCGTCGCCGTGGGCCTCGCCCTGGCCTGCGCCGCCCTGTGAAGGAGGGCTCCGTGACCACCCCACCACCGATGCCCTCCGAACCGCCCACCGTTCACCTCCCCGAGCAGGGGGACGCCTCGGACGACTGGTGGAACCGCCTGTACGCCGACGAGGACTCCCCGCCCGCCGAAGACCCGGCCCCGCACCGGATCGCCGTGCCATCGGACCGCCTCCCGGACTGGTGGGCGGACAAGCCCGTCCACCTCAGTCCGGAGGAGGACACCGAGCCGGAGCCGGTGGATACCGACGCCGACGAGGTGGACGAAGAGCCGGAGGAGCTGGAGGAGGACGAGGACCAGGAGGACGACCTCGCCGCTCCGGCTCCGGTCTCGAAGGCTCCGGCCGCTGACTCCTTCTGGCGGGGCTGGGCGCCTGCGGGCACGGTCGGCATGCAGCTGCTGCACCCCACCCGTGGCCGCAAGGTCCTCTACAACGTCTCGGCCGCCGTCCTGGGCTGGGGCCTGAACGCCGTCCAGCCGCTTGAAGAGCTCATCGAAGCGTGCGGCCGGGAGTACGGCCGGGTCGGCGCCGTGGTGCTGGGCGGCGTCGTCGTGCTCGCTGTCGGCGTGCTGATCGACCACAAGACCCGGCACTGGTGGCCCCCGCTGGCCTGGATGTGCCGCATCCCCCTGGCCACCACCGTCCTCGCCTTCCTCCTCGCCCAGTTCTAAGGAGCCCCACGTGAACGCCCTCGCCGCTGCCGGCATCCAGTCCGGGCAGATCCTCGGCACCCTCGGCGCCTCCGGCGCCGCCCTGGCCGCCACCGTCTTCCTCATCGTCGGCATCAAGGGCAAGCACAAAATCAAGCTCGACGCCGACCAGGCCGCCATCGTCGGTCTGATCGCCGGGACGCTCTACGCCACCGCTGCCGCGGTGTGGAGCACGCCCGGCAGCATCGCCAAGGGCATGGCCGCCGCCGTGCAGTCCGGCGTCGGCGGCAACGTCGGCATGGGCGCCATCGCCCTGGTCATGGTGATCGTCCTCTACGGGATGAAGCTCAAGCCCCGGACCGCCGCCCTCCTTGGCATCGCCGCCGCGAGCATCTTCGCGGCCGCCGGCGGCATCTGGGGCATCGTCTCCACCTTCCTGGCCTCCGGCCTCAACCAGGTCCTCGGAGTGGCCTGATGACCGACGAAACGACAGGGGAGCGGCCCATCGAGGAGGCCGGCCCCGACCGGGCCCGCATCGAACTGCGGCCCTACCTGCCCAACCGGGAGGCGTTCGAGGCGCTGTTCACCGGCTCCACCGCGCTGCTCGGCCGGGGCTGGGCCTGGATCACGGCGGAAGACTGGAAGGAAGCCCTCACCCGCCTCGGCTACGTCGCCGGGGGCGGGTACGTCGCCGCCTACCTCGCCTGGACCCATCCCGCCTACGGGATGCCGGTCGCCGTGGTCGGCTGGTGTGCAGCAGCCTGGATGCACGCCCCCTCCCCTCCCCCGGCCGAAAGGCCGGCGTTCTTCGAGGAGGACGACGACCAGGAGGAGCTGGAGCTCGACGAGGGGCTGGAGGAGGAAGCCTCCCCCACCCCGGAGCTGGTCGCCGCTCTCGTACGGAAGCTCGCGGGCACCGAGCACCAGGGCGCCCACCTCGCCCAACTCCTCGACAACGGCCTGCTCGGCGACTGGGACCAGGACGACCTCAAGACCGCACTCGCGAGCTGGGACATCCCGACGGACAAGTTCAAGCTCTACCTCGGCGGCCGCCAACGTGTGCGAATAGGGGTGCGAGTGCGGGACCTCCCGGCCGGGCTCGGGGAGGCCCCCGCCGCGGCCGGGGAGGAGGGCCCGTCGGCACCCGCCCTGGCGCCCGCCCCGGCTGCCGCCCAGCCCCCGCCCGTGGCCGCCGCGTCGGCCGCCCCGATGGGGGTCGTTGCGGCCGCCGCTGAGCCCTCCCCTACCCCCGCTCCCGGGCCCTCTCCTGAGACCGGGGTAGCGAGGTAGAAACCGCAGGTCACAGCGGCCGCTACCTGACCGGCTACCTGCTCGCTACCAACCCCCGCTACCACTCCGAAAGGGGCTTCGGTGACCCTTCACCGCTACCGCTGCGACCGCTGCCGCAAGACCTGGCCGCCCGTCGCCACCCCCGAAGAAGCCGACGCCCAGCGCGCCCGACACCGTGCCATCGCACACGGCGGGGCCGCCCCGGACGGCGACGACATCTGGCTCCTGGAGGACCGGCCCATCGAGGGTGCCGGCCTCTCTCGTCCGGCTCGCCGCATGCTCATCGGCCTCGGCGTCGGCGGCACGGTAATGGCCGTCTGGAACTGGATCCACGGCCGGTGACGGTTGCCTGTCCGCCCCGCGGCCATCGCCGGGGCGGGCGGGGAGCCGGACAGCGGTCCGCTCCAAGAAAAAGGCCGGGACGACCGCGACTTGGCGGAAGAGGTCGTCCCGGCTCCCATCTCGCAGAGATAGGAGCCCCATAGTGGCATTACGCCGCGACATGCCCATCAGCGACCCCGGCCGGGAGGGCGAACGGCCGCAGGACGTACGCGAATACAGCCAGACCACCGGCGGTTGGACCCGCGATCCCAGCACTCGTCCCGTTCCCGGCACCCCGCAGCACACGGGCAGGGGAGGTCGGCAGTGAGCGAGAAGGAAACCCTGCCCCCGATCGTGTACGAGTGGTGCGCCACCTGCGGCCAGTGGGTCCCGGCCGGCCACCAGTGCGGCGGGTAACCGATGGACAGGAACAACCCGGCTGACCGCATCTGCCGCATCCAGCGCTTCGGCAGCACTCCCATCACACCCCAGCAACGCGCCGCCGCCATCACGCTCCTACGGAGCCTGCTGCGGGCCTCCTCAGTCCACGGCATCACCCTCGCCGACTGGGACAAGGTCACCGACCTGCCCGCAGCCTGCCTCGGCGTGATCATCACAACCCACCACTGACCCACACCACGAACAAGGCCCCGCCCGACCGGGCGGGGCCTTCACCTCACGCATGACAAGAGCGACCCGCGCCTCGTCAAAGTTCGGATCGCTCTCGTCTGCCAGAACTCCCCAGAGAACTGGAGACCTCCAGCATGACCCACCCCACCGACATCCGGCGAGCCTCCGGCAGGAGCCCGCGTGGCGAAGGGGGTGCCGGCAAGTGAGCGCCCCGCCCCCGCCCCGCTACGACAACGTCCGCACCCTGCCCAGCATCCCGGAGCCGCGGACCGACCGAACGCCGCCGCAGAATCTGGAGGCCGAGCAGTCCGTCCTGGGCGCCATGCTGCTATCCACCGAGGCCATCGCCGACGTAGTCGAGACGCTCGATCCCGGCGACTACTACCGGCCCGCCCACGAGACGATCCACCGCGCGATCTGCGAGCTGCACGACCAGGGCCAGCCCGCCGACCCCATCACCGTCGCCCACCACCTCGGCAAGCGCGGCGATCTCAACCGCGTCGGCGGCGCCTCTTACCTGCACACCCTCGTCCAGTCCGTGCCCACCACGGCCCATGCCGAGCACTACGCCGAGATCGTGCGGGAGAAAGCCGAACGGCGCCGCCTCATCGAGGCCGGCATGCGCTTGGTGCGGGCCGCCTCCTCCGCCGACACCGACGCCGACCAGCTGCGCGCCACCGTGGTCGAGCAGGTCACCGAACTGACCGCCCGGCCCGCGGACGTCACCAGCACGGATGTGGCGCCGTCCGGGCCGCCGAACCCCTTCTATGACCGGCAGCCGAGCCTGCACCGCCCCCACCGCCCCGGCCCCACCCCGCACCCGGACGTGTTCTGCGGCTGGGTGGGCGAGACGGTGCGCGAGCTGGACCCCACCACCGAGGCCGACCCCGTCGCGGTACTCGTGAACCTGCTCTCCGCAGCAGGCGCGATCATCGGCCGCCGCCCGCACCTGATGATCGGCAACGACCGGCACCCCACCCTGATCTGGGCCCTGACCATCGGCCCCACCTCCTCCGGCCGCAAGGGCTCGGCGACCTCCACGGCCCGGCGGGTGCTGGCCGAGGCGCTGCCGGACTTCTTCGGCCCCGAGCACACCCCCCGCGGGCTGAACTCCGGGGAAGGGTTGATCGAGTACGTCAAGGACGACGACAGCGAGGACGCCGCCCTCGCCAGCTTCGACAAGCGGCTGTGGGTCGTGGAGTCGGAGTACGCCGTCACCATGAGCCGCGGCCGCCGCGAAGGCTCCAGCCTCCCCGGCGTGCTGCGGCAGGCCTGGGACGGGGACTCCCTCGGCTCGATGATCCGCGACTCGCTGAAGGCGACTGACCCGCACATCGCGATCCTGGGCCACATCACCCCGGAGGAGTTCCGGGCCAAGATGCAGGACTCGGAGATGGCCGGCGGCACCTACAACCGCTTCCTGCCGATCTTCTGCCACCGCAACCTCATCCTCCCAGGTTCCCGCGGCGCCAGCCCCGAGCTGGTGGCCAACCTCGCCGCCGGCTGGCGAACCGTCCTCGACGATGCGGCCCGCGTGGAACAGGTGAAGTTCAGCCCGGCCGCCTGGGAGCTCTACTGCGACCAGGTCTACCCCGCCCTCAGCGACGACTCCGCCGGCGGCGTCATCGCCCAATTCACCGCGCGAGCCGCCCCGTACGTCCAGCGAGTCGCCATGGTCTACGCCCTGTGCGACCACACCGACACCATCTCCGAAGCCCACATGCGCGCCGCCTGGCAACTCCTCAACTACGCCCGCGCCTCCGCCGTCCACCTCCTCGGCACCGACATCGGCGACCCCAAGGTCAACAAGCTCGCCGACGCCGTCCGCGCCGCCGGCCCCGACGGCCTCACCGCCGACCGCATCCGCCGCCTGTTCAAGAACACCACCCGCGCGGAACGGGACCGGCTCGCCACCGAACTGCTGGAACTGCCGGGCTACAGGCGCCGCCAGAAGGCCTCCGGCGGCCGCCCGACCACCGTCCTGACCTACTCCGGCTGAGGGCGGAAAGGGCGGAAAGGTCGATAGGCCCACTGACCTGCAGAAACGGTGGGGCGAGAAGGGGTGCGAGAAGCGGGGCGGTAAGTCAGCTGCCCAGCAGGGCCGGGACTTACCGCACCCCTTCCCAACCCCCTTACTGATCCATTGAAACCGCAGGTCAGACGCCTTATCACCCTTATCGCCCTTATCGCCCCACTCACCTTCTCTCCCGCCTGAGCCGTTCCCCTGCCGAGGAGGCATGCCCCGATGCATGTAGTACCGCCCACAACACCGGAGGCTCTCACCATCCCCGAGGTCATGACCGCCCTGCGCCTGAGCAGGAGCAAGGTCTACGACCTCATCCGATCCCGTCAGTTGGCGAGCTTCACCGTCGGGCGCGCTCGGCGCGTCTCCCCCGACAGCCTGCGCGCCTTCATCCAGGTACAGATCGAGGAGAACGCCGCCTGATGGCCCCCCGCAAGAGGAACCCCAACGGCGCCGGCAGCATCTGGCAGCGCAAAGACGGACGCTGGGAAGGACGCGTCTACGTCCCGCAGCCCGACGGCACCCGTAAGCGCAAGACCGTCTACGGCGCCACCTGGGAAGAGTGCGACGAGAAGCGGCAGGAACTCGTTCGGCGCGACCGGCAGGGCATTCCGACGCCTTCCCGGTCGCCCAAGCTCTCCGAATGGCTGCCCTACTGGCTGGAGGAGTACGTAAAGCCGCAACGGAAGCGCACTACGTACATCAAGTACGAGATGCACACGCGGCTCTACCTCGTGCCACTCCTGGGCAGCCGCCGCCTGGAGTCGCTCACCACGGCGAATGTGCGACGGATGCTTGCAGCGGTCATCCAGCAAACGTCGGCGGCAACCGCGAAGGAGGCTCACCGGGTGTTGCGCACGGCTCTGACGGCCGCCTGCCGAGAGGAAGTGATCAGCCGCAACGTGGCGCAGCTGGTCCCTGCACCGCAGGTCGAGCCGCGCGAACTGCACCCGTGGTCGCTGGACGAGACCCTGACGTTCCTGGAAGCCGCGCGGCGCGACCCGCTGTATCCCGCATTCGTCCTCGCTATCGCGCTCGGCCTGCGACGGGGAGAGATCCTGGGCTTGCACTGGCGAGACGTGGATTTCGACCGGCGGACGCTGACAGTCCGGACCACGCTGAATCGCGGTGGCAAGGATCTGTACCTGGATTCGACCAAGAACCGGCGCGCGAGGGTGATCCCCGTTCCGCTCATGTGCGTGGCTCCACTGCGGTGGCAGCGCCTGCGGCAGGCCGGTCAGCGGTCCGATGCCGGCGCGAAGTGGCATACCAACGGCCTGGTGTTCACTACGCGCAGCGGGCTGCCCATCGAGCCGCGGAACCTCTACCGGTCCTTCCTCCGGATCACGGAGTCAGCCGGCCTGCCACAGGTCCGTCTGCACGACACCCGGCACGGCTGCGCGTCTCTCCTCTTCGCGGCCGGCGTCGCACCGCGCACCGTGATGGAGATCCTGGGGCACTCCCAGATCGCCGTCACGATGAACGTCTACACCCACGTGAATGACGACCATCGGCGGGAGGCGATGAGTCACATGGACCGGCTGCTCAAGCGGCGCCGGTAACAGGGAATGCCGTCAACTTCTACCGTCAACGCCCCCGTGATCGTCGATCACGGGGGCGTTTTGCCTGGTCAAGGCTAGAGCCCCCTGTCGGATTCGAACCGACGACCTTCGCTTTACAAGAGCGGTGCTCTGACCAGCTGAGCTAAGGAGGCGTGTCATGTGAAGTGTACCCAGGGGTGAAGGTTACCTGGCGGGGGGATTTCGTGATGTCCGACCTACTGACACCGGGTGCCCTTGCGGGTACCGTCCCTGGCAGTCGGTGCGCAGTGGACTACACCACCCGCGCACGGGCTGCCCACAATCCTTCCTTTACTCGGATCGTCCGGCACGTTCCTGCCGGTGAAGGGACATATCACCATGGCTACGGTCACGTATGACCAGGCAACCCGGATCTACCCGGGTTCCGACAAGCCCGCCGTCGATCAGCTCGACATCCAGATCGAGGACGGGGAGTTCCTCGTCCTGGTCGGGCCGTCCGGTTGCGGCAAGTCCACCTCCCTGCGGATGCTCGCGGGCCTGGAGGACGTCAATGGCGGCGCGATCCGGATCGGGGAACGCGACGTCACTCACCTGCCGCCCAAGGACCGGGACATCGCCATGGTGTTCCAGAACTACGCGCTCTACCCGCACATGACCGTCGCGGACAACATGGGCTTCGCGCTCAAGATCGCCGGCGTGAACAAGACGGAGATCCGGCAGAAGGTCGAGGACGCGGCGAAGATCCTGGACCTGACCGAGTACCTGGGCCGCAAGCCGAAGGCCCTCTCCGGTGGTCAGCGTCAGCGTGTGGCGATGGGGCGCGCGATCGTGCGTGAGCCCCAGGTGTTCCTCATGGACGAGCCGCTGTCGAACCTCGACGCGAAGCTGCGTGTTCAGACGCGTACGCAGATCGCCGGCCTGCAGCGCCGCCTCGGGATCACGACCGTGTACGTCACGCACGACCAGGTCGAAGCCATGACGATGGGCGACCGGGTGGCCGTCCTCAAGGACGGGCTGCTGCAGCAGGTCGACTCGCCGCGCAACATGTACGACCGGCCGGCGAACCTCTTCGTGGCCGGGTTCATCGGGTCGCCTGCGATGAACCTCGTGGAGGTGCCCATCACGGACGGTGGCGTGAAGTTCGGCAACAGCGTCGTGCCGGTCAGCCGGGAGGCGCTCAGCACGGCGGCGGACAAGGGCGACCGTACGGTCACCGTCGGCGTCCGGCCCGAGCACTTCGACATCGTCGAGCAGAACGGCAGCGCCGCGAAGACCCTGACGAAGGAGTCCGCGGACGCGCCGGCGGGCCTGGCCGTCACCGTGAACGTCGTCGAGGAGCTGGGCGCGGACGGGTACGTGTACGGCACGGCCGAGGTCGGCGGCGAGGTCAAGGACCTGGTCGTGCGTGTCAACGGCCGCCAGGTGCCGGAGAAGGGCAGCCAGGTGCACGTCGTGCCGCGGCCGGGCGAGACGCATGTCTTCTCCACGTCGACCGGTGAGCGGCTCAGCGACTGAGGAACTGAGAAGTCACCTGCCGCGCGAGGCGCGGAACGTGATGGGCGGGGCGGTTTCCCTTGTGGGGCCGCCCCGTCGGCGTTTGCGAGACGTGCTGATCGGCAGGGGGTGCGCTCCGGGCACTGGCGCCGGGCTCCGCCGGCCGTGCCGCGCCCGCCCTCAGAGACGTGGCCCGGTTTGAAACGGGGGATGGGATGGGGAGGTACCGGGCTTCCGGTTGTCGACAATTGGACGGGCAGTTCCGCCATTTCGAGCAGCGTGCGTCAACATCATTTAACCCGCGACAGGCGATTTCATCCCTCGACCGGGTGACTAAATGTCGCCATATCATCACTGCTCGCTACCATCACGGACGTGAACTCCGCAGCCCGGCGTATCGGCCGAACTCTCGCTCTCGTCCTGCCCGTCGTCCTCGTACTCTCCGGGACACTAGCCGTCACTCGCGTGCCGTGGGCCTCACCGACTTCCGAGTCGCAGATGCTCACCGCCTCGTCCGGTACGGCCACCAGCCATCAGCCGCGCAACCGTGCCCCGCAGGACCTCCTGCGAGACCGTCTGCTGGCCGAACTCCAGGAGAAGGACCCGGGAACCGCCCTGACGCACCTCCAGGAGGCCACCACCAAGCGGCCGTCGCTGGCCAAGCACTGCGCGTCCATCGCCCGCGCGCTGGGCCGTGCCGCGGTCCAGAAGTACGGCGCATCACACCGCGCCCAGGCGTACTCGCGGCCCGTCTGTGACACGTCGTTCGCGAGCGGGGTCGCCACTGCGCAGTGAGCGGCCACCCCGTAACGACCGAAGCAACCATCGAAGCGACAACCGAAGCGACAACCGAAGCAACGGCCGAAGCAACGACCGAAGTCGTAGCGACAAGGCTCGCAAGACTCGTCACTACAGCAGGACCATGTGACGAACGGCGTGGCGGACCTCGACGTACGGCCGTCGGACGGCAACTTCTCGTACGCCGGCCCGTACGTCGGCTCGTACGTCCGCCCGTACGTCGAGTGACAGGCCGCAGCGCTCGCACCCGGTCCGTCACAGCCAGCACATAGGGTGCGGATCATGACAGGTGTCCCGTATCCGCATCCCACGCAGGCCGTGGTCCTGGCCGGCGGTCAGGGCTCGCGACTCCGCCCGTACACCGACGACCGGCCCAAGCCGATGGTCGAGATCCCGGGCACCGGGACCCCGATCATCGGCCATCAGCTCGCCTGGCTGGCGGCCGAGGGCGTCACCGACGCGGTCGTCTCCTGCGGCCACCTCGCCGAGGTCCTCCAGGACTGGCTGGCCGAGGCCGAACTCCCCCTGCGGGTCACCACCGTTGTGGAGACCGAACCGCTGGGCCGCGGTGGCGGACTCAAGTACGCCGCCGCCTCTCTCCCCCGCCCCGGTCAGCCCTGGTACGCGACCAACGGGGACATCTGGACGCGCTTCTCCCTGCGCGAGATGGCGGACTTCCACCACGAACGCGGCGCGGACGCCACGCTGGCGCTGGCCCGGCCGCGAATCCCCTGGGGCGCCGTCGAGACCGATCCCTTCGGGCACGTACTGGACTTCATCGAGGCGCCGCCGTCGCCGTATCTGATCAACGCGGGTGTGTACGTCTTCTCCGCGGCCTTCACGGATTTGCTGCCGGACCGTGGCGACCATGAGCGCACGACGTTCCCGCGGCTCGCGCGCGAGCGCCGGCTGGCCGGTTTCCCGCTGCCGCAGGGCGCCTACTGGCGCGCGATCGACACGGCCAAGGACCTCACCGAGGCGGCGCAGGAACTCGCCCGGTACGGGCCCGGAGACGGGCACGGGCACGGCCGTGGGCGTGCCCATGGCCTGAGGAACGGGCAGGGGTAGCAGGGCCCCCGGGGCATGTCCCTCCCAGGGCACGCCCCTCCCCCCGCACACCTACCTCTCCCCCTCCACACACCCCTCCGCCACCCGCCCCACAGCCCTTTCAGGCGGTGGAGGGGTGGCGGAGAGAGGTACGGGGCGGGGAAGTGGCCCGGGCCCCGGGGGCGGGTGGGTCAGCCCAGGAGGCCGCCCAGGGTGCCGCCGGAGGAGGAGCCTCCGGAGGAGCCGCCGCTGGAGGAGCCGCTCGGGGAGGAGCCACCGCCCGTGGTGCCGCCGCCGGTGCCGGCCGTGGAGGTCGGGGGCTGGGTGGCGGGGGCGGGGTCGGCCGGGACCGACTGCTGGGGCGGGCCGCTCGTCGTACGGCCCGGCTGGGCGCCCTGGGTGGCGCCGGCCGTCTCCCTGGCCGCGCCCGGCTGCGAGGCCGACGGGGAGACCGAGGAGTCCGTACCGCGGGAGGTGCCCGCCGTGGGGGACGCGCTGCCCTGGGTGGCGCCGCCGATGCGGCCGTTGCTCGTACGGTTCGGGGCCTCGCGCGGGGTGTGCAGGGAGCGGCCGGGCAGGGAGTTGGTCGGCGGTTCGCCCGGCTTGGGGACGGTCGGACCGGAGGCGGAGCGTACGGCGCCGCCGAGGAGGGAGCCGATCAGCAGCGTCAGGCCGGCGACCACGGCGGTCATCACGGCGCCGCGGCGCAGCACCCGGCGTCGCAGGTCCCAGACCTCCACGCGGGGGCCGAGGTTGCGCCAGGCCTCGCCGGCCAGCCGCGCGTCCAGGGAGTAGACGGGGGCGCCCGCGATGATCAGCGGGCTCCAGGCGGCGAGGTAGATGATGTCCGGCGCGTCGTACACAGGAACGTTGCGCCAGCTGACGGTCATCAGGAGGGCCGCCGAGAGCAGCGCGCCCATGGAGGCGGCGACCCGCTGCCAGAGGCCGCAGACGGTCAGTACGCCGACGACGACCTGGAGGAAGGCGACGGTGAGGCCGGCGCCGACCGGGTGCGCGAGCGCGAAGTCGCGGAGCGGGGTGGCGAGCGCCCAAGGGTGCAGCGACTCCAGCCACTTCACCATGGAGCCGCGCTCACCGCCGTCGAAGTAGACGGGGTCGCAGAGCTTGCCCATGCCGGCGTAGACGGTGATGAAGCCGAGGAAGACGCGCAGGGGCAGCAGGACGACGCCGAGGTTCATCCGGCGGTCGGGGTAGAACGCCTGCTTGTCACCGGCGAACCGGCGGCCGTCGCCGTGGCGGGGCTCGAATTCGGCGTCGCTGCACGGGCCTTCGTCCCAGTCGGGCCCGGGAGCGCCGATGCCACCGGAGCCGCCGGACGCGGCGCCGTACGCACCGGCGTACGAGCCGTCGGCCCCACCGGCGTACGAGCCGGCCTGGGTGTCGGCGTGCGCCCCTTCGTGCCACGTGCCGCCCGCGCCCGCCGTGACGTACGCGCCGTTCTCGTCCGCGGCGTACGCGCCGTCGGACCAGGTGTCGTCCGTGGGGCGGGAGTGCGGGAGCCGGGGCATCAGCTCGGTGTCGTCGGAGGCTCCGCGGGGCCCGATCACACCGGGCGACGGCGGCGGCGCGAAGGCACCCGCCCCGTCCGGCCTGATCCGGGGCAGGACCTGGGTCGCGCCGGCGTCGTCGCTGTGGCCGCCCGCGCTGTTCCGCACGGCGTGCAGGAGCTGGGTGGTGGGCGCCGAGGTGTCGCCGGGCGTCGTACGGCCGCTCCAGACGACGGGCGCGCGCCGCCTGGCGGGGGCGGGTCCGGCAGCGGCGGTGCCGGACGCGGCGGCGGCCGTGGCACCCCGCGCGGCGCCCGCCGGCGCGGGGGCCGCGAGCTGCACGCGGAAACTGGCGTGATTGACGATGACCTGCGCGGGGTCGCACGGCACCTTGACCGAGCTCAGTACCGGCTCGTCATCGAAGCCCGGCGAGCGTCCCCCCGTAGGCCTGCGGGGTGTTCTGGTGTCCACGCTCATCTAACCGAGTGACCAGCGTTTAAGACACTGCCTTGACCGTGTCGATCTGTCCGAGACCCGTCAAAACTTCCCGGGTTGCACGGAGGGTGATGTTCTGCCCCAGGTTGGCGGCGTGGTTCGTGCCGATATGCGACGCGGTTGCCGGGCCCGGTGGGCGACGGCTGCCGGGTGCGGTGCGGGACAGCTGCCGGGT
Source organism: Streptomyces sp. NPDC047117 (assembly GCF_040643545.1). Lineage (NCBI taxonomy): Bacteria > Bacillati > Actinomycetota > Actinomycetes > Kitasatosporales > Streptomycetaceae > Streptomyces > Streptomyces sp. NPDC047117. The sequence goes on along the minus strand of NZ_JBEYUN010000007.1, from coordinate 82,381 downwards.
GCGGTGCGGGACGGCTGCCGGGTGCGGTGCGGGACAGCTGCCCGTCCCGGTACACAACGACCTGCCCGTCCCGGTACACGACGACCTACCCGCCCCGGTACGCGACGGCTCCGACGAGGCCGCACAGCGCATCGCGGGGGCGGACCGAAGCCCACCCCCGCGATGCGCAGCGCCACAGATGCGTCACGCCCGGCGGCGCGCCGCCTCCCACAGCACCACGCCCGCCGCGACGCCGGCGTTCAGCGACTCGGCGCCGCCCGGCATCGGGATGCGGACGCGCACGTCGCAGGTCTCGCCGACGAGGCGGGAGAGGCCCTTGCCCTCGCTGCCGACCACGATGACGACCGGGCCGTCCAGCACCTCCAGGTCCTGGAGCTCCATCTCGCCGTCGGCCGCGAGGCCCACGACCGTCATGCCCGCCTTCTGGTACGTCTCCAGCGCACGGGTGAGGTTGGTGGCGCGCGCGACCGGCGTGCGCGCCGCCGTACCGGCGGAGGTCTTCCACGCGCCCGCCGTCATCCCGGCCGCGCGCCGCTCCGGTACGACCACACCGTGGCCGCCGAACGCGGAGACGGAGCGGACGACCGCACCGAGGTTGCGCGGGTCGGTGACGCCGTCGAGGGCGACGATCAGCGGGTCCTCGCCGTTGTCGAACGCGGCCGCGGGGAGGTCCTCGGGGTGCGCGTAGTCGTACGGCGGGATCTGCAGGACCAGGCCCTGGTGGTTCAGGCCGTTGGTCATGCGGTCCAGCTCGGGGCGCGGCGCCTCCATGAGGTTCATGCCGCGGTCGGCGGCGAGCTGGAGCGCCTCGCGCACCCGCTCGTCGCTGTCGATGAACTGCTGGACGTACAGCGTCGTCGCGGGGATGTCCTCGCGCAGCGCCTCCACGACCGGGTTACGGCCGACGACCAGCTCCGACGTGCCCTTGGCACCGCCGCGGCGCGGGGCCGGGCGGCGGTGGGCCGACTGCTTGGCCTGGGCGTTGGCGATGCGGTTCTTCACATGTCCCTTGCGGGCGGACGCGGGCGGGGTGGGGCCCTTGCCCTCCAGGCCCCGGCGCCGCTGGCCGCCGCTGCCGACCTGCATGCCCTTCTTGTTGGACGTGCGGCGGTTCCTGCGCTGGCTGTTGCCGGCCATGGGTCACCTGTCTCTTACTGCTCTCGACGTCTCGCGACGTGGATGTGATGTCTGCTGCGTATGCGTATGCGTATGAGTGTCGCCCGCGGTGCCCTGTGCGGGCTACCGGGACGGGACTGCGCCGCCCGCGCCCACCGGGGCGCGACCGCTGCCGTCCGCGTCGCCGCCGTCCGTCACGACAGCGACCAGCGCGGCCCCGACGGGGTGTCCTCGATGGCGAGGCCGGACTGCTGGAGCTGGTCGCGGATCGCGTCGGCGGTGGCGTAGTCCTTGCGGGCACGGGCCGCCTGACGCTGGTCCAGGACCATGCGCACGAGGGAGTCGACGACGCCGTGCAGGTCCTCGCCGCGCTCGGAGCCGCCGCCGGACCACTGCTCGTCCAGCGGGTCCAGACCCAGCACGCCGAGCATGGCGCGCACCTCGGCCAGTCGGGCGACGGCGGCTTCCTTGTCGTCGGCGGTCAGGGCGGAGTTGCCCTGCCGGACGGTCGTGTGCACGATCGCCAGCGCCTGCGGGACGCCGAGGTCGTCGTCCATCGCCTCGGCGAAGGCCAGCGGCACCTCGTCGGCGGGCTCGACCGGTCCCCCGGCCAGCTCCACGACGCGCTGTACGAAGCCCTCGATACGCGCGAACGCGGATTCGGCCTCGCGCAGCGCTTCCTCGCTGTACTCGATCATCGAACGGTAGTGCGGCGTGCCGAGGTAGTAGCGCAGCACGATGGGACGCCAGCGCTTGACCATCTCGGAGACGAGCACGGAGTTGCCCAGGGACTTGGACATCTTCTCGCCGCTCATCGTGACCCAGGCGTTGTGCGCCCAGTACCGCGCGAACTCGTCGCCGTAGGCCTTGGCCTGCGCGATCTCGTTCTCGTGGTGCGGGAAGACCAGGTCGACGCCGCCGCCGTGGATGTCGAAGCGCTCACCCAGGTACTTGTGGGCCATGGCCGAGCACTCCAGGTGCCAGCCGGGCCGGCCGCGGCCCCAGGGGGTCTCCCAGCTGGGCTCCCCTTCCTTGGCCGCCTTCCACATCGCGAAGTCGCGCGGGTCCCGCTTGCCGGTCTCGCCCTCTCCGGACGGCTGCTTCAACTTGTCCAGCTCCTGGCCGGACAGCTCCAGGTAGCCGGGGAAGGAGCGCACGTCGAAGTAGACGTTGCCGTCGACGGCGTAGGCGTGGCCGCGCTCGATCAGGCCGCGCATCATTTCGATCATCTCGGGGACGTGTCCGGTCGCGCGCGGCTCGTACGTCGGCCGCAGGCAGCCGAGGGTGTCGTACGCGGTGTTGAACGCGACCTCGTTCTCGTACCCGATCGACCACCACGGACGGCCCTGCTCGGCCGACTTCTTGATGATCTTGTCGTCGATGTCGGTGACGTTGCGCACGAACGTCACGTCGTAGCCGCGGTACTCGAACCAGCGGCGCATGATGTCGAAGTTCAGTCCCGACCGGATGTGCCCGATGTGCGGGGCGGCCTGCACGGTCGCGCCACACAGGTAGATCGAGACGCAGCCCGGCGTGAGCGGGGTGAAGTCACGGATCTGCCGGGCGCTGGTGTCGTACAGGCGAATGGTCACGCATCAAGGGTAGACGGAACGAGGCAGTGCCCCGCGACCCGATGGGCCACGAGGACACAGAAGCGTGACACTCGCGGGCGTTCTGTCACACTTCGCGCGATATGGGGCCTGTGTGCGGTCCGGGGTGGGCCGGTCCCGGCGGTCCGGGGTGGGCCGGTCGGACAGTCCCGGATGGGCCGGTCCGTACGACCAGGCGGGCCGGTAGGTACGACCCGGCGCCGCGGGCGGGGACGGAGTGCGTCCGTCCGTCTCCGTACCCCGCCAACACCCCTGCGAAGCGCGGCATTCCCCCTCGCACCCCCGAAGGGCGCCGCGAAGGGCGACCTGGAAGGCCCCTCGGAAAGGCGCCCCTGGGAGGCCCCTCCGGAATGCGTCCCTGGGGGGCGGGTGCGCTCAGTTCGCTCGGTACACCAGGGCCGTGGCCAACGCGGCCAGGCCTTCGCCGCGGCCGGTGAGGCCGAGGCCGTCGGTGGTGGTGCCGGAGACCGCGACGGGGGCGCCGGCCGCGGCCGAGAGGGACTTCTGGGCCTCCTCGCGGCGCTTGCCGACCTTCGGGCGCACGCCGATGACCTGTACCGCGATGTTGCCGATCTCGAAGCCCTCGGCGCGGACGATGCGGGCGGCCTCGGCGAGCAGGGTCACGCCGGAGGCCCCGGACCACTCGGGGCGGCTCGTACCGAAGTGCGCGCCGAGGTCGCCGATCCCGGCGGCGGAGAAGAGGGCGTCGCAGGCGGCGTGCGCGGCGACATCGCCGTCACTGTGCCCGGCGAGGCCGTAGCCGCCGCTCGCGGCCTCGTCCCACAGGAGACCGGCACACCACAGCTCACGCCCCTCTTCAAAGGCGTGCACGTCCGTCCCGATCCCCACCTGGGGCAACGCGACCATGAGATTTTCCTCCCTGCGAGTGAACATCTAACCGTGCGAGAACTCCGCCCCGCCCCCGCTCGTCGAACGGGTAGGGGGCCCACCCCGCAGCCCCCGTATACGCCCCGCCCCCGCCCAAACCCCCGGGCGGCCAAGGCCGGCGTATCCCTCCCTCAGGCGCGCCCGTCCGTCACGCGTACCCGTCCGTCACGCGCCGGCGGGCCAGTACGGCCTCGGCGAGCACCAGGTCCAGCGGGCGGGTGACCTTGAAGGCTTCCTCGTGGCCGGGCACGACCACGACCGGCGCGCCGAGCCGCTCGACCATGCCGGCGTCGTCCGTCGCGCCCTCGCCGTCGAAGGTGACGGTCGTGTGCGCCTTGACCAGGGTGTCCCGGTCGAAGCCCTGCGGAGTCTGCACGGCGCGCAGCCGGGCGCGCTCCGGGGTGCCGACGACCGGCTCGTTCCCGCCGTCGGGATCCGGCCGTACTTCCTTGACCGTGTCGGCGAGCGGCAGCGCAGGCACGACCGCGGGGGCGCCGCCCCGTACGGCGGCGATCACGCCGTCGACGGTGTCGACCGGCACGAGGGGCCGCGCGGCGTCGTGGACGAGGACCACGTCGACGTCGTCGGGCAGCGCCTTCAGGCCGAGGCTCACGGACTGCTGGCGAGTGTCGCCGCCGGGGACGACCAGCAGTTCCGTGCGCTCGGGGAAGGTGTGGCCGTCCAGCAGCGCGCGGACTTCGGGCGCGCCGTCGGGCGGCGCGACCACGACGACGAGCGAGACGGCGCGGGAAGCGGCCATGGCGCGTACGGCGTGGATGAGCATGGGCGTGCCGCCCAGCGCGCGCAGGGCCTTGGGGGCGCCGGGGCCGAGGCGTACGCCACGGCCGGCCGCGGGGATGACCGCCGCCGTGCGAAGTCGGCGGGAATCTTCAGACATCGGTAGCACTCCGTGAGCCGGGGGTCGCACCCCGAATTTCGAGCGGCAGGTTTGTTTACTCGGCCGAGGTGGGTATGGCCTCACCGTGCCGGGCGCGACGCCCCGACCGGACCCTTCCGTGACGACCGGTCGAGCCAGCTGCCCGGGCCCGGCACGTCAGTGCCCTTCACGTCGGCCGACAGGCTCGATGACCAGGCCGATCGAGGCAGGTCATCGAGGCGGGTCGCGAACATCTTCAGACGCCGTCGGCAACGCAGAGATCGCAGAGATCCTCGACGTCGCCGGCAACAGAGTCGCCGACCGTACGGCGGGCTCGTGGCTCGTCAGTAGCTCAGTGGCGTCAGATATGCCGCAGCGCCCGGCAACGGACCGCTTCCGTGGGAAGCAGTCGTCGCTCGGGCACCGCGGCATTTTCGTGCTGAGCCATTCTTCTGCTGAGCACCGCCGAGCACACCACTGTGGGCGATCACTGTGGATACCCAGCGGCGTGGGAACCCAGCAGCGTCCGGCGTCAGGACGCGAGGACCTCGTCGAGCAGAGCCTCGGCCTTGTCTTCGTTGGTGTTCTCCGCGAGAGCCAGCTCGCTCACCAGGATCTGGCGGGCCTTGGCGAGCATGCGCTTCTCACCTGCGGAGAGTCCGCGCTCGCGCTCACGACGCCACAGGTCGCGAACTACTTCGGCGACCTTGATCACGTCACCGGAGGCGAGCTTTTCGAGATTTGCCTTGTAGCGACGGGACCAGTTCGTCGGCTCTTCGGCATATGGTGCGCGGAGCACCTCGAAGACCCGGTCGAGCCCGTCCTGGCCGACCACATCGCGCACACCGACGAACTCCGCATTGTCCGCTGGCACACGAACCGTCAGGTCGCCCTGAGCGACCTTCAGCACCAAGTAGGTCTTGTCCACGCCTTTGATCTGGCGAGTTTCGATGGCCTCGATCAGCGCGGCCCCGTGATGGGGATAGACCACGGTGTCGCCAACCTTGAACGTCATGTGACAGGTACCCCTTCCGTGGCTATCCATCCTAACACGGGAACGGTTGGTTCTGAATGGCGTTTTCGCAGGTCAGGGCGTATCTCGGGGCTTGACAACGACGGCCGTGACGTGCATCGACCGCCTGCCGGAAGCAGGTATTCGCAGGTCGGAGGCGATTCTTGAGCGCAGCGAAACACGTACGTCACAGCCCCGGAAGAGCCTGATCGAGAGGACGAACGTCCCGTTTTGCCGGGATCCGGATGGCGGGCTTCCAGTGCTCCGTTCGGTGTCTCACGATCACTCTCCCGATCAGTCCCGTCCGAATCGGAAATTGATCACGGCGTCACCCGGACGGGTGGGCCGGACATGATCAATTCGTGTGACGCGGCGCATTCCTTATGCCTTTGCCGTTATTCCTCCGACGGGCGCGGCGGATTCGCGCGCCGCGGCCACTCGAACGGACGGCAGGTGAATTCTTCCGGCAGTTCCCGTGAGGACTTCGGCAATCCGGCCGCGCACCGGCGGGACACCACACCGGTGAGGCGCGGAGGAAGCACAGGGGAGGTCGCCGGAGAAGGTGACCGGAGAAGGTGATCCGATGCGTTCCGGGTGGCCGGTAGTGACCATGTGACCGGTGCGTGATCGCTCAGGGGCGGGTCGGGTGCGGCGCCGCAAGGGCGGCTCGGTAACCTAGCGGCGCTGACACACCCTTAGGGCGGTTTTACGTACGGCGCCGAAGCACGGCGTACGGAAGGGCCGCCCAGCCGTCCACCGCGACCGGGCATGACCGTTCGGCCGCCAAAGCTCGTCCTAGGAGATGCCGCCGCCGTGAGCCGCAGCCTTCGACGCGGCGCCCTCGCCGCCACCGTCCTCACGCTCTCGATTGCCTCGCTCTCCGCGTGCGGGGCCGGAAACGACGCCGCGACGCTGCAAGTCAAGCCGGACAACGCCGCGACCTCCGTCGGCGACATCAAGATCCAGAACGCCACTGTGATCACCCAGCCGAAGCCGGAGGCCAAGGGCCCGGCCGCCGTGTCCGCGACGCTGTTCAACGGCGGCGCGAAGGACCAGACGCTGGACTCCATCACGCTCGACGGCAGCGGCACGCAGGCCGAGCTGAAGCCCGCCAAGGGCTCCGGCAAGATCACCGTGCCGGCCGGCGGCTCCGTCGTGATCGGGGGCAAGGGCAACGCCTCCGCCGTGCTGGCCAGCGGCCGCGAGGCGGTCAAGGACGGCGACGCGCAGCCCGTGACCTTCGCGTTCAGCCGCACCGGCAAGGTGAAGCTGCGCGCGTTCGTCGTCCCGGCGAACAGCTACTTCAAGGAGTACGGCCCGAGCGAGGTCCCGCAGCCGGGTCAGTCCGGCGCCGCCACGCCGTCGGGCACCGGCTCGCCGTCCGAGTCGGCGTCCGGCAAGCCGTCGGAGTCGGGCAAGCCGTCCGACGCCGCTTCCGCCTCGGAGACCGCGCACGCCGGCCACTGAGCCGTAGCCGCGCTACTGAGCTGCGTCGGCGCCCGAGCGGCGCCCACAGCCCGGCTGACGCCCGTCGCGCCCCCGCCGCCCTGCGGGAGCACGGCGGGCGCGGTTGTGCGTACGACGGCCTACGGGCGTACGTGAGGCGGGTACACGTACGTGCTCATCGCTGCCCCGCCGGGCAGCCGGCTCCGCCCCCAACGCCACAAGCGCCCCACCCGGATCGGGGCGGAGCGCTGGAGCGACGCACATACTCCTTGCAGGAACAGGTCAGGAACAGGTCAGGAACAGGTACAGGCGCTGGTACAGCTAAAGGCACCTGTCCTGGTGGCCTGTGCCAGTGATCGGCTTACGGCTCGAACTTGTACCCGAGGCCGCGGACCGTGACCAGGTAGCGCGGGGCGCCCGGGTCCGGCTCGATCTTGGCGCGCAGGCGCTTGACGTGGACGTCGAGGGTCTTGGTGTCGCCCACGTAGTCGGCGCCCCAGACCCGGTCGATCAGCTGCATACGGGTGAGGACCCGGCCGGCGTTGCGCAGCAGCATCTCCAGCAGGTCGAACTCCTTGAGCGGCAGGTCGACCTTGCCGCCGGAGACCGTGACGACGTGCCGGTCCACGTCCATGCGGACCGGGCCCGCCTCCAGGGCCTGCGGGGTGACCTCCTCCGGCTCACCGCGGCGGCGCAGGACCGCGCGGATGCGGGCGACCAGCTCCCGCGAGGAGAAGGGCTTGGTGACGTAGTCGTCGGCTCCTATTTCCAGGCCGACGACCTTGTCGATCTCGCTGTCCTTGGCGGTCACCATGATGACCGGGACGTTGGAGCGGCCGCGCAGCTGGCGGCAGACCTCGGTACCGGGCAGACCGGGCAGCATCAGGTCGAGCAGGACCAGGTCGGCGCCGTTGCGCTCGAACTCGTCCAGTCCGTCGGGGCCGGTCGCGGCGATGGCGACCTCGAAGCCCTCCTTGCGGAGCATGTACGACAGAGCGTCGCTGAAGGACTCCTCATCCTCGACGACGAGCACTCGGGTCACGGAAGGACCTCCGGGGCAGGATAGGGCGCACGTAGCGCTTCCGGGGAAGTGTGGTGGTGGGTGACGGCCGGGCCGCTGTAGGTGTCGTACGGACCGTCCTCGCCATCGAGGTCGTCCGGGTCTGATCCGGCGGGGTCCCGGCGGGCCTCGCGGTCGCGGACCGCGCCGGCTTCCGGAAGCCGCAGGGTGAAGGTGGAGCCCTGTCCTTCGGCGCTCCACACCGTGACCTCCCCGCCGTGCGAGGCGGCCACGTGCTTGACGATGGCGAGACCGAGTCCGGTGCCGCCGGTGGCGCGGGAGCGCGCCGGGTCGACGCGGTAGAACCGCTCGAAGATCCGGTCCCGGTCCTTCTCGGAGATGCCGATGCCCTGGTCGGTGACGGCTATCTCGATCATCGTGCCGCCGGCCGCCGGGACGCGGCGGCCGGCTATCCCGACGCGAGTACGGGCCGGGGAGTAGTTGACGGCGTTCTCGACTAGGTTGCCGAGGGCGCCGGCGAGCTGGCTTCTGTGGCCCCATACGTACAGGTCGGCCGTGCCGCCGACGGCCATGGTGATGGACTTGCTGCTGGCCTGCTGGCGGCAGCGGTCCATGGCCTCCTCGACCAGCTCGTCCACGTGGACCGGCTCGGCGTCCTCCAGGGGGTTGTCGTTCTGCACCCTGGAGAGGTCGATCAGCTCCTGGACGAGGCTGGTCAGGCGGGTGGCCTCGGCCTGCATGCGGCCGGCGAAGCGGGTCACCGCCTCGGGGTCGTCGCTCGCGTCCATCACGGCCTCGGAGAGCAGCGAGAGCGCGCCGACCGGGGTCTTGAGCTCATGGCTGACGTTGGCCACGAAGTCGCGGCGGACCGCCTCTATGCGGCGCGCCTCGGTGAGGTCCTCGACGAGGAGCAGGACGAGCCGGGAGCCGAGCGGGGCGACCCGCGCGGAGACGGCGAGGGCGTCGCCGCGGCCGGTGCCGCGGCGCGGCAGGTCCAGCTCGACCTGGCGTATCTCGCCGTCCCTGCGGGTGTCGCGGGCCATCTGCATCATCGGGTCGACGGCGAGTTTGCCGCCGCGTACGAGTCCGAGGGCGTACGCGGCCGAGCTGGCCTTGACGACGCCGTCGGCCTCGTCGAGGACGACCGCGGAGGACCGCAGTACCGACAGGACGGTGTCCACGCCGGGCGGCAGGACGGCGTCGGTGTGCAGGGAGGTACGGGTGGGTTTGGCCTGGTCGCGTTCGCTCCAGCGAAACGCCAGCATGGCGATCACGCCGGTACAGCATCCGGCGATCGCTGCCACTGCGGCGATGGCCGCGTCCACGTTCATGAGTCCAGGTTATGCGCCGGTTGTGACAGTTCCACAGCCATCCGAGGGTCACCTCGAACACCCGTTGCCGAGAGTTCACCTTCACGTCGGTACTGGTTCACTCCGGATGGGCGAACCGGTCGCATCCGGGCTCGAACGTGGGAGCGTGGGGATCGTAGACCCACGCCACCAGGGGCGCAGCCCACGTTACGACGCGGGGCGCGGCCCGGAGGTCGGCGGGCATCGCAGGCCCACACCGAACGACTCGATGCGAGAGAAGGTCACTGATGCGGGACGCGTACCACGAGGAGCTTGACTCGATCGGCGAAGGCCTGGTCGAGATGGCCAGGCTTGTCGGCTCCGCGATCGGGCGCGCCACCACGGCGATACTCGACGCGGACCTGAAGCTGGCGGAGAACGTGATCGCCGGCGACGAGAAGGTCGATGATCTGCAGCGGGACCTGGAGGCGCGGGCCATAGCCCTGCTGGCGCGCCAGCAGCCGGTCGCCACCGACCTGCGGATAGTCGTCACGTCGCTGCGGATGAGCGCGGACCTGGAGCGGTCCGGTGACCTGGCGCAGCACGTCGCGAAGCTGGCGCGGCTGCGGTTCCCGGAGTCGGCGGTGCCCCGGGACCTGCACGCCACCATCCTGGAGATGGGGCAGTTGGCGCAGCGCCTGATGGCGAAGGCCGGCGAGGTCATCATTACGAAGGACGTCGACCTGGCGCTCCAGCTGGAGCAGGACGACGACGCGATGGACCTGCTGCACCGCACGCTGTTCCAGCACCTGATGGACGACCGCTGGAAGCACGGCATCGAGACGGCGGTGGATGTCACGCTGCTGGGCCGTTACTACGAGCGGTTCGCCGATCACGCGGTGTCGGTCGCCAAGCGCGTGGTCTACCTGGTCACGGGCGAGCACGCGGACGAGATCGCGCCACAGGCGGCGGTCGAGGGCGCCTGAGCACTCCGCGAGCGGGGCGTGCGGGAGCGCGCGCCCCGATCCGTGCGGCCGCGCGCCGTTGGTACGCCTCCCCGGGTGGGTAGGGGAGGGAAGGAACCTCCCTTATGGCTGCCAACCAGGAGGCACTTCATGACCCAGTCGTCTGTTTCCAGCACTCCCGCGCCCGAAACGGCCAACGGCTGCTCGTGCGGCCCCGGCTGCGCCTGCGGCTGCCAGTCGGGCGGCCCCTGCCAGTGCGGCGGCAGCTGCGGCTGACCCGCCCGGAACACCCCGAGCCCCCTGCCCGCGAAGTTCGCGAGCAGGGGGCTCGTCGTTGCGGACACCGGTGCCGATCCCGACGGATCAGCCCAGTACGCTCCTTTGCTGACAGCCATGGGACCGCTTCCATGGCCGGGGGACGGGGACCGCCATGTTTGCGCTGGGCATCATGTTCATGTACCTGCCGGCAGCGGCGATCATCAGCTTCACGTGCTTCGCGGCCTTCCGCGCCCAACGGCACAAGGCCTTCAAGATCCTGGCTACGCGTTCCTGACACTGGGACTGCTCTGCGGCGGCACCCCCGTGACATTCCTCCTCTGGCCCGAACTCCTCACGTAGCCCGGCCCCACCACGGCCCAGCACAGCGACGAGCCCCTCACCAGCAGGAAAACCCGCAGGCAGGGGGCTCGTCGTTGCGGTGACGCAGTGGGCTTACTTCTTCTTGCCCTGGTTCTTTACTGCCTCGATGGCTGCCTTGGCGGCTTCCGGGTCGAGGTAGGTGCCGCCCGGGTTCAGGGGCTTGAAGTCGGCGTCGAGCTCGTAGGAGAGCGGGATGCCGGTGGGGATGTTCAGGCCGGCGATGTCGGCGTCGGAGATGCCGTCCAGGTGCTTGACCAGGGCGCGGAGGCTGTTGCCGTGGGCCGCTACCAGGACCGTCCTGCCCGTGAGGAGGTCCGGGACGATGCCGTCGAACCAGTACGGGAGCATGCGGACGACGACGTCCTTGAGGCACTCCGTCTGGGGGCGCAGCTCCGGGGGGAGGGTCGCGTAGCGCGGGTCCTCGAACTGGGAGAACTCGGCGTCGCGGTCCAGCGCGGGCGGCGGGGTGTCGTACGAGCGGCGCCAGAGCATGAACTGCTCCTCGCCGAACTCGGCCAGGGTCTGGGCCTTGTCCTTGCCCTGGAGGGCGCCGTAGTGGCGCTCGTTCAGGCGCCACGAACGGTGGACCGGGATCCAGTGGCGGTCCGCCGACTCCAGCGCCAGCTGCGCCGTGCGGATGGCGCGCTTCTGGAGGGAGGTGTGGACCACGTCGGGGAGCAGGCCGGCGTCCTTGAGCAGCTCACCGCCGCGGACCGCCTCCTTCTCGCCCTTCTCGTTCAGGTTGACGTCCACCCAGCCGGTGAACAGGTTCTTCGCGTTCCACTCGCTCTCGCCGTGGCGGAGGAGGATGAGCTTGTACGGTGCGTCGGCCATGCCTTTGAGCGTAATCGAAAAGGGGGGCTGCTCTGGCAGGGGCCCGGCCTGTGGACGCGGGGCCGCTCGTCTGTGACACGGCAGTGTCGTTTGACGGTTCGTGTTAATTGAATGGCGGACTGTGACCTGCGTATGTAGTTTCCCCTTGGCGGGTGTGCCACTTACACCACCCGCCTGCGTCGCTGCTTGGGGGGAGACAGAGTGAGACGGGGCGTCGTCGCGAGTGTGGCCGGGTTGCCACGGCAGTTCTGGTGGCTGTGGACGAGCACGCTGGTCAATCGGCTGGGAGCGTTCGTCGCGACGTTCCTGGCGCTGTACCTCACGGTCGAGCGTGGCTACTCGGCCTCGTACGCCGGTCTGGTGGGGGCGCTGTACGGGCTGGGCGGGGTGGTGTCGTCGGTGGTCGCGGGCGTGGCGACCGACCGGCTCGGGCGGCGGCCGACGATGCTGATCGCGCAGCTGACGACCGCGGGCTCGGTGGCGCTGCTGGGCTTCATGACCGACCCGGTGGCCATCGCGGCGGTGGCCTGCCTGGTGGGCATGGCGACCAACGGCTCGCGGCCCGCGGTGCAGGCGATGATGGCGGACATCGTCGCGCCCGAGGACCGGGTGCGGGCCTTCGCGCTCAACTACTGGGCCCTGAACATGGGCTTCGCGATCTCCTCGGCGCTGGCCGGGCTGCTGGCCCAGTACGGGTATCTGCTGCTCTTCATCGGTGAGTCGGCGCTGGTGCTGGCCTGCGCGGTGGTGGTGTTCGTGAAGCTGCCCGAGTCCCGGCCGGCGGCAGGGACGGTGGAAGGCGATGCGGCCGAGGGACCCGTACGGCGTGTGTCGATGACGACCGTGGTGCGGGACGGGCGGTTCATGACCGTCGTCGGACTGAACCTGATGCTGGCGCTGCTCTTCCAGCAGGCGTACGTGTCGCTGCCGGTGACGATGGGGCTGGAGGGGTTCACCAGCTCCGACTTCGGGCTGGTGATCGCCACCAATGGCGTGCTGATCGTGCTGCTGCAGATCCCGGTGACCCGGTTCATCGAGCACCGCAGCCCGGCGGCGCTGCTGATCGGCTCGGCGCTGCTGACCGGATACGGGTTCGGGCTGACGGCGTTCGCCGGGTCGGTGGCGCTGTTCGCGGTGGCCGTCGCCGTCTGGACGCTCGGCGAGATCATCAACTCGCCCACCCAGATGGGGCTGGTGGTGCGCCTCTCCCCCACCCACGGCCGCGGCCGGTACCAGGGGATGTACTCGCTGTCCTGGTCGGTGGCGGCGCTGGCGGCCCCGCTGCTCGGCGGGACCGCCATCGACCGGTTCGGGCCGGAGGCGCTGTGGGCCGGCTGCGCGGTCGTCGGCACGGTCGCGGCGCTCGGCTACGGGCTGCTGCTGCGGCGGATGAACGCCGAGGAGCGGGAACGGGCCGCGGCCGAACCGACCGCGGCCGAGCCGACCACGGCCCCGGACCCGGGCCCCGTCACGGACACAGCAGCCACCTCCGTCACGGAAGCAACTCCCGCCCCCGTCAAGGCCGCAGGCGCCGCTGTGCCTCGTACAGATTCCGTGGCCTGACCGCGCCGGGGCGGCCGTAGTCCGTCAGCCTGCTGTGCAGGTCGCCCGTGAAATCCGGCTTGTCGATCTGGCCGAACTCGCGGACCTTCGAGATGCCGGCGGTGACGCTGTACGGGGCCAGGCCGTCGATCTTCACCATGCCGGCGCGCCCGTTGGTGACACGGATGTTCCAGTGGGTGAAGCGGGCCCCGAAGAGCGGCCCCGCACGCAGGTCGCCGCCGTGCTCGCCGGTGTTGTCGATGGTGATGTCGGTACGGACGTTGGCGAACGGCAGGCCCCGGTGGGAGTCGAACGTGCCCATCTCCATCCGGCCGCGCGACCAGACGTTGTAGCTGGACAGGTTCTCGACGTTGATGCCGTGCAGGATGGTGTCGGGCCGTGCGGGGACGGTGCGCTGCTCGATCACGAAGTCCTCGAAGAGGTTGTCGTGCGCGCCCTCGCGGCAGTAGTAGGGATGGTGGGAACCGCGGCCCGCGACACGGGTGTTGCTGACCGTGCAGGAGGACGAGGCGGTCAGCCCGATGCCGTTGTCGACGTGGCGCGCGACGACGTCCCGCACCCAGCAGTCGTACGCGCACTGCAGGACGACGCCGTTGTAGCCCTTGTCGTGCAGGTGCGGGGACTGCGGCGTCTCGACCGCCTCGATCGTCAGGCCCTCGACCCCGGCGCCGGTGAGCGCGGGGACATGGGTGGTGAGCCGCGGGTCCCACTCCGGGCGTACGTCGAGGGGCAGCGGGCGCTCGAAAGTCACCTCACGACCCTTGATACGGACGATGCGTACGGGCCACTCGTACGGGACGAAGCTGTTGAGCTTGGCCCTGCCGTCCCAGCGGTACGCCGCGGGCCCCGGGCCGCCGCCCGCCATGTGCTGGAGGAGGGTGTGGTCCCGGTCGTCGGCCAGCCGGAGGAGGACGAGGGTGCCGGGGCGCAGGCGTGCGGTGTCGGCGACCGTCACCGACCAGTCGCCGCGGCGGGCGGAGCGTACGGCGGTGAGCGTGCGCCACTCGTCGCGCCGGTTGCCCGTCCAGCCCTCGAACGGCCAGTCCTTCCGCCTGATCGCCGCGACGAGGGAGTCGTAACGGGCCGTGGGGCAGAGCCAGACGAGGCCGCCGGTCCAGGACCAGGCGGACTTGTCGCCGCCGTACCGGCTGCCGTACGGGCCGATCAGCTCGGTGAGGTGCTTGGTGGCCAGCAGCTTCGTACGGCCGCTGCCCGCGCCCCGCAGCACCACGCCGTCGCGGCCGATGCGGATCACGTCGTCGATGCGGAAGGTGCCGGGAGGCAGGGAGACGATGCCCCCGCCACGGCGGCCCGCGGCCTCGATGGCGCGGTTGAGGGCGGGGGCGGAGTCCTTGCTGCCGTCCGGGGTGGCGCCGTGGTCGCGTACGGCGTCGATCACCGGTTCCGCACCGGCGGCCCGTGGCCCGCGCCTGCTGCCCGCCCGGCCGACGTACGGGATCTGCGGATGCCTGAAGGGGCGTGCCGTGTATTCGTCCCAGAGCGCCGAGCGACGGTCGGCCCCCGCGTCCGCCGAGACTACCGAGGCCGCCGAGGCCGGGAGAGCGGGCAGCGCCGCGGCCGCCGCAGCGGCCGTCGCGCTGCCCAAAAGGGTGCGCCTGCTGATGTCCATGGGCCGCCCTTCATGCAGGTGAAGAGGTGCATGGGAGAGGAGGCCGCGAGCATGGCACGGCCCCGCCGCGCGGCGGAAGAGCCGAGAACGGGCGCGACGAGATGGGCCGGAAAGTGCTACTTGTCCCGGCCGGTCAGGTGGGCGAACGCCGCCAGGTTGCGGGTGGACTCACCGCGCGAGACCCGCCACTCGTACTCCTTGCGGATCGCCGAGGCGAAGCCCATCTCCAGCAGGGTGTTGAAGGAGCCGTCGGCGTTCTCCAGGACCGTGCCGAGGATCCGGTCCAGTTCGTCGGGGGTGACGGCCGCCAGCGGCAGCTTGCCGGCGAGGTAGACGTCGCCGAGCCGGTCGATGGCGTAACTCACGCCGTACAGCCGGGTGTTGCGCTCCAGCAGCCAGCGGTGCACCGCTTCGTGGTTCTCGTCCGGGCGGCGGACGACGAACGCGTTGACCGACAGGGAGTGCCGGCCGACCAGCAGCGAGCAGGTGGTGGAGAGCTTGCGGGTACCGGGCAGCTTGACGACGTAGCTGCCCTCCGCGGGCGACTCCCACTCCAGCCCGGCGTCGTTCAGCGTCTCCTCGACGACCCGCCGCGCGTCCGCGGCCCTGCTGTCCTCAGCCATGCAGTGATCGTAGGCGACGGCGCCGCTCCTGCAACGCGGCGGTGTACACCTCGGCGGTGGCCCCGGCCGCGGTGTCCCAGCCGAAGGACTCGGCGTGCCGGGCGGCCGCCGCGCCCATCCGCAGCGTGAGCGAGGGGTCGTCGGCGAAGCGGCGCAGCGCGTGGGCGTAGTCCACCGGGTCGTGCCCGTCGACCAGGAAGCCGCTGACGCCGTCCTTCACGGCGACCGGCAGGCCGCCCACCGACGCGGCGATCACCGGGGTGCCGCACGCCTCGGCCTCGATGGCCACCAGCCCGAAGGACTCGCTGTACGAGGGCATGACCAGCACGCTGGCCGCCCGGTACCAGTCCGCGAGCTGGTCCTGGCCGACCGGCGGCCGGAACCGCACCACGTCGGCGATGCCCAGCCGGGCGGCGAGCTTCTGCAGCCCCTCGGGCTTGGCCAAGCCGCTGCCGCTCGGCCCGCCGACGACGGGGACGACGATGCGGGAGCGCAGCGAGGGGTCCTGGTCGAGCAGGACGGCCACCGCGCGCAGCAGGATGTCGGGCGCCTTCAGGGGCTGGATACGGCCGGCGAAGAGCGGGATCAGCGCGTCCTGGGGCAGGTCGAGGCGCCTGCGCGCCGCGGCCCGCTCGTCCGCGACGTCGCTGCCCGTCACGCCGCTCGCCGGGCGGAAGCGGTCGAGGTTGACGCCCGGGTGCACGACGGCGACCCGGTCCGGCTCGGCCTCGTAGTGCCGGACCAGCTCGCCGGCCTCCTCGGCGGTGTTGGCGATCAGGCGGTCCGAGGCGCGCACGATCTGCGTCTCGCCGATGACACGCGCGGCCGGCTCGGGGGTGTCCCCCTCCGCCAGCGCGGCGTTCTTGACCTTGGCCATCGTGTGCATGGCGTGCACCAGCGGGACGCCCCAGCGCTCGGCGGCGAGCCAGCCGACGTGGCCGGAGAGCCAGTAGTGGGAGTGGACCAGGTCGTAGTAGCCGGGGCGGTGGCCGGCCCAGGCCTGCATGACGCCGTGCGTGAAGGCGCACAGCTGGGCGGGCAGGTCCTCCTTGTTCAGCCCCTCGTACGGGCCCGCGTCCACGTGGCGTACGAGGACGCCGGGGGCCAGCTCGACGGCGGGCGGCAGGGTGCCGGTAGTGGCCCGGGTGAATATCTCGACCTCGATATTGAGCGAGGCGAGCTTCCTGGCCAGCTCGACGATGTAGACGTTCATGCCGCCCGCGTCGCCCGTGCCGGGCTGGTGCAGCGGAGAGGTGTGGACGCTCAGCATCGCCACTCGGCGCGGCTTGCGGGAGCCGCCCAGCCGCAGCCTGGCCGGACCGGTGAACTGGCTCTGGGGACGGCCGCGGAGCCGGGACACGTATTGGCTCACTGCGAGCTACCTCCCACATTCCGGCAAAATCCGGCGGAAACCGATCCTGGTACCGCCTCTCAACCGGCCAACAACGGAGTCGGCCGAGCCATTTCCCGCCAGGCGCCCGGCCCCGCCCTCTTTGCCAAAGCGTGACCCTGGCGGCGAGGGACCGGGCCCACCGAGCGCCTTGGCGGGCGACGGACCGGGTGCCCGACGGGTCCCTGACAGGTGACAGGCCGGGTGCCCGCCGCGCAGCACATAAAGTCATGTCATGGCCCGCAGCTCCCCCACGCCCCCGTCCGCACGCCCGGTCGGGAGCGCCACCCGCGGGACCACCAACCCCAACCGGCTGCGCCGCATGGACCGCTGGATCGCCGCCGTGCACGGCCCCCAGCTGCGCCGCGCCGCCGATCCGGTCGCGGTCGACCTCGGGTACGGGGCCGCGCCCTGGACCGCCGTCGAGCTGCTGGACCGGCTGCGGACGGCGCGCGGGGACGCGGAGGTGGTGGGGGTGGAGATCGATCCGGCGCGGGTCGCGGCGGCCCGGCCGTACGAGCGGGCCGGGCTGGTCTTCCTGCACGGCGGCTTCGAGGTGCCGCTGCCGGGCGCCCGGGACCGCTCCCCCGCGCTCATCCGGGCCGCGAACGTGCTGCGGCAGTACAGCGAGGCCGAGGTGGCCGAGGTCTGGGCGCGGCTGTGCGACCGGCTGGCGCCGGGCGGGCTGCTGGTGGAGGGCACCTGCGACGAGATCGGCCGCCGGCACGTCTGGGTCGCGCTCGGCCCCGAAGGCCCCCGCACGGTCACCTTCGCGGCCCGCCTCGCCTCCCTGGAGGCCCCGTCCGACCTGGCCGAACGGCTCCCGAAGGCGCTGATCCACCGCAATGTGCCGGGCGAACCGGTGCACGCCTTCCTGCGCGACTTCGACCGGGCCTGGGCGGCGGCGGCTCCGTACGGCGCGCTCGGCGCCCGCCAGCGCTGGATCCGGTCGGTCCTCGCCCTGCGCGACGCGGGCTGGCCGCTCGCCGACGGCCCCCGCCGCTGGCGCCTGGGCGAGGTCACGGTCCGCTGGGAGGCGCTGGCACCGCGCGGCGGCACGGCCTGAGGGGCCCGGCTCGCGGCACCGCCCCCGGCGCTCAGCGATCACACATCGCCGCAGGTGGAGCAGCAGTACGCGCCCCGGCTCAAGCAGTACGCAGTGCCGCCATCAGCGCGTCGACCAGGGGGCGGTCGCGGTCCTGGGTGAGGCGGCCGCGGGCCGCGGCCGGGGACAGCCAGGCCACCCGGTCGACCTCGTCGTTCGGGGTGAACGTGCCGCCGCACGCCTCGGCCGCCCAGTAGCGGACCTCCTTGGGGCGGCCGTTCACCTCGTAGTGCGCGGAGGGCAGCTCGGGGCCCGGCCGGCAGGCCATGCCGGTCTCCTCCGCGACCTCGCGGACCGCCGCGGCCGGCGCCTCCTCGCCCCGCTTGAGCTTGCCTTTCGGGTGCGACCAGTCGTCGTACTTGGGCCGGTGCACCAGCGCGATCTCCAGCCCGCCCGACTCCGGCGAGCGGCGCCACAGGACGCAGCCCGCCGCGAGGATCACCGCTTCGTTCATCCGCCGGTCCTTCCTCATCGGGGCCAGTCGCCGCGTTCCGGTGCGCGGTCCCGGGGCCGGAAGGCGTCGGACGGGAGCGGGTGCCAGGCGCGGGTGAAGGCGTAGCGGGCTGCCTCGACCTCGTGCCGCTGGTCGGCGTGGAGGACGCCGAGGGCGTAGGCGGTGGCCGGGGCGATGCGCGGGGTGCGGGCGGCAGCGGCGGCGGCCGCCGCGGCCTCGGCGGCGTCCCGGTGCCGCTCCAGCGCCCGGCCCGCCTCCAGCAGCCGCAGGTCGGTGACGCCGCCGTCGGCGACCTCCTGCGCGTACCTGCTGTGCCGCAGCAGCAGCCGGACCTGGTGCCAGGGGGTGTCGTGACGGTCGTCGGAGGTCAGCGCCGCTGCGTTGTACGGGTGCCCCGCGCGGGTCAGCGGCAGCGCGGCGACGGCCTCGGCCAGTCGGCGGTGCGCCTGGTCGGCCAGCGGCGGCAGCGCCTCGGCGGCGAGCCGGTCCGCGGCGTTCTTGTCCAGCGGGGCCTCGGAGGCGAGCACCGCCACGGCGTCCGCGACGGCGTGGAAGCGCGAGGAGCCGAGCGCCTGCAGGGCGGCGGAGTGGGCGCGGGTGCGGGCCAGGGTCAGCTGGCGGTCGAGCAGCGCGCCGGCCCGTGCGGCTCCCGCCGCGGTGGTGGCGGCCGGGTCCTTGGGGTCCCGGCTCCGCTCCTCGCGGGGTCCGGCGTCCCTGCCCCGCGCCGCGCGTGCGGGCGTCCGCTGCGGCGCCGGCCCGTCCTCGGGCGATCTGGAGGTGCCGCCCGGGTCGGCGGGGCCGGCCACGCGATGCAGCGCGCCCAGCAGGCGTTCGAGCCGGTCGGCGTAGGAGTGCTCGCGGGCCAGGGTGCCCGACAGCCAGCCCAGCTCGGAGCGGAGCTGGTCGGCCCAGGTCTCGTCGGCCAGCGGCCGGAAGGTGTGCAGCGCGCCGCTGATCCGGCGGGCCGCGGCCCGCAGCTCCCGGGCCGCGTCCCCGGCGCCGCGCGCGTCCGAGCCGCTCTCGCGGTGCAGCCGCAGGCTGCGCAGGAACGCCGTCGACTGTTCGTGGAGGTAGGCCGAGAACACCTCGCCGGCCGTGGCGCGGTCCGGTGGCGGCTCCGTCACCGCGCCGAGCAGGCCGGCGGGTGCGGGTGCGGTGCTCCGGTTCGCTCCGTGCGTCATGCCGTCCTCCTCACGGTGACCGTGGCGGCCGGGCACGCGGCGGCAGCCGGTCCGGCCGCGGCGGCCGCGCGGGCACGGCTCCGTCCGCAGGGCGGGGAGCTGGGCGGGGAGGGGTCATGTCGCAGGGCCACGCCGGCGCCTCCGGGCGTCGATGAGCATTTCTTGTACGTTCCGCAGCGGCTTGCCGTCCGCGTCGGCGGCGTGCCGGGTCCAGTTGCCGTCCGGGCCGAGGTGCCAGGACGAGGTCGCGTCCGACATGCCGGTCTCCAGCAGCCGGACGAGCGAGGCGCGGTGTCCGGGGTCGGTGACCCGGACCAGCGCCTCGATCCGCCGGTCGAGATTGCGGTGCATCATGTCCGCGCTGCCCAGCCATACTTCCGGCTCCCCTCCGTTGCCGAAGGCGAACACCCGGGAGTGTTCGAGGAAGCGGCCCAGGACGCTGCGGACGCGGATGTTCTCGCTCAGACCCGGTACGCCGGGCCGCAGGGCGCAGATTCCGCGTACCCAGATGTCCACCGGTACACCGGCCTGGGAGGCGCGGTAGAGCGCGTCGACGACGGCCTCGTCCACCATGGAGTTGACCTTGATGCGGACGTGCGCGGCGTGTCCGGCGCGGTGGTGCGCGATCTCCTTGGTGATGCGCTGGACCAGGCCGTCGCGCAGCGACTTGGGGGCGACGAGCAGCCGTCGGTAGGTCTCCCGGCGGGAGTAGCCGGAGAGCCGGTTGAACAGGTCGGAGAGGTCGGCGCCCACCTGCTGGTCGGCGGTGAGCAGGCCGATGTCCTCGTACAGCCGGGCCGTCTTGGGGTGGTAATTGCCGGTCCCCACATGGGAGTAGCGGCGCAGCATCTCGCCTTCCTGGCGGACGACCAGGGAGAGCTTGCAGTGCGTCTTGAGTCCCACCAGGCCGTAGACGACGTGGCAGCCGGCCTCCTCCAGCTTCCGGGCCCACTTGATGTTGGCCTGCTCGTCGAAGCGGGCCTTGATCTCGACCAGGACGAGGACCTGTTTGCCGGACTCGGCGGCGTCTATCAGGGCATCGACGATCGGTGAGTCGCCGGAGGTGCGGTAGAGCGTCTGCTTGATCGCGAGGACGTGCGGGTCGGCGGCGGCCTGCTCCAGGAAGGCCTGTACGGAGGTGGAGAAGCTGTCGTACGGGTGGTGGAGCAGGACGTCGCGGGCGCGCAGCGCGGCGAAGACGTCGGGCGCCGAGGCGGACTCGACCTCGGCGAGGTCGCGGTGGGTGCCGGCGACGAACTTCGGGAACTTCAGCTCGGGCCGGTCCAGCGCCGCGATGCCGAAGAGGCCGGTCAGGTCCAGCGGTCCGGGCAGCGGGTAGACCTCGGCCTCGGAGATCTTCAGCTCCTGGACCAGCAGGTCCAGGACGGCCGGGTCGATGGACTCCTCGACCTCCAGCCGGACGGGCGGCCCGAAGCGGCGCCGCAACAGCTCCTTCTCCAGGGCCTTGAGGAGGTTCTCCGCGTCGTCCTCCTCGACCTCCAGGTCCTCGTTGCGGGTGACCCGGAACATGTGGTGCGCGCGTACCTCCATGCCCGGGAACAGCTCTTCCAGGTGCGCCGCTATGACGTCCTCTATGGGGACGTAGCGCTGCGGGGAGGCCTCCAGGAAGCGGGAGAGGAGCGGCGGGACCTTGACGCGGGCGAAGTGGTCGTGGCCGCTGACCGGGTTGCGGACGACCACGGCGAGGTTCAGGGAGAGGCCCGAGATGTACGGGAAGGGGTGCGCCGGGTCCACGGCCAGCGGGGTCAGCACGGGGAAGATCTGGTGGCGGAAGAGGGTGAACAGGCGGGCCTGTTCCTTCTCGGTCAGCTCCGGCCAGCGGATCAGGTGGATGCCCTCACCGGCCAGCTCGGGGGCGACGTCCTGCTGGTAGCAGGCGGCGTGCCGGGCCATGAGCTCGCGGGAGCGGGTCCAGATCAGGTCCAGCACCTCGCGGGGCTGGAGCCCGGAGGCGGAGCGGGTGGCGACGCCGGTGGCGATTCTGCGCTTGAGGCCGGCGACCCGGACCATGAAGAACTCGTCCAGGTTCGACGCGAAGATCGCCAGGAACTTGGCACGTTCCAGCAGCGGCGTGGCCGGGTCCTCGGCCAGCTCCAGTACGCGTTCGTTGAAGGCGAGCCAGCTGCGCTCGCGGTCCAGGAAACGGCCGACGGGCAGCTCCACGCCGTCGTCGCCCAGCACGCCGTCGACGTCGTAGGCATCGAGGTCGGCGTCGAGATCCGGTTCCAGCTCGGGCAGGGGCGGGGCCACCGTGTGCGGGCGGTGTGCCGCGATCGAGCCGACCGAGGGCTGAGCCTGTGCGGACGGCGTCTGGGGCGTTGCCTGGGCGCTGGTCTGCTGGTCCATGACCTCATTGTTCCGCGCTCCCGGCCGGGAAAGCGCGTCGGGAGGCGGCGGGGCGGCTCGGAGCCATCGGTCACCGGCCGGCTGCGCGGAGGGCTGCATTCAGTGATGCTCGCAAGCGAGTTTGAATCGCCGGTAACGCAGACATGACGGACAGGCAAGCGGGGGGCCACCCGGAGGGGACATTACGGTGCCGGGCGACGGCGCGGCGGCGGGACACGTACCCCGCCGCCGCCCCTGACACACCGTCAACACCGGTGCGGGGGAACCGCGCTGTCCGTCACAGCTCGGTGCGGTACATCAGGTCCGTCTCGTGCGTGACGAAGCCGAGCCGCTCGTAGACGGTGACGGCGGGGACGTTGTCCGCGTCGACGTACAGCATCGCCGTGGGCACGCCCTCGGCGGCCAGGTGGCGCAGGCCGATCGCGGTGAGCGCCTTGCCGAGCCCACCGCCCTGCGCGCCGGGCCGGACACCCACGACGTAGACCTCGCCCAGCCCCTCCTCGGCGTGCTTCTTGGTCCAGTGGAAACCGACCAGCTCACCGGCCTTCTCCGCCAGAAAAAAGCCCTTCGGGTCGAACCACGACTCGGCCTTGCGGTCGTCCAGGTCACGCTGGGTGAGCGAGCCCTGCTCGGGGTGGTGGGCGAAGGCCTCGGCGTTCGCGGCGAGCCAGGCCGCGTCGTCCGTGCCGGTCCGGAAGCTGCGGACGGTGACGCCCTCGGGCAGCACCGGCTCCGGCAGGTCCAGGTCGGTCAGCGGGCGGCGCATCTGCCGCAGCTCGCGGAAGAGGGTCAGGCCCAGGGTCTGCGCGAGGTGGCGGGCCGCGGGGTGGCCGCCGTGCGCCCAGAGCCGGAGCCGCCGCCCGGACTGCTCCAGCAGCGCGCTGCCGAGCTTGCGGCCCAGGCCGTGGCCGCGGAATTCGGGGTGGACGACCAGTTCGGCGGCGGGCGCCTCGACCGGGTCGGTGTCCTCCAGCTGTCCGTATCCGACGACGCGGTCGCCCTCGGCCCGCACGAGGAAGTGCTTGACGCCCTCCCGGTGCCCGCCGCGCAGCTGCAGCCGTCCCTGCTCGGAGACGGCCGGCTGCCCGTCCGTCCGCGCCGCCGTCTCGATCAGCTCCAGTACGGCACCCGCCACGTCCGGCGTGAGCTCGTCCAGTACCTGCATGCCCCGGTCGGGCCGGCCCGTTTCCTCTGCAGCGTCAGTCATGTCCCGAAGCGTACGGCGCCGCGCGCGCCCGGTGACGACCCCCGTCGCGCCGTACGCGTACCCGGCCGGTCCGCCGTCGCCGTGCCGCAACCGTGCCGTCACCCGACACCCCTGTTGCGCTACGCGCGTTGACCGTAGGCTTCCGGTCGCTCGCACACTCCTGATCCGCTGTCCACGAGGGGGACGACCCATGTCAGATACTCCGCACCGGCGCCGCCGGATGCGCCGCCTGGCGGCCGCCGCGACGGTGCTGGCCGCCGCTGCCGGTGTCACGGCCGCGGCCCTGCCCGCCGGCGCCGGCACGCACGGCGGCCCCGGCCACTCCTCCCGCACCGTCGACGTGCAGCTGCTCTCCTTCAACGACTTCCACGGCAACCTGGAGCCGCCGCAGGGCTCCTCCGGCACCGTGGACGAGGAGCAGGCGGACGGCAGCAAGAAGAAGGTCGAAGCGGGCGGCGTGGAGTACCTGGCCAACTCCCTGCGCACGGCGCGCAAGGGGCACCCGTACTCCGTCACCGCGGCGGCCGGCGACCTGGTCGGCGCGAGCCCGCTGCTCTCCGGCCTCTTCCACGACGAGCCGACCGTGGAGGCGATGAACAAGCTGAAGCTGGACGTGACGAGCGTCGGCAACCACGAGTTCGACGAGGGGCGCGCGGAGCTGGCCCGGCTGCAGAACGGCGGCTGCCACCCCAAGGAAGGCTGTTACGAGAAGGGCCGGACGTTCGCCGGCGCCGACTATCCGTACCTCGCCGCCAACGTCACCGACGAGAAGACCGGCAGGCCCGTCCTCGAGCCGTACACGGTCTGGAAGCACAAGGGCGTGAAGATCGGCTTCATCGGGGTCACGCTGGAGGGCACGCCCGACATCGTCAGCGCCGACGGCGTGAAGGGCCTGAAGTTCCACGACGAGGCCGAGACCATCGACAAGTACACCAAGGTGCTGCGCAAGCAGGGCGTGAAGTCGGTCGTCGCGCTGATCCACGAGGGCGGCGCGCCCGCGTCCACCGCGTACAACTACGACTGCGACAGCCCGGGTCCCGGCGACGGCATCTCCGGGCCGATCACGGAGATCGCCAAGAAGGTCTCGCCGGACGTCGACGCGCTGGTCACCGGCCATACGCACCAGGCGTACGCGTGCACGATCCCGGACCCGGCCGGGCAGCCGCGGATGGTCACCTCGGCGTCCTCCTTCGGCAAGCTCTACACCGACACCACGCTGACGTACGACCGGAAGACCAAGGACATCGTGCGCACGGCCGTGAAGTCGGCCAACCACGTGGTGCACCGCACCCAGCCCAAGGCGGCCGACCTGACCGCGCTGATCAAGCGCTGGGACAAGCTGGCCGCGCCGGTCGCGAGCAAGCCGGTCGGGTACATCTCCGCGGACATCGCGGGCCGCGGCGCGACCACCCCGGAGTCGCCCCTCGGTGACGTGATCGCCGACGCGCAGCTGGAGGCGACGGCGGACAGCGGCAAGGGCGGCGCCCAACTGGCCTTGATGAACCCCGGCGGGGTCCGCTCCGACCTGGCGTTCAAGGCGTCCGGCAGCGAGGGCGACGGGGTGGTGACGTACGGCGAGGCCTTCACGGTGCAGCCGTTCGCCAACATGACGAACGTCGTCTCACTGACCGGGAAGCAGCTCATCACCGCGCTCCAGCAGCAGGTCAGCGGCGCCAACGAGGCCTCCCCCAAGATCCTCCAGGTGTCGAAGGGCCTCACCTACACCCTGGACATGACCAAGTCCGGCGCCGCCCGGATCGTCGTGGACTCGGTGAAGCTCAACGGCGAACCGGTCGACCCGGCGAAGAGCTACCGCGTCGCGATGAACGAGTTCCTGGCGGGCGGCGGCGACGGATTCGCCGCATTCAAGGACGGAACGGACAAGTACGTCGGCCCCTCCGATCTGGAGGCATTCACCGCGTACCTCAGTGCGCACTCCTCGGCGTCCGGCCCGCTGGCCCCGCCGAAGGCGGACCGCATCACCGTGGTGAAGTAAGGGCTCATATCCCCACTTACCGACAGTAAGACTTGCGTTCGACAGCCGTACGCATGGTGGGATGTGCCGATGCGACCCCCCACACGCATAGCCGCGTCACACGCTCCGCAGGACGCGCGGGACTCCCAGGAGACCCGCGCGTCCCAGGGCCCTGGTGCCCAGGGTGACACCCGCGAGATGTCGCCGGTCAACCCGTACGCGGAGCTGGCCGGGCTGGCCGACCCCGAGCCGGAGCCGGGCCCCGCGCGGTCGTACCTCAACGAGCGCGACGACAGCGACGACCCCCTGGGGCTCGGGCTGCGCGCGGACCCCGAGGACGAGGACGCCTGGGCGCCGCCGAACCACCGCAAGGCCCGGCGCGGCCTCGGCCGGTTCGCCGCCGTGCCGCTCACCGTGAAGCTGGTCGCCACGGTCCTGGTGGCCGCCTCCTTCGCGGGTCTCGCCGACCGGTTCGCCGTGCTGTACGCGCAGAACAAGGCCGCCGAGAAACTCAAGGACTCGCTGCACCTCGCGGCCGACCCCGAGGTGGACATCGAGGGCTTCCCCTTCCTCACCCAGGTCGCCGACAAGCACCTGGACCGGGTGCGGGTGGCCATCCCCGACCTGGCCGCCGACCGCGTCTCGCTGGCGAAGTTCGAGGCGACGGCGGAGGACGTCACGCTCGACGGCGACCTGCCCACCTCCCTCAAGGGCGGCACGGTCGGCCGGATGCACGGTGACGTGCTGCTCTCCTTCGAGGACATGAACCGCGAACTGGGTGCCTCACAGGTGAAGTTCAGCGAGCTGGGGCCCGACGCGGTACGCGCCGAGGGGCGGCTGCCGATCGCCGGGCACGAACTGCGGATGCGCGCCCGGGCCCATATCCGGCAGGCCGGCGACCGCGGCATCTCCACCGAGATCAGCGGCATGCGGCTGGACATCGGCGACATCGCGGTCTACCGCCCCGGCACCGGCAAGGGCGAGGGGCTGCAGCTGACCCGCAAGACCGCCCGGCAGCTCAGCCGGGAGGCCGCCAAGATCAAGGCGATGCTCGGCGTACCGGCCATCGCCGACCGCATCGGCATCCCGCGGGACACCATCGACGCCGCGCTGCACAACGAGAAGAAGCTGCACGACCTCGTCGGCACGCCGCGCTTCATCGGCAAGCTGATGAAGGTCAACCTCGTCGACGTCGTGTCCGACCACCCCTGGCTGCTGCAGAAGGTCGGCATCGACCCGAAAATTCTCGGCGGCCTGGCGGGGCTCACCAAGCCGGAGATCGCGGACCGCTTCGACCTGTCCTTCCGGCTCCCCAAGACCCCCGGTGACGTGCGGCTGCGCACCGTCTCCGTGGAGCGGGACGGCATCCGCGCGCGCCTGACGGGCACTCAACTCCCCTTCGGTGACGCGGCGAAGAAACGTCCCTGACCCGATACGCACGGGACACAAGGGGCGTCAGTAAAGAACCACGGACGCGGTAATTCCGTCGTATGAGGTGAACGAACGGTGCACCCGGGATGTCCGGGTGCCGACGTCAGGAGGAACCGTGCGCCACCGTTCCACCCCCACCGCAGCGCGCTGCGCCGTGGTGGCCGCGCTGCTCACCGCCCCGCTCGCCTTCGCCGCCCCGGCGAGCGCGGCACCCGCAGACACGCCGGCCGCCGCCGCGAAGGGCCCGGCGGGCACCGCCCCGCAGGCCGACTTCAACCACGACGGCTACGCCGACATCGTTGCCGGAGCCCCCGGCGGCACGGTCGGCGGCAAGGCGAAGGCCGGTTACGTCACCGTGGTCTACGGCTCGGCCTCCGGTGCCGCCACCGGAAAGCACCAGGTCATCAGCCGCGCCACCGCAGGCGTGCCCGGCGATCCCGCCGAGGGCGCCGGCTTCGGCGACCGCACCGTCGCCCGCGACCTGGACGGCGACGGCACCAGCGACCTCGTCATCACCGGCTCCGGAGGCCCGGTGGTCCTGTGGGGCTCCACCGACGGCAAGGGCGGCGCGAGCGGCCTGCAGGGCGTCGGCGGCCGCAACCTCACCGCGGGCGACTTCGACGGTGACGGCCACACCGACCTGGTGGCCGATGGCGAGGGCGACGAGAACTCCGCCGCCCTGCACGTGATGTACGGGCCGTTCACCCGGGCCGGGGCGCCCGCCCGTACCTCGGAGCTCATGACCGGCCACCTCTTCGACTCCGAGGACCTGGCCGCCGGTGACCTCAACGGTGACGGCCGGGACGACCTGGTCAGCATGCACGCGTTCGAGGAGATGTCGGAGTCGAGCGAGTTCTGGAAGGGCACCGCCGACGGACTGTCCACCAAGTCCACGGAGCTGCCGGACGCCGCGGCGGCCACGGTCGGCGACGTCGACAAGGACGGCTACGGCGACCTCATCTACCGCCCCGTGCCCGGCGGCGTCGTCGAGGACCTCCCGTACGACAAGGGCACGGTCAAGGTCGCGTACGGCTCGGCCGACGGCCCGAGCAAGCGCACCACGACGATCACCCAGGACACCGCGGGCGTCCCCGGAGCGGGCGAGGAGGGCGACCAGTTCGGCTACTCGCTCAGCGCGGGCGACGTGAACGGCGACGGCTACGCGGACGTCGCGGCCGGCGTCCCCTACGAGGACCTGACCTCGGCCTCCGGCGCCGCCCTGAAGGACGCGGGCAGCGTGGTCCTGCTCAAGGGCGGCAAGGGCGGCCTGTCCGGCACCGGCGCGCAGGCGCTCAACCAGACGACCACCGGGGTCCCGGGGGTCGCCGAGGCCGGTGACCGCTTCGGCGAGGCGGTCTCGCTGCTGGACACCGACAAGGACGGCAAGGCCGACCTCGCGGCGGGCGCGCCCGGCGAGGACGGCACGAGCCTGAAGGACACCGGCGCGGTGTGGGCCCTGCGGGGCGCCACCGGCGGGCTGACCACGACCGGCGCCGTCTCCTACGGCCCCGGCGCGATCGGCGCCCCCGAGGCCGGCGCCGGCCTCGGTTCGGGCTTCGCCCACTAACCGCCGCTCACGCCGTCCCCCGGACCCGGCTCCGGCGCGTGGTCCGGGGGTGGCGTGGCCGCTCCCGGCAGGGTCAGCTCCACCAGCGTGCCGCCGCCCTCCGCCGCGAGGAGCCGGACGGCGCCGCCCGCCTGCTGTGCCGTGCGGGCCACGATCGACAGACCGAGGCCGCTGCCGGGCAGGCTGCGGGCCGAGGGCGAGCGCCAGAACCGCTCGAAGACGTGCGGGAGTTCGTCGGCCGGGATGCCGGGCCCGTGATCGCGTACGGTCAGCAGGCCGCTCTTCAGGCGGACCTCGACCGTGCCGCCCGCGGGGCTGAACTTCACCGCGTTGTCGAGGAGGTTGACCACCGCGCGCTCCAGCGCGGCAGGCTCGGCGCGTACGTACCAGGGGTCGAGGGCGGCGTCGAGGGTGAGGGACGGGCCGCGCAGCCGGGCCCGTTCCAGCGCCGTCGCCGCGACGTCGTGCAGGGCGACGACCGGCGGCGCGCCGTGGCCGCCGGCCCCGTGGTCCGGCGTCCTGGACAGCTCCTGGAGGTCGCCGATCAGCGCGGCCAGCTCGCCCATCTGCGCCTTCACCGAGTCCAGCAGGGCGAGCTTGTCGTCGGCCGGGATGGCCCGGCCGGTGCGCTCACTGCGCTCCAGCAGGTCGATGTTGGTGCGGAGCGAGGTCAGCGGGGTGCGCAGTTCGTGGCCCGCGTCCGCGATCAGCTGCTGCTGGAGGTCGCGGGAGGCGGCGAGCGCGGCGGTCATGGAGTTGAAGGACCGGGAGAGCCGGGCGATCTCGTCCTCGCCGTCGGTGGGGATGCGGACGGCCAGGTCTTCCGTACGGGCGACGTGCTCGACGGCGGCGGTGAGCCGGTTCACCGGCTTCAGGCCCGCCCGGGCGACCCACAGGCCGGTGGTCGCGGCGCCCAGCACGCCGACCCCGGAGACGATCAGCAGCACCAGCGCGAGCTGGTTGAGCGGCTGGGACACCTGGTCCATGGGCGTGGCGACGGACACCGCCACCTGGTTGCCGAACGCGTCGGTGGCGGACCCGCGGGACGCCTCGGTCGAGACCCGCATCTGCGCCCCGTTCGCGGCCCGCGCGGTGTGCATCGCGTCCCGGGCCCTGCCCTGCGCGACCTCGACGTCCGCCCGGGTGGCGGGGATCTGCGACCGCTCCGGCGAAGTGCACACCCGGCCGTCCACCGACACCAGCTGGACGGTGTACGGGCCGGCCGGCGGGAAGCTGACGCCCTGCGCGGTGCCGTTGCACTCGGCGCTCAGCGCCCGTACGTACGCGTCGTTCACGCTGACGCTCTTCAGGGTCGCGTCCAGCTGCTCGGTGAGCCGGTCGCGGGTGATGAGCCAGCAGGCGGCGGCCGAGGCGGCGACCGCGAGCGCGACGGCCAGCGCGGTGAGCATCGCCAGCCGGGACTGGAGCGGCAGCCGGCGGTAGCGCTGGGCCGCTCTCTCGCGGACGTTCACTCGGCACCGCCGGAACGCAGGACGTAGCCGACGCCGCGCACCGTGTGCACCAGCCGGGGCTCGCCGCCGGCCTCGGTCTTGCGCCGCAGGTACATCACGTACACGTCCAGGGAGTTGGAGGAGGGCTCGAAGTCGAAGCCCCAGACGGCCTTGAGGATCTGCTCGCGGGTGAGGACCTGGCGCGGATGGGCCAGGAACATCTCCAGCAGGGTGAACTCGGTGCGGGTCAGCTCCACCGGGCGGTCGCCGCGGGTGACTTCACGGGTGGCCAGGTTCATGGTCAGGTCGGCGAAGGTGAGCGTGTCGCCCTCGTCGGGGGCCGCGCCTGCGGCCGCCGCGTAGGAGCTGCGGCGCAGCAGCGCGCGGATGCGGGCCAGCAGCTCGTCCAGTTCGAAGGGCTTGACCAGGTAGTCGTCGGCGCCCGCGTCGAGTCCGGTGACCCGGTCGCCGACCGTGTCGCGCGCGGTGAGCATCAGGATCGGCACGGTCAGGCCGCTCGCGCGCAGCCGGCGGGCGGCGGTCAGGCCGTCCATGCGGGGCATCAGCACGTCGAGCACGATGAGTTCGGGCCGGTGCGCCGCCACCTTCTCGACCGCGTCCAGGCCGTCCACGGCCTCGTCGGTGGCGTACCCCTCGAAGGCGAGCGAACGGCGCAGGGCCTCGCGGACGGCGGGCTCGTCGTCGACGATCAGGATGCGGGCGGACGTCTCGCCCTGCTCGGCGGCGCTCATGTTCTCGGTGACCTCGGTAGGGGTGAAGGGAGGGGCCAGGACCCTCTCAGCCTCGCACGGCGCGTCTGCGGGAGCGCCGCGCGGCGCGGGACGGGGACCGGTACGGCGCGTGCGGCGGGTCGTGGGGTGCCGCGCCGCCCGCGCTCAGGCTGACGGCCGTGGCGAGCGCGCGCCGCGCGCGGTGCAGCGGAACGGTGGTACGGGCCCGCTTCGTACGGGTCCGCGCGGCGCGGGTGCGTGTCGTACGGGTCGCTGTGGTGCGGTTCCTCGTGGTCATGGTGCCTCCTCGTACGTGTACAGGTGGCGGGTTCCGGGTCAGCTGTCCGTCGTGCCGCCGGCGCGCAGGTCGGCCAGGTCCGCCTTGACGGTGTTGATCGGTATGGCGAAGCCGAGGCCGACGCTGCCGGCGCTGCCGCCGCTGCCGGCGGAGCTGCCGGAGGCGGAGTACATCGCGGAGTTGATGCCGATGATGCGGCCGGACATGTCGATCAGGGCGCCGCCGGAGTTGCCGGGGTTGAGCGAGGCGTCGGTCTGGATGGCCTTGTAGCTGGTGGTCGAGTCGCCGGTGTCACCGTTGTACTGGTTGCCGCCGAACTCGAACGGCCACGGCATGTCACCCTGCGCCTGCCCCTGGCCCTGCTGCTGTTGCTGCTGGTCCTCCTTGGGCACGGTCACCTCGCGGTCGAGCGCCGAGACGATGCCGCTGGTCACCGAGCCGGTGAGCCCCTCGGGCGAGCCGATCGCGACGACCTGGTCGCCGACCGCCAGCTTGCTGGAGTCGCCGAGGGTGGCGTGCGTGAGGTTCTTACCGCCCTTGATCTTGATGAGCGCCAGGTCCTTGCCGGGGTCGGTGCCGACGACCCGGGCGGTCCTGGTGGAGCCGTCGCTGAAGGACACCGAGACGGTGTCGGCGCCGGAGACCACGTGGTTGTTGGTGATGATCTCGCCGTCGCCGGTGATGACCACGCCGGAGCCGGTGGACTCCCCCTCGGCGGTGCGGGCCTTGATCTCGACTGTCGCGGGGCTGACCGCCTTGGCGACCGAGGAGACCCCGCTGTTCGACGTGGCGCCCGCGTTGACGACGGCGGTGCTCTGGCCGCTGCTGCCGCCCTGCGTGGTGCTCCCGATGAGCGCGGCGCTGCCGCCGCCGATCAGGCCGGAGGCCAGCGCGACCGCGGCGATCAGCGCGACGGGGCGGCGCACCTTGCGGCGCGGTGCGCCCTCGGGGCCGCCGTCGGGGCCGCCGTCGGCGGGCGGGGCCGGCGGGGCGTACGGGGGCGGCGGCGGGTAGGCCGCCTGCGCGGCACCGCCGTGCGGGCCGAAGGACGCGTACGGGGTGGTCTGCCGGGTGTCGTACTGCGGGGTCTCTTCGCCGCTTCGGCGGTAGCTCTCGGTCATGTCTACGACTCTGCGAGCCGTGCATGAGAACGAGCTGAGAGCACCCTGAGAGGTCCGGCAGAAGTGGGTATGCCCGGTATAAAGACGCCTCCGGGGCGCGCTCAGCCCGTGCAGCCGCAGGACTGGCGGACCACCAGCCGGGACGGGTACTGCCGCAGCCGCTCCCGGCGCGACCCGGCCAGCCGCAGCGCGTCGTCCAGCACCAGGTCCACCGCCGTACGGGCCATCGCCTCGCGGTCGGAGCCGACCGTGGTCAGCGGCGGGTCGGTCAGCGCCGCTTCCTTCACGTCGTCGAAGCCCGCCACCGCCAGCTCGCCCGGCACGTCGATACGCAGCTCGCGGGCCGCACGCAGCACGGCGATGGCCTGGTCGTCGGTGGCGCACATGATCGCCGGCGGCCGGTCCGGGCTTTCGAGGAGCTTCAGCGCGATGGGGTAGGCCTCGTAGCGGTTGTACGGGGCGTGGAAGTAGCGGCCCTCGGTCGGGCGGCCGGCCTCCTGCATGGCCCGCCGCCAGCCCTCGACGTGGTCGGTGACCGGGTCGCCGGACTTGGGGGTCTCCTCCAGGCCGCCGAAGAAGGCGACGTAGGGGTGGCCGTGCTCCAGGAGGTGGCGGGTGGCGAGCTGGGCGCCGCCGATGTCGTCCGCCATGACGGCGACGTCGTCTATGGCGTCGGGGCGGCGGTGCAGCAGCACCACGCGGGCGTCCCAGGTGTCGATCTCGGTGGCGGCGTGCTCGCTGGGGCCCTGACTGATCAGGATGAGCCCGGAGACCCGCATGCCGAGGAAGGCGCGGAGGTAGTGAACCTCGCGCTCGTCCTCGTAGTTGGCGTTGCCGACCAGCACCATCTTGCCGCGCTCGGAGGCGGCGCGCTCCACGGCGTGTGCCATCTCCGCGAAGAACGGCTGGCGGGTGTCGGGGACGATGAGCCCTATGAGGTCGGTGCGCCGGGAGGCCATGGCCTGCGCGACGCGGTCCGGCCGGTACCCCAGCTCCTTGATCGCGGCGAGCACCCGCTCGCGCGTGGCCGGGGCGACCGGCCTCGGTCCGTTGTTGATGACGTAACTCACCACGGCGGTGGACGTCCCCGCCAGCCTCGCCACATCATCCCGCGTCACCTTGGCCACGCGCGGCAGTCTACGCGGGTGGTGCTACCGCTTGGCAGGGCGTACGCCGCCCGCCGCCGCGCTCCGGTCGGCGGTGTGCTCGCGCGCCTCGGCCGCGGCCCGCGCAGCGGCGCGTTCGGCCTGCTGGGCGGCCTTCTCCTTGGCCTCCTCGGCGGCCCGCTCGACCTTCTCCGGTACGACGAAGCGGTAGCCGACGTTGCGCACCGTGCCGATGAGCGACTCGTGCTCCGGGCCGAGCTTGGCGCGCAGCCGCCGTACGTGCACGTCGACCGTGCGGGTGCCGCCGAAGTAGTCGTAGCCCCAGACCTCCTGGAGCAGCTGGGCGCGGGTGAAGACCCGGCCCGGGTGCTGCGCGAGGTACTTGAGCAGCTCGAACTCCTTGAAGGTCAGGTCCAGGACCCGGCCCTTGAGCTTGGCGCTGTAGGTGGCCTCGTCCACCGAGAGGTCGCCGTTGCGGATCTCCATCGGGCTGTCGTCCGTGGTGACCTGCTGGCGGCCCATGGCGAGCCGCAGCCGCGCCTCGACCTCGGCGGGGCCCGCGGTGTCGAGGAGTACGTCGTCGATGCCCCAGTCGGCGGTGACGGCGGCGAGGCCGCCCTCGGTCACGACCAGGACGAGGGGGCAGCCGGGGCCGGTGGAGCGCAGCAGCTGACAGAGCGACCGGACCTGCGGCAGGTCGCGGCGGCCGTCGATGAGGATGACGTCGGCGCCGGGGGTGTCCACCAGGGCCGGCCCCTCGGCCGGGGCGACACGCACGCTGTGCAGCAGGAGGCCGAGCGCGGGGAGCACCTCCGTGGAGGGCTGGAGGGCGTTCGTGAGAAGCAGCAGCGAGCTCATCGCTCATCACCCGCCCGGGTCGTCCGTCGTCGCCTGTCCGTTCGGGTCTTCTGCACGCTTCGCTCGCCCATCGGTTCCTCCTCGGTCCCTGCCTGCGAGGACTTTGCGGCACTGCTTCGTACGGTCGCGGGCCCCGCGCCGTTGCGAGGTTCGCGTGCCTCCGGAACGTGAGCGTTCCAGCACGCTCCGCACCCATGGAGCGCGCCTGCGCTCATCCGCGCACCGCACGTCCGAAAGCACAAAAGGACCCGGGGGCTACGCTGCCCGGATCCTCCATGCCCGACAGAATAGCCCACATGCCTTCCCAGTCGACGGCCGACTTTGCGCGATCTTGTGTTCCTTCGATCACTTCGAGTGGCCGGCGCGTAGCCCTGTTGACGGACGACGGCGTGTGCATCGAGGCCGAGCGGCCCCCTGCGCCCACGCGCCGTCCGGCCCGCCGAACGGCCTCGTCGTGGTCCCCGCGCACGGCTTCACCGGCTCGCTGGACCGCCCCGCGCTGCGCCGTGCCGCCGCCGCGTTCGCGCAGTACAGCCCCGTGATCACGTTCTCGTTCCGGGGTCACGGCCGTTCGGGTGGGCGGTCCACGGTGGGTGACCGGGAGGTGCTGGACCCGGCGGCCGCGGTGCGCTGGGCGGGCACCCTGGGTCACACCCGTGTGGCCTCGGTCGGACTCTGGGGGCGCCTCCCACGCCTTCAGGGCAGTGGGGGAGGGCGGGTCGGTCGTGATCCGGCACGCGGCCCAGTACCGCCCGGAGCATGAGGGGCGCACAGGTGCGCACACCGACATGGTGGTGGCCGTGTGCGCCCCTGCCCGCTGGTATTACCGCGGTACCGCGGCGATGCGACGGCTGCACTGGGTGGTGGAACGGCCGCTGGGCCACCTCGTGGGGCGGCTGGGGCTGCGCACCCGTATCCACTCCGAGGCATGGGACCCGGTGCCGCTCTCCCCCACCGAGACCGCCCCGACGATCGCCCCGACCCCGCTGCTCGTCGTGCACGGCGACCGCGACCCGTACTTCCCGCCCGACCGTCCCCGCGCGCCGGCGGCCGCCGCCGCGCCCGGCTCCACCGATCTGTGGATCGAGCGCGGCTACGACCACGCGGAGAACGCCGCCGCCCCGGAACTGCTGGACCGGATCGCGGGGTGGCTCGGCACGCGGACGGCCGGGCCCGCCGGGGACTGATCAGGCGGCGGGCTTCCGCACCAGCTCGATCAGGCTGGTGAAGCTCTCCGTGCCGTACCCCGCCGCCACGCCCCGGCCGAAAAGGGCCGCCAGGGCCGCGGGGACCGTGGTGTCCAGGCCCGCGTCCCGCGCCGCCTGCAGCGCGTGCTCGGTGGTGGCCGCGCACATCGCGAGGGTCGCCTCGTCCCCCGGGTACCGCCCGGCGGCCACGTCCGCCGCGATCGCCGGCAGGAAGGACGACGCGGTCTCCGCCGCCCGCGCCGCGTACGGCAGGTACTCCGCCGCCGGGATGCCGTGCGCCCCGGCCAGCGCCTGGGCCTGCAGGTGCCCGGTCAGCGTGGTCCAGAAGACGGTCATCAGCGCCTGGTAGTAGACCTGCGAGAGGCCCGGGTCGGCGCCGCGGTAGTCGGCTTCGGTGAGCACCTCCAGCGTGGCGCGGTGCGCCTCGAAGACGTCCTCGGGGCCGCTGTAGAAGGTGGCGGACCCCGGCTGCCCGACCAGCGGCGCCGGGACCTGCACACCGCCGGTGAGGTACCGCGCCCCGCGCCCCGCCGCCCACTCCGCGCCCTCGCGGGCCCGCTCCGGGGTGTCGGAGCTGAGGTTGACCACGACCCGTCCGTCCAGCGCGGCCGCGGCCGGCTCCAGTACCGCGTACATCGCGGCGTAGTCCGTCAGGCTCAGCACCACCAGCTCGTTGGCCGCGAGCGCGTCCGCCACCGTGCCGGCCCGCGCCGCCCCCTCCGCCACCAGGTCGTCCGCCCGGCTCGCGGTCCGGTTCCAGACCGTCACCGGGTGCCCGGCCGCCAGCAGCGCCCGGACCATGGCCCGCCCCATCGGTCCGAGCCCGATCAGTGTCACGCCCTGCTTGCTCATGCCCACCCCTTCGACATTCACTAAAACGAGCGTTCTATTCAGAACGCGAGCACGATAGCACCGTCTAAAACGAACGCTCTACTCAATTGCGCGCGCGGATACGATCGGCACCATGCAGAAGACCAAGGGCGGCACGGCCGGGGCCGGGCCGGCCGGAACGGACGGCGGCCCGGCCGCCCCCGGCACCCGCGACCGGATCCTCGCGGCCACCGCACGGCTGCTCCAGCGACAGGGCTACGAGGCCAGCGGCATCAAGCAGATCGCCCGCGAGGCCGACGCCACCCTCGGCTCCGTCTACCACTTCTTCCCCGGCGGGAAGCAGGCGCTGGCGGCCGAGGCGATCCGGCACGGCGACGAGGAGATGACCGAGCTGCTGCGGACGGCGATGGCGAGCGCCGAGGACCCCGCCGAGGCCGTCGTGACCTGCACCCGCATGCTCGGCGAGGCGCTGCGCGCCTCCGGCTGGACCGACGGCTGCCCGGTCACCACCACGGCCCTGGAGACCGTCGGCCGCGCCCCCGACCTGGAGCGCGCCTGCGCCGAGGCGCTCCAGCACTGGCAGGACGTGCTGCGCGACAAGTTCCGTACCGCCGGCATCTCCGCGGCCGACGCGGCAGACCTGGCCCTCACCGTCATGAACACCCTGGAGGGCGCGGAGATGGCCGCCCAGCTCCGGCGCAGCGAAAAGCCGCTCCAGGTGGCGGGACACCACCTGGAGCGGCTGATCAGGCTGTACCTGTAGGCCCGCCGGCCGGGCGCGACGTCAGTCGGTCTCCGCCACGGCCTCCGCGAACTGGGCCGCGTAAAGCCGCGCGTACGCGCCGTCCGCCGCCAGCAGGGCGTCGTGCGTGCCCTGTTCGACGATCGAGCCGGACTCCATGACCAGGATCAGGTCGGCGTCGCGGATCGTGGAGAGCCGGTGCGCGATCACGAAGCTCGTCCGGCCCGACCGCAGCTGCGCCATGGCCTGCTGGATGAGGAGCTCGGTACGGGTGTCCACCGAGCTGGTCGCCTCGTCCAGGACCAGGATCGCGGGCTCGGCGAGGAAGGCACGGGCGATCGTGATCAGCTGTTTCTCGCCGACCGAGACATTGCCGCCCTCCTCGTCGATGACGGTGTCGTAGCCGTCGGGGAGGGTGCGCACGAAGCGGTCGACGTGGGTGGCCTTCGCCGCCTCGACGATCTTGTCCATCGAGGTGCCCGCGGGGGCGCCGTACGCGATGTTCTCCGCGATGGTGCCGCCGAAGAGCCAGGTGTCCTGGAGCACCATGCCGATGTTCGCGCGCAGTTCCTCGCGGGCCATCGCGGCGATGTCCACGCCGTCCAGCGTGATCCGGCCGCCGCTCACCTCGTAGAACCGCATGAGGAGGTTGACCAGCGTCGTCTTGCCGGCCCCCGTGGGCCCGACGATGGCGACGGTCTGGCCCGGGCTGACGGCCAGCGACAGGTCCTCGATGAGCGGCTTCTCCGGGTCGTACCGGAAGGAGACGCGCTCGAAGGCGACCTTGCCCGTGACGTGGTCGGGGCGCGGCGGCTGCTGCGCATCCGGCTCCTGCTCCTCGGCGTCCAGCAGCTCGAAGACCCGCTCGGCAGACGCGACGCCGGACTGCACCAGGTTGGCCATCGAGGCGACCTGGGTGAGCGGCTGGCTGAACTGCCGGGAGTACTGGATGAACGCCTGCACGTCACCGATGGAGAGCGCGCCCGAGGCGACGCGGAGGCCGCCGACCACGGCCACCAGGACGTAGTTGAGGTTGCCGATGAACATCATCGCGGGCTGGATGACGCCGGAGATGAACTGCGCCCTGAAGCCCGCTTCGTAGAGCGCCTCGTTCTCCTTGCGGAAGATCTCGGCGGACTCCTGCTGGCGGCCGAAGACCTTGACCAGGGAGTGCCCGGTGTACATCTCCTCGATGTGCGCGTTGAGCGTGCCGGTGGTCTTCCACTGCTGGACGAACTGCGGCTGCGCCCGCTTGCCGATCCGGGTGGCGACCACCACCGACACCGGCACGGTGATCAGCGCGACCAGCGCCAGCAGCGGCGAGATCCAGAACATCATCGCCAGCACGCCGACGATCGTCAGGAGCGAGGCGACGATCTGGCTGAACGTCTGCTGGAAGGTCTGCTGGATGTTGTCGATGTCGTTCGTCGCGCGGGAGAGCACCTCGCCGCGCGCCTGCTGGTCGAAGTAGCTCAGCGGCAGCCGGGCCAGCTTCTCCTCCACCTGCTCGCGCAGCCGGTAGACGGTCCGCTGCACCACCGTGGTGACGATGCGGGCCTGCACGAAGCCGAAGAGGGAGGACGCGAGGTAGATCGCGAAGACCCAGAGGAGCACCGTGCCGACAGCGCCGAAGTCGATGCCGTGGCCGGGAACCACCGGCATCGTGCCGAGGATGTCGGCCAGTCCGTCCTTGCCCTGATCGCGCAGGGCCTCGACGGCCTGCTCCTTGCTGATCCCCGCGGGCAGTTGGCGGCCGACGATGCCGGCCATGATCAGGTCGGTGGCGTGGCCGAGCACCTTGGGCCCGGCGACCGTCAGCGCGACGCTGACCGTGCCGAGCAGCAGCGCGACGGTGACGACGGCGCGCTCGGGCCGCATCTGGCGCAGCAGCCGCTTGCCCGAGCCCTTGAAGTCCATGGACTTCTCGGTGGGCTGGCCGCCCATGAAGCGGGCCGGGCCCGCGCCGGGTCTGGGGCCCGCCTGCGGGGCCGCCTTCCGCGGGGCCGCGCCCTTCGCCGGGGAGCCGCCCTTGTCCGGGGTACTCACGCCGCCTCCTGCTCGGTGAGCTGGGAGAGCACGATCTCCCGGTACGTCTCGTTCGAGGCCATCAGCTCGGTGTGCGTACCCGTGCCGACGACCCGCCCCTCGTCCAGGACCACGATCCGGTCGGCGCCGCGGATGGTGGACACCCGCTGCGCGACGATCACCACGGTCGCCCGGCCGGTCTCGCGCGCGAGCGCGGCCCGCAGGGCGGCGTCGGTGGCGTAGTCCAGCGCGGAGAAGGAGTCGTCGAAGAGGTAGATCTCGGGCCTGCGGACCAGCGCGCGGGCGATGGCCAGGCGCTGCCGCTGGCCGCCGGAGACATTGCTGCCGCCCTGCGCGACCGACGCCTCCAGGCCGCCCTCCATCCGCTCGACGAAGTCGCGGGCCTGCGCGGTCTCCAGCGCGTGCCACAGCTCCTCGTCGGTGGCGTCCGGCTTGCCGTAGCGCAGGTTGCTCGCGACGGTCCCGGAGAAGAGGTACGGCTTCTGCGGTACGAGGCCGATGGCGTCGGAGAGGGTGCGCGGATCGAGGTGGCGTACGTCCTCGCCGTCCACGAGCACCGCGCCGCCGGTCGCGTCGAACAGCCGGGGCACCAGCCCGAGGAGGGTGGACTTGCCGCTGCCGGTGGAGCCGATGACGGCGGTGGTCTCGCCGGGCCGGGCCACGAGGGAGACGTCCCTCAGGACCGGCTCCTCGGCACCGGGGAAGCGGAACTCCACGCCGCGCAGCTCCAGCTCGCCGTGGCGGCGCAGCTCGGTGACGCCGGCGGCGGGCGGGGTGACGCTGGTGTCGGTGGCCAGTACTTCCTGGATGCGCTCGGCGCAGACCTCGGCGCGCGGCAGCATCATGACCATGAACGTGGCCATCATGATCGACATGAGGATGTACATGAGGTAGCTGAGGAAGGCCGTCAGCGCGCCGATCTCCATGCCGCCGCTGTCGATGCGGTGCCCGCCGAACCAGACGACGGCCACGCTGGAGGCGTTCACGATCAGCATGACCAGCGGGAACATCATCGACATCAGCCGGCCGGCGCGCAGCGAGACGTCGTAGAGGTCGGTGTTGGCCTTCTCGAAGCGGGTCCGCTCGTGCTGGTCCCGGACGAAGGCGCGGATGACGCGGATGCCGGTGATCTGCTCGCGCAGCACGCGGTTGACGGTGTCGATGCGCTCCTGCACGCCGCGGAAGAGCGGCCGCATCCGCCGGACGACCGTCGCCACCAGCACGCCGAGCAGCGGGACGATGACCAGCAGCAGGCCGGAGAGCGGCACGTCCTGGTTGAGCGCCATGACGACGCCGCCGATCATCATGATCGGCGCCGCGACCATCATCGTGAACGTCATCAGCACCAGCATCTGGACCTGCTGGACGTCGTTGGTGGTGCGGGTGATGAGCGAGGGCGCGCCGAAGGAGCCGAGCTCGCGCGCGGAGAAGGACTGCACCCGGTCGAAGACGGCGGCCCTGATGTCGCGGCCGAGCGCCATGGCCGTACGGGCGCCCAGGTAGACGGCGCCGATCGCGCAGACGATCTGCAGCAGCGTCACGGCGATCATGAAGCCGCCGGTGCTGACGATGTAGCCGGTGTCGCCCGCGACGACACCGTTGTCGATGATCTCGGCGTTGAGGGTGGGGAGATAGAGCGTGGCCAGCGTCTGGACGAGCTGGAGCAGCACGATCAGGGATATCGAACGTCTGTGGGGGCGCAAATGCGCCATGGCGAGTCGGACCAGCACCCGCCGAAGCCTATGCGAACGTTTGCCCGCAGCAACCGATATTTCTGTCTTACGGGGTTCCGGCCGCGAGGCTTTGCCATCCCTTGCCCGGGGCAGCGCGTCCGGCGGCGTAGGCCATCATGGAGGCGGCAACGAAGGAGAAGGGGCCGTCCGTGACAACAACAGGCACCGTCCGCTACTGGGCGGCGGCGAAGGCCGCGGCCGGCACGGCCGAGGAGCCGTACACCGCACGCACGCTCGCCGAGGCGCTGGATGCGGCGCGCGCGGCGCACGAGGCGAACCCGGAGTTCGCCCGCGTCCTGCTGCGCTGCTCGTTCCTCGTCGACGGCACCGCGGTCGGCAGCCGCGACCACGCCGCGGTCCCACTGTCCCAGGGCGGCACCGTCGAGGTCCTCCCACCGTTCGCGGGAGGATGAGCGCCGAGATGAGCGACCAGCAGCACGGCCCGTACGGGCAGCGGTACGGGTCCTACGAGGACCCGGCGTACGACAACGGCGCGTACGGCGGTCACGCCTACGGCCAGGGCCAGGGCGGCCACTTCCAGGGCGGCCACCCGCAGGCCCCGTACGCCGGCACCCAGGATCCGTACGCCCAGGACCAGTACGCACAGGGCCAGTACGCCCACGCCCAGGGCCCGTACGCCAACGGCCAGGACCCGTACGCCGACCCGTACGCGCAGCCCCAGGCTCCGTACGCGCAGCCGCAGACGCAGACCTGGGACGGCGCGACCTGGGAGACCGAGGCGGGGCAGCCCGCGCACGCCCCGGCCGCGGCGGAGACCACGCACGTCCCCGCCCAGCCCGCGGCAGCGCAGCCGGCGACCGAGGAGCCCGCGCAGCGGGCCGCGGCCGACGACGACCTCGCGCACCTCGCGCCCAACCAGCGCGCCCGCGCCCTGGGCCACTCGCCGATCATTCCGCCCGGGTTCCAGCCGGCCGCGCTCACGGCGGGGCTCGCCGTGCTGCTCGCGCTGGCGGCGCCGCTGCCCCGGGTGTTCCCGGCCGTGGTGGTCGCGGTTCTGCAGGCGGTCACGGCGGCCGGCTGGTTCCGGCTGAACGGCATGTGGCCGGCCCGGCAGGGCATCGCGCTGGCGTTCCTCGGCGGCCTGGTCACCGACGTCGCGCTGCTGGCCACCGACCGCGAGGCCGCGCCCGTGGTGGGCATCGGCACGCTCGGCGTGTGGTGCCTGCTCGTCCTCGTCCTGCAGCTGCGCAACCGCAGCAGCGCGGACGAGCGGATGTACGCGCTGACCGCGGGGCTCACCTCGTCCGCGCTGGCGGTGCTGGCCGCCGGCCACCTCGCGGCCGAGCCGCACGCCACGGTCACCGGCGCCGTCGCCGTGGCGGTCGCGGTGCTCGCCCGCGCGCTGCCGCTGCCCGGACCGGTCTCGGTCGTCCTGGCGCTGCTGGCCGCGACCGGTGCGGGGATCGCGGCCGGACAGTTCGGCGGCGACGGCGCGGCCGGTGCCGTCCTCGGCTTCGCGGCCGGCGGCTGCGCGCTGATCGGCCTGCGGGTCGCCAGCTACGACTACCCCTCACGGTTCGTGCACCTGACGGCCGGCGTCGCGCTGCCGCTGGCGCTCGCCGCCCCCGCCGTCCACGTCCTGGGCCGCACGCTGGGCTGAGCGGTTTCCCGGTACCCGTGTGCAACCTCTTCAGGCCGGTCACGCTCCTTACGGAGGAAGCGTGACCGGCCTGTTCATGCCGTCGCACAAGGTGCCCGGTTAGGCTCGGCGTCACACCGAAGCATGGGGGGAAGGGGTTCGATGCGTGCTCTGAGAAGGCTCTTGGTGTTCGTGGTCGTCGTCGCGGCGCTGTTCGTCGCCGCGGACCGGCTGGCCGTGAACTTCGCCGAGGACAAGGCCGCCGAGAAGATACGGGGCAGCCTGGGGCTGAGCGAGTCGCCCCAGGTGTCCATCAAGGGCTTCCCCTTCCTCACCCAGGTCGCGAGCGGCACCCTCACCGAGGTCGACGCCTCGCTCGGCGGTATCGAGGCCACCGCCGAGGGGCACCGGCTGCGGGTCACGGAGCTGTCGGCCCAGTTCCACGACGTGAAGCTGAGCAGCGACTACACCTCCATCGAGGGCGCCGCCTCGGCGACCGGCGAGGCCCGTATCGGCTACGCCGACCTGACCAGGGCGGCGGGGGACGGCGTGCGCATCTCGTACGGCGGCACGAGCGGCGGCAAGAGCCAGGTCAAGATCTCGCCGGACATCCCCGTGCTCGACTCCCTCGACGTGGTCGGCACCGTCTCGACGGTGGGCGGCGACACGATACGGCTGCGCGCCGACGAGCTCCCGACGCTGTGCACCGCGGTCCCCGGCTGCGAGGACAAGGTGCGGGCCCGTACGGACCACGACTGGAAGCTGGGCGAGCTGCCGGCCGGGCTGAAGCTGGACCGCGTGACGACCACCCGCGACGGGATAGCGATCTCCGCGAAGGGCACCGACGTCAAGCTGCCGGGCTGACCCGGCGGCCGCCACGGAGCCCCTTGTCCATCCCTTGAGACGGGCTTGTCCGTACCGCGACCCGTGGAGGCCGTCCGGCCCGCCGCCGGACGGCCCGCGCACCGCCGTTCCCACCCTCCGCTTCCACATCGCGGACGCTCATGTCTCAGCATTCGACACACCGGTGACACGCCCCACCGTCCCTCTTTACGATCGGAGCCATGCAGAGCCTGATGAGCCGTTCCCGTACGCGGGGACAGGCGGATCTCACGAAGCGGCGGGCAGTCGACCTGTGCCGCGTCGCCGCCATGCTCTGTCGCTCTGTCTGACGGGTTTCTGCCACCCGTTCTCCCGGCC
Organism: Streptomyces sp. NPDC047117; assembly: GCF_040643545.1. NCBI lineage: Bacteria > Bacillati > Actinomycetota > Actinomycetes > Kitasatosporales > Streptomycetaceae > Streptomyces > Streptomyces sp. NPDC047117. The sequence goes on along the minus strand of NZ_JBEYUN010000007.1, from coordinate 39,266 downwards.
GTGAGGCCATTCCGCCTGTACCCCCGCGCAGCGCCGCGCGCCTCTGATGCCGCCGCGCGTACCGGCGTACTCCTGCGCAACCGCATCCGAAACTGCCCCGGAGGAGAAAACCATGAGCCGTAGCGACGTCCTCGTCGACGCCGACTGGGTCGAGGCCCACATCGACGACCCCAAGGTGGTCCTCGTCGAGGTGGACGAGGACACCTCGGCCTACGACAAGAACCACATCAAGAACGCGGTCCGTATCGACTGGCAGCAGGACCTGCAGGACCCGGTGCGCCGTGACTTCGTCGACCAGGAGGGCTTCGAGAAGCTCCTGTCGGAGAAGGGCATCGCCAACGACGACACCGTCGTCCTCTACGGCGGCAACAACAACTGGTTCGCCTCCTACGCGTACTGGTACTTCAAGCTCTACGGCCACCAGGACGTCAAGCTCCTCGACGGCGGCCGCAAGAAGTGGGAGCTGGACTCCCGCGACCTGGTCGACGGCTCGCAGGTCCCGAACCGCGCGAAGACCGAGTACAAGGCCAAGCCGCAGGACACCTCCATCCGCGCCTTCCGCGACGACGTCGTGAACGCGATCGGCAACAAGAACCTGGTGGACGTCCGCTCCCCCGACGAGTTCAGCGGCAAGCTGCTCGCCCCGGCGCACCTCCCGCAGGAGCAGTCGCAGCGCCCCGGCCACGTGCCGAGCGCCCGCAACATCCCGTGGTCGAAGAACGCCAACGACGACGGCACCTTCAAGTCCGACGAGGAGCTCAAGGCCCTCTACGAGGACGAGCAGGTCGACCTGGCGAAGGACACCGTCGCCTACTGCCGCATCGGTGAGCGCTCCGCGCTCACCTGGTTCGTGCTGCACGAGCTCCTGGGCCAGGAGAACGTGAAGAACTACGACGGCTCCTGGACCGAGTACGGCTCGCTCGTCGGCGTGCCGATCGAGCTCGGCGCCAACAAGTAAGCCCCGACCCCACCTTCCCTACCCCTCAAGGAATTCCCATGTGTGGAGCACAGGCCGGCGGCCCCGACGCGTCGACCATCAAGCCCGGCGAGACCACGATCCAGGGCAGCGTGACCAAGGACGGCGAGCCCGTCACCGGTTACGTCCGCCTGCTGGACAGCACCGGTGAGTTCACCGCCGAGGTCCCCACCTCGGCCACCGGACAGTTCCGCTTCTACGCGGCCGAGGGCACCTGGACGCTGCGCGCGCTCGTCCCGGGCGGCACCGCCGACCGCACCGTGGTCGCCCAGCAGGGTGGCCTCGCGGAGGTCGCCATCGCCGTCTGACGCAGACCGTCCCCGGACGGTCCGCGACACGGCTGGAGGGCCGCACCCCAGGGGTTTGGACGCCTTGGCTGGGGGTGCGGCCCTCCGCGCTTTCCCGCCCTCCCTACGGCTCGCCGTACGGAGGGCTCAGCGCTGTTCAGGCCCGTCGCGCGGATCTACCGTGGAGGTATGTCCGTGCAGCGCCGTCACCGCAGGTACTACGCCATGATGGCCACCTGCATCGCGCTCTTCGTCCTGGCGTGGGGCGTCGTGCGGCTGTGGTCCATTCCCGCGGCGGTGGCCATGTGCGTGGTCGCCATGGTCATCCCGCCCTTCGCGGCGATCGTGGCGAACCGCAGGGAGCCGGGTGAGCGCTGGTGGGACGAGTCCGGCGACCCGGAGTCCGACCGCTGGTGGCGCGAGCTGGACGACAAGGACCACAGGTGAGCGCCTGTCCGGCCCCTGGGGCGGACCTCACAGCGCCGTCGCTCCCTGCGGCGACTAGACTCACCTACGGTCCGTAAACCCTCACTCTGTCCGAGGAGCGCGCTCGTGCTTGAGGCATTCTTCACCGCCCTGCTTGTCCTGGTCGCCGTCGGCGTCGTCGCCTTCGCCGGTCTGACCTGGAAGAAGCTGTACCAGGGTCAGCGCTGACCGCGCCCGGACCGAGACTGTCCACCTCCTATAGATCGCCTGAGCTCTCATGATCGAGATCCCGTCCGACCTGAACCCGGCCCTCGTACCGCTGGCCTTCCTCCTGGGCAACTGGGAGGGTGCGGGCGTCGCCGACTTCCCCGGCACCGAGAAGTGCAACTTCGGGCAGGAGGTCACCTTCTCCCACGACGGCCGTGACTTCCTGGAGTACCACTCGCACAGCTGGGTGCTCGACGGCGAGGGCAAGAAGGTCCGCCCGCTGGAGTCCGAGAGCGGCTACTGGCGCATCGACAAGGACCGCAAGGTCGAGATCGTCATGGTCCGCGACCAGGGCGTCGTCGAGGTCTGGTACGGCGAGCTGGCCGACCAGAAGCCGCAGATCGACCTGGCGACGGACGCCGTGGCCCGTACCGAGGCCTCGGGCCCGTACAGCGGCGGCAAGCGGCTCTACGGCTACGTCAACAGCGACCTGATGTGGGTCGGTGAGAAGGCCACGCCGGACGTCCCGCTGCGCCCGTACATGTCGGCCCACCTGAAGAAGGTCGCGGACGCCGACCTCAAGCAGTGGGCGGAGAGCCTGCCCGAGGACATGCCCGACGGCGTCTCCTTCTTCAACCCGGACGGCACGCCCTACAAGCCGTAACACCCCGCCGACGGGCGTACCTACACTGGGGGGCGTGGTGACCACCGACTGGCAGAGCGACCTCCGCAAGCGCGGATACCGTCTGACGCCCCAGCGGCAGCTCGTGCTGGAGGCGGTCGACCGGCTGGAGCACGCCACGCCCGACGAGATCCTCACCGAGGTGCGCAGGACGGCGGGCGGCGTCAACATCTCCACGGTCTACCGCACCCTGGAGCTGCTGGAGGAGCTGGGCCTCGTCAGCCACGCCCACCTCGGGCACGGCGCGCCCACGTACCACCTCGCCGACCGGCATCACCACATCCACCTGGTGTGCCGGGACTGCACCGAGGTGATCGAGGCCGACCTGTCGGTCGCCGCGCCCTTCCGGGAGACGCTGCAGAAGACGTTCGGGTTCGACACGGACCTGAAGCACTTCGCGATCTTCGGGCGGTGCCGGGAGTGCACCGCGAAGGCGGGCGGCGAGGACGAGGCACCCGCGGCGGATCCCGGCTGAGACCGGGCTTCCCGCTCTCGCACCGGGACGGACCGGCCGACCGGTACTACCGGGACGTACGCTGGAGCACATGCTGCGTCCATCAGAAGCCAGCCCCTTGCTGTCGCTGCCCGGTGCCGTCCCCGCCGAGGCCCCCGACGAAGGCGTCGCCGCGCACTACGGCGACCTCTTCCGCGAGCAACGCGCCCTTGCGGACGGCGCGGGCTTCGTGGACCTCTCGCACCGCGGCGTCCTCGCCGTCTCCGGCCCCGAGCGGCTGAGCTGGCTGCACCTGCTGCTCACCCAGCACGTCAGCGAGCTGGCGCCCGGCCACGCCACCGAGGCGCTGATCCTCTCCGCCAACGGCCACATCGAGCACGCGCTCTACCTCGTCGACGACGGCGAGACGACCTGGCTGCACACCGAGCCCGGCACCCAGGAAGCGCTGCTCGCGTACCTGGAGAGCATGAAGTTCTTCTACCGGGTCGAGGTGGCCGACCGTACGGACGAGCTGGCCGTCGTGCACCTGCCGGCCGGCTCCATCGCCGAGACGCCCAAGGACGCCGCCGCCGTCCGCGAGACGCCGCACGGCCGCGACCTCTTCCTGCCGCGTGCCTCCCTGGAGGAATTCGCCGGGACGCACGGCCCGGCGATCGGCGTGCTCGCCCTGGAGGCGCTGCGCGTCGAGGCGCACCGGCCGCGGCTGGGCCTGGAGACCGACCACCGCACCATCCCGCACGAGCTGGGCTGGATCGGCACGGCCGTCCACCTCCAGAAGGGCTGCTACCGCGGCCAGGAGACCGTCGCCCGCGTCCACAACCTGGGGAAGCCGCCGCGCCGGCTGGTCTTCCTGCACCTGGACGGCAGCGAGGTGAAGCTGCCGGGACACGGCGCGCCGGTCCGGCTCGCCGCCGACGGCCCCGAGGGGCGCCAGATCGGGTTCATCACGACCTCGGCCCGCCACCACGAGCTGGGCCCGATCGCGCTGGCCCTGGTCAAGCGGAACGTGAAGGCGGACGCCGAACTCATGGCGGACACCACGGCGGCGGCCCAGGAGATCGTGGTCGAGCCGTAGCGGGGCCCGCGGCCCGCCGGGCCGCCTCAGACCTCCAGGAGCACCGTGAACGGGCCGTCGTTCGTCAGTGAGACCTTCATGTCCGCGCCGAACCGGCCCGTTTCCACCTGCGCGCCGAGCGTCCGCAGCTGCGCGACGACCTCGTCGACGAGCGGCTCGGCGACCGGCCCCGGCGCCGCCGCGTTCCAGGTGGGGCGGCGGCCCTTGCGGGCGTCCCCGTACAGCGTGAACTGGCTGATCACCAGCAGCCCCGCGCCCGTGTCCGAGCACGACTTCTCACCGTCGAGGATGCGTACCGACCACAGCTTGCGGGCCAGCTGGGCGGCCTTCTCCGGGGTGTCGTCGTGCGTCACGCCGACCAGGACGCACAGGCCCTCTCCCACGACCTCGCCGACGGTCTCGCCGGCCACGTCGACGCGTGCGCCGTTCACCCTCTGCACCACTGCTCGCATACCGCCATGATGCCGGTCGCCACCCCACACCACCCCAGGGGGTGCGGGGTGCTTTACCACCCGGACAGCCCAACCGCGCCGCCCGCCGTACCCCCACACGGACCGTTCGCGGGCCAATGACCCTGCGCGCGCACCTCTCGCAGTGGCACGATGCCTGCACGCGGTGCGCGGGACCACGTGGCTCCGGACCGCGCCGCACGAGGGGACGGACACACGCATGAGCACCGCCGGCACCGGGCAGACATCCTCCGGTTCCGTACCTTTTGCCCGTACATCCGCCCAAGGGGCAGCGGCGGTCTCCGCGCGCGGGCCCCAGCCCCTGCCGACGACGATGTCCACGTCCCGGCCCGAGCCGCCGCCCCCGCCCGGGCGCCCGGCGCGGCCCGGCGACCGCACCGAGGATGGCCCCATGCTCCCCGCAGGCCCGGCTCAGCCCCGCCCTCCGCTGCAACGCGACCGCTTCCGTCCGGCTCCCCGGCCCGACCTCTCGGGCCTCGGCCTGCCCGAGATCCGCAAGCTGCGCCGGGACGCGCAGCAGGAGGAGGCCGACCTCAGCTACGTACGGCGGCTGCTCCAGGGCCGGATCGACATCCTCCGCGCGGAGGCCGCCCGGCGCGCGGCGCCCCAGACCACGGTCCTGGACCGGCTGCCGGAGATCCTGACGGACGGGCCCTCGCGGCACCGCTCCTCGGCCCGGCACGTGACGGTCGGGACGCCGCACAGCGAGGAGTACCGCCGGCTGGCCGAGGACATGCTCGGCGAGGTCGAGCTGTCCGACCTGGGGGCGCGCACGGACGCCGAGCTGCGGGAGGCGATGGGCCGGCTGGTCCAGTACGAGCAGCAGGTCTCGCTGCGCCGCCAGTCGCTCCAGCGCACGGCCGACGATTGCAGCGCGGAGATCGCCCGCAGGTACCGTGAAGGGGAAGCACAAGTAGACGACCTGCTCTCCTGATCCGGCGGTCCCCCGCCGTCCGGTCCTCGTGGGAGGCGGGTCCGCGACCCCGGAAGGCCCGCGATGACCTCCTCCGCCGACACCCCCGGTGCGATAACCGAGCAGCAGCCGTCCCTCCCGCCCGTGCTCGCCGAGGTCGTCCGCTCCGGCTTCGTCGAGGGCGTGCACCGCGGCTCGCTGGTCGTCCTGGCCGCGGACGGCAGCGTGGACCTGGCCCTGGGAGACGTGGCCGCGCCGGTCTTCCCGCGCTCCACGAACAAGCCGATGCAGGCCGCCGCGATCCTCCGCGCGGGCCTGGACCTCTCCGGCGAGCGCCTGGCCCTGGCTGCCGCCAGCCACTCCGGAGAAAGCTTTCACCTCGATCTCGTGCAGAAGATGCTCGCCGAGTACGACCTCGCCCCCGAGCAGCTGCAGACCCCGCCCGACCTGCCGCTCGACCCGGCCGAGGCGGAGAACTACCTGGCCGCCGGCAAGGTCCGCGACCCGCTGACCATGAACTGCTCCGGCAAGCACACCGCGATGCTCGCCGCCTGCGCCGCCAACGGCTGGCCCCTGGAGAACTACCTCGATCAGCACCACCCGCTCCAGCGGCTGGTCCTGGAGGCCGTACGGGACGCGAGCGGCGAGGCCGTCGACCACATCGGCACCGACGGCTGCGGCGCGCCCCTGATGGCCCTCTCGCTGACCGGCCTGGCACGCGCGTACCGGCACTTCGTCCTGGCCGCGCCCGGCACGCCCGAGCGCCGGGTGGCGGACGCGATGCGCGCCCACCCGGAGTACGTCGCGGGCACCCGCCGCCCCGACACCTGGCTGATGCGGGAGATCCCCGGCGTGCTGTCGAAGATGGGCGCCGAGGCCGTACAGGCGCTGGCGCTGCCCGACGGCCGCGCGCTCGCCTTCAAGATCGACGACGGCGCGACCCGCACGCTCGGCCCGATACTCGCCCGCACGCTGCGCCTCATGGGCGTCGATGCCCCGGTCCTCGACCGCATCGCGGACGTCCCGCTGCTGGGCGGCGCCGAGCGCGTGGGCGAGATCCGGGCGGCGGCGTTCTGAATCGGCGGCCGGCGCGCTGACGTTCGCGCCCCCGCGGCACGGCGTTAATCCGGGCGACAACCCGTCAGGACGGTGGCTAGCGTACGCACATGAGCCTTGAGGTGCGCGCGGTCGACGAGGCGGAGTTCACCGGCTGGATGGAGGCGGTGGCCACCGGCTTCACCCGGCCGCCGGGGACGCTGACCAAGGAAGAGCTCGAATTCCGCCGCGGCGGCGTCGACTTCGCCCGTCTGCAGGGCGGTTTCGACGACGGGCAGTGCGTCGCGACCTTCCGCAGCTTCGCGCAGGAGCTGACCGTCGTGGGCGGCGCCCGGGTGCCGGCCGACGCCGTGAGCCAGGTGACCGTCTCACCCACGCACCGCCGCCGCGGCCTGCTCAGCCGGATGCTCGAGCGGGACCTGGCCGCGGCGCGCGAGCGCGGCGAGGCGGTGGCCACGCTGATCGCCGCGGAGTACCCGATCTACGGGCGGTACGGCTTCGGGCCCGCCACCCACTTCACCGAGTGGCGCATCGACGTGGCCCGCGCCCAGCTCGGCCCCGGCCGCCCGGGAGCGGAGAGCGGCGGCCGGGTGGAATTCGTGAGCCCCGCCGAAGTGCGCGCCCTCGGCCCGGCCCTGCACGACCGCTTCCGGGCACAGCAGCACGGCGCCGTCTCGCGCGACGCGCGCTGGTGGCAGCTCGCGACCGGCGAGGTCCAGTGGCCGGCGCTGGAGTGGAAGGACCCCTTCCATGCCGTGTACCGGTCGGCGTCCGGCGAGGTCGACGGTCTGGTCACGTACACCTGTGACGACCGCTGGGAGCAGAAACAGCCCGAGCAGACCGCCTACGTCAGAAAGCTGATCGCGGTCAGCCCGGAGGCCGAGCGCGCCCTGTGGCACTTCCTGTGCTCGATCGACTGGGTGTGGCACGTACGGACCGGGGAGCGCCCACCGGACGACACCCTGCCGCTGCTGCTCGGCGACCCGCGCGCCGCGAACATCGAGGAGCACGCCGACTACCTGTGGATCCGCCCGCTGGACGTACCGCGCCTGCTGGCGGCGCGGACGTACGCCGTACCGGGATCCTTGGTACTGGAGGTGGCCGACGCTGCCGGGTACGCCGCCGGCCGGTACCACCTCGACGCCGGGCCCGCGGGCGCCACGTGTACGTCCACGACGCGCTCAGCCGATCTCACCCTGGACGTACGCGACCTGGCCTCGCTGTACCTGGGCGACGAGTCGGCCACGCGACTCGCGGCGCTCGGCCGCATCCAGGAGGACCGGGCGGGAGCGCTGGCCACCGCGGACGTACTGCTGCGGGCCGCGCGGCGGCCCTGGTGCCCGGACATGTTCTGAGGCGTCCTGCCGCCGACTCGCCGCCCGCGGCCCTGGCCTGCATAAAGTGGCGGGTGCAAGCGCACACCACGAGAGCAGGAGGCCGACAGCATGAGCGAGACGACCCCAGGCGCGCAGGGGCCCGAGTCGATCGAGCACGCGCACGACCCCGAGGTGCTGCAGCTGGCGGCCAAGGTCTTCGACCTGGCCCGGCGGGGCGACACCGACACCGTCGCCGCCTACGTGGACGCGGGGGTGCCCGCCAACCTCACCAACGACAAGGGCGATTCACTCGTCATGCTGGCCGCGTACCACGGCCACGAAGCGACCGTCGAAGCCCTGCTCCAGCGCGGCGCGGACGCCGACCGGCCCAACGAGCGCGGCCAGACCCCGATCGCGGGCGCCGTCTTCAAGGGTGAGGACGCCGTCGTACGGCTCCTCCTCAGCCACGGCGCCGACCCGAACGCGGGCACGCCGTCGGCGGTCGAGACGGCCCGCATGTTCGAGAAGAAGGAGCTGCTCCAGCTGTTCGGCGAGGGCTGAGGGGCGAGGGCTGAGGGGCGGGGGCTGAGAAGCGGGGGCTGAGGAGTGGCCTCGGGGCGGGTGCACGACAGCCGCCCCTCGGAGGCGGGTGCACATCCGGAGGCGGGTGCGCATCCGGCATGGCGCCCGATCACGATCACGCTTGACCTCAAGTTTTATTGAGGTTTTAGCGTCGTCTCTGCATTCGCCACCACACCTCATTCCAGAGAGGCATGTTCATGTCTGCAGAGACGCTCCACCTCGCCGTCATCGTCGCCAGCACCCGGGAGGGCCGGTTCGCGCCCGTCGTCGCGGACTGGTTCACCGGGCACGCGGCGGCCCGGCCGGACCTCGGCGTGGACGTCCTGGACCTCGCCGAGATCCAGCCGTACGCGCTGCGCGGCGGGCCCGACGCGGAGGCGTTCGCCAAGCGCGTCGACGCGGCGGACGCCTTCGTCGTGATCACCCCGGAGTACAACCACTCCTTCCCCGCCCCGCTCAAGCACGCCATCGACCTGCTGCACGCGGAGTGGCAGGCCAAGCCGGTCGGCTTCGTCTCCTACGGCGGGATCTCCGGCGGCCTGCGCGCCGTGGAGCAACTGCGCCTGGTCTTCGCCGAACTGCACGCCACGACGGTCCGCGAAACCGTCAGCCTCCCCATGGCCGGCCAGCTCTTCGACGGCCGGGGCCGGCTGCACGCCCCGGAGGGCCCGGACCGCGCGGCCGCCGTCCTGCTCGATCAGCTGACCTGGTGGGCCCACGCCCTGCGCGACGCCCGGCTGGCCCGGCCTTACGGGGCCTGAGGGGACGGCGGGACGACGGGACGGGGCGGCTAACGGTCGTCGCCCGGGATCACCCGGTCCACCAGGGCAGCGATCAGCCCGTCCGTCTCCTCGCCCGGCACCACACCCGGCAAGGTGAGCTGCTCCAGCATCAGCCCCGTCATCGCGAGGTACATCAGCATCACCGCCGTACGGTCCCCCGGCAGCCCGCCCTCCTCATGGAAGCGGATGTCGTCCTCCAGCACGCCCCGCAGGGTGGCGGTCAGCTCCGCGCGCAGCTCGGGCCGCCGGGTGGCCTCCAGACGCAGCTCCAGCATCGCGAGGTAACCGGTGCGGTTCGCGGTCACCCGGCGGTTGATCCAGCCCATCAGCTCGGTCACCAGCTCACGCCCGTGCGGCGCCTTCATGACCTCGGTGACCTCGTCCGGGTCCGGCGCGATGCGCTGGTGGATCTGCCCGGTGACCTGCGCGAGCAACGCGTCCCTGCTGGCGAAGTAGTTGGAGGCGGTGCCCTTCGGCACGGCCGCCTCCGCGTCCACGGCGCGGAACGTCAGGCCGCGCGCACCGTCCCGCGCCAGCACCTCGATCGCCGCGTCCACCAGCGCCGTACGCCGCTCCGGATTGCGCACCACCGGCACCCTCCTCGCAATTCCCTGCAATTCCCTTGCAACCACTACACCCAACGTACTACAACTAGAGTACTTCGAGTCACTACAAGCGGAGTGGTTGGTGGCACCGTGCCACCGACCGGGAGGGAACCGCATGCGCTTCGAAAAGCTCGGCATCGCCGTACTCAGCGACGACACGGCCGCCAGCAGCCGCTTCTACACCGACCACTTCGGCTTCACCCAGGTCGCCGACCTCGGCTGGTACGTCAGCCTGCACCATCCCGAACACCCCGCGTACGTCCTCGACTTCGTCCAGCGCGGCCACGAGAGCATGCCGGCGGGTTTCCGCACCCAGGACACGGCGGGCCTCTGCCTCGCCTTCCTCGTCGCGGACGCGGCAGCCGAGGAGGCCGCACTGCGCGCCCGGGGCGTACGCATCACCGAGCCGCTGCGCGACGAACCCTGGGGTCAGCGCCGCTTCAACCTCGAAAGCCCGGAGGGAATCCTCATCGAAGTCCTCCAAACCATCGAGCCGGACCGGGAGTGGATGGCGGCGAATGGGGGGTGAGGCGCCGGCTTGGGAGGTGAGGCGTCCGCTTGAGGGGTGAGGCGCCGCCTTGGGAGGTGAGGCGCCGCCTTGGGAGGTGACCGTTCCCTTGGGGGGAGAGACATTCCCTGACGCTGCCCCTCGGGGGCCCCTCCCCCCCCGCCCCCACCCCTCCCCCATATAAAGCCTCAGGTCGGCCCAGCCCCCGCCGACGACCCAAGACTCACCACTTCGGTCGCCTCACGACTCCGCTACGCCTCACGACTTCGGTTCGTCGCCGGGAGGCGCGGGCGGGCGGCTCCACAGGCGTTCCATTTCGCGGCGGTCGCGCTTGGTCGGGCGGCCCGCGCCCCGGTCGCGGATCGGGACTTGCAGGGCCGTCTCGCGCGGGGGCGGGGGTGGGCTGTTGTCGACGTAGCACTCGACCGCGACCGGCGCGCCGACTCGCTTCTTCACGAGCCGTTTCACGACCACGATCCGCTCGCGTCCGGCGTGCCGCAGCCGGACCTCGTCGCCGTTCCGTACGCCGTGCGCCGCCTTCACGCGCTCGCCGTTGACCCGCACGTGGCCGCCCCGGCAGGCCGTGGCCGCCGCCGATCTCGTCTTCATGAGCCGCACGGACCAGATCCAGCTGTCGATCCGCACGCTCCCCTCGTCCTCACTCATGTCCCCGACTTTACGGCGGCACGGCGGGCGGCGCGGTGGCCTGTGGAAAACCTCAGCGGTTGACGAAGGCCAGGCTCGACTCGTCGTAGCGGGTGCCGGCGACCGCCTCGGCCGGGGCGACGGCGTCGATGGCGGCAAGCTCGTCGGCGGACAGCCCGACGGCGACCGCGGCGACGTTCTCCAGCAGGTACTTCTCGCGGCGCGTGCCCGGGATCGGCACCACGTCGGCGCCCCGGTGCTGCACCCAGGCCAGCGCCAGCTGCCCGGCGGTGACGCCCTTTTCCACAGCCAGCTCGTTCAGCTTCTCGACGATGGCGAGGTTGCGCTCCAGGTTGCCGTCGGCGAAGCGCGGCTGGGTACGGCGTACGTCGCCCTCCGCCATCCCCTCCACGGACGTGTACCGGCCGGTGAGGAAGCCGCGGCCGAGCGGCGAGAACGGTACGAGGCCGATGCCCAGCTCCTGGCAGACCGGCGCGATCTCCTGCTCCAGGTCGCGCGTCCACAGCGACCACTCGCTCTGCAGCGCGGCGATCGGGTGCACCGCGTGCGCCCGCCGGATCGTCGCGGCGCTCGCCTCGGAGAGGCCGAGGTGCCGCACCTTGCCCGCCGCGACCAGCTCCGCCATCGCCCCGACGGTCTCCTCGATCGGCACCTCGGGGTCGACGCGGTGCTGGTAGTACAGGTCGATGTGGTCGACGCCGAGCCGGCGCAGCGAGGCGTCGCAGGCCTGGCGTACGTATGCGGCGTCGCCCCGGATCGCGGTCGGCTCGCCGAGCTTGTTGGCGAAGCCGAACTTGGTGGCGATCACCGCCCGGTCGCGGCGGTCGGCGACGGCCCGCCCGACCAGCTCCTCGTTGTGCCCGGCCCCGTAGAAGTCGGAGGTGTCCAGGAGGCTGACGCCGAGGTCGAGGGCGCGGTGGATGGTCGCGATCGACTGCGCGTCGTCCGAGGCGCCGTACCCGTGACTCATCCCCATGCAGCCCAGGCCCTGGGCGGAGACGGTCAGATCGCCGAGCTGTCGAGTGGGGATGCCGGTCATGCGCGTAACCTCCTGGAAGTGCCCCGTCCCCCGTGGGCGAGGACCGTGTCGGGCTCACGTCAGGGACGGTAGGAGTTGGAGCGCACTCCAAGTCAAACCCCTTGGAGGCAGGGGGCGTCGGGCTGCTGTCTCCCCGACTCGCGCGCCTCGTAAAGCAGAACTCGTCGCCTCCCCGACTCGCGCGCCTCGTAAGCAGAGCGCGACGTCACTCCGGCTCGCACACCTCGGAAAGCAGGCCGCGTCGTCACTCCGGCTTGCGCGCCTCGAAGAGGGAGCGGGTGGAGTGGGCGACGAACGGCCCCTCGGCCCGGATCTTTTCGTGCAGTTCGCGCAGCCGGTCGCGGTACTGCTCGACGGTGAAGCCGGGCACCATCCAGATCACCTTGCGCAGGAAGTAGACGACCGCGCCGATGTCGCGGAACTCCATGCGCAGCCGCTCGAACCGCAGGTCGGTGATCTCCAGCCCGGCCGCCTCGGCCGCCGCGCGCTCGTCGTCGGGGTGGCGCCCCCGCCGGGCCTCGGGCTGCGGTCCGAGGAAGTATTCGACCAGCTCGAAGACGCTCTCGTGCGCCACGTGCTGGGCGAAGTACGTGCCGCCGGGGCGCAGTACGCGGGCGATCTCCGCCCACCAGATCGTTGCCGGGTGCCGGCTCGTCACCAGGTCGAACGCGTCGTCGGCGAAGGGCAGCGGCGGCTCGTCCGGGTCGGCGACGACGACCGCGCCGAGCGGGTGCAGCAGCCGGGTGGCCTTGGTGACGTTCGGCTGCCAGGACTCGGTGGCCACCATCACGGGTGGCAGCTTCGGCGCCCCGGCGAGCACCTCGCCCCCGCCGGTCTGGATGTCCAGTGCGGCCGACGCGTCGGCCAGCCGCTCCCCCATCAGCCGCTGGTACCCCCACGAGGGCCGCGCCTCGGTCGCCCGCCCGTCCAGCCAGGAGAAGTCCCAGCCCGCCACGGACACGTTCGCCGCCTCGGCCACCAGATCGTCAAAACCGCGCTCCATCCCTGCATCCTCGCGCCGCTCCCGATCAGCGGCAAACGATTTCCGTACGCGGACGGCCGGACGGCGACCGGCCGCGCGCCGACCGGTCTGACAGTGACCGAGCGCCCGGCGCGACCGGCCGCACATGACACGGAACACTTTTGCTAGCGGCTGCTTGCAAAAGTTAGCGAACGGAGGCACGATCGGAGACATGGCATCACTCAACGTCGGCAATCTCGGGGAGTTCCTGCGGGAGCAGCGGCGCAACGCGCAGCTGAGCCTCCGGCAGCTCGCCGATGCCGCCGGGGTGTCCAACCCGTACCTCAGCCAGATCGAACGGGGTCTGCGCAAGCCGAGCGCGGAGATCCTGCAGCAGCTGGCGAAGGCCCTGCGGATCTCGGCCGAGACGCTGTACGTCCAGGCGGGGATCCTCGACGAACGACGGGACCCGGACGGCCTGGAAGTGCACAGCGCGATCCTGACCGATCCGGCCCTGAACGAGAAGCAGAAGCAGGTGCTGCTGCAGATCTACGAGTCGTTCCGCAAGGAGAACGGCTACAGCTCGGACGTCGCACGCGCCGAGGGGCTGGACCTCGACCGCCCCGCGCCGGAAGGCGAGCACGGCGGCGACGACGAGCGGCACGGCGGTACGGGCAAGGGCAAGAAGGGCACCCGTGGGGCCGACGGCGAACCGCACGCCACCTGAGCAATCCGATTCCAGGAGGAAGAACGGCATGGCCATCACCGACGACATCGTCAAGAAGGTGACCGACCCCACCCCCCTGTACGCCCTGGCCGGCACCGCGGATCTCGCGAGCGAGAAGCTCAAGGAGGTGCCGGGGCTGGTGGAGCGGCTTCGCGCCGAGGCGCCCAAGCGCTTCGAAGAGGTGCGCTCCACCGAGGCCAAGGCCGTGCAGGACCGCGTGTCCAAGCAGGCCAAGGAGGCCCAGGACAAGTTCTACGAGCTGCTCGGCTCCCTGGACACCGACCTGAAGAAGATCCGCGAGCAGGCTCAGGACCTCGCGCTGCAGGGCGTCGGCCGGGCGGCGGAGTACGCCGTCAAGGCCCGCGAGACCTACGACGAGCTGGCCGAGCGCGGGCAGCGCGCCGTGCAGACCTGGCGCGGTGAGGTCGCCGAGGAGGTCGAGGAGCTCGCGGTCGCGATCGAGCCGGAGCCCAAGACGGAGCCGAAGCCGACCGAGGCCAAGGCCACGGAGACCAAGCCGGCCGCGGTCAAGAGCGAGCCGGCGAAGGCCGGGGAGAGCAAGCCGGCCGCCGCCAAGGCCGGTACGGAGGCCAAGCCGGCGTCGGCAAAGAAGACGGCGCCGACGGCGCCCGCCGCCCGCAAGACCACGACGGCGAAGAAGACCACGCCGCCGTCGAAGTGAGCGACGGACCAACGGAGCGGGCCGGGCACGCTGGACGTGCCCGGCCCGTTCTACCGGTACGGTGACGAGGACAGTCCGACAGTCAACGGGTGGTGGAACGGCGTGCTGATCCAGGGGTTCAACAATCTGCTGTGGCTGCTTTCGCTGGCCATGCTGGTCTTCAGCGGGTTCGCGTTCATCGATTCCGCCATCCGCCGCGAGGACGCCTACCGCGCCGCCGACAAGAAGACCAAGCCGTTCTGGCTGATCATTCTGGGCTTGGCGACGCTGGTGAACGTGCTCTTCGGGATCATGTCGTTCCTGCCGATCATCGGTCTGATCGCGACGATCGTGTACATGGTCGACGTCCGGCCCGCGCTCAAGCGGGTCTCCGGCGGCGGCAAGGGCCCGCGCCGCGGCGGCTCCAGCTCCGACGGCCCGTACGGCCCGTGGAACGGCGGCCGCTGAGCCCCTGACGGGCCCGGCCCCGGCGGGGTCAGCCCCACGCCTCCCCGCGGTCCAGCAGCAGCACCGCGAGGTCGTCGGTCAGCTCGCCGCCGTTGAGGTCACGCACCTCCGTGACGGCGGCGTCGAGCAGCGCCTCCCCGCGCAGCCCCGCGGCCATCTTGGCGGCGACCAGATCGACCATGCCGTCCTGCCCGAGGCGCTGATTGCCGTCCCCGACCCGGCCTTCGATCAGGCCGTCGGTGTACATCAGCAGGCTCCAGGCGCCGCCCAGCGTCACCTGATGGCGCGGCCAGCGGGCGCGCGGCAGCAGGCCGAGCGCGGGGCCGCCGCTCTCGAACGGCAGCAGGCGCGGCGCGCGGCCGGCCCTGGCCAGCAGCGGTGCCGGGTGGCCCGCCATGCAGACCCCGGCGTTCCGTCCGTCCGGCGCGATGTCCACGGTGCACAGCGTCGCGAAGATCTCGTCGTTGTCCCGCTCGTTCTCCAGCACCCGCTGCAGGGTGGAGAGCAGTTCGTCGCCGCACAGGCCCGCGAAGGTCAGCGCGCGCCAGGCGATGCGGAGTTCGACGCCGAGGGCCGCCTCGTCGGGGCCGTGCCCGCAGACGTCGCCGATCATGGCGTGAACTGTTCCGTCCGGTGTGCGGACGGTGTCGTAGAAGTCTCCGCCGAGCAGGGCGCGGCTGCGCCCGGGCCGGTACCGGGCCGCGAAGCGCAGGTCGGAGCCGTCCAGCAGGGGCGTGGGCAGCAGCCCACGCTCCAGCCGGGCGTTCTCCTGGGCGCGCAGCCGGGACTCGGTGAGCTGGCGCTGCGCGAGGTCGGCGCGCTTGCGTTCCACGGCGTAGCGCACGACCCGGCTGAGCACCGTGGCGTCGAGCTGGTCGCGGGGGAGGTAGTCCTGGGCCCCGACGCGTACCGCCTCGGCGCCGCGCTCCGCGTCCGCCTCCGCCGTCAGCGCGAGGACGGCGTGGCGCGGGGCGAGCCGCAGGACCGCGCGCAGCGGCTCCAGCTCGTCCGGCGTCCCGGCCTCCTCGGCCTCGGCGCGGCTCTCCCGGTCGCCGGGCTCCCGCGCTTCCTGGCTCGGCATGGCCGCCAGGTCGAGCAGGACGCAGTGCACGTCGTCGGTGAGCAGCCGCTGGGCCTCGGTGAGGTTGCGGGCGGTGCGGACCCTGACCTTGTGGCCCTGGCCGTCGGACATCTCGGGGACGGAGCTGGTCGGGTCGTCGCCGATCACCAGCAGGGTCAGCCCGTGGCTGCCGTTCCCGGCCGCGGCCGGGCGCAGGGCATCAGCGGGGCCGGGGGCCGGGGCGGTGGGCTCGGTGTCCGCCGGGGCGGTGCCGTCGTGCGGGCGCGCGGCGTCCCCCTGCGCCGGGCACGCGGGCTCGGGCGCGCCGTTCAGCGGGCCTGCCGCCTGGGGCAGCACGGCCGTGCGCTCACGCGGACCGGGTACGGACATGTCCTCTGTTTCCTTCCCTCCCCCCGAGGGTGCGGCGGCGGTGACCGACCGGCGCACCACCGTGCCCGGTTCCGCGCCGCTCATTGGTCGGTACGAGCGGTGCGCCACCGGGCACTGGAAGGCGACCTTAGCGCCAGTACGGGCCCGTACGGAATGGCGTACAGCACGCCGCCAGGGGCATATACCGGGGTGGGGAAGCGTTTTGGCCGTCCCCGGGAGAAATGCGGAATGACGAACATCACTCCCGGGCACACGCTGGGCTACCGGACGGTGACGGGGTTGTTTCGGCCGGATGCCGGAATCGCCGGGCGGCCACGGCACGCACGCGCCGCGCTCCGGCGCGTCGACTCAGGCCTTCGCGTCCGGCCGTACGACGCCCAGAATCCGCATCGAACCGGCCCCCGCGACCGTCACCTGCCGGCCGGGCCGCGGGGCGTGCACGATCGCCCCGTCGCCGAGGTACATCCCCACGTGGCTGGCGTCCTCGTGATAGATGATCAGGTCGCCGGGGCGCATGTCGTCGATGTCGATACGGCGCAGCTGCCGCCATTGTTCCTGCGAGGTGCGCGGAATGGTCCGGCCGGCGGCTTCCCATGCCCGCATGGTGAGTCCGGAGCAGTCAAAGGTGTCCGGGCCCTCCGCGCCCCACACGTAATTCTTGCCGATCTGCGCGGTGGCATAGGAAATGGCCTTTTTCCCCTGTGCGGACGCGTCCCCGCCGATCTCCCGCAGAATTCCGGAGTCCAGCCATTTCGTCTGCGCACGGTGGGCGCGGTCCTCTTCCAGCTTCTTCAGCCGCTCCTTTTCCTCGGCCTTCAGCTGTGACTCGATCCGTTCGGCGGCGTCGATCTTCTTCTCGATGTCCTTCTTCGCCGCGGCCTTCTTCTTGCGTTCCTTCTCCAGCCTGTCCCAGCGCTCGGTGGCGTCCTGGGCGTAGCCCTGCAGGTCGTCCTCGGTCCGCGCCAGTTGCCCCAGTACGGTGCGGACCGCGTGCTGTCCCTTGCGGGCGAGCGTGGCGTTGTCGAGGAACCCCTCCGGGTCCTTGTTCAGCATCAGTTTCGCCTCGGCGGGCAGTCCGCCGCCCCGGTACTGCGCGCTGGCCAGCGAGCCGGCCCGCTTCTTGAGCCGCTTGCGCCGCTCCTGGGTGCTGACGATGTTCTTCGCCAGCTTCACGATCTCCTTCTGCTGGCGCTCGACCTGCTCCTTGGCGCCGTTGTAGGCGTCGGTGGCCCGCTCGGCGCGGCGGTAGAGGTCGTCGATGCGCTGGCGTACGTCCTCCAGGTCCCGCTTGCCGTCGGGGGCCGGGTCGGCGTACGCCGCCGGGGCCGCGCCCACCAGGACGCCCGCCACGCACAGCACCACGGCCGCGCGGGCCGCCGCCGCGCCTCGTCCCACGTTCCGCCGTTCCACCGGGCCCACGGGCCACCTCCGGTCACTCGCCGTACGCCTCGTCCGGGCGCGAGCGCACCGCCCTGGGGCGGGTCTCAGGCGCGGATGCTGCCATACCGGTCGGTAATACAGAAGAGCAGCGCACTACTTCTTCCGGGAGATCACCGCTCGGCACGGTGCGGAGCGGGCAATACCGGCCGCACCCGTCCGACGGCCGAGGTTCACCCCTCGTTCACTCTCCTCCATCGACGCCTTCACCTGATCTGCCTAATTTCAGCCTTACCGAGTGCGCGTCGTGCCCCGGAGGCGGACGCCGCACCGCATAGCTGGACATCTCTCACCTGATTCATTTCACGGCCCAGCACGCCACTGACCACGGCGGGCCCCAGGAAGGAACCTTCGACAGTGAAGCTTCAGCGCAAGAACCGGGTTCGCGCCCTCGCGGTTGGCGCTCTCGCCGTCTCCGGAGCCCTGGCCCTCTCGGCGTGCGGCTCGGACGACACCACCGGCGGCCCCGGCGCCTCGTCCGCGAAGGCCGCGAACATCAAGTGCGACGGCAAGGGCAAGCTGCTCGCGTCCGGCTCCTCGGCACAGAAGAACGCCATGGACGTCTGGGTGCAGAACTACTCCGGTGCCTGCAAGGACACCGAGATCAACTACCAGCCCACGGGCTCCGGCGCCGGCATCACCACCTTCCTCCAGGGCCAGACCGCCTTCGCGGGGTCCGACTCGGCGCTCAAGCCCGAGGAGGTCGCCAAGTCCAAGAAGATCTGCAAGGGCGGCGAGGCCATCAACCTGCCGATGGTCGGCGGCCCGATCGCGGTCGGCTACAACGTCCCGGGCGTGGACAACCTGGTCCTGGACGCCGAGACCCTCGGCAAGATCTTCGACTCGAAGATCACCAACTGGAACGACCCGGCGATCAAGAAGCTGAACCCGGGCGTCAAGCTGCCGGACCTGAAGATCCAGGCGTTCCACCGCTCGGACGACTCCGGCACCACCGACAACTTCACCAAGTACCTCAAGGGCGCCGCGCCCAAGGCGTGGCCGCACGAGCCCGCGAAGACCTGGGAGGGCAAGGGCGGCCAGGCGGCCTCCGGCTCCTCCGGCGTCTCCTCGCAGGTCAAGCAGACCAGCGGCGCGATCTCCTACTTCGAGCTGTCCTACGCGACGGCCGGCAAGATCGACACGGTCAAGCTGAACACCGGTGCCCAGAAGCCCGTCGAGGCCGACGTGGAGAACGCCTCCAAGGCCATCGCCGAGGCCAAGCAGGTCGGCGAGGGCAAGGACCTGGCCCTGGACCTGAACTACACCACCAAGGCCGAGGGCGCGTACCCGATCACGCTGGTGACGTACGAGATCGCCTGCGACAAGGGCAACAAGGCCGAGACCCTGCCCGCCACCAAGTCCTTCCTGACCTACCTCGCCAGCGAGGACGGCCAGGCCACCCTCAAGGAGCAGGGCTACGCGCCGCTGCCCACCGAGATCGCCGACAAGGTCCGCAAGGCCGTCTCGTCGCTCTCCTGACCCACCGGGCGGCGGCCGGCGCACCACGCGCAGGCCGCCGCCCGTCCGGTGCACCGCCGCCTGGAGCCCACCGGCTCCGCAGACCGGAGAAACCCATGGATACCTCAGCGATACCCCAGAACCCACCCCCCGCAGCGCCCGCAGAGCCCTCCGCGGTCAGCGGCAAGTCCGTACGCCCCGGTGACCGTGTCTTCCTCGGTCTCTCGCGCGGCTCCGGCATCGCGCTGCTGGTGATCATGGCCGCCATCGCGGCCTTCCTCACCTACCGCTCGGTCCTCGCCATCCAGGGCGACAAGGCCAACTTCTTCACCACCTTCGAGTGGGACCCCAGCGGCGCCGAGCCGAAGTTCGGCATCGCCGTCCTCGCCTTCGGCACCGTCGTCAGCTCGATCATCGCGATGGTCATCGCGGTCCCCGTAGCGGTCGGCATCGCGCTGTTCATCTCGCACTACGCGCCGCGCAAGCTGGCCTCGCCGCTGGGCTACGTCATCGACCTGCTCGCCGCGGTCCCCAGCATCATCTACGGCCTGTGGGGCGCCCTCTTCCTCGTCCCGCACCTGAGCGGCCTGTACAGCTGGCTGGACGACTACTTCGGCTGGACCGGGATCTTCAGCTACTCCCAGGGCGCAGCGCGCTCGCTGTTCACCGTCGGCATCCTGCTGGCGATCATGATCCTGCCGATCGTCACCAGCGTCAGCCGCGAGGTCTTCCTCCAGGTGCCCAAGATGCACGAGGAGGCCGCGCTCGCCCTCGGCGCCACCCGCTGGGAGGTCATCCGCATGTCGGTGCTGCCCTTCGGCCGCTCCGGCATCATCAGCGCCTCGATGCTGGGCCTGGGCCGCGCGCTCGGCGAGACCATGGCCGTCGCCACGGTCCTCTCCCCCAGCTTCCTCATCGGGCTCAGCCTGCTGGACCCGGGCGGCGGCACGTTCGCCCAGAACATCGCCAGCAAGTTCAGTGAGGCGGACACCTTCGGCCAGGACGCGCTGATCGCCTCCGGCCTCGTCCTCTTCGTCATCACCCTGCTGGTCAACGGCGCGGCCCGCCTGATCATCGCCCGCCGCAAGGAGTACTCGGGGGCCAACGCATGAGTAACGTGATCACCGAGAAGCGTCCCGTGGCGGACAGCGCACCGCTGCCCCCCGTCTCCCTCCGGCAGGCCCGGCTGCCGCGCTGGTCGCCCCCCGTCTTCGCGCTCGCCGCGCTCGCCGCGGGCGTCGGCATCGGCCTCGGCGCCGGCCTGGACAGCAAGATCCAGTGGGGCCTGATCGCCGCACTGCTCTTCATCGTCGGCACGTACGCGGTCGCCGCGAAGGTCGAGGGCGCCCGGCAGGCCAAGGACCGGCTGGCCACCAGCCTGGTCTGGATCGCCTTCCTGCTCGCCGTCCTCCCGCTCGCCTCCCTGATCTGGGAGACCGTCGCCCGCGGCAGCAAGGTCCTGGACGTCTACTTCCTGACCCACTCCATGGGCACCCTGCCGGACGCCATGGTCGGCGGCGGCATCAACCACGCGATCACCGGCACCCTGCAGCAGGTCGGCCTGGCCACCCTGATCGCCGCGCCGATCGGCCTGCTCACCGCGATCTACCTGGTCGAGTACGGGCGCGGCAGGCTCGCCAAGGCCGTCACCTTCTTCGTCGACGTCATGACGGGCGTCCCCTCGATCGTCGCCGGCCTCTTCGTCCTGTCGGTGTGGATCCTGATCCTCGGCTTCGGCCCCTCCGGCTTCGCCGGCGCCATGGCCCTGGCCATCCTGATGATGCCGGTCGTGGTCCGCTCCACGGAGGAGATGCTCAAGCTGGTACCGAACGAGCTGCGCGAGGCCTCCCTCGCCCTCGGCGTACCGAAGTGGCGCACCATCCTCAAGGTCGTCCTGCCCACCTCCATCGGCGGCATCACCACCGGCGTCATGCTGGCCATCGCCCGGATCACCGGCGAGACGGCCCCGGTGCTGCTCCTGGTGTGGGGCGCCAAGACGATCAACAACAACCCCTTCGAAGGCGCCCAGCAGTCCCTGCCGCTGTACGTGTACCAGCAGTGGCAGCAGGGCTCCGACGCGAGCTACGACCGCGCGTGGGCCGCGGCCCTCGTCCTCATCGCCTTCGTCATGATCCTCAACCTGGTGGCCCGCGGCATCGCCCGCTGGAAGGCCCCCAAGACCGGCCGTTAAGGCACCCGATGATGCGGCTCCGCCGAATCGGGGCCACCAGAAAGAAGCAGTGATTCCCATGGCCAAGCGAATCGACATCAGCGGCCTCTCCGCCTTCTACGGCAGCCACAAGGCCATCGACGACATCTCCATGACCGTCGAGCCCCGCTCGGTGACGGCCTTCATCGGCCCCTCCGGCTGCGGCAAGTCCACCTTCCTGCGGACCCTGAACCGCATGCACGAGGTCACCCCCGGCGGCCGCGTCGAGGGCAAGGTGCTGCTGGACGACGAGAACCTCTACGGCTCGGGCGTCGACCCGGTCGCCGTCCGCCGCACCGTCGGCATGGTCTTCCAGCGCCCCAACCCCTTCCCCACCATGTCGATCTTCGACAATGTGGCGGCCGGCCTGCGGCTGAACGGCGCGGTGAAGAAGAAGTCCGAGCTGAACGACGTCGTCGAGAAGTCCCTCAAGGGCGCCAACCTCTGGAACGAGGTCAAGGACCGGCTGAACAAGCCCGGCTCCGGCCTCTCCGGCGGCCAGCAGCAGCGCCTCTGCATCGCCCGCGCCATCGCGGTCGAGCCGCAGGTCCTGCTGATGGACGAGCCCTGCTCCGCGCTCGACCCGATCTCCACCCTCGCCATCGAGGACCTGATCGGGGAGCTCAAGGAGCGCTTCACGATCGTCATCGTCACGCACAACATGCAGCAGGCGGCGCGCGTCTCGGACCGTACGGCGTTCTTCAACCTGGCCGCCGTCGGCCAGCCCGGCAAGCTCATCGAGATCGACGAGACCGAGCGGATCTTCTCCAACCCGTCGGTCCAGGACACCGAGGACTACATCTCCGGCCGCTTCGGCTGAGTCGCCGCCGCTCCGGCGGCACGGCGACCGGCATGCCGAGTGTCCTGTGGTGCTGCATGGCGGTGCCACCACAGGACGAGGGCCCGCCCCCCGGGAACGGGGGCGGGCCCTCATCATGTCTGCGCGCGTTCACCCGCGCCCGGCGAGCCGGCCGGCTCAGCCGAACGCCAGGTTCACCACCCAGTACGAGGCGGCGGCCACCGCGCCGGCCGCCGGCATGGTGATGAACCAGCCGAGGATGATGTTCTTGGCGACGCCCCAGCGGACCGCGCTGACCCGCTTGGTCGCGCCCACACCCATGATCGCCGAGGTGATCACGTGGGTGGTGGAGATCGGCGCGTGGAAGAGGAACGCGGTGCTGAACATGATCGACGCGCCGGTCGCCTCGGCCGCGAAGCCCTGCGGCGGGTCCAGCTCGATGATCTTGCGGCCGAGGGTGCGCATGATGCGCCAGCCGCCCGCGTACGTACCGAGCGACAGCATCGCGGCACAGGCGATCTTCACCCAGATCGGGATCGGGTCGCCGTGGCCCTCGACACCGCCGATGACCAGCGCCATCACCACGATGCCCATCGTCTTCTGGGCGTCCTGGAGGCCGTGGCCGAGCGCCATGCCCGCCGCCGAGACCGTCTGCGCGATACGGAAGCCGCGCTTGGCCTTGTGCGGGTTGGCGCCCTTGAACATCCACAGGATGGCGACCATGACGAAGTAGCCGACGATCAGACCGACCAGCGGCGACAGGAACATCGGGAGGACGATCTTCTCCCAGACGCCCGACCAGTAGACGACCGACGAGCCGGCGAGCGCCGCGCCCACCATGCCGCCGAAGAGCGCATGGGAGGAGGACGAGGGCAGACCGAAGTACCACGTGATCATGTTCCACGCGATGGCGCCCACCAGAGCCGAGAAGAGGATCATCATCCCCTGCTTGCCGCTGGGCGTCTCGATCAGGCCCTCACTGACGGTCTTGGCGACCCCGCTGCCCAGGAAGGCACCGGCGAGGTTCATCACCGCCGCCATCGCGAGGGCGGCCCGCGGCGTCAGCGCACGCGTCGAGACCGAGGTCGCGATCGCGTTCGCGGAGTCGTGAAAGCCGTTGGTGTACGTGAATCCGAGCGCGACCGCGATGGTCACGACGAGCGCAAAGGTGTCCATGGCCGGGGCTCAGGACTCCTTCACCGCGATGGTTTCGACGGTGTTCGCCACATGCTCGAACGCGTCGGCCGCCTCTTCGAGGATGTCCACGATCTGCTTGAGCTTGAGCACCTCGATGGCGTCGTACTTGCCGTTGAAGAGGTGCGCGAGCAGCTTGCGGTGGATCTGGTCGGCCTGGTTCTCCAGCCGGTTGACCTCGATCCAGTACTCGGTGAGGTTGGACATCGTCCGCAGGTTCGGCATGGCCTCGGCGGTCAGCTCGGCCGCCCGCGCCAGGACCTCGATCTGCTGGTCGACGCCCTTGGGGAGTTCCTCGACGTTGTAGAGGACGACCAGGTCGACGGCCTCCTCCATGAAGTCCATGATGTCGTCGAGCGACGAGGCGAGGTTGTAGATGTCCTCGCGGTCGAACGGCGTGATGAACGAGGAGTTCAACTGGTGGAACACCGCGTGGGTGGCGTCGTCCCCCGCGTGCTCCGCCGCTCGCATCCTCTCGGCGATCTCTGCCCGCGCGGAGGCGTCCGCCCCGAGCAGTTCCATCAGGAGCTTGGAGCCCGTGACGATGTTGTCCGCGGAGGCGGCGAACATGTCGTAGAAGCTCGTCTCCCTGGGGGTCAGACGAAAGCGCACGTGAAATCCTCGGGGTGCATCGGATTCGGTCGGGACGATGCTAGGCGCATCATCCAGCCACTGCTAACCGGCATTACCTCAGTGTCGCCCATCGGGCAGCATGCTCTGCACGGGGTACCTGCCCCGCGAGGTGCGCGGGGTATCTCTCTCGCGCGCGAAATTCTGTAACATATACCCACCAGGGGTATATGAACCGGCTACGTACCAGGGGAGAAGCCCATGCCGACCACGGACTCCGAGACCGATGGCACCACCGCTGCCGCCGGGTCCTGCCACGGCGCGGAGCCGCAGGGCGACCCCAATGCCATGACAAATCACGACCTGGGCATCCATGGGTACGCACAGCAGAAGGACGCCCACATCAAGCGGCTACGCCGCATCGAGGGGCAGATCAGGGGCCTCCAGCGGATGCTGGAGGAGGACGTCTACTGCATCGACATACTCACCCAGGTCTCGGCCAGCACGAAGGGCCTGCAGTCCTTCGGCCTGCAGCTTCTCGAGGAACACCTGCGGCACTGCGTCGCCGACGCGGCCGTGAAGGGCCCCGAGGCCATCGACGAGAAGGTCAGGGAAGCGACCAGGGCGATCGAGCGCATGCTGCGCACCTGAGCCGCGTCGACGGCCAGCCGGAGCGGGGCAGGGTCAGGGCCCCGGTTGCTGGTCCGGTCGTGCGGGTGAGCGATCCGGCGTGACGAATTCCACGCCGGGGCCGCGGCCGAAAACGGACGTTCGTCACGCCCGGTCGGCGGTCGCGGAGCGCTGTCGCGCCTCCACCGCGGCCCTTCTGTCGCCACGGTCCGCGCTCACGTCCAAAACCTCGTCGATCCGGTCCGGACTGAGGCGGTCCTCGGGGGACGTCGCCGCCGCGATCATCAACTCACCAGCCAGATCGATCTCGATGAGGGCCACGTGGTCCTGAGTCGTCTGACTGCGGTGCGGCGCCACGTACAACACCTCCTCCTTCGAGGCCCATGCCACTCTTCTGGCCGTTACCACCAAGGGTAGGGACGGGCACACACCCCGCGCATGGCACGGATGGACCATTTACGCCGACCCGCCGGACCGGTTTTGCGGGGCCGGTCGCGCAGGCGCACGGCCGGACCCCGTCCGCTCTCCCCGGCGCCGTCAGCCGCTGCCGGGCGCCGCGATCCGGCCCGTGTAGATGTCCTCGCGGTGCGGCAGCTCGACCGGCGCCCCGGCCCCGAAGCGGCCGTAGGCGACCGTCGACGTCACCTCCGTGCCGCGCGGCGAGCCGTTGGCGAAGGAGAACCGGTACTGCACCTTGCGCAGCCGCCCCGCCTCGTCCAGATACGCGTCGAAGGGGACCACGTCGGTGGTGAAGCCCTTCTCGGCCGCGGTCAGCGAGGGCCCGATGCCCTTCGAGGCGGCGTCGGCGGCCACCCCGATGTCGGCCGTGCCCCGGTAGTGCCGCACCCGCTCGCCCCGCAGCCGCTTCTCACCCTCGTACGTCGCCCGGCGGGTGCCGCGCAGCAGCTCCGCCGCGGCCATCGGATCGGTCGCGCCGCCGGTGACGAGATTGCCGTCGGACAGCGCGGTGGTGTCCACCCGCACCCACTTGTCGGCGGGCACCCCGGCGCCGCGGTTCTTCATGTAGAGCGCGCCCGGCGCGAAGATCTCCGTGATCGGCTTGCGCAGCCGGCCGTCCGGGCCCGCCGGCTCCGGCAGCACCAGCCGCAGCCGGCCGGCGCCGCGGCGGTAGTCGTAGTGGCCGGTGCCGCTGATGGCGACGCGGGTGCCGCCGCTGGTGGTCTCCAGCGACGTACGGACCTCGGAGGTGGCCGCCCGTACCAAGGCGTCGGCGGCCTGCCGGAGCGTCACCGAGGGGGGCGGTCCCGCGGGCGCGTCATCGGCGGCGGCGCCGTCCGTCGTACATCCCGATGCCAGCAGGCCGGCCCCGAGCGCCAGTCCCGCCGCCGTGGCGGCGGCGACGGCTCCGCCGATCCGTCTGTCCTGCACCACCATCGCGCACGGGCCCCCTGCCGGTGTCGCGCCGCCGTCCCGCCGCCGCGTGGCGCGGCCGGCATCGGGCAACCATTTCGTTCAACGACCGTTCATCTGGCCCGTCACGCCCGCCCGGTACAACCGGCAGTAGCGTGGTGATGTGCCGTACCTGACCCAGGACCCGCAGCAGACCGCCGAACCCGACAGCGCCGGCAGCGGCGCGAGCGGGGGCCACCGCACCTCCACCGTCGAGCGCGGCGCCTTCTGTCTGGCCCGCTGCAACTGCGGCTGGTCGGGCCCCGCCCGCCGCGCGCGCTCCCAGGCCCGCACGGACGCCGACCGGCACATCGCCGACGACCGCTGACCCGGGCCACCGAACGCCGCCGACCCGGGACACCGGGGGCCACTGACCCGAGACCGGGGACCACTGCCCGGAGCGACCGGGGCAAAGCGCCCCGCACACCCCCGAAGCACCCTCCGTCACTTGGCGCGCGCCTTCCCCGGCGGAACCCGTAGCCCCACTTCCGCATCTGGCTGGGCGGAAGGCATCGGGAAAGCGCCTCGGGCGCTGTTCGGCAAGGGGGCGGCCGTGAGGCGGCGCACAATTCTGCAGGCGGGCGGCGGGCTCGCGGCGACCACGGCGGCCTGGTTCGCCGCGGGCGGTACGGGAGCGGGCCACGCGGCCGCGAAGACGTCAGGGACGTCCTGGGACGCGCTCCGCAAGGGCCTGGACGGCCGGCTGATACGGCCGGGCGACGCCGCGTACGCCACCGCGCGCCGCCTCTACAACACCCGTTTCGACACACTGAAGCCGTCGGCCGTGGCCTATGTGAAGCACGCCGGGGACATAGCGGAGTGCCTGGCCTTCGCACGCCGGAACGGCACGCCCGTCGCCATACGCAACGGCGGCCACTCCTACGCGGGCTGGTCCAGCGGCGACAAGCGCCTGATCGTCGACGTCTCGGCGCTGTCCAAGGTCGCCGCGCCGTCCGGCGGCACCACCCGCATCGGGGCCGGCGCCAAGCTCATCGACGTCTACGAGGGCCTGGGCAAGCACGGCGTGACCATCCCGGGCGGCTCCTGCCCGACCGTCGGCGTCTCCGGCCTGACCCTCGGCGGCGGCCATGGCGTCGTCTCCCGCGCGTACGGCCTGACCTGCGACAGCCTCGTCGGCGCGACGCTCGTCACGGCCAACGGCAAGACCGTGCACTGCGACACGAAGGAGCACGCCGACCTCTTCTGGGCGCTGCGCGGCGCGGGCAACGGCAACTTCGGCGTGGTCACCGAGCTGCGCTTCCGTACGCACAAGGCGCCGGACGCGGTGATGGCGTACCTGACCTGGCCCTGGTCCAAGGCCGCCGCCGTGCTGCGCTCCTGGCAGGAGTGGGGCCCGGACCAGGCCGACGAGATCTGGTCCAGCTGCCACCTGGACGCCCGGCCCGGCGCCACCCCGACCGTCTCCGTCGCCGCGTTCTCGCTCGGCTCGTACCGCGGCCTCCAGAACGCCGTCGACAAGCTCGCCGACCGCGCGGGCGGCCCCGGCCCCGCGTCCTCCGTCTCGCTCAAGCCGAAGGCGTACCTGGACGCCATGGAGGCGTACGCGGGCTGCGCCTCGAAGTCCACCGCCCAGTGCCACCAGCCGGGCAGCACCCCTGGGCGGAACCCGGCCGGGCAGCTGGGCCGGGAGACCTACGCGGCCCGCTCCGACTTCTTCGACCGCTCGCTGAGCGCTGCCGGCATCCGTTCGGTCCTCGACCAGATCGAGCGCGCGGGCCGCAACGGCGTCAACGGCAACGTCGCCTTCACCGCCCTGGGCGGCGCGATCAACCGTGTGCAGCCCACCGCCACGGCCTTCGTGCACCGCCGCTCGCGGTTCCTCGCGCAGTACCTCGCCTCCTGGGCGCCCAGCGGCACGGGCAAGGCCCAGAACGCCTGGCTGGCCGGAATGCACACCGCGATGCGCCGGTACGCCTCGGGCGCCGCCTACCAGAACTACGCCGACCCGACCCTGAAGGACTGGAAGAAGGCGTACTACGGGGCGGCCGCCGGGCGGCTGGCCGAGGTGAAGCAGACGTACGACCCGAAGCACCTGTTCCGGACGTTCCCGCAGGCGCTGTAGCGGCGGGCGCGGGCCGGGCCATGGGTCCCGCGGCGGGTGCGGCGCCCGGCCGGCGGTGGATACGCGTCGGCCCCGCCCGGTGTCCGGGCGGGGCCGAGATGCGGATCGTCCGTCGGGCGACGGGACCGTCAGGCCGCGAGGTCCTTGTCGCGGTTCACGCGGCCGTCGCGCGGCGCGCCCGGCGGTTCCGGAAACCCGTCGGGGCCCCCGGCCCCGACGGCACCGGCCGCCCCCGCGGGCCCGAACGCGTCCGTCACAGCCGCGCCGTCCCCCTCGCCCGCTCCGCCTGCGTGCGCCGTCCCCGCGCGGGGCACCTGGACGAGCGCCCCGATGCGGGAGGCCGCGATCGCCTTCATCAGCGGCACCAGCAGCGCCTGGGCCAGCGGCGCGAAGAGCAGCGCGACCGCCGTACCCAGCGCGAATCCCCCGATGACGTCCGTCGGGTAGTGCACGCCCATGTAGACCCGGCACAGCCCTTCGAGCAGCGCGAGCGCGATGCCCACCAGCCCGAACTTGCGGTGCGCGATGAAGATGCCGACACCGACGGCCATGGTGAGCGTGGCGTGGTCGCTCACGAACGAGAAGTCGTTCTTGCCCTCCACCAGGACCTGCAGCCCCGTGTGGTCCTTGAAGGGCCGCGGCCGGGCCACGAACTCCCGGATCGGGATGTTGGCCAGCAGCGCGATACCGGCCGCCAGCGGTGCCCAGACCAGGCCCGCCACCGCGGCGGGCGCGTCGGACTTCTTGCGGGCGCCCCACCAGGCGACCAGACAGAGGATCGCCAGTCCGGCGATGATGCCGTACTCGCCGACGTACTCCATCACCTGGTCGAACCAGTGCGGAGCGTCCTTGGCGAGGCCGTTGACCTCATAGAGCAGGCCAACGTCGGGGTTCGACCCGTCCAGTGCGAGTCCAGCCATGTGCCGCGGCCCCTAACCTTTCGCGCGCGCGAGCGCCATCCGAGTGCTGCCAACCCCCGTGGTCGTCGAGCAGTGCCGTGCCGGCCGCGTCATTCGACAGCCCGCTCCGCAGTGCCTCTCACACCCACTCCAAGGAAACGTCATGCACCCGCACGACGTTCCACTTTCCACCGGATGATCACCAGGACGTTATCGAAGCTTGACTCATCGCCGCAGCTCAGGCCCCATGTTCACGCAGCGTTTCGACGGGGGAGTGCTTTTGCGCCATCTTCTGTGACGCGAGTGGCGCCGATGTAGTCAGGGGTGTCGATCTTGTCGAATCTGATCACCGCGCCCGTGTACGGAGCGTTGATCATGTAGCCGCCGCCCACATAGATGCCCACGTGGTGGATCGACCGCGGGTCGTTCAGGTTGTGGGCGAAGAACACCAGGTCGCCGGGGAGCAGTTCGTCGCGCTTCGGGTGCGGCCCGGCGTTCCACTGGTCGTTCGCGACACGGGGCAGCTCGATGCCGACCGTCTTGAAAGCGGCCTTGGTCAGACCCGAGCAGTCGAACCGGCCGCCCTGGTCCGCCGTCCCGTTGCCGCCCCAGAGGTACGGCGTGCCGAGCTTCTTCTGTGCGTAGTAGATCGCGCCGGCCGCCTGCTGCGAGGGCTCCACGTTCTGGACCGGCGCCTCGAAGCTCTTCGCGAGGGTCGTGATGACCTTGACGTAATTCTGCGTCTCCCGGTACGGCGGCACACCGTCGTACTGGATGACCCGGTAGGCGCCCGCGTTGTACGCCGCCAGCATGTTGTGCGTGGCATCCCCGGGGACGTTCTTCACGTACTTGGCCAGTTCGCAGTCGTACGAGGCGGCCGACGCGATCGCGTCCACCGGATCCCAGACGTCCTTGTCGCCGTCGCCGTCGCCGTCGACGCCGTGCGTGGCCCACGTGCCGGGGATGAACTGCGCGAGCCCCTGCGCCGCCGCCGGGCTCTGCGCCTTGGGGTTCCAGCCGCTCTCCTGGTACAACTGCGCGGCGAGCAGCGCCGGGTTGATCGCGGGACAGAGCGCGCCCCACTTCTGCACATGCGCCTGGTACGCCGCCGGCACCGACCCCTTGGCCAGGCCGACGGCCCGCCCCGCGGCGCCGCCGATGCCGCCGGCCGCGGCGTACGTACCGATGATCAGCAGCGCGAGAAAGCCGGCACCGAGGCCGGCGCCGATCCCCGTTCCCACCCAGACCTTGCGCACTGCACCCCTCACCCCCACATCGATCCCCGTCAGGCTACCGACGAACCGTGCACCTGTCCGCCCCGTCTCACGCCACGGGTACGGCGCGACACCGCCCGCCCCTCAGCCGCTCCACGGCCCCCGGACCGGAGGCACATTGACCACGCGTCAGCTACTCCCCCTGCACCGACCGCGCTGCGTGTTCACTTCCTGCCTCAATATTGCTCAGAGTGACCAAGCATGGTACACACGGTGAGAATAATGGGCCCTGTGGGCGACGTACGCACCCCTGCTCCCGCCGCCCACACGGGATCCGCCAAAGTTTGACGCCAAGTCGACATCGTCACGGGCAATCGTCAGCGAAGATAGAGACTGGCCGTGCCATGTGGTACGGGAGACAACTACCCAATTGGGGCGGTGAGTTCACAAATGTTCATTGCGGCCGAAAAGGGCGACATCACCACCATTATCGGCGGAATCGCCCCGGACTGGGGCCCGTTCGGGAGCCTGGGCAACGAAGCCCGCGTGATGGTCGAAGTGGTGATGGCGGTGGCCATCCTGCTCTGCCTGGGCATCGCGATCTGGGGCGCGGCGAAGCAGCGCATCGGCGCCACGGCCCTCCGCGACACCTTCAGCGCCGAACAGGGCAAGGGCCTGATCGTCGCCGGCCTGACCGGCGTCTTCATCATCGGGTCACTGGGCACCCTCTTCACCATCGTCTACGGCATGGCGGTCTAGCGGCCGAAACGTCCCCTCCGCCGGGCCGCGCGGCCGCTGCCGTACGCCTGCCCGCCGTGCCCCGACCCGTACATCCGTCGTACGCCCGTGCGTACGCCCCGACCGTCCGTCCACGCGCCTGCCGCGCGCTCTACCGCGCCGTGCCCCGGCTCACGTCCCATGGGTCATCGGCTGTGCGCGGCCGCCACACCTGGCCCATATCCCTGTCCGAGGCCACATGCTGATGTCCACTCCGCCCACTCGTCCACAGCCCGCTCCGCACCGGCCGTGCAGTTGTCCACAGGCGATGCGGACGGGTTCGCCGTTCCGTCACAGTGGGGTGTACTCGTATCAGGACGACCGGGCCGCCTCCCACGCGGCTACGGTCGTACCCGGGTTGCGGCAAGGCGACGGCGAAGACGGCAGCGATGCCGGTTGAGGGGGCACAGGCACCATGAGTCTCGGTGACGACGGAGCGTACGGCGGCGGGGAGTACAGCGGCCAGGGCCCCGGCCAGACGCGTACCAGACTTCCCGGCGGCGAGGGCGACGTCTACGGCTCCGGCCGCCGGCCCCGCGGCGGCATGTCCAGCCGCAACCTCGTCACGATCGTCGGCGTGGTCGTGCTGCTCATCGCCGCCATCGCCTTCGCCAACCGCGGCGGCTCCGGCTCCGGTTCGGACTCCGCCGACGGCGACTCCGGCGCCCCGGCCGCCCAGCCCACCGCCCCGACGGGCCAACGCCCCGTCTCCGGCAAGAACTCCGACACCCCCACCATCCCCTCCGGCTTCCCCAAATCCGAACAGGGCGCCCAATCGGCGGCTGCGAACTACGCGGTGGCGCTCGCCAGCGACGGCATGTACCGCTCCGACACGCGTGACGCGATCGTCGAGGCGGTCTACGCCCCCTCCGCCGCGACCGCCCGCAAGGAATCACTGCGCAAGGTCTACGCCGACCCGCAGTTCCTGGCGGGCGTCGGTCTGGACAAGGAGGGCAAGGCGCCGGAAGGCCAGACGTTCGTGTCCCGGGCCAACCCGGTCGGCACGAAGGTCGACTCGTTCGGGGGCACGTCCGCGAAGGTCGCCGTCTGGTACTCCTCCCTGTTCGGCCTGGCCGGCGAGGGCTCGGAGAACCCGGTCACGGAGAGCTGGTACACGACCACCATGAAGCTGCAGTGGGTCGGAGGCGACTGGAAGGTCACCGGGGTCTCGCAGAAGAAGGGGCCGGCGCCGGTCGGCCGCGACCAGGCCGCCGCGACGGCCGAGGAGATGTCCAAGGCCGTCGAAGGGTTCGGAGGGTTCACGTATGCCCGGTAAGTCTCCCCGCACCAGCAGGCCGGGACGCGGCCTCTCGCTCGCGGCAGTGTTCGCCGGCCTCCAGGTCGGGGCCGTCCTCTTCGCCTCGCGTGCCTTCGCCGCGCCCTCCCCGAAGCCGAGCGACAACCCCTGCGACCTCCTCACCGACAAGGCCAAGGAGCTCTGCGAGGAGCGCGGCTCGGGCGGGAGCGGCGGCTCGACCCCGCCCGCCTCCGGCAGCAACCCCCTCGACCCCCTCCAGTCCCTGGCCAAGGGGTGTGCCGACGCCGCCGCGTGGATCGTCACCAAGCTGTCCGATGCCGTGAAGGCGACCTCGCAGGTCGACTTCACGAACGCCGCGTTCCTGCGGCAGTACGCCGTCGTCTTCGCCGCTTCCACGATCCTCACGCTCGTGCTCTGGCTGCTCGCCGTCGCCAAGCGCGCCGTACGCGGCGTACGCCTCACCGAGGCGATCAGTGAGGCGGTCGGCTTCCTGTGGCTCACCGTCCTCGCCTCCGCCTTCACCCCCCTGATCCTCTACACCGTCGTCTCCGCCACCGACGGCGTCACCGAGATCATCGCCAGAGGCACCGGCGCCCAGACGGACATTTTCTTCGGGTCGTTCTCCGAGGCCCTCAAGAAGGGCACGGACATCGGCGGCGGCCCGATCATGCTGATCGTCGTCGCGCTCGTCTCCGTGCTCGCCGCCGGCATCCTCTGGCTGGAGCTGGTCATCCGCGCCGCCCTGCTCTACGTCGGCGCCCTGCTCGGCACGGTCGTCTACGCCGGCCTCGTCGACAAGAACATGTGGGGTCACGTCCGCCGGTGGGCCGGCATCATGATCGCCGTGATCATGGTGAAACCGGTCATCGTGATCGTGCTGGGCATCGCCGGCGCGCTCTCCTCCGAGAAGGGCCCCGACTCCTTCTCCGCCGTCGTCTCCGGCCTCGCCATCATCCTGCTCGCCATCTTCGCGAGCGCCATGATCTACCGCTTCGTCCCCGGCTTCGGCGACGAGATCATGGCGGCCCGCACCAACAAGAAGGCCGCAACCGACGGCAGCCAGGCCGCGGCGCTCGTCTCCTCCCCCGCCGCCCTCGTCTCGCAGGGCATCAAGACCCACAGCTCCCGCGGCAGCGGCGGCAACACCGGCGACACCGGGAACAGCAACGGCGGCCAGTCCCGCCCGGCCGACGCCGTGGCCGGCGGCGTCGCCGCGCACAGCTCACGCGGCGGCTCCGGCACCGCCGGCCCGCCCGCGCCCCGTACGAGCCCCGGCCCGCGTCCCGGCGCGGCCTCGGGCGGTTCCGCCCGCACCGGTAAGACAGCAGGAGGTGATGGGCGTTGAGCACCCAGTCCCACCCGGTCACGCCCCGACGCACGTATCTCATCGGCCGCGCCCGGCCCAACGCGGTCATCGGCAAGAACCGCGAGACCGGCGAGATCGGGCTGATCATCGCGGGCGCGTTCCTCGGGATGATGTGCGGCCTGCTGGTGCCCGTCCTGCCGCTGCGCATCGTGACGCTCACCGGCTTCCCGCTGATCGCGCTGGCCGCCGTGTACGTCCCGTACCGCGGCCGGACGTTCTACAAGTGGTTCGAGATCAACCGCAGCTACAAGCGGACACTGCGCCAGGGCGCGACGTACCGCTCCGGCACCCAGGAGGCGGGCATCAGCATGGACGGCCGTGAGGTCGAGATCGGCCCGCCGCCCGGCATCGGCCGCATCAACTGGCTCTCCGCGCCCTTCGGCCCGGACGAGATCGCCGTACTGCTGCACGCCGACCGGCGTACGGTCACCGCGGCCATAGAGATCGAGGGCCCCGGCGTCGGCCTGCGCGACAGCGAGGACCAGGAGGCCCTGGTCGACCGCTTCGGGACGCTGCTCAAGCACGTCGCGAACGGCGACGGGTTCGTCACCCGCCTCCAGATGCTGGCCCGTACGCTCCCCGCCGACCCGGACGCACACGCCAAGGACGTCGCCCAGCGCGGCGACCGGACCTCCCCCCAGTGGCTGCAGGACTCCTACGACCAGCTGCAGTCCATGGTCTCCACCTCCTCCGAGCAGCACCGCGCGTACCTCGTCGCCTGCATGCACTACAACCGCGAGCTGGCCACCGAGGCCGAGACCATGGCCCGCGCGGCGCGCATGCACAACGGCGGACTGCTGCGGAAGCGCCTGGACAAGGACGCGGGCCTCGCCGTGGTAATGGCCCGCGAGCTGACCGACATCTGCGCCCGCCTCGCCGAGGCCGACATCCGGGTGCGGCAGCCCCTCGGCCAGGCCCGGCTCGCCTCCCTCGTGCACTCCATGTACGACCCGGACCACCCCATCGACCACATCCAGGCGATGAGCAAGCGCAACGCCTGGCCGGCCGAGCTGGACGCCATGGAGCCCACCTACCTCCAGGCCAAGACGCGCGAGTCCATGACGCGCGCGCCCTGGTGCCACGCCACCGCGTGGGTCAAGGAGTGGCCGCTGACCCCGGTCGGCGTCAACTTCCTGGCCCCGCTGCTCGTCCATACCCCCGACGTCATCCGCACCGTCGCCGTCACCATGGACCTCGAACCGACCGAGGTGGCGATCGAGCGCATGCTGACCGAGAAGACCAACGACGACGCGGAAGCCAGCCGCGCCGCCAAGATGAACCGCGTGGTGGACCCGCGCGACGTGGCCCACCACGGGCGCGTCGACCAGCGCGGCGAGGACCTGGCGTCCGGCGCGGCCGGGGTGAACATCGTCGGGTACATCACCGTCTCGTCCCGTTCGCCCGAGGCGCTGGCCCGTGACAAGCGGACCATCCGCGCCTCGGCCGGCAAGTCCTACCTCAAGCTGGAGTGGTGCGACCGCGAGCACCACCGGGCCTTCGTCAACACGCTTCCGTTCGCGACCGGGATCCGCCGCTAAGCCGCTGGGAGGCGCGTACGTCATGGCCATGCTCGATCCGCTCGCCGCGATCACCGAGGCCTTCACCAGCTTCCTCTTCGGGAAGGTGGAGACGACCAGGCTGCCCGTACGGACCTCCACCGGGCAGGCCCAGGCCGTCTATCTGCCCACCGCCGCACCAGGACTGGGCGACTCCGGCGTGATCATCGGCCGCGAGGTGTACAGCGGCAAGGGATACATCTACGACCCGTTCCAGCTGTACGGCCAGCAGCTGCCGGCACCGCACTGGCTCGTCCTCGGCGAGTCCGGCAACGGCAAGTCCGCGCTGGAGAAGACCTACGTCCTGCGCCAGCTCCGGTTCCGCGACCGCCAGGTCGTGGTGCTCGACGCCCAGGGCGAGGACGGCGTCGGCGAGTGGAACCTCATCGCCGAACAGCTCGGCATAACCCCGATCCGGCTGGACCCCACAGCGGCGCTGAACGGCGGCATCCGCCTGAACCCGCTGGACCCGTCGATCACCACCACCGGCCAGCTGGCGCTGCTCCGCACGATCATCGAGGTGGCCATGGGCCACGGCCTCGACGAGCGTTCCGGCTTCGCCCTCAAGGTCGCGCACGCCGCTGTACTCAATGGGGTCGGCTCCGCCAAGGGCAACGAGACCGGCACCGACCGCCAGCCGATCCTCACCGACATCGTCGAGCAACTCCGCCATCCGAAGCCGGAGTCCGCCGAGGCGATGAACGTCGACCTGGACGACGTACGGGCCTGGGGCCTGGACGTCGCCCTCGTGCTGGACCGCCTCGTCGACGGTGACCTCCGCGGCATGTTCGACGGCCCGACGACCGCGGGCATCGACCTCGACGCGCCGCTGATCGTCTTCGACCTCTCCCACATCGACCGCAACTCCATCGCGATGCCGATCCTGATGGCGATCGTGGGCGTGTGGCTGGAGCACACCTGGATCCGTCCCGACCGGAAGAAACGGATCTTCCTGGTCGAGGAGGCCTGGCACATCATCAACTCTCCGTTCGTCGCCCAGCTCTTCCAGCGCCTGCTGAAGTTCGGCCGACGGCTCGGCCTCTCCTTCGTCGCCGTCGTCCACCACCTCAGCGACGTGGTCGACGGCGCGGCCGCCCGAGAGGCGGCAGCCATCCTCAAGATGGCGTCGACCAGGACCATCTACGCCCAGAAAGCCGACGAGGCACGGGCCACAGGACGCGTACTGGGGCTGCCACGCTGGGCGGTGGAGATCATCCCCACCCTCACCCCCGGCATCGCGGTCTGGGACGTCAACGGCAACGTCCAGGTCGTCAAGCACCTGATCACCGAGGCCGAACGCCCGCTGGTCTACACCGACCGCGCCATGACCGAGTCCTCCATCGCCGACGCGTCGGCGCAGCCCACGGAGGAGGCCCGCGCCCTGGAGCGCGCCGCGGACGCCGAGGCCGAAGCACGCGCGGAAGCCATGGCCATGGCACGCCAGCTCAGCAACGAATCGAGCGAAACGGTGGCGTGAGG
The DNA here is from genome assembly GCF_040643545.1 of Streptomyces sp. NPDC047117. Taxonomy (NCBI): domain Bacteria; kingdom Bacillati; phylum Actinomycetota; class Actinomycetes; order Kitasatosporales; family Streptomycetaceae; genus Streptomyces; species Streptomyces sp. NPDC047117. Next base: position 2,616 of record NZ_JBEYUN010000007.1, on the reverse strand, counting down.
GCCTCATTGGCCTCATTGGCCTCCTTGGCCCCGGACGGACAGCACGGCAGCACGAAGGACAGGTCGGTGGCGTGAGCGGCGACGGGTACGACCGGTACGACCGGCAGGGGCACGCGTACGGAGAACACGGCCCCGGCGGACCGGGCCGGGACGGCGGGGCCGGGCCCCGGCGACGGGAGCGCGGCGTCCCCGACTCCCTGCTCGTCGGCGTCCTCGCCTTCCTCCTCGGCCTGACCGTGCTGGTCTGGCTCGCCACGGGCCTCTCCGGCCTCTTCGCCCACGGCGGCTGGCCCGAGCACCTGACCTTCCCGCGCACGCCCCTCGCGATGCGCGAACTGGTCACCGAGCCGCACGACCTGGCCGGCGCCTGGCCCGCCACCCCAGCAGGCCAGCTCTCCGGCTACGGCCTCTTCTGGGGCGTCCTCATCAGCGAGCTGATGGTCCTGGTCGTCCTCACCGTCTTCGTCATGGGCACGGTCACCCGCTTCCGCGCGGTACGCGCCCAGCGCCGAGCCGAACGGAACGCCGCCCAGCGGCGGGTGGCCGGCGAACGCCCCGAAGGCGCCCAGCCTCCCGTACCGATGACCAAGGAGCCACAGGCAGGGCAGGCGCCTCCCGCCCCGGTGCCCGCGCCTGCCCCCGCCGTGACCGCTGCTCCTGACCCCGCCTCAGAGGCGGCGGACACCGCCGTGGGTGGCGGCACGACGGCCGCAGCAGCCGCCGCCGTCCCCACAGCCGCACCGGCGCCGCAGCAGGCCTCAGATGCCCATACAGACGTTCCCGCACCGGCCGTGCCCGCGGAGGCCCGTACGAGCGCCCCCATCCCCGGTACCGCCGACACCGCCGGCACGACCGCCGCAGCCGGGGCTGCGGGAGCAGCAGGGGCGATCACCGCGCTGGGCGCGGCCCGTACCGGCCCGGCAGCCCCTCCCCCCACCCTCGTCGGCGGCGGCAGCGTCACCGAGGCGGCTGCCGGCGCCCCGCTCCCCCAGGTCCACTACCACCACCGCACCGAGCGCCCCGCTGCCCGCGCCGCCGCGCTCGACGTGATCAACGCCGCCGAGGGCCCGCTCCTCGTAGCGACGACCGATCCGACCCTCTGGGCCGAGACCAAGGACGCACGGGCAAAACTCGGGCCGCTGCACGTCTACGACCCGCTGCACGCCCTCGACACCCCCGCCCGCCTCCGCTGGTCCCCCACCGCGGGCTGCGCGGACATCGCCGTCGCCGGTACGCGTGCCGCCGCGCTCCTCGCGCCCGTACGCCCCGCGAGCACGCTCGATTCCGCTCTCGCCGACGCCGCAGAAACGCTGCTGCGCTGCTGGCTGCACGCCGCCGCCGTGGACGGCCGACCCTTCCGGCAGATCCACCGCTGGGCACAGGGCAGCGGCGCCGCCCACGAGCCCGTACGCATTCTCCGTACGAACTCCAAGGCGGCGTCCGGCCGGGCCGGCGAGCTGGAGTCCGTGCTGACCGCGCACCCCGAACGCCGCGACATGGCCCAGCAGCTGGTCGCCCGCGCGCTGGCCGCCCTGTCCTCCGTCCACATCCGGGACGCGTGCAATCCAGGGCGAGCTGATGCCCTCGCCCTCGAATCATTTGTCGGCGAAGGGGGAACGCTTTACGTTGTGGGCGAGTCCCTCGAGGACCCGCGCACGACGCCGGGTGCGATGCCACTGCTCACCGCACTCGTTTCAAGCGTGGTCGAGCGCGGCCGCCGCATGGCCGAACGGTCATCTGACGGTCGCCTCGACCCACCACTCACCCTCGTCCTCGACGACATCGCGGCGCTCGCCCCCCTGCCGGCCCTTCCCGAGCTCATCGCCTCCGGCGCCACGCAGGGCCTGCTGACGCTCGCCACGCTCCGCTCCCCCGAACAGGCCCGCGCCCGCTGGCCCCACGCCACACTGCCGGCCTGAGCCCCAGACCGTCGGGCTCAACGGGCTGACCGGCTCACCGGGTCGGCGGGCTCACGACGTCCGCTTCCGTACGTACTCCCATATCGTCCCCGTGGCGTCCTCCTCGGTCTCGCCGGTGCGTACGAACCCCTGAGCCTCGTACAGCCGTTGCGCCCGGACGTTCTGCTCATGCACCGACAGGAAGACGCTCTCGGCTCCCGCCGGTCCGTCCGTGGCCCGCGCCGCTGCCGCTTGCAGCAGCTCGGCGGCCACGCCCGTCCGCCGGTGTTCGGGGCGGACGTAGAAGCCCACCACCTTGGCCTTCGGCTGGTCGGCGGTCTCCAGGAGTACGGTCGCCATCCCCGCCCAGTTGCCGTCGGCGGCCACCGCTACGTACGTGACGACGCCGAGTCCCGACTCGCTTGCCTGAGCGTTCTCCTGCCAGCGCTCGTCGGGGTACGCCGACGCCTGGGCATAGGTCGTGAGAAAGGCGATGGATGCCGCCGGGTCCGAAAGTGCCGCGAGCCGCAGTTCCTTGAGCTCGCGCCATTCGCCGGCTGTCACCGGCCTGATGTCGTATCCCATCTCCGCACCCTAGACGCGGACCCGCACACCATGGCCCTAAACGCAGAAAAGCCCCGCACCATACGGTGCGGGGCTTTCCCTCAAAGTTTGTTCGGCGGCGTCCTACTCTCCCACAGGGTCCCCCCTGCAGTAC
>NZ_JBEYUN010000006.1:0-428189 GCF_040643545.1 Streptomyces sp. NPDC047117 | reverse complement strand
GGCGATGCAGGCCCCGTCGGTGGGCGGCGTCATGCTGCCGCGCGGCAACGGTACGGAAACGTGACCGGCCGCCTCTGTTTGTCGGGTCAGCCCGTGTTGCGCAGCCCCGCTGCCACGCCGTTCACGGTGAGGAGCAGCGCACGCCCCAGCACCGGGTCGGCTTCCTCACCGCGCGCGGCGGCCTCGCGCTGGCGGGCGAGGAGGGAGACCTGGAGGTAGGAGATCGGGTCCAGGTAGGCGTCGCGGATGCGGAAGGTCTGCTTGAGGACCGGGTTGGCCTCCAGCAGCTCGTCCTCCCCGGTCACCCGCAGGACTTCCTGGACGGTCAGCTCGTGCTCGGCCTTGATCACGTCGAAGACGTGCTTGAGCTCGTCGGGCACGAGGGTGTCGACGTAGTGCTGGGCGATCCGCAGGTCGGTCTTGGCCAGCGTCATCTCGACGTTGGACAGGAAGTTGCGGAAGAAGTGCCAGTGCTCGTGCATCTCGCCGACGACGGAGTCCAGGCCGGCCTCGCGGGCGGCCTTCAGGCCGGTGCCGACGCCGAACCAGCCGGGGACGATCTGCCGGGACTGGGTCCAGCCGAACACCCACGGGATGGCGCGGAGGCCGTCGAGGCCGGCGCCGGTGTCGGGGCGGCGGGAGGGCCGGGACCCGAGGTGCAGCTCGGCGAGCTGGTCGACGGGGGTGGCGGCGAAGAAGTACGCCGGGAGGTCCGGGTCCTCGACCAGGCGGCGGTAGGCGCCGTGGGCGGCCTCGGAGACCGTCTCCATCGTGGCGTCCCAGCGGGCCAGCGCCTCGTCGGACTGGCGCGGCGCGGTGTGCAGGGCGGAGGCCTGCAGGGTGGCCGCGACGGTCAGTTCCAGGTTCTCGCGGGCCAGGGACGGCACGAGGTACTTGTCGGAGATGACCTCGCCCTGCTCGGTGACCTTGATCTCGCCTTCGAGGGTGCCGTAGGGCTGGGCGAGGATCGCGTCGTGGGAGGGGCCGCCGCCGCGGCCGACGGTGCCGCCGCGGCCGTGGAAGAGGCGCAGCCGTACGCCGTGCCGGTGGGCAACGTCGCGGAGCAGGCGCTGGGCGCGGTGGATCTCCCACTGGGAGGTGGTGATGCCGCCGAACTTGGAGGAGTCGGAGTAGCCGAGCATGACCTCCTGGACGTCGTCGCGCAGGGCGACGAGACGCCGGTAGGAGGGGTCGGACAGCATCTCGTCGAGGAGCTTGTCCGCGATCTTCAGCTCGTCGGTGGTCTCCAGGAGCGGCACGATGCCGACCTTGGCCCAGCCGGCGTGCAGGTCGATCAGGCCGGCTTCGCGGGCCAGGACGGCGGCGGCGAAGACGTCGTCGGAGCCGGCGCACATGGAGATGATGTACGACTCGATGACCTCGGGGCCGAAGGTCTCCTTGGCCTCGCGGACGGTCTCGAAGACGCCGAGCGTCTTGGCGCCGGCCGCGTCCAGCGGGGCGGGGCTGGGGGCCAGCGGGCGGCGCGAGCGCAGCTCCTTGGCCAGCAGCTTGCGGCGGTAGTCGCGCGGCATGTCCACGTACCGCCAGGACTCCTCGCCGAGCCGGTCGAAGAGCTGGCCGAGGGCGTGGTGGTGGGCGTCGGCGTGCTCGCGGACGTCCATGGTGGCGAGCTGGAGGCCGAACGCGGCGATCGTGCGGATCGTGCGCTCCAGGCGTCCGTCGGCGACGAGGCCGCCGCGGTGCTCGCGCAGCGAGGTCTGCAGGAGGACGAGGTCGTCGGTCAGCTCGCGGGTGCCGAGGTAGTCGCGGCCGGCGACGTGCGGGGTGTCGTTGGCCAGGCGCTCGCGGGTGTTGACGAGCTTCTGCCGGATGCAGGTCGCCTTGAGGCGGTAGGGCTCCTCGCTGTTCAGCCGCTTGTAGCGGGGGCTGATCTCGGGGAGGAGGTCCAGGTCCTGCTGGAGGGAGGCGAGCAGTTCCTCGGTGGCGCCGCAGTTGCGGATGGAGTTCGACAGCGCGCCGCGCAGCTCGTCGACGTGCTCCAGCGCGTCGGTGATGCCGTGCTCGTGCTGGAGGATGAGGACGTCCCAGGTCACCTGGGGGGTGACGTTGGGGTTGCCGTCGCGGTCGCCGCCGATCCAGGTGCCGAAGGTGAGGGGGCGGGTGCCGGCGGGGAGCTGGACGCCGGCCCGCTCCAGCTCGGCGGCGAGGTCTTCGAGGACGTCGCCGACGGCACCGCGGCCGAGCTCGTCGAGGTAGTAGATGGCGTTGCGGGCCTCGTCGGTGGGCTCCGGGCGCGCCACGCGCAGCTCGTCGGTCTGCCAGATCAGGTCGATGTTCTCGGCCAGCCGGAGGTCCGCGCGGCGGCGGTCGCCGGCGTCGGTGGTGTCCAGCAGCTCGGCGACCTTGCGGAGCTTGGTGAGGACGGAGCGCCGGGCGGCCTCGGTGGGGTGCGCCGTGAAGACGGGGCGCACGGCGAGGTGCGCCGCGGTCGCGCGGAGGTGCTCGGGGTCGGCGTCCTTGAGCATGTCGGCGGTGCGGGCGAGGATGCCGCCCTCGGCGGCACGCTTGGCGCGCAGCTCGCGTCCGCGGTGCACCTGCTCGGTGACGTTCGCGAGGTGGAAATACGTGGAGAAGGCCCGCACGAGCTTGGTAGCGGTGATCAGGTCGGTGTCACCGAGGAGCTCGGCGGCGGCCTCGCCGTCGGTCCGCGTCAACGCGCGTACCCGCTCCACCAGATCGAGGAGCTCGGGCCCCTCCTGGCGTACGAGGGTCTCGCCGAGCAGATCGCCGAGGCGGCGGATGTCGGCGCGCAGGGCGCCGTTGCCGGCTTCCGCCGTGTCGGCGGCCCCGGAGAACGGGGCCTGCTGGACGGCGTCGGGAGAGATGTCGGCACTGCTCACAGGTGCGGCTCCTTGCAGTGTTGAGCACGTCTGGGCTGGTGAGTGTCGTAGGGACACTCCCTGGTGGCGGGTTGCGGACCGCGCTGTCCGACGCCTCAAGAATAGATCTCCGCTTTTCGGGCGGTCACACCGTCCGCTCTGTGAGAGGGGCTGTCGGGCCGGTCACACCCTTGTACGGTGTGGCGGCACTGCCATACTTACGAGACCGTAGGTTACGGAACCGTAGCCCTGCCTCCGACCCCAGCGAGGGACACACATGACCGCTGGCCCCGAAGTCGTCGAGAAAACCGTCAAGTCCGCCGATACCCCACTGCCCTCCGCGACGCTGGGTAGCGACAGCAAACGCTCCGTCGAACAGATCACGCTGCTGCTGTTCATCACCGTGCCGTTCCTGGCCCTGGTGGCCGCGGTTCCGCTGGCCTGGGGCTGGGGCGTGAGCTGGCTCGATCTGGGGCTGCTGGTGGCGATGTACTTCATCGGCTGCCACGGCATCACGATCGGTTTCCATCGCTACTTCACCCACGGGTCGTTCAAGGCGAAGCGGCCGCTGCGCATCGCCCTGGCGATCATGGGCTCGCTCGCGGTGGAGGGCCCGCTGGTGCGGTGGGTCGCGGACCACCGCAGGCACCACAAGTTCTCCGACGCCGAGGGTGACCCGCACTCGCCGTGGCGTTACGGCGAGACCGTGCCGGCCCTGCTGAAGGGCCTGTGGTGGGCGCACATGGCGTGGATGTTCGACGAGGAGCAGACGCCGCAGCACAAGTACGCGCCGGACCTGATCAAGGACCCGGCGATCCGCGCGGTCTCCCGCCAGTTCGTCCTGTGGACGTCCGTCTCGCTGCTGATCCCGCCGCTGGTCGGCGGGCTGGTGACGATGTCGTGGTGGGGCGCGTTCACCGCGTTCTTCTGGGGCTCGCTGGTGCGGGTGGCGCTGCTGCACCACGTCACGTGGTCGATCAACTCCATCTGCCACGCGGTGGGCAAGCGTCCCTTCAAGTCGCGGGACCGCTCGGGCAACGTCTGGTGGCTGGCGATCCTGTCCTGCGGTGAGTCCTGGCACAACCTGCACCACGCGGACCCGACCTGTGCGCGGCACGGCGTACTGAAGGGGCAGCTGGACTCCAGCGCGCGGCTGATCAGCTGGTTCGAGAAGCTGGGCTGGGCGTACGACGTGCGCTGGCCGAACGCTTCCCGGCTCGACTCCCGCCGCCAGGAGAAGACCGCGCCGGGGGGCGCAGCCCGGTCGTAGCCGGGGGAGGCATGATTGTCGGGTGGCGATCGATGGCAGCAGCGTGAGTGGCAGCAAGGACAAGGCGTCTTCCGGTGCGGGCGCGCGGCGCGCGCGGCGGGTCCGCATGACGGGCAAGGAGCGCCGTGAGCAGCTGCTGGACATCGGGCGCACGGTGTTCGCCGAGCGGGGCTTCGAGGGCACGTCGGTGGAGGAGATCGCGGCGAAGGCCGGGGTGTCCAAGCCGGTGGTCTACGAGCACTTCGGCGGCAAGGAAGGGCTGTACGCGGTCGTCGTGGACCGGGAGATGCGGCGGCTGCTGGACATGGTGACGGGTGCCCTGACCGCGGGGCACCCGCGCGAGCTGCTGGAGCAGGCGGCGTTCGCGCTGCTGGACTACATCGAGTCCTACACCGACGGCTTCCGCATCCTGGTGCGGGACTCCCCCGTGGCCCAGTCGACGGGCACGTTCGCCTCGCTGATCAGTGACATCGCGACGCAGGTCGAGGACATCCTGGGCCTGGAGTTCAAGGCGCGGGGCTTCGACCCGAAGCTGGCGCCGCTGTACGCGCAGGCGCTGGTCGGAATGGTCGCGCTGACCGGCCAGTGGTGGCTGGACGTCCGCAAGCCGAAGAAAGCGGAAGTGGCGGCGCACCTGGTGAACCTCGCCTGGCACGGCCTGGACGGGCTGGAGCCGAAGCCGCGGCTGATAGGCCACCGCAAGGCGTGACCGAGGGCCACACCCGCCCCAAAGTTCACCCGAAAGAGTGAGCGGCGCAGAGGGCTTCAGGGGCGCCGCATCAGCACAGGGGTTCGAGGAATTCCAGTCGGTTGCCGACCGGGTCGTGGGAGTAGAAGCGGCGGTGGCCCGGCAGGGCGTCGTCCCAGGTGACGTCCGCGCCGTGCGCTGCGAGCCGGGCGGCGAAGGCGTCGATGCCCGTGACGAGGACGCCGGGGTGAGCCTTGGCCGCCGGCCGGAAGCCCTCTTCGATGCCGATATGGAGGCGGACCCTACCGGCCTCGAACCACGCTCCGCCTCGCGCGGCGAGCCCGGGCGGCTTCGGCACCCGGGACATCCCCAGCACACCCTCGTAGTACGCGGACACCGCGTCCTCCGATCCGGGCGGCGCCGCGAGCTGGACGTGGTCGAGGCCGGTGATCATCCGCTATATCTCCTTGCGTGCCACGGCGAAGATCCTCCGGAAGGGGAAGACGGTGCCGTGCGGCCCCGCCGGATAAGCCTTGCGCAGCAGGTCGCGGTACTGGTCGAGGAATTCCTCGCGGGCCTCGGGGTCGTCCTCCAGCGCCGTGAGGACGGGACGCAGGGCGGTCCCCTTCACCCAGTCCAGCACCGGGTCCTCGCCCCGCAGGACCTGCACGTAAGTGGTCTCCCAGGTGTCCGCCGCGCAGCCCAGGTCGATCAGCCGCTTCAGGTACTCCTCCGGTTCCAGTACGTGCACGAAGCGCCGTCCCTGGTCTCCCAGGCGGGCCCGCCACCGAGGGGTGTCGCACAGGTCGCCGAGGAGGGCGTGGCTGGGCGAGGTGAAGTTGCCGGGGACCTGGAAGGCGAGGGTGCCGCCGGGGGCGAGGGTGTCGATCCAGGGACCGAAGGACTCGGCGTGGCCGGGGACCCACTGCAGCGCCGCGTTGGAGACGATGAGATCGAAGGGTTCGCCGGGGGTCCAGGTGGCGGCGTCGGCGGGGGCGAAGTCCAGCAGCCCGCCGCCCGCCGTGGGGCCCTCGTAGGACCGGGCCCTGGCCAGCATGTCGGCGGAGCTGTCGAAGCCGGTGATGTGCGCGTCGGGCCATCGGTCGGCTATCAGGGCCGTGACGTTGCCCGGGCCGCAGCCCAGGTCGGCGATGCGCGGGCGGCGCACGGCGGGCAGCTCGGGGATGCGGGCGAGCAGGTCCAGGAACGGGCGGGTGCGGTGGGTCGCGTGGCGGAGATACTGCGTTGGGTCCCAGGTCGGCGCAACGTGCGTGTCGTGCATGGTCGAACCCCTCTGCTGATCGGGCCAGTGCCGGTGGAGCAGGAACTGCTGCCGACGCTGCCCAATCGTCCAGGAAAATATATCTTGACGTCAAGAGACTTCACGTCGACACAACCACTACACTGATCGACATGGAGGACGAGGTCGACCGACTGGTCGCTGCATGGCGCCGCGAGCGCCCCGACCTCGATGTGGAACCACTCGAGGTGCTCAGCCGCGTCAGCCGGCTCGCCCGGCATCTCGACCGCGCGCGGCGGCTGGCCTTCTCCGAGGTGGGCCTCGAACCCTGGGAGTTCGACGTCCTCACCGCGCTGCGCCGGGCCGGCTCGCCGTACCAGCTCTCCCCCGGCCAGCTGCTCACGCAGACCCTGGTCACTTCCGGCACCATGACCAATCGTATCGACCGGCTCGCCAAGAAGGGTCTCGTCGAACGGCTGCCGGACCCGAGCGACCGACGCGGCGTCCTCGTCCGGCTCACCACGGAAGGCCGCGACCGCGCCGATCAGTCGCTGGCCGGGCTGCTCACCCAGGAGCGGGCGATCCTGGCCGAGCTCTCCCGCGCGGAGCGGGGTGAACTGGCGGGCCTGCTGCGGCAGTTGACGGCACCGTTCGACAACATTCCGGGCTAGCGCCCGATCAGGGGCGCGGGGCGTGCCGATGTGCGGCTCCGCCGCGTGGGCGCGCTCGGCCAGCGCGGTGGCGCACCCGGCAGCGCCGCTGCACTGCCACCCCGGTGGCCGAGCGCGGCACCGTCCCGGCCGGTCGCGCAGTTCCCCGCGCCCCTTACGGGGCGCCCTCTTGCCCGACGCGGCACGCGTCCACTTGGATCGCGGCCATGAGCCACGAGCGCGATGCGCCGCCCGCAGGGCACCGGTTCCACGGCCGTACCCACCTCGTCACCGGCGCCGCCTCCGGGATCGGTGCGGCCACCGCCGACCGGCTGGCCGCCGAGGGCGCCCGCGTCCTCCTTCTCGACATCGACGACGAGCGCGGCGAGCGCACCGCGCGCCGCATCCGCGCCGCCGGCGGCACCGCCTCCTACGAGCGCTGCGACGTCACCGACGAGGCCGCCTGGCAGCGCGCCGTGGCCGCGGCCCGGGGCCGCTACGGGCCGGTCGACGGCCTGGTCTCCAACGCCTTCACCCACTACGCGGCGCCCGCCGACCGCACCCCGCGCGCCGACTGGGACCACCAGCTCGCCGTCAACCTCACCGGCGCCTTCCTCGGCGTCCGGGCCGCCCTGGACGACCTGCGGGAACGGCAGGGCGCCGTGGTGCTGACCTCCTCCGTGCACGCCCTGGTCGGGCTGCCGGGCCGGCCCGCGTACGCCGCCTCCAAGGCGGGCCTGACCGGTCTCGCCCGCCAGCTGGCCGTCGAGTACGGCCCCGACGTACGGGTGAACTCCGTGCTGCCCGGCCCCGTCCTCACCCCGGCCTGGGAAGGCATCGCCGAGGAGGACCGGCGGGCCACCGCGGCCGAGACCGCGGCCGCGCGGCTCGGCAGGCCCGAGGAGATCGCCGCCACGATCGCCTTCCTGCTCTCCCCGGACGCCTCCTTCGTCACCGGCGCGAGCCTCGTCGTCGACGGCGGCTGGAGCGTCCTGAAGAACTCCTCCTGACCAGCCACGGCCGGCCACGGCGAGCACGCGGCCGGCAGCACCGCAGCGACCACGCGACCCGACAAGCCCCCAGGGGGGACCGCGCGATGGGAATCCGGTACGGCGGGGACTACAACCCCGAGCAGTGGCCCGAGGACGTACGGGCCGAGGACCTGGTCCTCATGAAACAGGCGCACGTCACGATGGTGACCGCCGGGATCTTCTCCTGGGCCCGGGTCGAACCCCGGCCCGGCACCTACGACTTCGGCTGGTTCGACCGCGTCATGGACGGCCTGGACCAGGCCGGCGTCGCGGTCTGCCTGGCCACCATGACCGCCTCCCCGCCGCCCTGGCTCGCCCACCGGTACCCCGAGATCCTCCCCGAGGACGCCGACGGCACCCGGCGGTGGCCGGGCGCCCGCCAGCACTACTGCCCCTCCAGCCCGGTCTACCGCGAACACGCCGTTCGCCTCGCCGAACGCCTCGCCCACCGCTACGCCGGGCACCCCGCGCTCGCCCTGTGGCACGTCGGCAACGAGTACGGCTGCCACACCCGGCAGTGCTACTGCGACGTCTCGGCCCGCGACTTCCGCCGCTGGCTGCGCGAGCGGTACGGCACCGTCGAGGCGCTCAACGACGCCTGGTCCACCGCCTTCTGGTCACAGGGCTACGGCGACTTCGAGGAGGTCCTGCCGCCGCGCGCCGCGCCCACCTCCGCCAACCCGGCGCAGCAGCTGGACTACCTCCGCTTCAGCGACGACGCGCTGCGCGCCTGCTACCTGGCCGAGAAGGAGGTACTGAACCGCGTCACGCCGGACGTGCCCGTCACCACCAACCTCATGCCGGACCACAAGCCCGTCGACGCGTTCTCCTGGGCCCGCGACATGGACGTCATGGCGCTGGACTTCTACCAGGACCCCCACGTCCCCGACGACCACGTCCGCGCCGGCTACAACTTCGACCTGATGCGCTCGGCCCGCGCAGGACAGCCCTGGCTGCTCCTCGAACAGGCCCCCAGCGCCGTCAACTGGCGCCCCCGCAACGGCCCCAAGCCGCCCGGCGCGATGCGGCTGTGGAGCTGGCAGGCCGTCGCCCAGGGCGCCGACGCGGTGCTGTTCTTCCAGTGGCGGCAGTCGCTCGGCGGCGCCGAGAAGTACCACTCCGCGATGGTCCCGCACGGCGGCACCGACACCCGCGTCTTCCGCGAGGTCACCGAGCTGGGGCGGGAGCTGGCCGCCGTACCGGGCATCGAGGGCACCCGCTCCGAGGCGCAGGTGGCGCTGCTCGCCGACTGGGACAGCCGGCGCGCCCTGGAGCTGGACTCCCGGCCCTCCACGGCGCTGGAGGCCCCCGAGCGGGCGCTGGCCCACTACCGCCCGTTGTTCGAGGCGGGCGTCGCCTGCGACATCGCCCCGCCCGACCGGGACCTGACCGGCTACCGCCTGGTCGTCGTCCCCAACCTCTACCTGCTGCGCACCGAGGACGCCGAACGGCTGGCCGCATACGTGCACGGCGGCGGGCACGTGCTGGTGTCGTTCTTCTCCGGCATCGTCGACGCGCACGACCGGGTGCACCCCGGCGGGTATCCGGCGCCGCTCCGCGAGCTGCTGGGGCTGTGGGTGGAGGAGTTCCGGCCGCTGGACGAGGGCGCCCGGCTGCTGCTGCGCGGGCGCTACTCGGGCCGCGCCGACCTCTGGGCCGAGGACATCGTCCTCGAAGGCGCCGGCTCCGTCGTCGACTTCGTCGGCGAGGACCCGGCGCTGCGGCCCGCGATCACCCGCCACTCCTACGGCCGGGGCACCGCCTGGTACGTGGCGACCCGCCCCGACCCGGGCCTGATGCGCTCCCTGATGGACGACGTACGGGAGGCGGCGGGCGTCACGCCCGTCCTGCCGGGGCTGCCGTCCGGCGTGCAGGCGGCCGTGCGCTCCGGGGCCCGTGAGCGGTACCTCTTCCTGCTCAACCACGGGCAGGAGCCGGCCGACGTGCCGCTGCCGGGGCCGATGACCGACGCGCTGGCGCAGGCCGCGCCGCGGGCGGCGACCGTGCATCACCTCACCCTGCCGGCCCGCGGCGTGGCCGTCCTGACGGAGCCCGGCCCGCAGGCCGGCTCCTGAGCGGCGCCCGCGCCCGGGGGCAAGGGCCCGGGCGGCGGGACGGTCAGGGTCTGCCGGCGGCCGGGCCTCCGCACCGGCCGCCGGCGGCCGTACCGGCCCGGGCGCGGCGGCCGGCGGCCCCCGGGCCCGTCACGGCACCGACACCGACGCCGTCGGCACCGGCTGCGCGGCCGGGGACGACGGGGGCGGCTCCAGCTCGACCGGCCCCACCCCGGCCCGGCGCGCCAGCGCCACCGCCGCGAGCGTGGAGTGCACGCCGAGCTTGCCCAGCACGTTCTGCATGTGCGTACGGACCGTGTGCGGGGAGAGGAACAGCCGTTCCGCGACCGCCTTGCGGCCGAGCCCCGCGACCATGCAGCGCAGCACCTCGCGCTCGCGCGGGGTCAGCGACTCCACCAGCCGCTCGCTCTCGGTGCGGTGCTTGCGCGCCGCCGTCAGCTCCCGCAGCACGCCCGTCAGGAGCGCGGGCGGGAGGTGCGTCTCGTCCCGCAGCACGCCGCGGATCACGGCCAGCAGGCGGGAGAGCGAGCAGTCCTTGGCGACCCAGCCGCCGGCCCCCGCCTGGAGCGCGGCCGCGGCCCTGCGCGGGTCGTCCTTCTCCGCGAGCACCACGGCACGGACCATCGGATGGGTGGTGCGGACCGAGGTGACCAGCGAGATGCCGTCCACGGGCGCGCCGTCGGACGCGCCGTCCCGCGGCACCTGGGGCCGCATGGGGACCGCCGCGAGCGGTGCGACGGCCGCGCCGAGGTCGGCGTCGACGAGCATGACGTCGAAGCGCCGGCCCTCGGAGGCCGCTCGCTCCAGACTGCGCAGGGCCGCCGGTCCGCTCCCGGCCGCCGCCACGTCCACGTCCTGTTCGGCCGCGAGGGCGGCCGCCAGGGACTCGGCAAAGATGCGGTGGTCGTCGACCACCAAGACCCGGATGCGTTGCACTGAGGACCCCCTGTCTCGGGGAACGGGCAGGAATGGGTACGCGCGCCCGCGGCGGGGACGCCGCACCGGCACGGCCGCCGCCGTGCTGCACCGCTTGTCCCACCCCGGGCGCCGTACCCTCCTCCCCGCGCCGCGTTCGGCGGGGAGGGTCCAGCTCGCCCCCTGATCGGCACCGGCCCCCACCGGTGCTCTGTTCAGCGTACGTACGGGGTCCGGCAACGGAAGCCGATTGGCAAAACTGCCCGACCCATGTGTTCAGGGTGGGGCAGTCGGCCCACCACGGGGCGCCAGTACCCGGTGATCGGCTCATTCCGACCGGTTACCGGCGGATGCCGGCGGGGCTCTCGGCCAGTCGCGGATACCGGCTGACAGGGGATCACGGGTGTGCGGCGGCGGGCGCCCGTGCCCCCGCCGCCGCGTCCGTCACGCCAGCCGCCGGGCCCCCGCGCTCGGCACGGCGGGGAAGATCCGCGGCGCCGCGTACCCGGCCGCCGCGAACGCCTCCGTGACGGCCTTGCCGACGTCGTCCGCCGTCACCTCTTCCACCAGCACGATCGCCGACCCGCCGAAGCCGCCGCCGGTCATCCGCGCGCCCAGCGCCCCGGCCCGGTTCGCGGCGTCGACCACGAGGTCCAGCTCGGCGCAGGAGACGGCGAAGTCGTCGCGGAGCGAGGCGTGCCCGGCGGTCAGCAGCGGGCCGATGCCGCGCGGGTCGCCCGCGTCGAGGCGCGCCATGACGTCCTCCACCCGCCGGTTCTCGGTCACGATGTGCCGTACCAGGGGCCGCACGGCCGCCTCGTCCGCCAGCGACTCCAGCGTCTGCGCGAGATCTTCGTACGCCACATCACGCAGGGCGCGTACGCCGAGTGTGCGCGCGGCCCGCTCACAGCCGGCGCGGCGTTCGGCGTAGGCCCCGTCCCCCAGTTCGTGCTGGACGCGGGTGTCGACGACCAGCAGACGCAGTCCGGCCGCCGCGAGGTCGAAGGGGACCTGGCGGCGGGTGAGGTCGCGGGTGTCCAGCAGGAGGGCGTGTCCCTCGGTGCAGCACGCCGAGGCGGTCTGGTCCATGATCCCGCAGGGCACGCCGACGAAGGCGTTCTCGGCCCGCTGCGCGAGCCGGGCCAGCTCCTGTCCGTCCAGCTCCAGGCCGTACAGGTCGTTCAGCGCCAGGGCTGTGGCGACCTCCAGGGCCGCGGAGGAGGAGAGTCCGGCGCCGGTGGGCACGACGGAGTCGAAGTGCAGGTCGGCGCCGCCGCCGACGGGCAGCCCGGCCTCCCGCATCGCCCACAGGACACCGGCCGGGTACGCGGCCCACCCACCGCCCGCCCGTCGCCCGCCACCGCCCCAATCGGAGGCGCTGCGCGCCGAAGCGTCCATTGCGGGCCGCAGCGACTCCGTACGCAGCTCCACGATGCCGCCCCGGACGTTGCCCGAGTGCAGGCGCAGCACGCCGTCCGTACGGGGCGCCGCCGCGGCGGTCGTGGTGTGCGGCAGGGCCAGCGGCATCACGAAGCCGTCGTTGTAATCGGTGTGCTCACCGATGAGGTTGACCCGCCCGGGTGCGGCCCACACGCCGTGCGGGTCGGTCCCGTACACCTCGCGGAAGGCGGCTGCGGTGCGGGGCGCGCCGTGCTCCGTGTCTGTCACCCGGACTCCTTCGTCCTATTGCTGCTGGATCTTCTGGGCGAACGCCCAGGCGTCGGCGACGATGCCCGACAGGTCGGCGCGGCGCGGCTGCCACCCCAGCCGGTCGGCCGCCGTCTTCGCGGAGGCGACCAGGACCGCCGGGTCGCCGCCGCGGCGCGGGGCCACGACCTCGGGGACCGGGTGGCCGGTGACCTTGCGGACGGTCTCGATGACCTCGCGCACGGAGAAGCCGTTGCCGTTGCCGAGGTTGCAGATCAGGTGCTCGCCGGCGGTCGCCGCGTCCAGCGCGAGGAGGTGCGCGTCGGCGAGGTCGGCGACGTGGATGTAGTCGCGGACGCAGGTGCCGTCCGGCGTCGGGTAGTCGTCGCCGAAGACGGAGATGTGCTCCCGGCGGCCCTGGGCGACCTGGAGGACGAGCGGGATGAGGTGCGACTCGGGGTCGTGCCGCTCGCCGCAGTCGCCGTACGCGCCGGCCACGTTGAAGTACCGCAGCGACACCGCGGCCAGGCCGTGCGCCGCGCACTCGCCGCTGATCATGTGGTCGACGGCCAGCTTCGAGGCGCCGTACGGGGAGGTGGGCGCGGTGGGGTCGGTCTCCGTGATGGGGGTGTTCACGGGCTCGCCGTAGGTCGCGGCGGTGGAGGAGAAGACCAGGGTGCGCACGCCCGCGGTGCGCATCGCGGCGAGCAGGTCCATGGTGCCGCCGACGTTGTTGCGCCAGTACTTCTCCGGGTCCACGACGGACTCGCCGACCTGCGAGAACGCGGCGAAGTGCAGGACGGCGTCGAAGGACCGGTCCAGCCACTTGCCGGCGTCCTGGACCCGGCCCTCGATGAACTCGGCGCCCGCGGGGACGCCCTCGCGGTGGCCGGTGGACAGGTCGTCCAGGACGACGACCTCGTGGCCGGCCTCCAGCAGGTGGGCCGCCACGACGCTGCCGACGTAACCGGCTCCGCCGGTCACCAGGTACTTCTTGCTCACGCGCTCGCTACCTCTCGCAGTCGCTGCGCCGCGGCTTCCGGCGGCACATCGTTGATGAACACATTCATGCCGGATTCGGAACCCGCGAGAAATTTCAGCTTGCCGGGAGTGCGTCGGATGGTGAAGAGCTCCAGATGGAGTGCGAAGTCCGCGCGGTGCGGGGCGCGCACCGGCGCCTGGTGCCACGCGGCGATGTACGGCGTCGGCGGCTCCCCCGCTCCGAAGATCCGGTCGAACCGTCGCAAGACTTCCAGGTACAGCTGTGGGAACTCTGTGCGCGCGTCCTCGTCGAGGGCGAGCAGGTCGGGGACGCGGCGGCGGGGGTAGAGGTGCACCTCGTACGGCCAGTGCGCCGCGTACGGCACGAAGGCGACCCAGTGCTCGCCCTCCAGGACGACGCGGCTGCCGTCGGCGAGCTCGTCGGCGACGACGTCGTCGAAGAGGTTGCGGCCGCCGGTACGCTCCCGGTGCGCCTCGGCCGAGGCGAGCATCCGCTCGGTGCGGGGGGTCACGAAGGGGTACGCGTAGATCTGCCCGTGCGGGTGGCCGAGGGTCACGCCGATCTCGGCGCCGCGGTTCTCGAAGCAGAAGACCTGCTCGACGTCCGGCAGCTGGGTGAGCTCGGCGGTCCGGTCCGTCCAGGCCTCCAGGACCAGCGCCGCCTGCTCCTCGGTGAGGTCGGCGAAGGAGGCGTGGTGGTCGGAGGTGAAGCAGACCACCTCGCACCGGCCTGTACCGCCGGCGAGCGAGGGGAAGCGGTTCTCGAAGACGGCGACGTCGTAGTCGGCGGCGGGGATCTCCGAGAGCCGGCCGTCCCGCGAGGGGCAGAGCGGGCACTCGTCGGCCGGCGGGTGGTAGGTACGGCCCTGGCGGTGCGAGGCGACGGCCACCGAGTCGCCGAGGAGGCGGTCGTGGCGGATCTCGGAGGCGGTGGTGACCCGCGGGAGGGGGCGCTGGTCGACGGCGTCGCGCACGGCGTCGTCCCGGGAGTCGTAGTAGATGAGTTCCCGGCCGTCCGCGAGCCGCGTGGACGTCTTCTTCACTGATGCTCCTCGCCGAGCCGACGACCAAACACAAACAAACATAATGAACCACGAGCCAACAGATCCGTCAACGCATCGACCGTACGCCGCATGCCAGGCACGCAGCGTCACTTGATCGGATGACTCGATCACGATCCAACAAACAAAACAAACAAAAGTGTTCAGTTTCCGAGGCGCCGAGCGTAGCTTTCTGAGCGTTCACGGCAAGGGCGCCCCGCACCAACGGCAGTTTCTGGGGGCGCTGCCCCCAGACCCCCGGAGCACCCATGATCACGTTGGCCGAAGGGCTACGCCTCCCGACGAACGGGCTCGACTACACCATCCTGGCGATCTACTTCGCCGTCGTCCTGGGCATCGGCTTCGCCGCCAAACGCAGCGTGAAGACCAGCCTGGACTTCTTCCTGTCCGGCCGGTCACTGCCCGCCTGGGTCACCGGCCTCGCGTTCGTCGCCGCCAACCTCGGCGCCACCGAGATCCTCGGCATGGCCGCCAACGGCGCGCAGTACGGCGCGTACACCGTGCACTGGTACTGGATCGGCGCCATCCCCGCCATGGTCTTCCTCGGCCTGGTGATGATGCCCTTCTACTACGGCTCGAAGGTCCGCTCCGTCCCGGAGTTCCTGCTGCACCGCTTCGGGCCGTCCTCGCACCTGCTGTCCTCGATCATCTTCGCGGTCTCGTCCGTGCTGATCGCGGGCGTGAACCTCTACGCGATGGCGATCGTGCTGGAGGCGCTGCTGGGCTGGCCGGAGTGGGTGGCGATCGTCGTCGCCGGCTTCTTCGTCCTCGCGTACATCACCATCGGCGGCCTGTCCTCGGCGATCTACAACGAGGTCCTGCAGTTCTTCGTCATCCTCGCCGCGCTGATCCCGCTGACCATCGTCGGCCTCAAGCGCGTCGGCGGCTGGGACGGCCTGACCAGCAGCCTCACCGACAGCCACGGCGGTGACTTCCTCACCGCCTGGGGCGGCACCGGCATCGGCGAGTCCAACCCGCTCGGCGCCAACTGGCTGACCATCGTGCTCGGCCTCGGCTTCGTGATGAGCTTCGGCTACTGGACCACCAACTTCGCCGAGGTGCAGCGCGCGCTGTCCGCGAAGAACCTCTCCGCCGCCAAGCGCACCCCGCTCATCGCCGCCTTCCCCAAGATCTTCATCCCGCTGGTCGTGGTCGTGCCCGGCCTGATCGCGCTGGTCATGGAGCCCTCGCTGGGCAAGACCAAGGACGGCCTGCAGTACAACGACGCGATCCCGGTCCTCATGCGCGACCTGCTGCCGAACGGCGTGCTGGGCATCGCGGTGACCGGTCTGCTCGCCGCGTTCATGGCCGGTATGGCCGCCAACGTCTCGTCGTTCAACACGGTCTTCACCAACGACATCTGGGCGGCGTACCTGAAGAAGGGCCGCGAGGACGCGTACTACCTGAAGACCGGCCGGGTGGTCACCGCGGTCGGCGTGCTGATCGGCATGGGCACGGCGTTCATCGCCTCCAGCTTCAGCAACATCATGAACTACCTGCAGACGCTGTTCTCGTTCTTCAACGTCCCGCTGTTCGTGGTGTTCATCATCGGCATGTTCTGGAAGCGCACCAGTGCCGCCGCCGGTTTCTGGGGGCTGCTCTCCGGCACCGTGGCCGCGATGGTCAACTACTTCTGGTTCTACAAGCAGGGCATCATCGCGATCCCCTCCGACCAGGGCGCCAACTTCGTCTCCTCGATCGTCGCCTTCGTCGTCGGCGCGGTCGTGATGTTCGTGATCACCCTGGTGACCAAGCCCAAGTCCGCGGAGTCGCTGGCCGGCCTGGTCTACGGCACCCGCTCGCCCGGCATGGAGGAGCTGCCCGCCGAGGGTGACGACGCCTGGTACCGCAAGCCGGCCCTGCTGGGCTGGGGCGCGGTCGTCCTCGCCGCCCTCTGCTACATCCCCTTCTCCTTCTGAGGCCCACAGGAGCACACACCATGAGTGACTACCAGCACGAGGTCGAGGAGCTGGAGCGCAAGTCCGCCACGGCGGCCCGGCTCTTCGACGTACGCCGCATCATCGGCGGACTCTTCGTCCTCTACGGCGTGATCGTCACGATCGCCGGCCTCACCGCGTCCGACGCGGACCTGAAGAAGGCCCAGGACATCAACATCAACCTCTGGACCGGCCTCGGCATGCTGATCCTCGGCGTGGTCTTCCTGCTGTGGATGAAGCTGCGTCCCGCCGAGGCACCGGCCGTCGAGGAGACCGGCGCCACGGACGGCGCCGCGAGCGGTACGACGGACTGACCCGGCGCGCGATCACTGCGGCGGGGCCTGCTGCGGCCCCGCCGCGTTCGCGTTGCTGACCGCGGCCCGGTCCAGCAGCCCCGTACGGGCCGCCAGCGCCGCCGCCTCCAGCCGCGAGCCCACGCCCAGCTTCATCAGCACCCGCTGCACGTGCGTACGGGCGGTGCTCGGCGCGATGCCCATGCCGGCCGCGATGAGCCGGGTGTCCTCGCCCTCCGCGACCCTGACCAGCACCTCCACCTCGCGCGGGGTCAGCATCTGCAGCAGCCGGGCGCCCTCGTCGTCGGGCTGGGCAGCCGGGTGCAGCAGCTCCTCGAAGGCCTGCTGGAGCAGGGCCGGGGCGATCGCCGCCTCCCCCGCCCTGGCCTTCATCATCGCCCGCTCCACGCCCTCGATCCGCTCGTCGTGGCGGACGTAACCGGAGGCGCCGGCGGCGAACGCCGCGGCGATGCCGCGCGGGTTCGGCACCGGGCCGAGCACCACGACGGCCACCTGGGGCCGCTCCTTCTTGATGCGTACCACCGGGTCGAACACCCCGGGCTCGGCGGGCGCTGCCGTCCCCATGAGGCACACTTCCGGCGCTCTGCTCACCACCAGATCCGCCGCCCCGGCACTCGGCGCGGCCGCCGCGAGCACCCTGTGCCCGCGCAACTTCAGTGCCGAGGCGAGTGCCTCGGCGAGCAGGCGGTGGTCGTCGACCACCATGAGCCGCACGCCCATTCAGCAACCCCCCATTCCCCGGCGATCCCAGCCCCCCGGCCCTTCGCCGGGCCCCTTTGCATCCGGAAGCTACACGCTTGTTCGACATCGTGCGCCCCCTACCGGGCAGAAGCCCGTCGGAATGCTGAAATCCCGGCCATTCTGGGCCACTTGCCGTCCGGCGCCGATCATTTCCGTCCGGAGGAGTCCAAGGTCGGTACGGCCACCCGCCGGATCGCGCCCCACCCGGCGCCGGCGCCCCCGCTACCCCCGGTACGACGGCGGCCCCGCCCTACGGTTCGTAGGGCGGGGCCGCCGGGACAGGCCGTGGGCCTGCGGGGTCGCTCAGCTGCCGAAGGCCAGGCCCAGGTACTTGTCGTCGCCCAGGCCGTACTTCGTGCCGGACATGATGTCCTGGTTCAGGAACAGCCGGCCGTGCTCGTACACCGCGCGGGTCATGCCGGGGCGCAGGCTGCGGGCCGCGTCGGCGGTCTCCTTCGGGAGGTTGAGGAAGACCGTCTTCTTGCCCTCGTCCGCCGGGTCGATGCTGACGACCTGGCCGCCCTTGTCGCTGTAACCGTCCTGGTAGGCGATGAGCTTGTCGCCGGCCATCCGGATCGGCACGATCTCCTGGTCGACCTCGGAGGGAACCTTCCAGGTCGCGGAGCCGGTCTTCAGGTCGAAGGCGACGATCTCGTTCTGCTGGGAGAAGGAGCGGCCGCCCACCGCGTCGTGCGACTTGGACGGCAGGTAGAGGTACTTGTCGTCCGCGGTCGCGGTGACGCAGCGCTCCACACCGCCGGTGATGCCGCAGTTGGGCTTGTACTTGTCGTCCTGCAGGGAGATCTGTGCCTGCTGCTTGCCGGAGTCGTCGATGACGACCATGTCCGTGATACCGGACTCGCCCGCGGAGATGCCGACCACGACCGGACCGTTGGTGGACACCACCTCGGCGCTCTTCACGCCCTTGGGTGCGTCGTACGTCCACTTGGGCTTGCCGGTGGCCGGGTCGATCTGCTGGACCTGGGTGGTCTGGGAGCCGTACTCACCGCAGCGCACGATCGCGACCAGCTTCTTGCCGCCGCCGATACCCCGGTCCAGGCACTGCATCGAGGCGTCGTTCCCGTTGTCCCGCCGGTGCCACAGCTCCTTGCCGGAGATGTCGTACGCGACCTCGCCGTTGCCCGGCCAGGAGGCGACGACCGCGCCCTCGCTGAAGGTGACACCCATGCCGATGCTGGAGGCCTGCCGGCCGCCCGGCATCGTCTTCTGCCAGTCGAACTTGCCGGTGTCGATGTCCAGCAGCGCCATCTGGCTGCAGGGCTCCCGCGAGGTCTCGCCCTTGCGCGGGCCGGCCTCGAAGACGACAGCGGCCTTGCCCTCCTCGGTGGCGTACGGCGAGGAGCCGCAGATGATGCCGTCCATGGGGAGCTTGTACTTCGGCTTCTTCGCGTCCAGGTCGTAGCCGATGATCTCGGCCTTGCCGACCTTGGCGTAGGTCTTCTCCGTCGCCCAGGCGCCGTTCAGCTGCACCACGGACTTCTCCGGCGGCGGCACCGGGACGTTGAACAGCAGCTTGCCGGTGGATCCCGCGGGCTTGGTCTCCGGGTTCAGCGCGACCTTGCCGCCCTTGAGGGCCGCCGGGGCGTCCCCGCCCTCCGCGCCGCCGTCGGCGCCCTGGCTGGAGCCCTTGGCGTCCGGCCCCGGCTCGTCACCGCCCTTGCTGTTGGCGAACCACACGCCGCCGCCCACGATCAGCGCGACCGCCACGACCGCCGCGACGACGATCATGATGCGGGTGCGCTTCGGGTCGCCGCCGCTCCGCGGAGGCACGGGGCCGCCCGGGTAGGGCGCGGTGGGCGCGTAGGCGTTGCCGTACGGACCGGGCTGGCCGGGCTGACCCGGGGCCGGGTAGCCGTACCCGGGCTGCGCGCCGTACGGACCGGGCGGCGGGCCCTGCGGCGGCTGGCCCTGCGGCGGCTGGCCGGGGCCCTGCGGCGCCTGGGGGTAGCCGTACGCGGCGCCGGCCGGCCCCTGCGGGGGCTGCCCCGGAGGCGGCGGGGGAGCCTGCGGCGGCTGAGCCGGGGCCTGGGGCGGCTGCGGCGGAGCCTGGGGCGACTGGTTCGGCGGCTGCGGCGGCTGCTGGCCGGGCTGCTGGGGGTAGCCGTACGAAGGTTCCTGGGGCGCGCCGAAGCCGCCGGACGGCGGCTGACCGGGCGGTGGTGGCGGCTGCGGCGGCTGGGTCATGGGGTCGTTACCTCTTCACACCGGCCCATGGCTCCGAATCGACCTCCCCCGCAACCCCGAGCGGCAAAGCCCCTCAGGATGGAGTGAATCAGACATAAGGCGCGGCAATTAACGGCAGTTGAGCGGGAGTTCTTTGTACCACTCGGCACCGACGCCGCACCGGTGCGGTACACCGCCGTCAAAGGGGCGAGACCGGCCCGGGACACTCCCGCGACGCACCCGTTACGCGCGCCGCCGTCCCGGGCCGCACGGGCCGCTACGCGTCCTCCGCCAGCTCCAGCCAGCGCATCTCCAGCTCGTCCTTCTCGTCCGACAGCTCCCGCAGCTGCGCGTCCAGTTCGGCGACCTTGGCGAAGTCGGTGGCGTTCTCGGCGATCTGCGCGTGCAGCTTCGCCTCCTTCGTACCGATCTTGTCCAGCTGCCGCTCGATCTTCTGGAGCTCCTTCTGCGTCGCGCGGTCCACCGCGGCGGACTTCTGCTTGGGCGCGGCGGCCGCCGGTGCCGGCGCCGCGGCCTGCGCCATCCGCTCCCGCCGCTCGATGTACTCGTCCAGGCCGCGCGGCAGCATCCGCAGCGTCGCGTCGCCCAGCAGCGCGAACACCCGGTCGGTGGTGCGCTCGACGAAGTACCGGTCGTGGCTGATGACGACGAGCGAGCCGGGCCAGCCGTCGAGCAGGTCCTCCAACTGCGTGAGCGTCTCGATGTCCAGGTCGTTGGTCGGCTCGTCGAGGAAGAGCACGTTCGGCTCGTCCATCAGCAGCCGCAGGATCTGGAGCCGCCGCCGCTCACCGCCGGAGAGGTCGCCGACCGGCGTCCACTGCTTCTCCTTCGTGAACCCGAACTTCTCGCACAGCTGCCCGGCGGTCATCTCCCGGCCCTTGCCGAGGTCCACCCGCTCCCGTACCTGCTGCACGGCCTCCAGGACCCGCAGCGCGGGGCTCAGCTCGGCGACCTCCTGCGAGAGGTAGGCCAGCTTCACCGTCTTCCCGACGATGATCTTCCCGCCGGCGGGCTGTGCCTCGCCCTCGGTGCGCGCCGCGTCGGCCAGCGCCCGCAGCAGTGAGGTCTTGCCCGCGCCGTTGACGCCCACCAGGCCGACCCGGTCGCCGGGGCCGAGCTGCCAGGTGAGGTGCTTGAGCAGCACCTTGGGCCCGGCCTGTACGGTCACGTCCTCCAGGTCGAAGACGGTCTTGCCCAGCCGGGAGCTGGCGAACTTCATCAGCTCGGCGTTGTCCCGCGGCGGCGGCACGTCCGCGATCAGCTCGTTGGCGGCCTCGATGCGGAAGCGCGGCTTGCTCGTGCGCGCCGGGGCGCCGCGCCGCAGCCAGGCCAGCTCCTTGCGCATGAGGTTCTGCCGCTTGGCCTCCTCGGAGGCGGCGATCCGCTCGCGCTCGGCGCGGGCGAACACGTAGTCGCTGTAGCCGCCCTCGTACTCGTGCACGTCACCGCGCTGCACGTCCCACATGCGCGTACAGACCTGGTCCAGGAACCAGCGGTCGTGGGTGACGACGACGAGCGCGGAGCGCCGGGCCCTGAGGTGCCGCGCGAGCCAGGAGATGCCCTCGACGTCCAGGTGGTTGGTCGGCTCGTCGAGGACGATCAGGTCCTGCTCGGCGATGAGCAGCTTGGCGAGCGCGATGCGGCGCCGCTCGCCGCCGGAGAGCGGGCCGATGACGGTGTCCAGGCCCTGCGGGAAGCCCGGCAGGTCCAGGCCGCCGAAGAGCCCGGTCAGCACGTCGCGGATCTTGGCGTTGCCCGCCCACTCGTGGTCGGCGAGGTCGCCGATCACCTCGTGCCGGACGGTGGCCTCCGGGTCGAGCGAGTCGTGCTGGGTCAGCACGCCCAGGCGCAGCCCGTTCACGTGCGTGACGCGCCCGTTGTCCGGGGACTCCAGCTGGGCGAGGATCCGGATCAGGGTCGTCTTGCCGTCACCGTTGCGGCCGACGACGCCGATCCGGTCTCCCTCGTTGACGCCGAGGGAAACGCCGTCGAGCAGCGAGCGCAGTGCGTACGCCTTGCTGACGGCTTCCAGATTGACGAGGTTCGCGGCCATCTCACTCCTGCGCTTCGCATCGGTCGGCCTTCCAGCCTAGTCCGGCCCGCGGTGCACACCCGCATCACGTCCGTGGTGGCAGCGCACGGCGGCCCGGGGCCGTCCCCGCGGGCTCCCGACCGCCCGCCGTCGCGACCTGCGGCCTTGCTAGCGTCGCGCTATGACAGTCGATCTCGAAGTGGACGTCGAACACGGGCTTGCCTACGGGCCGAGCGGCAAGCTCCTGGACGTGTACCGGCCGGCCGGGGCCGCGGTGCCGCCCCCCGCCGTCCTGCTGTGGCACGGCATCGGCCCGGACGAGCGGGACGTCCTGGCGCCGCTGGCCCGTACGGCCGCGGCCCTGGGCGCGGTCGTGTTCGTCCCGGACTGGCGCCCGGACGCCGAGGACCGGGGCCGTACGCACCTGCTGGAGTCGCTGGCGTACGTGCGCGAGCGGGCGGCCCTGCACGGCGCGGACCCGGAGCGGACCGTGCTGGCCGGCTGGTCGACCGGCGCCACCTCCGCGGTCGGCGCCGCGCTGGACCCGGACGCCGTCGGCGGCTGGCGGCCCTCGGCGGTGGTCGGTGTGGCGGGCCGGTTCGACATACCGGACCGGTTCGGCGGGGCGGCCGCGCTGGAGCGGATCGCCGCGGGCGCGGCCCCGGCCGTCCCCGTCCACCTGGTGCACGGCAGCACGGACCCCGTGGTGCCCGCGCAGCACTCCCGCGACCTGGCGGAGGCGCTGCGCGCGCGGGAGCTGCCGGGCACGCTCGACGAGTGCCCCGCGGACCACGCCGGGGTGATCATGACCGCGTACGACCCGGCCGTGAACCGCTGCGTCGCGGCGACCGACGCGGACGTGCTCCGGGCCGGCCGCCGCGCCGCCGAGGTCATCGCCCGCGCCGCGGGCTGAGGACGCGCGGCCGGCCGGCTCCCGGCGCGGCGGTCAGCCGATGACCGTCGCGCCCGGGGCCGGGCTGTCGGCGACGCGCGCCGACCGGCAGGTGCCGGACGCCAGGAGCGCCTCGGCGACCCGCTCCGCGGTCGCGCGGTCGGCGGTGAGGAAGGCCGTGGTCGGGCCCGAGCCGGAGACCAGGGCCGCCAGGGCGCCCGCCTCGGTACCCGCTTCCAGCGTCGCGGCGAGCGAGGGGAAGAGCGACAGCGCCGCGGGCTGGAGGTCGTTGGAGAGCGACTTGGCCAGCGCCGCGGTGTCGCCCGTGCGCAGCGCCGCCAGCAGGACCGGGGACGCCTCGGGCGCCGGTACGTCGCTGCCCTCGGTCAGCCGGTCGAACTCGCGGTAGACCGCGGGCGTGGACAGCCCGCCGTCCGCGGCCGCGAACACCCAGTGGAAGGCGCCGCCCACCTCCAGCGGCGCCAGCTTCTCGCCGCGCCCCGTGCCCAGCGCGGCCCCGCCTACCAGGCTGAACGGCACGTCGCTGCCCAGCTCGGCGCAGATGTCGAGCAGTTCGGCACGGCTCGCGCCGGTCCCCCACAGGGCGTCGCAGGCGAGCAGCGCGCCCGCGCCGTCCGCGCTGCCGCCTGCCATGCCGCCCGCGACCGGGATGTCCTTGGCGATGTGCAGGTGGACGCGGGGCTCGATGCCGTGCCGGGCCGCCAGCAGCTCGGCGGCGCGCGCGGCGAGGTTCGTGCGGTCCAGCGGGACCTGGTCCGCGTCCGGCCCCTCGCAGGTGACGGTGAGGGTGTCGGCGGGCGCCGCGGTGACCTCGTCGTACAGGCCGACGGCGAGGAAGACGTTGGCGAGGTCGTGGAAGCCGTCGGCACGCGCCGCGCCGACGGCCAGCTGGACGTTGACCTTCGCGGGGACGCGGACGGTCACGGCGGCGGAATCGAAGTCGGTGGCGGGACGGGACGCGGTCACTGGGCTGCGGCTTCCTTGTGCTCGGCGATGCGGGCGAACTCTTCGACGGTCAGCGCCTCCCCGCGGGCCTGCGGCGAGACGCCCGCCGCGACCAGCGCGGCCTCGGCGGCGGCGGCCGAGCCCGCCCAGCCGGCGAGCGCGGAGCGCAGCGTCTTGCGGCGCTGGGCGAAGGCGGCGTCCACCGCGGCGAAGACCTGGTCCCGGCTCGCGGTGGTCTCCAGCGGCTTGTCGCGGCGGACGAGGGAGACCAGCCCGGAGTCGACGTTGGGCGCGGGCCAGAAAACGTTGCGGCCGATGGCGCCGGCCCGCTTGACCTCGGCGTACCAGTTCGCCTTGACCGACGGGACGCCGTAGACCTTGTTGCCGGGACGGGCCGCCAGCCGGTCGGCGACCTCGGACTGGACCATCACGAGGGTGCGCTCGATGGTCGGGAAGGTCGCCATCATGTGCAGGAGGACGGGGACCGCGACGTTGTACGGGAGGTTGGCGACGAGCGCGGTGGGCGGCGGGCCCGGCAGCTCGGTGACCTTCATCGCGTCGGAGTGGACGAGCGCGAAGCGGTCGGCGCGCTCCGGCAGCCGCGCCTCGACCGTCGCGGGCAGCGCGGCCGCCAGCACGTCGTCGATCTCCACTGCCGTGACCCGGTCCGCGGCCTCCAGCAGCGCCAGGGTCAGCGAGCCGAGGCCCGGACCGACCTCGACGACCACGTCGTCGGGGCGCACGTCGGCCGTCCGCACGATCCGGCGGACGGTGTTGGCGTCGATGACGAAGTTCTGGCCCTTCTGCTTGGTGGGGCGCACGCCGAGCGTCGCGGCCAGTTCGCGGATGTCGGCGGGGCCCAGGAGCGGGCCGGGCTCATCGGTGCTGCTGTTGGTCACTCGTGAAGCTTACGGCCGCACACCGGCCACGGGCTCGCCCCCCGGCTGACGTACAGCTTCTTGGCCCGGTACGTCTGCTCCTCGGGAGGCGCGTCCTGCGGGGCGCCGCTCCCGCCGAGCGAGTGCCAGGTGGGCCGGTCGAACTGGTACAGCCCGCCGTACGTGCCCGAGGCGTCGACCGCGTCGGCCCTGCCGCCCGTCTCGCACTGGGCGAGCCCCTGCCAGTTCAGGTGGTCCGCGCCGGCCACACCGGCGGGCGCGGCCTTGGTGCCCACGTGCACGACCTCGGGGCGCGACGGGCGCAGCACCTCCTGGCGCAGCAGCCGCGGCCGCTGCCGGACCCCGTTGACGGTGCGCAGCTGGTACGTGACCCGGCGCACCCCGGGCCGGCCGGGCTGGACCACCGACTCGGTGCCCTTGAAGAGCGTGGGGTCGTCGACGCGCTGCGTCTGGAAGTCGATCGCCTCGTCCCGGACCTCCCGGGAGCCGGTCACGCGCAGCACCGAGATCGTCTGGCCCTCGCGGGGGAAGCTGTCGAGCGGCACGGAGGCGGTGTCCTCGCCGCGCAGCCGGATACCGGCCCGGTCGAGCGCGGCACGCACCGTGGCGGCGTTGGTCCGCACCGACCGGGCGCGGCCGTCGGCCATGAAGGTCACCGTGCGCTCGGTGCGGACGGCCAGCTCCATGCCGTGCCGGGCGATGGGCCGCGAGCGCGAGGCGGAGAGGTAGGCCCCCTCGGCGCGCACGCCGAGCTGGCGCAGCGCGCCCTCGACGGTGCGGGCCGTGGTCCACACCCGGCGGCGGTGGCCGTCCAGGGTGAGCACGACGGGCCGGCCGTAGCGCACCGCCACCTCGTCGCCGCTGGTCAGCGGGGTGTCGGCGCCGGGCGCGACGATGTCGTGCGGGCCGACCGGCACGCCTTCGGAGGCCAGCAGCTCGCCGACGTCCCCGGCGAAGGTGTGCAGCCGCCGCGGGTCGCCGTCGACGCTGAGCCGGACTGCCTTGTCGTGCGCGACGAAGGCGGTGGTGCCGCCCGCGAGGAACGCCACGACCAGCGCCTGCGGGACCAGCCTGAGCAGCCCGTCGGGGCGGTCGACGAACCGCTTCCTGCGGGCCGCGCGCCGGGCGGCGGCACGTCCCGCCGTCCGGCTGTCGGCCCGGCCGCCGGTGACCGGCTCCCGGTCGTACGACGGCGGCTCGGCCGGCTCCTGGTCGTACGACTGCTGATCGGGCAGGAGCGGCGTACGCACCTGCGGCCCGGCCGGCTCCGGGGCCGGCTGCTCCGGTGCGTACGACTGCGCGGCGGGTGCGTACGGCTGGGCCGCGTACGGGTACGGCTCGTGGACCTCGTACGGTGCGTGGCTCTCGTACGCGTCGTACGACCGGGCCGCGCGCACCGCCGCGTACGTGTCGTACACCTGCGCCTCGTCCGGCGGCCCGTACGGCCCGTAGTCCTGGGTCTCGTGGTCCCCCGGCAGGTACGCCCGCGGCGGCTCGTACGACGGGGCGTATCCGTATCGCTGCGAATGACTCACGACGCTCCACGTGCCCGGGACCGGTTGACGGGCCGGAATGTAGCGGAGAGGGGGATCACTCCCCAAAGTCGCGCGGCTACGGAACGTGGCTACCGACGCCGCCTCAGTACCCGAAAGCGCGGGCGGTGTTGGCCGCGATGGCCGTGGCCAGCGCGTCCTCGCCCATGCCCGTCACCTCGGCCATGGCCCGGAGCGTGACCGGAATGAGGTACGGCGCGTTAGGCCGACCGCGGTAGGGCGCGGGCGTCAGGAACGGGGCGTCGGTCTCGACGAGCACCAGCTCCGGCGGGGCCACGGCCAGCGCGTCCCGCAGCGGCTGCGCGTTCTTGAAGGTCACGTTGCCGGCGAAGGACATGAAGTAGCCGGCCTCGGCGCACACCTTCGCCATCTCGGCATCGCCGGAGTAGCAGTGGAAGACGGTCCGCTCGGGTGCGCCCTCCTCGCGCAGCACCCGCAGCACGTCGTCGTGGGCCTCGCGGTCGTGGATGACCAGCGCCTTGCCGTGCCGCTTGGCGATCTCGATGTGCGCACGGAAGGAACGCTCCTGCGCGGCCATGCCCTCCGGGCCGGTGCGGAAATAGTCCAGGCCGGTCTCGCCGACGCCGAGGACGTGCGGCAGCGCGGCGAGCCGGTCGATCTCCGCGAGCGCTTCATCCAGCGCCGCGTCACCGCCGGGCTCCCGCGCCCCCTGCCGCGACGAGCCCTCCGGGTCCCCCAGCACGATCCGCGGCGCCTCGTTCGGATGCAGCGCCACCGCCGCGTGCACCGCGTCGTACGCGGCGGCGGTCTCCGCGGCCCAGCGCGAGCCGTTCACGTCGCAGCCCACCTGGACCACCGTCGTCACGCCGACGGCCGCGGCCTTGGTGAGTGCCTCGTCGACGGTGCCCGACTGCATGTCGAGGTGGGTGTGCGAGTCCGCCACGGAGACCCCGAGCGGTTCGGGCAGCGGCGGCGGTGCGTCCTTGGAGCTCATGCCGCGATCCTACGAGGGGCGCGGGCCCCCGCTGCGGCTCAGCCCCTCACCTGCGGTGCTGGAACGGGTGCAGCAGGTCGGACAGGTGCCAGTGAGGGTGGCCGCGCCGCTCCCGCGCGCCGTCACCGGAGTCGCCGGGGTCGCCGGCCGGGCCGGTCGCGGGCTGCGGCTTGCGCGGCGCGTGGAGCCGCTCGGCGGCCGCCGAGACCATGGAAACCTGACCGGCCCGCATGATCCGGACTATGTGCCCGCCGCACTGGCGGCAGGTGGGCCTGGTCAGCGGCGAAGGGACCCGCTCGCCGTCGGCGTAGTAGACGACGCGCGGCTCACCGGACACGTCCACGTGGTGCTCGATGTCGTAGGCCTGCTCCCAGCCGTGCCCGCATTTCATGCAGGCGAAGGAGTAGGCCTCGTGCGCGGAGGGTTCGGTGCGGGTCGTGTGGCGTGTCCCGCTCGTGGTTCCCACAGGTTCAGTCATCGCAGCTCCTCTTGTCCGCCGGACAAGCTCTCGCTCTCGGGACGGAACGTCCCACCTCCAGTGGACGCCTTTCCGAGCTGCGATGCAGCAAAGGTTCTCCCTGTTGGCCCAGATTTGGGCGGGCCGAGGAAAAACTCCTCGCAGGGCCGACCTCCGCTTTACCTTCCAGACCCGTCATTTACCCGCGCGAGAGTCACCACGCTCCGCGTTCTTTGCCGCCACGACCGCGTCGAAGACCTCCCGCTTGGGTACCCCCGCCTCGGCCGCGACCCCCGCGATGGCCTCCTTGCGCCGCTCGCCGGCCTCCTCACGGACCCGCACCCGGCGCACCAGCTCCTCCGGCCCCACATCCCCGGGGCTCGGCTCGGGCGCGCCCTCCACCACGATCGTGATCTCGCCGCGCACACCCTCGGCCGCCCACTCCGCCAGTTCGCCGAGCGGCCCGCGGCGCACCTCCTCGTACGTCTTCGTCAGCTCGCGGCAGACGGCACCGCGCCGGTCCGGGCCGAAGACCTCCGCCATGGCGGCGAGCGCGTCGGCGAGCCGGTGCGGCGCCTCGAAGTACACGAGCGTGCGGCGCTCGGCGGCGACCTCCTTCAGCCGCCCGGTCCGCTCCCCCGCCTTCCGCGGCAGGAAGCCCTCGAAGCAGAAACGGTCCACCGGAAGTCCGGAGACCGCCAGCGCGGTGAGCACGGCCGAGGGGCCCGGTACGGCCGTCACCTTCACGCCGCGGTCGACGGCCGCCGCCACCAGCCGGTAGCCGGGGTCGGAGACGGAGGGCATACCCGCGTCGGTGACCAGCAGCACCCGCGCCCCGCCTTCGAGCGCCTCGGCCAGCTCCGGGGTGCGCGCCGACTCGTTCCCCTCGAAGTACGACACCACCCGGCCCGTGGTGTGCACGCCGAGCGCGGTCGTCAGCCGGCGCAGCCTGCGGGTGTCCTCGGCCGCGATCACGTCGGCGGCGAGCAGCTCGGCGGCCAGCCGCGGCGGAGCGTCCTCGGTGTCGCCGATGGGGGTCCCTGCGAGTACGAGCGTTCCAGTCACGGCCCCATCCTTTCAGGCCCGCCGGCATCCTTCCCGCCGCGCGGAGAGACGGGCCTCTCACAGGCCGCTTCCCTACGATGGCCCGGTGACGAGTGACACCGCGACCAACGACCGGCGCGCCGACGACCGCGGCCGGCCCCCGGCGGCCGCCGCGCGGACGCCCCACGGCGGCGTCCTGGCGCCGACCGCCTGGCTGCGGCGGCTGCGCCGCTTCGGCTACACCGCACGCGCGGAGCGGGACGTACGCACCCGGCTGCTCGCACCCTTTCCCACCCCGCAGGTCTCCCCCCGCGCGGCCCGCCTCGCCGCCTGGGGCCTGCCCCTGCTCGTCGCCCTCCTCGCCGGCATCCTGCGCTTCTGGCGCCTGGGCAGCCCGGACAAGGTGATATTCGACGAGACGTACTACCCCAAGGACGCCTGGTCCCTGCTCCAGTACGGCTACGAGGGGACCTGGGCCAAGAGCGCCAACGACGCGCTGGTCGGCGACCCGTCACGCATCCTGCTCAGCCCCGAGCACTCCTACGTCGTCCATCCGCCGCTCGGGAAGTGGCTGATCGCGCTGGGCGAGTGGGCCTTCGGCATGAACCCGTTCGGCTGGCGCTTCATGACGGCCCTGCTCGGCACCCTCTCGGTGCTGATGATCTGCCGCATCGGCCGCCGCCTGCTGCGCTCCACCGCCCTGGGCTGCCTGGCGGGCCTGCTGCTCGCCGTGGACGGCCTGCACTTCGTCATGAGCCGTACCGCGCTCCTCGACCTGATCGTCATGTTCTGGGTCGTGGCCGCGTTCGGCTGCCTCCTGGTCGACCGGGACCGCACCCGCGCCCGGCTCGCCGCCGCGCTGCCGACCGGCGAGGACGGGCTCGCCCGCCCCGACGAGAAGGTGGGCGACCGGCTGGGCCTCGGGTGGCGCCCCTGGCGACTGCTGGCCGGCCTCTGCCTCGGCCTCTCCGCCGCCACCAAGTGGAACGGCCTGTACTTCCTCGCCGCCTTCGCCCTGATGTCGGTCCTCTGGGACGCCGGCGCCCGCCGCACGGCCGGCGCCCGCCACCCGTACCGCTCGGCCCTCCGCCGCGACGTCGTCCCCGCCTTCCTCTCCACCGTGGTCCTCGCGGCGGCCACCTACCTCGCCTCCTGGACCGGCTGGCTCGTCACCAAGGGCGGCTACTACCGCGACTGGGCCACCAGCCCCGAGGGCCGCGCCGGCGGCTGGACCTGGCTGCCCGACTGGCTGCGCAGCCTGTGGCACTACCAGCACGAGGTCTACGAGTTCCACACCCACCTGACCTCGACCCACACCTACCAGTCCAACCCCTGGAGCTGGCTGGTCCTGGGCCGCCCGGTCTCCTACTTCTACGAGGACCCCAAGGCCGGCCAGGACGGCTGCACGGCCGCCGAGGGCTGTGCCCGCGAGGTCCTCGCGCTCGGCACCCCGCTCCTGTGGTGGGCCGGCTGCTTCGCGCTGCTGTACGTCCTCTACCGCTGGCTGTTCAAGCGCGACTGGCGGGCCGGCGCCATCGCCTGCGGCATCGCGGCGGGCTACCTCCCGTGGTTCCTCTACCAGGAACGCACGATCTTCCTCTTCTACGCCGTCGTCTTCGTCCCGTTCCTCTGCCTGGCCCTGGCCATGACGCTCGGCGCCCTCATCGGCCGCCCCACCGAACCCACCACGGAACCCGGCATCCTCCTCACCGGCGAACGCCGCCGAGCAGTAGGCATCGTCGCCGCCGGCATCCTGGTCCTGCTCATCGTCTGGAACTTCATCTACTTCTACCCGGTCTACACGGGCCTCCCGATCCCCAAGAGCGCCTGGCAGGGCCGGATGTGGTTCGACACCTGGGTCTAGCCGTCCAGCTGTCCAGCCGGGTGCGGGGCACCTGTCGTACCGGGGGTGGGCACTTCTCCGAGCCGTGGGTACGTCGGCAGTGCCCTTGTGGTGCGGCATTCCCCGGACGAGGTTGCCGCGCTCTGATCACCGTGCCTTGCTGGGACGCAGTCGCAGGACAAGGGGACGGGGAATGTCGTGCGCGCACCGCGGCGGAAGGCCCTCAGGAGGATGCTCACATCCTCCGCGGCCGCACTGGTCATCTGTGTCGCGGGCTGCGGGAGTCAGCCGGGCGGAGACGTGGAGACGCCGCCCGTTCCGCCCGGTGACTCACAAAGCTCACCGAGCTCACCGAGCGACAGGGACACCGAGGCGCCGTCCAGTACGCCGCGCGGGGGTGGGGAGACGGACATTCCACCGGTGTCGCGGCCCGGCCACGGCCCGGACCGGACTCCGGGAAAGCCGGGAAGGACGGCCGATCCGGGCGTTCGCCCTTCCTCGGCGCATGAGTCCCCTTCCGCCCCGGAGGGCCGGAACCCCTCCCTCGGCATCGTTCCGCCCGTGCCTTCCAGCCCGGCCCCGGCCCCCTGCGAGCAGGGCTCCACACCGGCGACGAAGTGCCCGACGGCCCCACCGGACACGGCCACACCGGCGCCGGGGCCCACGCAGCCCTGAACAGTGCGATGACCGACGACGCGACCCCGGAGCCGGATCCTGAGCCGGAGCCGGAGCCGGATGACACCGCCCCTCCCGCCCCCGCCGGCCGCGGCATCGAGTTCGCGAATACGGCGTTGGGCGCCAGTTCGCTTTTCCTCGCGTTGATGCTCTACGCGGGGCTCATGCACAACGCCTCGTATTACGGCTACTTCCACATGGACACGTTCGCCGTCGGATTCGACGCGCTGGAATTGGCCGTGACGAGCCTGCGCCTGATGACGCTGCCCGTGCTCACGACGCTGGCGCTTGTCGCCTTTCTTCCCCGCCTCCCGGAATTCCTGACCACGTTGGGCGTGCCCGCTGTCGTCCTCCGCACCATGCGGCAGTACGGAGCCGTCCTCGCGAGGGGACATCTCTTCTTCGTCGCCTTCGGAATTGCCCTGCTGTTCTTCTGGCGATTTCTTCAACCGCACACCTGGGTGGCCCCGCTGTTGGTGATGTGCGGGCTGCTGTTGGGACAGACCGCGGCCGCCGCGCCGGGGCCGGGCGCGGCGAAGCCGGTCCGGCACCGGGCGGTTCCGCTCGCGGTCGCGGCGATCTTCGGGATGTGGCTGATCGCTCTGGCGGCCGGGCGCATGGGGCAGGCGGACGCGGAGGCCGACGCTGCCGGGGTGGCGCGGCGGGTGCCCGTCGTGGTGTTCAGTACGGAGCTGCTGAGCATGACCGGGCCGCCCGGGCTGGACGCGCCCGTGGATCTCGGGGCGGGCAAGCACTTCCGGTACCGCTACACGGGGCTGCGCCTCCTCGTGGAACGCCACGACCGGTACTACCTGATCCCGACGGGCTTCGACCGCGACAGCGATCCGACGTACGTGATCAAGGACGACGACTCCGTCCGCATCGAACTGCACCCCGGCGTCACGGAAGGCGGGGCACGGTAACAGGCCTGGCGGGTGTCCGGCGACGTGTGAGGGAGTTCATTCGCCTGCGGGCGGATACGCAGGGCTACCGGGCTTGGGGGGCGCGCGGCGGGGGCGTTGTGGGGGCACTGCTGGCCGCGGCGGTTGCGGGGCGGATTCAGGGGCACCGGATGTGACTTTTCCGTGACCGCCGCATCGACCGAGTGTCACCGGACCGATGCCGGAACGAGATGCGCGAGGGTCACTCCCATACCGCGTGTCCCATAGAGTGCGCTGCACGTTCTTGTGTGCGTGTCCCAAGGACGACCAGGCTTCTTCGGGAGGGGAACGTAAGTCATGCGCCGCGAGGTGAGGTACGGGCTGATCGGCGGGGCGATCGCCCTCGTCGCGGGAGGCGTCGGCGGGTACACCCTGATGGGAAGTTCCGGTGACGAGGCCCCGCTGCAGGAAGTCATGTCGGCCGACGGCAAGTCGGGCGACGGCGAGCAGTCGGTGAAGACCGGGCCGCTGTCCGCGCAGGAGGTGAAGACCGCCGCGAGCGGCTTCCTGGACTCCTGGCAGTCGGGCGACGCGGCGAAGGCCGCGAAGTACACCGACGACGCCGAGGCGGCCGCCACCGCGCTGAAGGGCGTCAGCGAGCAGGCCCATTTCACCAAGGTGACGCTCACGCCGGGCGCTCGTAAGGGTGACACCGTGCCGTACGAGGTGGCCGGGCAGATCGCGTACAAGGGGCAGCGGGCCGCCGTCTCCTACAACACGTCGCTGACCGTCGAGCGGGACAAGTCCACCGGCAAGCCGGTGGTCGGCTGGCAGCCCACGCTCGTGCACCCCGGCCTGTCCGAGGGCGACACGCTGCGTACGGGCGCGGGCGAGGCACCGCCCATCAAGGCCGTGGACCGCAACGGCAAGGAGATCTCCAAGGAGACCAACCCGGAGCTGGCCGGCGTCCTGGACAGCCTGCGCACCAAGTACGGCGACAAGGCCGGCGGCACCCCGGGCGTGGAGCTCTTCATCCAGCGCGCCAAGAGCAGCGACAAGGCCACGCAGAAGCCGGACCAGACCCTGAAGGTCCTCTCCAAGGGAACCCCCGGCACGCTGAAGACCACCCTGGACGCCAAGGTGCAGGCCGCCGCGCAGAAGGCCGTCGCCGGGAAGAGCAAGGCCTCGGCGGTCGCGGTCAAGCCCAGCACCGGCGAGATCCTGGCCATCGCCAACTCGCCCACCAAGGGCTTCAACGTCGCCACGCAGGGGTCGCTCGCGCCGGGCTCCACGATGAAGGTCGTCACCTCGTCGATGCTCATCGACAAGGGCCTGACCTCGCCGAACAAGGCGCACCCGTGCCCGAAGTACGTGACGTACGGCGGCTGGAAGTTCCAGAACCTCAACAAGACCGAGATCAAGAACGGCACCTTCGCGCAGAGCTTCGCCGCCTCCTGCAACAACGCCTTCATCTCGCAGGCCAAGAAGCTCAGCGACGACGACCTGACCAAGCAGGCCCGGGACGTCTTCGGCCTCGGCCAGACCTGGAACACCGGCATCCCCAGCTTCGACGGCAACGTCCCGGTGCAGAGCGACGCGCAGATGGCCGCCTCGCTCATCGGCCAGGGCGGGGTCCGCATGAACCCGCTGAACGTCGCCTCCATCGCGGCCACCGTCCAGTCCGGCAGCTTCCACCAGCCGTACATCGTCTCCCCGGACCTCGACCACCGGTCGCTGGCCAAGGCCTCCCGGAACATGAAGCCGGAGACGGCGTCCGCGCTGAAGTACCTGATGAAGCTGACCGCCACGTCCGGCACGGGCGCCAAGGCGATGTCCGGCCTCAGCGGTGACATCGGCGCCAAGACGGGCTCGGCCGAGGTCGACAACCAGAAGAAGCCGAACGCCTGGTTCACCGCCTACAACGGCGACCTCGCGGCCTCCGCCGTCGTCCCCGCCAGCGGTCACGGCGGCGACAACGCCGGCCCGGTCGTCCGCGCCATCCTCAACCAGGGCTGAAACCAGGGCTCTGGAACCAGGGCTGACGCACGCGGCACCCGGCTCTCCGGAAGGGGGCGGTCCACATGTCGGACCGCCCCCTTTTCCCGGTCGCATGGCCCGTACAGCTTTCGCTAGCGTGCGGGCCATGAGTACTTCAGCCGACGCTCATCCCCTGTTCGCCGAGGCGCTGCGCGAGCTGGGCCTGGAAGTCGCGGTACGCCGCTTCCCCGACGCGACCCGCACGGCGGCACAGGCCGCGGCCGCCGTCGGCTGCGAGCCCGCCGAGATCGTCAAGTCGCTCGTCTTCGCCGCGGACGGTGTGCCGGTGCTCGTCCTGATGGACGGCGCCTCCCGCGTGGACCTGGAGAAGGTCCGTGCCGAGCTGGGCGCCGGCCACGTGGGCCGCGCGGACGCCGCGGTCGTCCGCGAGACCACCGGGTACGCCATCGGCGGCGTACCGCCCTTCGGGCATCGCACCCGCACCACCGTCCTCGCCGACCGGGGACTGCTCGCCCACGGCACGGTCTGGGCCGCGGCCGGCACCCCGCACACCGTCTTCCCGCTCGACCCCGAGTCGCTGATCGAGCACGCGGGCGGCCGCGTCGTGGACGTCCGCGAGCACACCCCGTGACCCCGCTCGTCGTCGCCGCCGTCCTGACCGCGGCCGTCACCCACGCCGGCTGGAACGCGATCGCCCACGGGATACGCGACCAGCTCCTCGCCTTCACCCTCGTCGGCACCGGCGGCGCCGTGTGCGGCGTGGTGCTCGCCGCGGTCTCCCCGCTGCCCGCCGCCGGCTCCTGGCCGCTGCTGCTCGCCTCCGCGCTGCTGCACGTCGTCTACCAGGCGCTGCTCATGCGGTCCTTCCGCCTCGGCGACTTCGGGCAGATGTACCCGATCGCGCGCGGCACCGCGCCCCTCGTGGTCACCGTCCTCGCCGCCGTCTTCGTCGGCGAGCTGCCCGACGCCTGGGCGCTGACCGGCGTCGCCGTGGCCTCCGCCGGTCTCCTCGGCGTCGCGCTGTGGGGCATCCGCGGCTCCGGTACGCGGCCGCACTGGCCCGCGATCATCGCCTCCGTCGCCACGGGCCTGGCCATCGCCTCGTACACGACGGTCGACGGGGTCGGCGTCCGCGAGTCCGGCACGCCGCTGGGCTACATCGGCTGGCTGATGCTCCTGGAGGGCATCGCGATCCCGGCGTACGCGCTGGCCACGCGGCGCCGCGCGCTCTTCACCGAGCTGCGCCCGTTCGCGGTCCGCGGGCTGCTCGGCGGTGTGCTGTCCGTGTTCGCGTACGGCCTGGTGCTGTGGGCCCAGACCCGCGCACCGCTCGCGCCCATCGCGGCGCTCCGCGAGTCCTCGATCATCGTCGGCGCCGCGATCGGCGCCATCTTCATGAAGGAACGGTTCGGCGCGCCCCGCATCGCCGCGGCGGGCCTGATGGTGGTCGGCATCGGGCTGATGCTCCACACGAGCTAGGCCACGACGGGGCCGGTGGGGACGGGGGCCGGCGGCGCTGCGGCTCGGTTCGGGGCGGGCCCGCGGCCGTCCTCAGACGGCCGTACGGAGTGCGCGTACCAGCGCCTGGGCCCGCGGGTCGGCCGTGACGTTCTTCTGCATGCCGTTGGTGACGTAGCCGAAGGACGTACCGGATTCCGGGTCCGCGAAGGCGAGCGCGCCGCCGCGGCCGGGGTGGCCGAAGGAGCCGGGGGCCAGCAGCGGGGCAGCGGGGCCGTGCAGCATGTAGCCGAGGCCGAAGCGGGAGGGGGCGACGAGCGTACGGTCCGGGCCCGCGGACTCCTCCGTGCGGGCCAGCGTCAGCGTCGCGGGGGCGAAGAGGCGCGGATGGCCGTCCACCGGGCCGATGAGCGCCGCGTACAGGCGGGCCAGCGAGCGGGCCGTCGCGATGCCGTTGGAGCCGGGCAGCTCGGCCGCCCGGAAGGCCGGGTCGTTCTCGTCGGCGTGCGGCGTGATCGCCGCGAAGGCCCGGCGGGTCGGCGACGTGGGGTCCTCGTACGCCTCGGCCACGGCCCGCTTGGGCCGTACCTTCAGGCCCGCCCCCTCGGAGGCCGGCGGCGGGGTGATCTCGGCGAGCCGGCCGGCCCGGCCGCGTGCCGCCTCCGCCTCGGGGAGGCCGATCCACAGGTCCAGGCCGAGCGGCCCGGCTATCTCCTCGGCCACGAACGTGCCGATCGAACGGCCGGTGACCCGCAGCACCAGCTCGGCGAGGAGCCAGCTGAACGTCTGGGCGTGGTAGCCGTGGTCCGTGCCCGGTTCCCACGCGGGCGCCTGCGCGGCGACCGCGGCCGGACCGCTGACGCCGTCCACCGCCTCGGCGGGGGTGAGCGGGGTGTCCAGGACGGGCACCCCGGCCCGGTGCGAGAGCAGGTGGCGGACGAGCGTGCGCTCCTTGCCCGCGGCCTTGTACTCGGGCCAGTACGTGCCCACCGGCGCGTCCAGGTCCAGCTGGCCGCGCTGGTGGAGGAGGAGCGGTACGACGGCGGCGACGCCCTTGGTCGCGGACCGGACGACCTGTGCGGTGCCCTCTTCCCAGGGCGTCCCGGAACCCTCGGCACCGTCGGCGTCCGCGGCACCCTCGGGAGCGGCGGTGCCGTCGCGGTCGCCCGCCCACAGATCCACGACCTTGCGCCCGTGCCGGTAGGCGGCGACGGCCGCCCCCCGCTCGCCGCGCCGCGCGAAGTTCGCCGCGAAGGCATCGCGGACCGGCTCGTAGCCGGCCTCGACCGTGCCGTGGACGTCCACCACTGTTCCCGCTTCCCACTCATCCGTCGCGTTTGTGACCCATCCATGGTGCAACGCGCCGATCAGTGCTGATGACCAGGAACCCACCGGCCGTGGGGAGGGTCACAGGGGGAAACGGGAACCGTCACACGGGCGCGGTCACCGAACGGGGATCGAATCCGAAGGGCAGTTCGAGCCGGTGCGTGGCCATCAGCTCGGCGTCGCAGAGCAGGTCCTGGGTGCGGCCGTCCGCCGCGATGACGCCGCCGGACAGGACGACCGAGCGGGGGCACAGCTCCAGCGCGTACGGAAGATCGTGCGTGACCATCAGGACGGTGACGTCCAGGGACCGCAGCACGTCGGCGAGTTCGCGGCGGGAGGCCGGGTCGAGGTTGGACGAGGGCTCGTCCAGTACGAGGATCTCGGGGCGCATGGCGAGGACCGTGGCGACCGCGACCCGGCGGCGCTGCCCGAAGGAGAGGTGGTGCGGCGGGCGGTCGGCGAAGCCGGCCATGCCGACGCGGTCGAGCGCCTCGGTGACCCGCTCGTCCAGTTCCGCGCCGCGCAGCCCGGCGGCGGCCGGGCCGAACGCGACGTCCTCGCGGACGGTGGGCATGAACAGCTGGTCGTCGGGGTCCTGGAAGACGATGCCGACGCGGCGGCGGATCTCGGCGAGGTGGCGCTTGCCGACGGGGAGGCCGGCGACGGCGACGGATCCGGCGCCCGCTTCGAGAATGCCGTTGAGGTGGAGGACGAGGGTGGTCTTGCCGGCGCCGTTCGGGCCGAGCAGGGCCACCCGCTCGCCGCGGGCCACGGTCAGGTCGACGCCGAAGAGGGCCTGGTGGCCGTCGGGGTAGGCGTACGCGAGCCCGGAGACCTCCAGGGAGGGGGCGGCGTCGGGGGTGTGGTGGTGCGGGGTCATAGCGTCCATCCCAGCAGGCAGACGGTGAGTGCGGCGAGCGGGAGCACGGCGGCGGAGGTCCACTGGGCGCGGCCGGCGGTCACCTCGTCGGTGACCGGCATGGTGCCGGTGTAGCCGCGGCTGACCATCGCGAGGTGGACCCGCTCGCCGCGCTCGTAGGAGCGGATGAAGAGGGCGCCGGCGGACTTGGCGAGGACGCCCCAGTGGCGGACGCCGCGCGCTTCGAAGCCGCGCGAGACGCGGGCGATGCGCATCCGGCGCATCTCGTCGGTGATCACGTCGCCGTACCGGATCATGAAGGACGCGATCTGGACCAGCAGCGGCGGCATCTTCAGGCGCTGGAGGCCGAGGAGGAGCGCGCGGAGTTCGGTGGTGGACGCCAGGAGTACGGAGGCGGCGACGCCGAGGGTGCCCTTGGCCAGGATGTTCCACGCGCCCCACAGGCCGGACTCGCTGAGCGACATGCCGAGCGCGTGCACGCGCGGGCCCTCGGCCACGAAGGGCATCAGCAGCGCGAAGGCCACGAACGGGACCTCGATGAGCAGCCGCTTGAGGACGAAGCCGGCCGGGACGCGGGCCGCCGCCGTGACCGCCGCGAGGAGCACCGCGTACAGGCCGAAGGCCCAGATTGCCTCGCGCGGGGTGGAGACGACGATCAGGACGAAGGCGAAGACGGCCGCGATCTTGCAGTGCGCGGGGAGCGCGTGCACGGGCGAGTGCCCGGCCCGGTAGAGCTTGTGCGCATGACCGGCGCCCACGTCAGACCTGCTCGGGCGTGCGGCCGTCGGTACGGGTCTCGTCAGCGGCGTCCCGGCGGCGGCGTACGACGAAGAAGACGCCGCTGCCGACGGCCAGGGTCGCGCCGACGCCGATCACGCCGGCCAGGCCGCCGGAGAGCCGGGCGTCGGTGATGTCCTTGACGCTGTAGTCGGCGAGCGGGGAGTCCTTGGCGGCGTGGTCCTTCGCCTGCTTGTCGATGCCCTGGTCCTGGGCGACCTTCTCCAGGCCGTCGGGGCTGGCGGAGGCGTAGTAGCTGATGCCGCCGGCGCAGACCAGGGCGGCGGCGACACCCGCGAGCCAGACGCGCTTGGTGGAGCGGCGCGCGGGCACCGGCGCGGGCGCCTGCGGCTCGGCCGGGTCAGCGGGGGCGGCCTCGGACGCGGCGGCGGGCGCCGGCTCGGCGGCGGGGGCGGTCGCGGCGGGCTCGGTGCGGGGCGCGCCCGGGGCCGCTGGGGCGGCGACGGGGGCCACCTTCAGTTCGAGCGGCTTGCTGAGGCCGCGGGCGCCGTACACGAGGTCGGGGCGGACGGCGATGACCGCGCCGACGGTGAGGGCGGTGATGGCGGCCTCGCCGATGCCGATGAGGACGTGCACGCCGACCATGGCGGTCAGCACCTTGCCCGTGGAGACGTCGGCGGTGCCGCCGAGCGCGTAGATCAGGGTGAAGGCGAGGGCCGCCGCCGGGACGGAGAGCAGGGCCGAAACGAAGCTCGCGACGGTGACGGAGCGGCGCTTGCGCGGCAGGACCTTCACCAGGCCGCGGAAGACGGCGTACGCGACGACCGTGGTGACGATGGCCATGTCGGTGATGTTGACGCCGAGCGCGGTGAGGCCGCCGTCGGCGAAGAGGACGCCCTGCATGAGGAGGACGACGGAGACGCAGAGGACCCCGGTGAAGGGGCCGACGAGTATCGCCGCCAGTGCCCCGCCGAGGAGGTGGCCGCTGGTGCCGGCGGCGACGGGGAAGTTCAGCATCTGTACGGCGAAGATGAACGCGGCGACCAGGCCCGCGAGCGGCGCGGTGCGCTCGCCGCCGAGGCCGTCGCCGCCCAGCTCGCGGCGGGCGCCGCGCAGGCTGACCGCGACGGCGGCAGCGGCGACCACGCCGGTGGCCACCGAGACCGGTGCGTCGATGAATCCGTCGGGGACATGCATGGCTGGGAATCTCCGCTCGTGGCCGGTAACCCACTCATGGTGGTCGTACTGCAAATCATGTGCAAGAGCGCTCTTACCGCGGAACTGCCCGTCCGGAGTGGTCGCTACCCCTCCCCGCACTCCCGTGCGCCTCCCCCGTACACGGGCAAATGGTGGCAACTACGAGCGATTCCGCGCAGCTGAGGCGGTCCGAAAACCGTCAGCCGGACGCCGGAGGTGCCGCGGTATGACATCGGCCACCACGACCGCCGGGCGGGACGGGGACGTGGGCGTGCGCCCGGAAGGAACCGTGGGGCAGAACTCCACTACCTGTCATCCCTTGGGATGAGATACGCAAGTCGAGTTGCCGCGGCCTGGCCGGGCCGAAACGATGGACGGGTGAGCGACGCACAGGAGGCCGTCGAGCCGCCCTCGGAGACGCAGTCCGCCACCGCACCGGCCCGTGGCCGCCTGCGGCCCGTCAAGCCGGACGGAGGTTCCACCGGCGGGTCCTACCTCCGCTTTCCCCATATCCACGGGGACACGGTGTGCTTCGCGGCCGAGGACGACCTGTGGGTGGCCCCGGTGGTGCCCGAGGACGCCGAGCCGCCCC
Organism: Streptomyces sp. NPDC047117; assembly: GCF_040643545.1. NCBI lineage: Bacteria > Bacillati > Actinomycetota > Actinomycetes > Kitasatosporales > Streptomycetaceae > Streptomyces > Streptomyces sp. NPDC047117. Next base: position 388,187 of record NZ_JBEYUN010000006.1, on the reverse strand, counting down.
GCGCCTGGCGGCTGACGGTGGACCGCACCCGGGTGAGCCATCCGCGCTTCTCCCCCGACGGCAACGAGATCGCTTTCACCACGTGGCGCAGCCTGGACCCGGAGGTGTACGTGGTCCCGGCCGAGGGCGGCCCGGCCCGGCGGCTCTCCTTCTGGGGCAGCGTGGACGCCCGGGTGTGCGGCTGGACGCCGGACGGCGACATCCTCGCGGTGTCCTCGCACGGCCAGCCGTTCTCGTACTACTCCTGGGCGTACAGCCTGCCCACGGACGGCAGTCCGGGCGGCCGGCTGCCGTGGGGCCCGGTGTCGAACATCGCGGTCGCCGACCTTGCGGGCGAGCGGCAGACGCTACTGCTCAGCGGCACGCCGCCGCACGAGCCCGCGTCGTGGAAACGGTACAGAGGCGGCGCTACAGGCCGGCTGTGGCTGCACGGCACGCAGCTCGTCCCGGAGGTCGACGGCCATCTGGACTCGCCGATGTTCGTGGGCGGCCGCATCGCCTTCCTCTCCGACCACGAGGGCGTCGGCAACGTCTACTCCTGCCTCCCCGACGGCACGGACCTGCGCCGCCACACCGACCACGCGGACTTCTACGCCCGGCACGCCGCCAGTGACGGCGAGCGGATCGTCTACCAGTGCGCGGGCGAGCTGTGGCTGGTGGAGGACCTCAGCCCGGGGGCCGTGCCGCGCAGGCTGCCGGTCCGGCTCGGCGGGCCGCGCACGGGCCGCCGTACGCACCAGGTGCCGGCGGCCGCCAACGTCACCTCCCTCGCCGTGGACCCCACCGGCCGGGCCAGCGCGGTCGGAGTGCGCGGCAGCCTGTACTGGCTCACCCACCGCGACGGTCCGGCGCGCACCATCCACGACACCCCGGGCGTGCGGGTCCGGCTGCCGGAGATGCTGGGCGACACCGGCCGCATCGCGTACGTCACGGACGTGGTGGGCGAGGACGCCATCGAGATCGCCGACCTGCCGAAGGCATCGGGGCCGGGCGAGCCGCGCCGGCTCGCCGCCGGCCGGCTCGGCCGGGTGCACGAACTGGTCGCGTCCCCGGACGGCGAGCGGCTGGCGGTGGCCGCCAACGACGGGCGGCTGCTCCTGGTGGACGCCTCCGAGGAGGGCGACGGCGAGGTCACCGAGCTGGTGCGCTCGGAGAACGGCCCGGTGCGCGACCTGGCGTTCGCGCCCGATTCGAAGTGGCTGACCTGGTCGCATCCGGGCATCGGCCGGTCGCTGCGGAAGATCAAGATCGCCAAGCTGGGCGACGGCACGGTCGTGGACGTCACCAACGGGCGCTTCGAGGACGAGCAGCCGGTCTTCACCCGCGACGGCCGGTACCTCGCCTTCCTGTCCTGGCGCGGCTTCGACCCGGTCTACGACGTGCACACCGGCGACCTGTCCTTCCCGCTGGGCTGCCGCCCGTACCTGGTCCCGCTGAACTCCGCCACGCCCTCGCCCTTCGCGCTCTCCCCCGAGGGGCGGCCGGCGGCGGGCGGCCTGGACCCGGTGGACACGGCGGCCGAGGGCATGGTGCTGGTGGAGGTCGAGGGGCTGGCCAGCCGGGTGACGCCGTTCCCGGTCGCCGCCTCGAAGTACTCCGCGCTCGCGCCGGTGGCGGGCGGCGGGCTGGTCTGGCTGCGCTGGCCGATCTCCGGGGCGCTGGGCGAGACCTTCGCCAACCCCGACAACACCTCAGGGCAGCCGACGCTGGAACACTTCGACCTGGTCAAGGCCAAGCGCACGGAGCTGACCAGCTCGCTGGACTCCTACGCGCTCAGCGGCGACGGCACCCGCCTGGTGATCAACGACGAGGGCGACCTGCGGTCGGTGCCCGCGATCGAGACCCCGGACGCCGACTCCACGGTCTTCCTGGACCTGCGGCGCATCCTGCACGACGTCGACCCGGCGGCGGAGTGGCGGCAGGCGTTCGACGAGGCGGGCCGGATCGTCCGCGCCTACTTCTGGGACCCCGGCATGTGCGGCATCGACTGGGCCGGCGTCCTGGACCAGTACCGCCCGATGGTCGAACGGGTCGCCTCCCCCGACGAGTTCGCCGATCTGCTCCGCGAGGTGCTCGGCGAGCTGGGCACCTCGCACGCGTACGTCACCGGCGCCCGCCGCAACGAAGGCCCGCCGCACTACCAGCGCGCGATCGGCCTGCTCGGCGCCAACTTCGTGTGCCGGGACGGCCGCTGGGTCCTCAAGCGCATCCTGCCCGGCGACTCCTCCGACTCCAAGGCCCGCTCCCCGCTGGCCGGTACGGGCGTCCGCGAGGGCTCGGCGCTCACCCACATCGACGGCCGCCCGGTCGACCCGGTGGCCGGCCCGTTCCCGCTGCTGTCCGCGGCCGGCGGCACCACGGTCGAGCTGACCTTCTCGCCCGCCGAAGGTGACGGCCCGGCACGCCGGGTGGCCGTCGTACCGCTGATCGACGAGCGGCCGCTGCGCTACCAGGACTGGGTGGCCAAGCGCCGCGAGGTGGTCCGCGAGCTGAGCGGCGGCCGGTGCGGCTATCTGCACATCCCCGACATGGGCGGGTCCGGCTGGGCGCAGTTCAACCGCGACCTGCGGATGGAGGTCTCCCGGCCCGCGCTGATCGTGGACGTACGGGGCAACGCGGGCGGCAACATCTCCGAGCTGGTCATCGAGAAGCTGACCCGCACGATCGTGGGCTGGGACCTGACCCGGGACGCGCAGCCGGTGACGTACGTGTCGAACGCGCCGCGCGGCCCGGTCGTGGCGGTCGCCGACGAGATGACCTCCTCCGACGGCGACATGATCATCGCGGCCTTCAAGCTCCAGGGCATCGGCCCCGTGGTGGGCCTGCGCACCTGGGGCGGGGTGGTCGGGATGACCGGTCGGCACCGTCTCGGCGACGGCACGTCCATCACCGTCCCGATGAACGCCGCGTGGTTCGACGCGTACGGCTGGGACGTGGAGAACCACGGCGTGGAGGCGGACATCCAGGCACTGCGCTCGCCGCTCCAGTGGGCCGAGGGCCGCAACCCGCAGCTGGGCGTCGCCGTCCGTACGGCGCTGGAACTGCTGGAACGGCACCCGGCGACGGACCCGCCGGGACTGGCCGACGTCCCCGACAACCGGCGGCCGGCGCTGCCGCCGCGGAGCGACGGCTGACCGCGGCAAGGGCAACAGGCAGCGAGTGAGGGGCGCATCCGCTTCGGATGCGCCCCTCACCTGTCACCGACGGCGGCCTCAGGCCTCCATGCCCTCCTCGGCGGCGGTGCGCGGCTGGGTCGCCGCCTCCGGAGGCCGTTCCGGCACCTCTTTCTCGCCCGCCGCGCGCGCCCGCTCGTCGAGCTCGCGCTGCTTGGCCCGGAACTGGTCTATGAGGCCCATGACGTGTACTCCCGTGGGGTGACGACAGAACTCACCCCAGGGTGCCACATGCCTACATAAAGAGCATTTCGGACATCACGCTCCGTGAGTCGCTCCCCGTCCCGCTCGCGGACTACCGTTCGGACCGCGCGGTCTCGTCCGCCGCGCCGCCCGCGCCCACCAGCCCGATCTTCATGCCCTCCAGCCGGTCGCCGAAGCGCTTCATCTCGCGCTGCCCGACCGAGCCGATGATCCCGGGCAGGTAGCCGCGTATCGACTGCATCCCGCGCAGCCACCACTGGCCGTAGACGTGCGCGGAGCGGCGCTCGATGCCCGCCACGATCCGGTCGACGGCCGGGCCGAGCGGGTACGTCTTGTTCGACGGCCAGGGCAGCCGCTGGCGCAGCTCGCGCATCACGTCGTCCTGGTCGGCGCCGCGCACCATGTCGGTGTCGGTCCAGCTCAGGTAGCCGACGCCGACCTTGACGCCCTTGTGGCCGACCTCGGCGCGCAGGCTGTGCGCGAACGCCTCGACGCCCGACTTGGACGCGCAGTACGCGGTCATCATCGGCGCCGGGGTGATGGCGGCGAGCGAGGCGATCTGCAGGAAGTAGCCGCGGGACTCCATCAGGACGGGCAGGAAGGCCCGCCCGGTGACGGCGCCGCCGATGAGGTTCACCTCGATCACCCGCCGCCAGGCGACCGGGTCGGAGTCGACGAACGGGCCGCCGGTGGCGACGCCCGCGTTGGCCACCACCGCGTCGACCTTGCCGAAGTGCGCCTTCACCTCCTGCGCGATCCGGGCGAGCGCCTCGTGGTCGGTGACGTCGGCGTGCCAGTGGGCCGCCTCGCCGTGCAGGGAGGCCGCGACCTTCTTCAGCTCGTCCGGCTCCAGGCCGACCAGCGCGAGCTTGGCGCCGCGCGCCGACAGCTTGCGGGCCAGCAGCTCGCCGACACCGCGCGCCGCACCGGTGACGACGACGACCTGCCCCTCCAGGGTCCTGCGTCCGCTCATGCCGACTTCTCCTTCGCTTCCCGGGCGCGCTGCGCCTTCGTCTTCTGCTTCGGGGCGAGCGCGGCCGGCTCGGGGGCGGCCGCGGTCAGGTGGTCCCGGACGAGCTCGCGGATCCGGTCCGCAACCGCGTCCGGCGCCTCGATGGGTGTCATGTGGCCCAGGCCCGGCAGCTCGGTCAGGCCCAGGCAGTGGGGCAGTACGGACGCCAGCCGGCGGGCGAGGACGATCGGGGTGAGCCGGTCGGCGGTGCCCGCCACGATCGCGGTGGGCACCTCCAGCCGGGCCACCTCGCCGGTCAGCTCCAGGCTCGCGAGCACCTTTCCCCACTGGGCGCGTACCCCGGAAGGGCAGGCGTGCACGATGCGGGCGCACGCCTCGATCTGCTCGGGCGTGGCGGCCGGGCCCATCGTGGCGTACTTCAGGACGCGCTTGGCGGGCGGCGTGACGGGGCCCAGCGGAGCGCGCGAGCCGAGGACCGCGCGGTGGGCGAAGCGGCGCGCGCCGGGCGAGCGCAGCGGAATGACCATGGCCTCCGCCGCGAGGTCGGCGGCGCCGGTGCTGCACAGCAGGACGGCGGCGGCGCGCTCGCGCATGCCGGGGCGGCGGGCCGCGGCCATCGCGGTCATGCCGCCCATGGAGTGCCCGGCCAGTACGGCTCTCTCGCCGGGCTCCAGCGCGGCGGCCAGTACGGCTTCGAGGTCGTCGGCGAGCGCGTCGGTGCTGTAGCCGCCGGGGCCCGCCGCCGGGCTGCGGCCGTGTCCGCGCTGGTCGTAGACGACGACCTTGTGCTCGGCGGCCAGTTCGCGGACGACCGGGGCCCAGAAGGCGGTGGAGCAGGTCCAGCCGTGGGCCAGGACCACGGCCGGCGCGTCCTCGGGGCCGTGCACCTCGGCGTGCAGCCGGGAGCCGTCGGCGGAGGTGACGGTCAGCTCGCGGCGGGCTGCGGGCGGGGCGTAGCGCCCGGTGGTGACGTACGGCGGGCGGCTCACGCGACGGCCTCCATGGTCTGCTCGGCGGACTTGTCCTGCTGCGCCGGCGCGCGCAGCACCTCGTACTCGGCCAGGTCGACCTGGCGGGTGACCTTGCGGAACTCGGCGGTGGTGCCGGGCCAGACGGTGGTGTTGCGGCCGTTCTTGTCCAGGTACCAGCTGTCGCAGCCGCCGGTGCTCCAGACGGTGCGCTCCATGCGCTTCTGTACGGCGGCGGACCAGGCGTGCACCGCGGAGGGGCGGGCGTCCAGGGCGATGCGGCCGCCGAGCAGGTCGAGCTGGCGCAGGTAGTCGACCATGTAGTTCAGCTGGGACTCGATCATGAGGATCATCGAGCTGTTCCCGAGGCCGGTGTTGGGCCCGATGATGGTCAGGAAGTTGGGGAAGCCGGCCGCGCTGCTGCCGCGCAGCGCCTCCATGCCGTCCTTCCACTCCTCGGCCAGCGTCGTGCCGTGGGCGCCGGTCACCCGCGCGGCGATGGGCATGTCGGTGACGTGGAAGCCGGTGCCGAAGACGATCGCGTCGACCTCGGTCTCGGTGCCGTCCGCGGCGACCAGGGTGTTGCCGCGCACCTCCTTCAGGCCGGAGGCCACGACGTCCACGTTGGGCTCGGCAAGCGCCGGGTAGTAGCTGTTGGACAGCAGGATGCGCTTGCAGCCGATGGTGTAGTCGGGCGTGAGCTTGGCCCGCAGCACGGGGTCCTTGACCGCCCGGTGCATGTGCGCCTTGGCCAGCGCCTGGACCACGCCCAGCTCCTTGGGCCGCTTGGTGAACGCGGAGACCTGGAGCTCGCGGATGCCCCACAGCAGCCGGCGGCGGAGCGCACGGGTGGCGGGCACCTTGGTGTGCAGCCAGTGCTCGGCCCGCGTGATCTTCCGGTCGGCGCGCGGCATGACCCACGGGGGCGTCCGCTGGAAGACGGTCAGCCGGTCCACGGTCGGCTGGATCGCGGGCACGATCTGGATCGCCGAGGCGCCCGTACCGATCATCGCGACCCGCTTGCCGCGCAGGTCGTAGTCGTGGTCCCAGCGCGCCGAGTGGAAGACCTTGCCCTCGAAGGAGCCGAGCCCGGGAACGTCGGGTATCTGCGGGTCGGAGAGCGGCCCGGTGGCCGACACCACCATGTCGGCGGTGAGCGTGCCCTGCGCCGTCCCGACCTCCCAGTACAGCCGCTCGGTGTTCCACCGCGCGCTCGTGACCTCCGCGTTGAAGCGGAGGTGCGGCCGCAGCCCGAAGGTGTCGGTGACCCGCTCCAGGTACGCCCGGATGTGCGGCTGCCCGGAGAAGTTCCGCGGCCACTCCGGGTTGGGCGCGAAGGAGAACGAGTACAGATGCGAGGGCACGTCGCAGGCGCAGCCCGGGTAGCTGTTGTCGCGCCAGGTGCCGCCGACCGAGTCGGCGCGCTCCAGGACGACGAAGTCGGTGATCCCCTGGCGGCGCAGCCGGACGGCGGCCCCCAGGCCGCCGAACCCCGATCCGATCACCACCACCCGTACGTGCTCGTGCTCGCGCTCGGCCATGCCGCGCCTCCTGTGTCCGTACCGTCGACCGCTCCGAACCGCGCCAGTAATCACTGGCACAGTCGGAGAGTAGGACAGCTCCGTACTGAGCGGTAGGGGTTGAGCGAAAGGAAGTTACCGGCGGTTGCACCTGCCGGCGTCGCCGGGCACCCGGCATAGGGTGAAGCCGTGGAAGCGAACACAGGCACGGAGGACGGCCCGAAGGAACGCGAGTTCCGCATGTCCGAGCTGGCCGCGGAAGCCGGCATCACGGTCCGTACGCTGCGCTTCTACCGCGAGCGCAAGCTCATCCCGCCGCCCCGCCGCGAAGGCCGGATCGCCTGGTACAACGAACACCACCTGGCCCGGCTGCGGACGATCGCGGCGCTGCTGGAGCGCGGCCACAACCTCGGCGGCATCGCGCAGCTGCTCACCGCCTTCGAGAGCGGCCGCGACCCCGGCGAACTGCTGGGCCTGGACAGCGGCTCCCTGGTGGCGCCGTTCTCCGAGGAGACCCCGGTCCGCCTCACCCCCGAGGAGCTGGCCGACCACTTCAAGGACGACGTGACGGCCGACAACCTCGCCACGTCCCTGGACATCGGCTACCTCGCCGTCGACGGGGACGAGTTCGTGCACATCAGCCGGCGGCTGCTGGACGCCTCCACGGACCTGGTCTCCGAAGGCGTACCGCTCGCCGCCGTCCTGGACGCCGGGCGTCAGGTGCGCGCGCACGCCGACGCGCTCGCCGAGCTGTTCATCAAGGTCATCCGTACTCACGTCCTGCAGGACGTGCTGACCCGCGTGGAGTCCGGCGCCGGCCTCGGCCCCGACGAGCTGACCCGGCTCGCGCAGACCATCGACAAGCTCCGTCCGCTCTCCAAGGGCATCGTCGACGCCGAGCTGTCCATGGCCATGGACCGCGCCATCGGGGCCGAGCTGGCCTCCTGGTCGGACAGTCCGGCGCCCCCGGCGGGCGGGGCCCCGGACGACGGCTGAGCCCGCCTCCGGCACCTGCACCGGAAACGGGCTCAGCCCTTCGTGGTGCCGTCGGCTACGCGCCTGCCGGGTGCCCCGCGGGCACGGAGGCCGGGTGCTGACCGCTCTCGTGGTGGCCGCCCTGGTGCTGAGCGCCCTGATGCTGACCGTTCTGGTGCCGGCCGTTCTGGTGCTGACCATGCTGGTGCTGACCGGCCACGGGCCTGGCCGCCTCCGGCTTGGCGGCGGCCTGGTGCTGCCCCGCCTGCGGCTTCACGGCCGCCTCCGGCTTGGCGGCCTGCGGCTTGGTGGACTGCTGCTTGGAGGCCTGCGGCTTCGTGCTCTGCGGCTTGGCGGCCTGGGGCTTGGTGGCCTCCGGCTTGCCGGCCTCGGGCTGCGTCGGCTCCGGCTTGCCGGCTTCCGGCTTCGCGGCCTCCGGCTTGCCGGGCTCGGGCTTGCCGGCCGGCTGCTGCACCGGGTCCGGCTTCGGCTTCGACGCTGCCGCCTGCTGCACCGGCTTCAGCTTCCAGATCTGCCGCTGGCTCCGGTCCGAGCAGGGCTTCAGTGCGACCCGGTCACCCTTCGCGCGGTCGATGACCTCGGTCAGGCAGTACGTGCGGACGGGCGCGCGCAACTGGCTGCGACTGGGGTCCGTGCCGGTTCTCCGGATCTGGTAGCCGTCGCCGTGCCGGGTGAACGTCCAGTCCGTCATGTGCTTCGCCGAGCAGGACGGGAACATCAGCTTGCGCGCGGGGCTCGTGCCGAGGCAGCCCTTCTTCGACTCGCTCCGCAGCTGGAACCGGTCCGCGTGCGGCTTCAGGCCGAACACGTCGGTCGGGCCCTGGCTGCCGCAGGTGATGAGCGACAGGTCGAGCATCCCCTTGACCGCGCGCGGGGCGAGGCAGCGGCCGTCGACGGCACTGGCGATGCGGAAGTCTCCCTTCGCCGGGGCCGCGGGCCGTTCGGCGGAGACGGCCGAAGCGGTCCCCGCCTGAGCCAGCAGCAGCGCCGCTCCGGCCAGCGCGCCGGAGACGGCCTTGATCCTGTAGGGCATGGTGCGTTTCCTCTCCTGGGTCGCCGCGACCCGAACCGGCCCACGGCATCAATGTCGACAAAACGCAACAAAGCATGAAAACAGGAGAGATGCCGACTAACACGCATGAGTGGGTGAAAGAAACGGCGCGCTGGAGTGCCCCACTCGGACACGCGGGTGAACGCACGCGGAGCCGCCCGGGGCTCCTCGCCCCGGGCGGCTCCGCACCGTCTCAGACCTCGTAGACCGCCGTGACCGGGGCGTGGTCGGACCAGCGCTGGTCGTAGGTGGCGGCGCGTTCGACGTACGCCTTGCGGGCGCGGTCGGCGAGGCCCGGGGTGGCCATCTGGTAGTCGATGCGCCAGCCCGCGTCGTTGTCGAAGGCCTTGCCGCGGTAGGACCACCAGGAGTACGGGCCCGCGACGTCCGGGTGGAGGGCGCGGACGACGTCCCGGTAGCCGGCCTCGTCCAGGACGCGGGTGAGCCAGGCGCGCTCCTCGGGGAGGAAGCCGGCCTTCTTCTGGTTGGCCTTCCAGTTCTTCAGGTCGGCCTCCTGGTGGGCGATGTTCCAGTCGCCGCAGACCACGACCTCGCGGCCGTCCGCCGCCGCCTTGGCCTTCAGCTCCGCCAGGTACGGCAGGAACTCCGCCATGAAGCGTTCCTTCTCGTCCTGCCGCTCGGTGCCGACCTCGCCCGAGGGCAGGTAGAGGCTGGCGACCGTGACGCCCGACAGGTCGGCCTCGACGTAGCGGCCGCTGGTGTCGAACTCGGTCGAGCCGAAGCCCACCCGCACCCGGTCCGGCTCCCGCCGGGTCAGCAGCGCGACGCCGGCCCGGCCCTTGGCCGCCGCCGGCGCGTACGTGGCGAACCAGCCCTCCGGCGCCCGCACCTCCGCAGGCAGCTGTTCGAGTTCGGCACGCACCTCCTGGAGGCAGACCACGTCGGCGGCGGTCTCCGCCAGCCACGGCACGAAGCCCTTCTTCGAGGCGGCCCGCAGGCCATTCACGTTTACTGAGGTGACGGTGAGCATCCGGGCACGATAACCGACCCAGGAGCGACACACTCCCCTCGCCCATCGGACGCACGTACGATTCCAGGAATGGAGATTCGTCCGGTTCGTTATGACCATCCCGACGCCGTCGAGCTCGACGAGCTCGTCCAGCAGGAGTACGTACTGCGCTACGGCGACCCCGACGTGACACCGCTCGACCCGGAGATGTTCGTGCCGCCGAACGGCGCCTACCTCCTCGCGTACGAGGACGGCCGACCGCTGGCCACCGGGGGCTGGCGCACCCAGGACGCAGGCGACGACGGGTACGCGGACGGCGACGCCGAGATCAAGCGGATGTTCGTGACGGCCGAGGCGCGCGGGCGCGGGCTGGCGCGGCGCATCCTCGCGGCGCTGGAGGACGACGCCCGCGCGGCGGGCCGCACCCGCATGGTGCTGGAGTCGGGCATCAAGCAGCCGGAGGCGCTGGAGCTGTACGCGTCCAGCGGCTATCTGCCGGTCGAGAAGTTCGGGCACTACCGGTACTACGAAGACAGCCGCCACCTGGGAAAACCCCTGCAGCCCTGACCTGCGGCGGCCCGGCCTCCCCGAGATCTTGTTTGACAGCGGCCCGGGCCGCTTCCCATACTCATTCCACTAATGAACTAGTGGAAGTAGGGAAGGGGGGTCGGCGCATGAACGACCCGACAGAGCGGGGCGACGACGGGTCCGGTGGCTGGGCGGTCGAGGCACACGGGCTGGGCAAGAAGTACCGGCGGGGATGGGCGCTGCAGGACGTCTCGTTCCGGGTCCCGGCCGGCCGGATCTGCGCGCTGGTCGGACCGAACGGCGCGGGCAAGAGCACGTTCCTCGGCGCCGCCACCCGGCTGGTGCGCCCGACGGCCGGCACGCTGGAACTGTTCGGCGTCCCGGTCACCGATCCGGCCGTGCTGACCCGGTTCTCCTTCCTGGCCCAGGACAAGCCGCTGTACAAGCGGTTCACGGTGGCCGAGACACTGCGGATGGGCCGCGAACTGAACCCCGGCTGGGACCAGGCGGCGGCCGAGCGGATCGTGCGGTCCGGGGACGTCCCGCTGACGGCCAAGGTCGGCACGCTGTCCGGCGGTCAGCGCACGCGGGTCGCGTTCGCGCTGGCCTTCGGCAAGCGTCCGCGGCTGCTGCTGCTCGACGAGCCGATGGCCGACCTCGACCCGCTCGCCCGGCACGAGCTGTCCGGCCTGCTGATGGCCGAGGCCGCGGAGCACGGCACGACCGTGATCATGGCCTCCCACGTGCTCCCCGAGCTGGAGGACATGTGCGACTTCCTGCTGGTGCTGACCGGCGGCCGGCTGCGGATGGCCGGTGACACCGACGTGCTGCTCGACGCGCACGCCCTGGTCACGGGCGCGACGGAGGACGGCACGCTGCCCCGGGCGCTGACCGCGGCCTGCACGGTCGTGGAGAACCGCGTCACGGGACGCCAGTTCACCGCGCTCGTCCGCGGTGACGGGCCGGGGGCCGAGGTGCCCGAAGGCCCGTGGGAGACCGTGTCGCCCGGCCTGGAAGAGGTCCTGCTCGGCCACCTCCGCGCCGCCGACGCACCGCCGCTGATCACCGCCGCCGCCCGCACCGAGACCCGCCTGGAGGCGGCATGAGCACGCTGACCGGTACGAAGAAGACCGCGGGCACCCCCGCGACCGCCCGGAGCGGCGGCCCGCTGCACGGTCTGACCTGGCTGGTGTGGCGCCGCAACCGCACGGCGTTCCTGCTGCTGGCCGCCCTCACCGTGGTGGTCTGCGCGTACTGCCTCTACCAGCGCGCCGAGGTGGTGGACTTCGTCTCGCGGTACGGCAACGACTCGCGCTACGCCGAGAAGTTCGACGAGGCGTTCAAGCCGGTGTTCGACCGTCTCTACGCGCTCTCCTCCCTGCCCGCGCTCCTCGGCGTCTTCCTCGCCGCCCCGCTCATCGCGGGCGAACAGGAGCACGGCACCGTGCGGCTGGTCACCACGCAGTCGGTCCCGCGGACCCGCTGGATCACCGCGACCGTACTGCTGCCCCTGCTGGTCGTCCTCGTCTGCTCCACTCTGCTCTCCGTCGCCTTCACCGCCCTGTGGTCGCCGGCGAGCCGGCTGGTGAACTACGGCGACTGGCTCGGCGGGACCGTCTTCGACATCACGGGCCCGGTGCCGGTCGCCATGGCCCTGTTCCTCACCAGCTGCGGCTTCGCCGTGGGCATGCTCATCCGCCGCGTGGTCCCCACGATGCTCGTGATGCTCGTCGTCTCGTTCGGCACCTCGGTCGTCTGGGACTGGCTCCGGGTCCGCCTGACCGCCCCGCACAGCGCCACCGCCCCGGCCAAGGGCGACTACCCGACGATCCCGGACTCCGCCATCAACCACGACCAGTGGCTGGGCACCTCCGACGGCCGCCTGCTCGGCTTCGGCACCTGCGTCGACGCCAAGAACGAGGCCGCGTGCATGGCCGACAAGGGCATCGTGCATAAGATCGTCGAGTACTTCACCTTCGACCAGATGCCGGGGATGCAGTGGCGGGGCTCGGCCGTCCTCCTGGCCCTGACCGTTCTGGTCGTGGCGTTCACCGTGCTGTGGACCCGCCGGCGGCCGCTCTGAGACACCCACCGCAGATCCCCGGGCGAAAGGCGCTGACCATGGTCGAATTCCGCATCGACCGGCGCTGTGGCGTGGCCACGTACCAGCAGATCGTCCAGCAGGTCCGGCAGGCACTGCGGTTGGGCACCCTCGTGGAGGGCGACCGGCTGCCGACGGCCGCACAGGTCGCCGCCACCACGAAGGTCAATCCGAACACCACGCTCAAGGCGTACCGGGAGCTGGAGCGCGAGGGCCTGGTGGAGCCGCGCCCGGGCCTGGGCACCTTCGTGAGCCGTACCCTCGCCCGGCCGGAGTCCGAAGGCGACGCGGCGCTCCGGGCCGAGCTGGCGGACTGGCTGGAACGGGCCCGCGCGGCGGAGCTGGACCGCGAGGACGTGGAAGCGCTGTTCGCGGCCGTACTGGAAGACCGGTTCCCCCGGACCTGACGGCCCCCCCCCCCCCGCGGGGCGGGACCGCCTCCGTGCGGGCGTGCCCACCGTCCCCGCCCCGGTGACCGGCTAGCCGCCCGCCTCGTCGAGGGCGCGCAGTACCTGCGCCGTGTGGTCGTCGAGGGGGAAGAAGAGCTCGATGGCCAGCTCGGAGAGGGTGACGTCGTTGGGGGCTCCGATGACGGCCATGGTGCTGAACAGGGCCAGTTCGCCGTGCGGGGTACGGAAGCGCAGCGGGACGACGGCCTCCGGGGCGTGCGGGGCCGCGCCGCCCTCGGAGGGCCCGGTTGTCGCCTCCTCGGGGGCGTAGCCGCGCACCTCCTCGTAGAGCGCGCGCAGTCCGGGGTCGCCGGTGGCCTCGGCCTGGCGGTGCAGCCGCTCCAGGAAGTGGTCGCGCACCTCGGGCAGGTTGGTGCAGCGGGCGGCGAGCCCTTCGGGGTGCAGCGCCAGGCGGGCCACGTTGGCCGGGGGCGCGAGCAGCTCCGGGGACACGCCGTCGAGGAGGACGCCCATGGCGGGATTGCCGGTGACGACGTTCCAGCCGCGGTCGACGACCACGGCCGGGTACGGGCGGTGGGCGGCCAGCATCATGTCCAGGGCGCCGCGCACGGACCGCAGCCCCTCGTCGTCCAGCGCCCGCTCCCGGTAGGCGGGCGCGTAACCGGCCGCGAGCAGCAGCCCGTTGCGCTCCCGCAGCGGCACGTCGAGGTGGTCCGCGAGCCGCAGCACCATGGCGCGGCTGGGGCGGGACCGGCCGGTCTCCACGCAGGACAGATGGCGGGCGGAACTGTCGGCGAGCAGGGCCAGTTCGAGCTGGCTGAGCCGGCGGCGGCGCCGCCAGTCGCGCAGCATCGTGCCGACCCGCGGCCGGTCCGCTGACGCGGCGGCCCGGCCGGACACGCCTGCCGCGTCGCCGAGTTGGGCGGTCATGCCGGTGAGCCTAGCGGGACGGGTCGCGGCGTCCATGACCTCGGAGGTCATTGCCCGCCCCACCCGCACCTTGCCACCGTTCGGTGCGTACGGACGGCCCGTACGCACCGCCGTAGGCCAAGGAGGCCCGCATGACCACCTCGACCTCGTCCCGCACCGCTCCGAGCACCTCGGAGAGCCCCGCCCGCGACGCGTCCTGGCTGCTGCGGACGGTGCTGCGGACCGACAGCCTCAGCACGGCCGCCTTCGCGGTATTGATGCTGGTGGAGAGCGCGCTGACCGCCACCCCGCTGGGGATGCCGCGCGAGCTGGCGGTGGTCTCCGGGTGCGGCATGGTCTGCGGTGCCGTGGCCTTCTGGCTGCTCGCCCGGATGCCGGTGCTGCCGCCCCGCCTCGTGGCCGCGGCGATCGCGCTGAACGCCGTGTGCGGGATCGCGTTCGCCGTCCTGTCCTGCACCGGCCTGGTCCAGCTGACCGGCTTCGGCCGGGTGTTCCTCGGCGCGGGCGCGCTGATCGTCGCGGTCTTCGCCGACCTGGAGTACCTGGGCCTGCGCCGCATCCGCCGGTCGGCGCAGGCCCGGGTCCGCACCGCCTAGGAGGTCTCAGAGGCCCCCTGGCCGCCCCGGGAGAGCCGCAGCGTGAGGATCTGGAACGGCCGCAGGGCCAGGGTCACCCGCCCGCCGTCCGCCACGGTGTACGGGGGCGCGTCGGCGAGCGGCCGTTCCAGCAGGTCGGTGGCGTACGCGGCGGTGACGGGGAAGCCCGCCGTGAGCGTGGCTCCGGCCCGGCCGCCGGCCGCTTCGTAGAGCCGTACGACAAGGTCGCCGCCGCGGTCCTCGGCGAGCTTGACCGCTTCCACGACCACCGCGTCGTTGTCCACGCCCACCAGCGGCTCGACCGGCCGCGCGCCCCGCACCGCGCGCTCCGGCAGGTTGATCCGGTGCCCCTCGCGCACCGCGTCCGGCGTCCCGGCGCCGGGCGCCAGCGCGTACCGCAGCCGGTGCCGGCCCTGGTCGGTCTCGGGGTCCGGGTAGCGCGGGGCGCGCAGCAGGGACAGCCGGACGGTGGTGGTCTGGCCGCCGTCGCGGCGCACGTCCCGCGTGACGTCGTGCCCGTACGTGGAGTCGTTGACCAGCGCCGCGCCCCAGCCGGGCTCCTCGACCTGGATCCAGCGGTGCGCGCAGATCTCGAACTTGGCCGTCTCCCACGAGGTGTTGGTGTGGGTGGGCCGGTGGACGTGGCCGAACTGGGTCTCGGCGGCGGACCGGTCGGCCTTCACGTCCAGCGGGAAAGCGACCTTGAGGATCTTCTCCCGCTCGTGCCAGTCGACATCGGCGGTCAGGTCCAGGACCGCGGCGCCGGCCCGCAGGGTGAGGGTCTGGGTGACCGTGGACGTCCCGAAGGCGCGCCGCACCTCGACGGTTGCCGCGTCCGGCCCGTCGGCGGTCAGCCGCAGCTCCTCGGCGTCCGTCAGGTCGGTGACCCGGTGCCGGTAGAAGGCGTCGAGATCCCAGGCGTCCCAGAAGTTGGGCAGGTCGGGGTGGAGCTGGAGGAGGTTCGCGGGCCGGCCGGGCGCCAGGGTCTCGCGGCGGGCCCGCAGGTCGTATGCGGAGACCAGCAGCCCACTGCCGTCGATCTCGGCACGCAGCAGGCCGTTGGCGAGGATCCAGCCGCCCCCCGGCCGCTCCTCAGCGGTGACCCGCGCGTCGTGGGCCGTGGCCGCGCGGGCCGCGCCGCCGGCCGGTACGCCGCGCCGGGCGTGCGGCGCCGCGTTGAACACGATCTCCTCGGCACCGGAGCCCGCGAGCGCCCGCTGCGCGGTGTCGACGATGTCCCGCAGCTCGGCGTGGACCCGGGCGTAGGTCTCCCGGGCCTCGCGGTGCACCCAGGCGATGGACGAGCCGGGCAGGATGTCGTGGAACTGGTGGAGCAGCACCGTCTTCCACAACCGCTCCAGCGCGTCGTACGGGTAGGAGTACCCCGGCACGCGTACCGCGGCGGTCGCCGCCCACAGTTCCGCCTCGCGCAGCAGCGACTCGCTGAAGCGGTTGCCCTGCTTGGTCTTCGCCTGCGAGGTGTAGGTGCCGCGGTGCAGCTCCAGGTACAGCTCGCCGACCCATACGGGGGCCGCTTCCGCGTACTCCTCGTGCGCCTTCTCGAAGAAGGCGGCGGGGCGCTCGATCTCGACGCGGGGTGCCCCCTCCAGGTCGCGGAAGCGCTCGGCACGCGCCAGCATCTCGCGCGTCGCGCCGCCCCCGCCGTCGCCGTGCCCGAAGGGGACGAGGGAGCGGGTGCCGCGGCCCTTCTCGCGGTAGTTGCGCGCCGCGTGCGCCAACTCGCCACCGCTCAGCTCGCTGTTGTACGTGTCCACGGGCGGGAAGTGGGTGAAGACGCGGGTGCCGTCGATGCCCTCCCACCAGAACGTGTGGTGCGGAAAGGTGTTGGTCTGGCTCCAGGAGATCTTCTGGGTGAGGAACCACTTGGCCCCGGCCAGCTTCACGAGCTGGGGCATGGCGGCGGTGTACCCGAAGGAGTCCGGCAGCCAGACCTCCTCGGTCTCGATCCCGAACTCCTCCAGGAAGAACCGCTTCCCGTACAGGAACTGCCGGGCCATGGCCTCCCCGCCGACCATGTTGGTGTCCGACTCGACCCACATCCCGCCGACCGGCACGAACTGCCCGGACGCGATCTTCTTCTTCACACGGGCGAAGACCTCGGGCCGGTGTTCCTTGATCCAGGCGAGCTGCTGGGCCTGGGACATGGCGAACACGAAGTCCGGGTGGTCGTCCATGAGGGCCGTCATGTTGGCGCAGGTCCGGGCGACCTTGCGGACGGTCTCGCGCAGCGGCCACAGCCAGGCCGAGTCGATGTGGGCATGCCCGACCGCGCTGAGGCGGTGCGCCGACGCACGGGCCGGTGCGGCGAGCGCGGCGGCCAGCTCGGCGCGGGCCCGCCCGGCGGTGCCCGGTACGTCGTCGGTGTCGAGGGTGTCCAGGGCACGTTCGAGGGAGCGCAGGATCTCGTGGCGGCGCGCGTCGTCCTCCGGGAGCTGCTCCATCAGCCCACCCAGCACCTCCAGGTCCTGGATCAGCTCCCACACGGCCGGCTCGAAGACGGCCAGGTCCAGGCGGTTCAGCCGGTAGAGGGGGGCGTCACCGGAAGTGAGCCGGTCGCCTTCGTACGTGGGCCGCTGGACGTTGAGCACCGGATTGGCGGCGGCCTCGACGTACAGCTCGACCTCCTCGCCGCCCGCCACCCGGTCGCCGATCCGCACCCAGGCGTTGCGCGGGTTGAGCGCCTTCACCGCCTCGCCGTTCGCGCGGTACACCAGGCCCTCGCTCTGGAAACCGGGCATGTTCAGGTCGAAGCCGAGGTCCAGTACGGCCTCCACCGCGCACCCTGCCCACTCCTCGGGAACCCGCCCGGTGAGCCGGAGCCAGCTGGTGCCCCAGGCCGGACCCCACGCGTCACCGGCCGCGGCCGGCGCGTACGGCGCCGCCAGCCCCTCCGCGACCGGCACCGGCTCGCCCGGCGCGTCCCAGCGGCCCACCTCCAGCGGCACAGAGGCGCTGTACAGGGCGGGCCTGACGCGTTCGTCCAGTACGCGGCGGAGGCGGTGTTCCACGATGCTGCGGTCGTCGTGCATGCGGCGGCTCCGGTGGGAGGCGTGGGGCGGGCCCGGGGCGTACGGCCCTCCCTCCACCCTGCCCGGTGCGCGAGCCCCGTTATGCACGGCGCGCGCCTCCCGGGCCCGCGACACGCCCGGCGTCCGGCCGTAGCGATCGGTCCACGCCATTGACCCGAGCGGCGGGTTTCCACATTGCAACGGCCCGCGGAAAACGGTGGGGTCGCCCCTATGACAGCGCTCAAGGAACTGACACTGCTCGGCACGGTGCCCACCGCGATCGCCTCCGCGCTGGTGCTGACGGTCCCTCAAGGCCCCGCGGCGGCCAAGGCCGCAGGCGGCTGGGCCCGGCCGATCACCGCGCCGTACTACATCTCCTCCTCGTACGGCGTGCGCGGCGACTGGGCGGCCGGCCACCACACGGGCGTGGACTTCGCCGTACCGACCGGCTCCCGGGTCCGCTCGGTCGGACCCGGCACCGTGGTCCTGGCGCGGCGCTCCGGTGCCTACGGCAAGGCGGTCACCGTTCGCATGCGCGACGGTCACTACATCGTGTACGGCCACCTCTCCAAGATCTCGGTCCGGCCGGGCCGCTCGGTGGGTGCCGGCTCGCGGCTGGGCTCCAGCGGTGCGACCGGCCGGGCCAGCGGCCCGCACCTGCACTTCGAGGTGCGCAACGCGCGCGGCTACGGAAACGACGTCAACCCGCTCCGGTACCTCTCCCGGCGCGGCGTACACATGAAGTAGGCACGGACGGGCCGCCCTCCGACGCGGACCGGCCCCGGCATCGGTACGGATGGGGAAAGCGTGCCGGCCGGGACCACCGGATTGGCCGATCCCCGTCGGAGGGCCCCGCCGCCGGCCGCCGGCGGCGAATCGCACAACGTGCTGCGCGCCGCCGAAATTTTCGGGCCGCCACCCGAAAATCGGTATATCGAGCAGGGCCCGCTCGCCCCCTGCGCACTCAAATACATTTCACGTTCATCTGCGCGGCCGGGCGGCCGAATGGGGTAATCCCGGGGGCGGTCCGACACGCTCGGCGACCGCCGCGGTGCTCGCGGCCCGGCGGTCTGACCGGGACGACGGGCGGGGCAGGGCCGGGCGAGGCGGGGCTCCCGCGCCTGCGGGCGACGCCCCACCGCTCACGGACGAGCCCGCTCAGCATATTTACCCAAGGGCTTTCTATTGCAGAAAAACATCAGCCGGTAGGCATTCCCGACGGCTGTAAAATCAAACTCGAATTACCCGGATGCCACGTTTCTCCGCGCCGATTTCTTCGTTGACGGAGTATGCCTGAGACAAGCATTCCGCGAATGCGGCGACTCGGTGCCTGGCAGCTGAGTTCAGCGGTCGCCGGACCGGCCGGCGCCGGTCAGGACGTGCACCTGGAGCGTGCCGGGCAGTGCGTGCGGCTGGAGCACACCGGCGACCTGCTGGAAGTGCTGCTGTCGGCCCTCGACGGGATCGAGGCCGCCCTGGGACCGCGGGACCGCGCGGAACGCCCGCCAGGCATCAGACGGTAGGGGTCTCCCGCCGGTCCCGAACCGTCCCGCGGTCCGGGCCGCCCCGCCTCGGTCCCGGTCCCCATCGAACCCCACGAGAGCCGACGTGTACGACACACCCCAGGTCCCCTACCCGAGCGGTTCCGGATACCCGGACGGCCCCGGACACCCCGACGGCGCCGGTTTCCCCGACGGCGCCGGCTTCCGTGACGGTCCCGGTTTCCGCGACGCCCCCGTCTTTCCGGAAGGCAGCGGATACCAGGACGGCTCCGGACGGCACCGGCTGCCGCGCCAGGCCGCCGACGAACTCGGCTCCGCTCCCGGCTTCGCCGGCATGCCCCTCTTCCGGGACGACGTGGTGCTCGGCACCACGGCCGACGGCTGGGACGCCGCCGTGGTGGAGGAGTTGGAGGGCGAGCTCGCGCAGCTCCTGGAGACGGCCGAACAGCCCGTGGTGGCGCCGCAGCCCGTGCCGGCCCCGCAGCCCACTCCGGCCGTGCCGCCCACCCGGCACCGCAAGACGTCACTGCTCCGCAAGTGCGCCCGCAACTGGTCCTGGCGGCGGGCGCTGAGCATGGCGTCCGTAACGCTGACCGCCCTGATCGTCATCGCGGTGAGCATCCTGGGCGCGCTGGCGTCCTACCCCTCGCTCCGCGCCCTGGCCGGCGGCGTCGCCCCGCGCCACATCGCCGACCTGTGGCCGCTGCTCATCTACGGCCCCTGGATCGCGGCCACCCTCTCCATCCTGCGGGCCCGCGCCTACCGCCGCCGTACCGCGCAGTCCTGGCTCGTCGTCATCTTCTTCGCTGCCGTCGCCATGCTGCTGTGCATCGCCCACACCCCGACGACGCCGGCCGGCATCACCGTGGCCGGGCTGCCGCCGGTGACGGTCCTGCTCTGCTTCCACCAGCTCGTCCGCCAGCTGGACCTCTCCCCCGCCCCCTCGGTCGTCGCCCGGCACGCCCAGAACGCCAAGGGCAACCACCGCCAGCGCACGGGATCCTGACCGGCCGCCCGCGAGATCCCGGCCGACCGCGCCGGGCCGGCCCCCTCCGGCCCGCGCATCGGCGCCTCCGGCCTCAGGGCGGATCACCCGTCGCCCCGCCGACGACCGCCCCGTCGTCAGCCGACCGCCCGTCACAAGACCGATTGCCCCAAGAACGACCAGAGCCCCTACCGGTGTTCCCGGTAGGGGCTCTGGTGTCGGTGGACCTGAGGGGATTCGAACCCCTGACCCCCTCGTTGCGAACGAGGTGCGCTACCAGCTGCGCCACAGGCCCTTGCGACGAGTGAAACTCTAGCATCCCTCCGGCCGTGCTCGGAAATCGCTTCCCGCGCTGGTCAGGGACGGCGGCTCACTCGTTCGCCGCCCGGGGGCGGTCCAGCCCCTCGTCGGCCGGAGCGGCGTACTGGTCGAAGAGCGGAGTACGGCCGCGGCGGCCGCCGGCCGGGCGCTCCCGGCCGGCGGCGGGACGCTGATCGGCACCGGCGCCGCCCGCACCCGGCACGCCGGCACCGGACGCCGGTCCGGCCGGGGCGCCGGCACCCGCTGCCTGTCCCGTGCCGCCCGCGGTGCCGGAGCGGGCGGAGCTCCAGGCGTCGTCGGCGCCGAGGTCGACGGGGCCGCCGGAGCGTGGCGCCACGGGAGCGGTGACGTACGTGGGCAGCGGCACCGGGACCGGGTCCCAGCCCGCGCCGTCGCCGGCGCCCGTCGAGCGGTGCTGCTGCTCGGGCCGCTCGGCGGGGGCGCGGCGGCTCACGCTCGGCACGGACTCGGGGCCCGCCGGCTCAGGTACGGGGGCGGCCGGTGCGGCGGGGCTCTCCTCGCCGGCCGGACGGAGCCCCGCCCGAGGAGGGCGGGCGCGGCCCTCCCGGAGCCGTTGCGCGGCGACCTCGGCCTGCCGCTGGTCCATCGTGAAGGCGAACCGGCGGCGCTCCTGTACGCGGAGGTACACGATGTACGCGCTCAGCAGGACGGCCGGGACGGCGGGCGCCCACAGGTAGGTGATGCCGCCCACGCCGGCGACGACCGCGCCGACGGTGAAGACCAGGAAGAGCACCGTGATCGTGCGGCGGCGGCGCGCGAGCACCCGGGCCCGCTTCGTGCGCTCGGCGGACGAGGGGCGGTGCTGCGCCGGCACCTGGGGCTGGACGGTCGTGGGCGCCTCGCGCTCCTCGGGGGCGCGGGCGTCCGCGGGGTGCCCGCCGGGCGGGCGGTCCTCGTCCACGGGCGTGCTTGCGGACCGGACGCCGGCCTCTTCGGCCTGGCCGTCCGGGTCCCGTTCCCCGCTCGCATCGTCGGCCGAGCGCCCTTCCTGCCCCTTGGCGTACCGGCGTTCCATCGCCGCCCGCCCGGACAGGAGCCGGATGGCGGTGCTGAAGCGCTCCGTGGGACGGGCCTCATTGAGCTCGTCCTGCCTACGGAGCCACATCGGCACCAAGTAGGCGGCCCAGGCCCCGACGATGACTGCGTAGATGAGGCCGCTGCTGCTCACGCCTCACACGGTAGAGGGGTTTGAGCGGGGCCATCCGCCAATTGAGCCGGTGTGTCGCACGATCTGGCTGATATCTCGAACTTTTTTTGTGATTGTTGCGATCAACGCACTGCGAATGTGTTGAATTGATGGATTAATTCGAACACATATTTTATTTGTGGGATGTCCCTGAGGTGCCGGGCTTCTCCCGGTGCCAGCGCGCGAGCAGCCCGCCCGGTACTTCCTCGGCCGTGAGCGCGAAAACCAGGTGGTCGCGCCAGGCGCCGTCGATGTGCAGATAGCGGGGGCGCAGGCCCTCCTCGCGAAAGCCGAGCTTTTCCACCACCCGGCGGCTGGGCACGTTCTCGGGGCGAATGCACACCTCGATGCGGTGCAGACCGACCGTCCGGAAGCAGTGGTCGACGGCGAGCGCGACCGCGGTGGGCATGACACCGCGCCCCGCGACGCCTTCGTCGACCCAGTACCCGATATGGCCCGAACACATCGATCCCCATGTGATCCCGGCGACCGTCAGCTGACCGGCGAGCCGGCCCCGGTACTCCACGACGAACGGCAGCATGCGGCCCGCGTGCGCCTCCGCCCGCAGGTGCCGCACCATCTGACGGTAGGTCGGCCGCTGTACCGGCGGCGCCCCGGGCGGCGCGGGCGGGATGGTGGCCTCCCACGGGCGCAGCCAGTCGCGGTTGCGCCGGTTGACCTCGCGCCAGGCCCGCTGGTCGCGCAGCCTTATCGGGCGGAGGGCCGTGTCGCCGTCCGCCAGCTCCACCGGCCAGGGCGCGTTCAGTGCGTGCTCCCGGGCGGTCTCGGGTGGTCGCCCCCGCGAAGCTGTTCGACGGCGTGCACGAGGAGCCGTTCCAGTACGGCGAGGCCGTCCCGGACGCCGCCGGTGGAGCCGGGGAGGTTCACGATCAGGGTGCGGCCCGCGACGCCCGCCAGGCCCCGGGAGAGGGCCGCTGTGGGCACCTTGGCCAGTCCTTCGGCGCGGATCGCCTCGGCGATGCCGGGGACCTCGTGGTCGAGCACCCGGCGGGTGGCCTCCGGCGTCGCGTCGGTCGGCGAGATGCCGGTGCCGCCGGTGGTGATCACCACGTCGTGGCCGCCGGCGACCGCCTCGCGCAGCGCGGCCTCCACGGGGTCGCCGTCCGGGACCACCCGGGGACCCTCGACCTCGAAGCCCAGCGCGGTGAGCGCCTCGGCGATCAGCGGGCCGCCCTTGTCGGCGTAGACCCCGGCGGCGGCGCGGTTGGAGGCCGTCACGACCACGGCCCGGTAGGAGCGCGACGGGCCTGCCGGGTCCGTGTGCGCGCTCACGCGCCCGCCTCCGTACGGCCGGCCGCGCCCTCGCGCGTCCAGACGCCCGACTTGCCGCCGCTCTTCTCCTCCACCCGTACGTCGGTGATGACGGCGCCCTTGTCGACGGCCTTGACCATGTCGATCACCGTCAGCGCGGCGACCGTGACGGCGGTCAGCGCCTCCATCTCCACGCCCGTGCGGTCGGTGGTCTTCACCGTGGCCAGGATCTCCACCGCGTCGTCGGCCACCGAGAGGTCGACCTTCACGCCGGAGACGGCGAGCGGGTGACAGAGCGGGATCAGATCGGGGGTGCGCTTGGCGCCCATGATGCCCGCGATGCGGGCCGTGGCGAGGGCGTCGCCCTTCGGGACACCCTCACCGCGCAGCAGTTCGATGACGCGCGGCGCGACGAGGACCCGGCCGCTGGCGCGGGCGATGCGCGCCGTGACGTCCTTCTCGGATACGTCGACCATGCGGGCCGCGCCCGCCGCGTCGATGTGGGTGAGGTGTTGCTGACCGCTGCTCATCGTTCTCCCGGTCCGGACCGTGCCGCGCCTGTGCGACGACACCGTACCCGCAGGGGGCGGCC
Organism: Streptomyces sp. NPDC047117; assembly: GCF_040643545.1. Lineage (NCBI taxonomy): Bacteria > Bacillati > Actinomycetota > Actinomycetes > Kitasatosporales > Streptomycetaceae > Streptomyces > Streptomyces sp. NPDC047117. The sequence goes on along the minus strand of NZ_JBEYUN010000006.1, from coordinate 364,859 downwards.
GTCACCCCGGCAGCCGGGCGCTACGGGGACACGGCCGATCCGGACCGGCGCGCTAGCCGAGCAGGAGCACGTCCACCTCGTCGCCCGCGGCGACCTCCGTGACGTCCTCGGGGACCGCGATCAGGCAGTTGGCGTGCGCGAGCGCCTTGATGAGGTGCGAGCCGGCGCCGCCGACCGGGGTGACCGTGCCGGACACCGGGTCGTGGCGGCCGCGCAGGAACTGCCGCTTGCCCTTCGGGGAGGAGGTGATGTCCTCGGTGCACCGGACCCGCTCGGTGAAGCGGTGCACGTCCTGCAGGCCCATCAGGGTGCGGATGGCGGGGCGCACGAACAGTTCGAAGGACACGTAGGAGCTGACCGGATTGCCGGGGAGCGCCAGCAGCGGGGTGCGGTCGGGCCCGATGAGCCCAAAGCCCTGCGGTTTGCCCGGCTGCATGGCGAGCCGCCGGAACTCCACGCTGCCCTCCTCGCCGGAGAGGTCCGCCAGCGTCTCCTTGACCACGTCGTACGCGCCGACGCTGACGCCGCCGCTGGTGACGACGATGTCGGCGCGGATGAGCTGGTCCTCGATGGCGGCGCGCAGCGTCTCGGCGTCGTCGGCGACCGCGCCGACCCGGTACGCGATGGCCCCGGCGTCCCGGGCGGCCGCGGTCAGCGCGAAGCTGTTCGAATCGTGGATCTGGCCGGGACCGAGCGGCTCGCCGGGCTGGACCAGCTCGCTGCCGGTGCCCATGACCACGACGCGGGGGCGCGGCCGCACCTTGACGGTGCCGCGGCCGATGGCGGCGAGCAGGGCGATCTGCGGCGGCCCGAGGACCGTGCCGGCGGCGAGCGCGGGCTCGCCCGCCGTGACGTCGCTGCCCCGGGCGCGCACGTGGGCGCGCGACTCCACGGGGCGGTGCACCCGGACCTCGCCGCTCGCGCCCGCGGGGTCGGCGCTGTGGGCGCGCATCGTGGCGGCGGGACCGCCGCCCGTGCCGCCGTCGGTCCACTCCACGGGGACGACGGCCTCGGCCCCGGGGGGCAGCGGGGCGCCGGTCATGATGCGGGCGGCCTCGCCGGGCCCGACGGTGGGCAGGTCGCCGCTGCCGGCCGCGACGTCACCGACGACGGTGAGCGCGGCGGGGAACTCCTCGGTCGCCCCCGCGACGTCGGCGACGCGCACCGCGTAGCCGTCCATGGAGCTGTTGTCGAAGGGCGGCAGCGCGACGGGCACGGTGACGTCCTCGACCAGGACGCAGCCCTGGGCGTCCAGCAGCTGGAGCTCGATCGGCTCCAGCGGACGGATCTTGGAGAGGACGTCGTCCATGTGGTCGGCCACCGACCAGACGCGGTCGTGGTGGCTGGTCCGGTCGGTGGTGCCGCTCCCGCTCAAAGCCCTACATCTCCTCGGTGACGTAACTGCGCAGCCAGGCCTTGAAGTCCGGGCCCAGGTCCTCACGTTCGCATGCCAGTCTGACAATGGCACGCAGGTAGTCGCCACGGTCACCGGTGTCATAGCGGCGGCCCTTGAAGACGACGCCGTGCACGGGGCCGCCGATCGAGGGGTCGGCGGCGAGCGCCTGAAGGGCGTCGGTCAGCTGGATCTCTCCGCCGCGGCCCGGCTCGGTCTTGCGCAGCACCTCGAAGACGGCGGGGTCGAGCACGTAGCGGCCGATGATGGCGAGGTTGCTGGGCGCGTCGGCCGGGTCCGGCTTCTCGACCAGGTCGGAGACGGTGACGACGTCGTCGTCGCCGGTGGGCGTCGCCGCCGCGCATCCGTAGAGGCCGATCTGGGCGGGGTCGACCTCCATGAGGGCGATGACGGAACCGCCGTGCTCCTCCTGGACCTCGACCATGCGCTGCAGCAGCGGGTCCCGGGGGTCGATCAGGTCGTCGCCCAGGAGGACGGCGAAGGGCTGGTCGCCCACGTGCGGCGCGGCGCACAGCACCGCGTGGCCCAGGCCGCGCGGGTCGCCCTGGCGCACGTAGTGCATCGTCGCCAGGTCGCTGGACTCCTGTACGCGGGCGAGCCGCGACTGGTCGCCCTTGCGGCTCAGCGCCTCTTCGAGCTCGTAGTTGCGGTCGAAGTGGTCCTCCAGCGGGCGCTTGTTGCGGCCGGTGACCATCAGGACGTCGGAGAGCCCCGCGGTGACGGCTTCCTCCACCACGTACTGGATGGCTGGCTTGTCGACGACCGGCAGCATTTCCTTCGGGGTCGCCTTGGTGGCGGGCAGGAAGCGGGTGCCGAGACCGGCCGCCGGGATGACAGCCTTACGGATCCGAGTACGCGATTCAGTCATGCGCCACACGATAACCGGAGCTATGTGACGCTTCATGATGGTCCGGTAAAAGGCGCATGAGAGTGGAGCAAGGGCGCACAGTGACCACGAATGACGCTAGAAAGCGCGCGTTGCGACAAGACCTCATCGAAGTGAGGAACTCGTTTCCTAGGGATGACGTGTCGGCGACCGGATCGGTTCTGTCCGAGCGGGCACTGCAGCTCGAGGAGTTGGCGGAGGCCCGGACGGTCGCGGCGTACGTGTCCGTCGGCCGGGAGCCGTCCACCCGCGCGCTGCTCGACCGGCTGCGGGAGACCGGCGTACGCGTGCTGCTGCCGGTCCTGCTGCCCGACAACGACCTGGACTGGGCGGCGTACGAGGGCCCTGAGCGGCTCGTGAAGGCCGGACGGGGGCTGCTGGAGCCCGCGGGGCCCCGGCTGGGCCCGGAGGCCGTCACGGAGGCGGAGGCGGTGCTTCTGCCGGGTCTGGCGGTGGACCGGCGGGGGCTGCGTCTCGGCCGCGGGGGCGGCAGTTACGACCGGGTGCTGGCGCGGCTGGAACGCGCCGGTGCCACGCCCGCGCTGGTGGTGCTGCTGTACGACGGCGAGGTGCTGGCGGAGGTGCCGGCCGAGGCGCACGACCGGCCGGTGCAGGCGGCGGTGACGCCGTCGGGGGTGCACCGCTTCACGGTGGCCCCCGAGGGGGCCTGAGAACGACGGCCGCGAAGGGCCGGAACGACGGCCGCCGGGCCGCCCCGATCTTCTCGGGACGGCCCGGCGGCCGTTTTCGTGCGGCCGGCGCAGCGCGCCGGCGGCGGCGTCACGGGGACAGCGTCAGCGTGTCCTTCGCCGCTGCCTTGACGGCCTTCTCGGAGAAGGCCCAGGGCAGCAGTTCACCCTTGACCCATTTGCCGGTCTGGTCGTCGTAGTGGGCGTTGTACGCGTGCCCCGAGGCGCCGGTGAGGTTGATCCACCGCGACTTGTCGAGGTCGGCGAGGTTGACGACCATCCGCATCGAGGGCACCCAGACGACCTGGTAGCCGCCGGCCGCGTTCCAGCCGGTGGCGTCCACGGCCGCCTCGCCGCCGCCGAGGTTCCAGGGGCCGCGGTTGAACAGGCCCTGCAACATGCCGGGGCCGTCCGTACCGAGGGTCTGGTTCTTCAGCGTCAGCTGGTGCAGGCGGCCCCAGCTCCAGGTGTTGATGTTCTTGCCGAGCTTCGCGGTCAGCTCGTAGCGCGCGTCCTGCATGGCGTGCGCGAGGAGCTGGTCGCGGTTCTTGTCACCGGGGCGGCCGGGCCGGTCCTCGGTCTTCCACCAGTCGTTGTCCGGGTCGTTGAGGATCTTCCGTACGACCTCGAACCAGCGGTCACCGCCGTCGGGCTGGGCGTTGTCCTTGGCCCGCTCACCGCATTCGCGGACCCACTTCTGCAGGTCGTCGGCCGGGCCGGTGGAGTTCGCCGGGTGGACCGTCAGGCACTGGCCCTCGACGCGCAGCTCCTTGGGCATCTTGTCGCCGAAGGCCAGCTTGAGGGTGTTGCGCCAGACCGCGTTGAAGTACGCGGCCGCCGCCGAGTCGGACTCCTGGGTGTAGTTCCAGCCCTCCAGGAGCTGCTGCGCCTCGCGGACGTACTTGTCCTTGACGTCGAGCTTCAGCAGGTACGGCGTGAGCAGTTCGGCGATCTCGCTGCTGTTGTCCAGCTGCATGGTCTGCATGTCGTGCGTGGAGATCTTGCCGCCGTCCTTGATCTTCGACTTGATCAGGTCGTCGATCCGCTGGCTGCGCGCCCCGTAGCCCCAGTCCCTGGTGAGCAGGTACGGGTACTTGTCCTGGTCGATCACGGCCTGGTTGGCGGTGACGATGTAGCCGCTCTTGGGGTTGAGCTCCCAGGGCAGCGCGGACTGCGGGATGTAGCCGTCCCACTTGTAGGCGGGGTCCCAGCCCGGCGCGGGCAGCGAGCCGTCGCCCTTGCCGCGTACGGGGATGCGGCCCGGCGCCTGGTAGCCGATGTTGCCCTTGGTGTCGGCGTAGATCAGGTTCTGCGACGGCACCTCGAAGTTGCGCGCCGCCTTGCGGAACCCGTTCCAGTCCGACGCCCGGTTCATCTCGAACACGGCGTCCATCGAGCGGCCGGGGCTGAGCGCGGTCCACTTCAGGGAGATGGCGTAGCCGTCGCCGCGGTCGGGCGCGGAGTTGCCCACGGGGGCGTCCTTGCCGACCTTGGCCAGCTCGTCGTCGCGGTCGGAGACCACGGGCCCGTTGTTGGTCGACCGCACGGTGATCGTCCGGTCGGAGCCGCCGGCGACCTTGATGGTCTCCTTGCGGGTCGTGAAGGGCACCTCACGGTCGTCGTAGAGGTAGCCGTTCTCGCTGACCTTCTCCAGGTACAGGTCGGAGACGTCGGCCCCGAGGTTGGTCATGCCCCAGGAGATGTCCTGGTTGTGGCCGATGACCACGCCCGGCATGCCGGAGAACGTGTAGCCGGAGACGTTGTAGTTGCAGTTCGGACTCTGTGATCGGCAGTGCAGGCCCATCTGGTACCAGAGCGAGGGCATCTGGGGCGCCAGGTGCGGGTCGTTGGCCAGCAGCGGCTTGCCGGTGGTGGTGTGCTTGCCGGAGACCACCCAGGAGTTGGACCCGATGCCGTTGCCGTTCGGGCCGAGCAGCGCGGGCACGTCGTCGAGCGTCTTCGAGAGCGAGGAGAGCTGGCTCTGAAGGGCCCCGGCGGCACCGGCCGCGGACTGGGTGCCGCTCGCGGTGGCCTTGGGGTCGAACTCCTTGGTCGCCGGGTCGACGGCGCCGCCCTGGACGATCGGCTTGTTGCGGTCGTACGGGTACGACGGGTAGAGCTCGGCGATCTGCTTCTGGGAAAAGCGGCTCGTCATCAGGGAGCGGTCGATCTCTTCCTGCATGTTGCCGCGCAGGTCCCAGGCCATGGCCTTGAGCCAGGCCACGGAGTCGGCCGGCTTCCACTTGCCCGGCTTGTAGTCGTTCTGCAGGCCGAGCGCCGCGTATTCGAGGGACAGCGCCGAGCCTTCGTGGTCCTCCAGGTAGGCGTTGACCCCTGCGGAGTAGGCGTCGAGGTACTTCTTCGTGCTGTCCGACAGCTTGGTGTCGTACTCCTTCTGCGCGGTCTCGTGCCAGCCGAGGGTGCGCAGGAACGAGTCGGTCTTCACCTGGCTCTTGCCGAACATCTCGGAGAGGCGGCCGGACGTCATGTGACGCCGGACGTCCATCTCCCAGAAGCGGTCCTGGGCCTGGACGTAGCCCTGGGCGCGGAAGAGGTCCTCATCGGTGTCGGCGTAGATCTGCGGGATGCCGTTGCCGTCCCGCATGACGTCCACCGGGCTGGAGAGGCCCGGCATCTTCAGGGACCCGGTGGTCTCCGGATAGGAGGCGCGGACGGTGCTCACGCCCCAGAACGTCCCGTAGCCGACGCCCGCCACGAGCAGAAGCACGACCAAGATGACGACGAGGCGGGCGCGCCGCCCCTTTTTCTTCGGAGCGGGGCCGGACTTGTTGGCGGGCATCTCTGTCCTTCGAGGGGCAGGGTGGGAGTGCTGGAGCAACCATAGGCGCACCGGATCGGCGACCCCTACGCGGAGTCACCACCAACGGCCCCGATGTTCAAGCAATGGTAAATTGTTAGGGTCAGTAACTAGATATAGTAAGTAAAATCCGGGTGGACCTCCGCCCGGACAGCAACCTGGAAGGACCCGGCCCCTGACTGTCGACCGCCTCAACGAACTCCTGCTGGTCTGCTCCTTCGTGCTGCTCGTCGCCGTGGCGGCCGTACGGATCTCCTCGCGCAGCGGGCTCCCCAGCCTGCTCATCTACTTGGGGATCGGCGTCGCCATAGGGGCGGACGGCATCGGAGTCCGCTTCAGCAATGCCGAACTGACCCAGATCCTGGGCTATGCCGCACTTGTGGTGATCCTGGCAGAAGGCGGTCTCGGCACGAAGTGGAAAGAGATCAGACCGGCCCTGCCCCAGGCCGCATTGCTCTCCACCCTCGGTGTCGCGGTGAGCGTGGGGGTCACCGCGGCCGGTGCGCACTATCTGGTCGGGCTGGAGTGGCGGCAGGCGCTCCTCATCGGCGCGGTGGTCTCCTCCACCGACGCCGCGGCGGTCTTCTCGGTGCTGCGCAGCGTGCCGCTGCCGGCCCGCCTCACGGGCGTCCTGGAGGCCGAATCGGGCTTCAACGACGCCCCCGTGGTCATCCTGGTCGTCGCGTTCTCCACCGCGGGCCCGGTCGAGCACTGGTACGTCCTCATCGGCGAGATCGCCCTGGAGCTGGCCATCGGCGCCGCGATCGGCCTGGCGATCGGCTGGCTCGGAGCGTTCGGCATGCGGCACGTGGCGCTGCCGGCCTCCGGTCTGTACCCGATCGCCGTCATGGCCATCGCCGTCTCCGCGTACGCCGCGGGTGCTCTCGCGCACGGCTCCGGCTTCCTCGCGGTCTACCTGGCGTCGATGGTGCTCGGGAACTCCAAGCTGCCGCACTCCGCCGCCACTCGGGGCTTCGCCGAGGGGCTGGGCTGGCTCGGCCAGATCGGCATGTTCATCCTGCTCGGCCTGCTCGTCACGCCGCACAACCTGGGCGACGACATCCTGCCCGCGATCGTCATCGGGCTGATACTGACGCTGGTCGCCCGCCCGCTCTCCGTGGTGCTCACCCTGCGGCCCTTCCATATGGCGTGGCGCGAGCAGACGCTGCTCTCGTGGGCGGGGCTGCGCGGCGCCGTACCCATCGTGCTGGCGACGATCCCGATGGTCGGCAAGGTCCCCGAGAGTGAACGTGTCTTCAACATCGTGTTCGTCCTCGTGGTCGTCTACACCCTCGTGCAGGGACCGACGCTGCCCTGGCTGGCCCGGCGGCTGCGGATCGGCGACAAGGAGGAGGCCGCCGACCTCGGCATCGAGTCCGCGCCCCTGGAGCGGCTGCGCGGCCACCTCCTGTCGACCGCGATCGGTCCCAAGTCGCGGATGCACGGCGTGGAGATCGCCGAGCTGCGGCTGCCGGCCGGCTCCGCGGTCACCCTGGTGGTCCGGGACGGCACGAGCTTCGTACCGTCCCCCACGACCGTCCTGCGGCGCGGCGACGAGCTCCTGGTCGTCGCCACCGACCCGGTGCGGGACGCCGCCGAGCGGCGCCTCCAGGCGGTCTCCCAGGGCGGCAAGCTGGCGGGCTGGCTGGGGACGAGCGGGGCGTCGGCACCCCGGAGGTGAGGGCGGAGGCCGCCCCCTCCGAGGCGGCCGGGGCTCTCGCCCTCAAGGGAGGGACACCGCCCGGACGTTCCCAGGTGTGGGACACATCTCACCAATGGGATCACAGGCTGCGGCACCGTCTCGCCTGTAGTATGTGAGGGCAATGCACGACACCCACTCTGCCTGATGCAGAGCTGGCGCGACCGCTCGGCGGCCGCGGTCCCCTGCGTGACGCAGCCACCTCTCAGGTGCGGACCCGGTATCACTCGGTCCAGCGCGAGAGGACAGCTCTCGGCGCGTTCCCCGTGATGACCTCACGAGCGCGTCACCAGGCGGCGGAAAGGCCCGGCCGTGGCATCCACGGTCCAGAACGCATCAACGGTCCAGGACCAGCCGGCGACCACCGGCAGCGCTCCTGCGGGCGACCCCTCGGGCAAGCGCCCCGGATACGGACAGCTCCTGCGCACCCCGGGAGCCTGGGCGTTCGTCCTGCCCGGCTTCCTGGCCCGGCAGCCCTTCGCGATGCTCACCATCGGCATCGTCCTGCTGGTCCAGCACACCACCGGCTCTTTCGGCACCGCGGGCGCGGTCTCCGCCGCGACCGGTATCTCCATGGCGCTGTTCGCCCCGCAGAGCGGCAAGCTCGCAGACCGCTTCGGGCAGCGCGCCGTCCTGCTCCCCGGAGTCGCCGTGCACTCGGTCTCCGTGGCGGCCCTGATCACCCTGGCCCTGCTGCACGCGCCCCTGTGGGCGCTGCTGGTCGTCGCGGTGCCCACGGGCGCATCGACGCCCCAGGTGGGACCGATGGTGCGCGCACGATGGGCGGCGCGGCTGAGCGACAGCCCGCTGATGTCGACCGCGGCGGCCTTCGAGTCCGTGACCGACGAGTTCACCTTCGTGGTGGGCCCGGTGCTGGCCACCGCCCTGTGCACGAGCGTCCACCCGGCGGCCGGCCTGATCGCCGAGGCCGTCCTGTCGCTGGCCGGCGGTCTGCTCTTCGCGTCGCAGCACCGCAGCCAGCCGGCCGCGCACCGCACGGGGCAGCCCGGCGAGAAGCGCGCCTCGGCCCTCTCCGTGCCCGGCGTGCGGGTGCTCATCGCCGTCTTCCTCGGCATCGGCTCGGTCTTCGGCGGCATGCAGGTCTCGCTGACGGCCTTCACGGAGTCCATCGGGCAGCCGGGCATCAACGGCGTGCTGTACGGCATCTTCGCGGCGGGCAACATGCTCGCGGGCATCGCCTGCGGCGCGATCGCCTGGAAGACCGGCCCCCGCCGCCGACTGCTGGTCGCCTACGGGCTGCTGGCGCTGGCCACCACTCCGCTGTGGGCGCTCTCCGCGGTACCGCTGCTGGGCGCGACCGGCCTGGTGGTCGGCCTGTGCATCGCGCCGGCCCTGATCACCGGCTACACGCTGGTCGAGTCGCTGGTGCCGGCCTCGGCCCGTACGGAGGCGTTCACCTGGCTGACCGGCGCCGTGGCGCTGGGACAGGCGGCGGCCGCCACGACCGCGGGGCAGCTCGCGGACCGCTTCGGGCCCAGCGCCGGTTTCTTCGTGCCGCTGGCCGGTACGGCGCTGGCCTTTCTGGTGCTCGCGGGGCTGCGCGGACGCCTGGTTCCGCCCGGTAAGGGACGGGTCGCGGCGCGTGGAGTCGGTCACCGTGTGCCGGTCACAGTGGACTGACGCGCCGGAATACTGCACTATGGATCGTCGTTAGCACTCATTGAGTGAGAGTGCCAGGAGGAAGACTAGTGCCGACCTACCAGTACCAGTGCACCGAGTGCGGCGAGGGCCTTGAGGCCGTCCAGAAGTTCACCGACGACGCACTCACCGAGTGCCCGAACTGCCAGGGCCGTCTGAAGAAGGTCTTCTCGGCGGTCGGCATCGTCTTCAAGGGCTCCGGCTTCTACCGGAACGACAGCCGCGGCTCCTCTTCGAGCAGCAGCCCGGCGTCGGCCTCGACGTCGAGTTCGTCCTCCTCGTCGAGCGGCTCCGACAGCAAGTCGTCGAGCTCCTCCTCGACCACCTCCGGCAGCAGCTCCTCCTCGACCACGTCGAGCAGCAGCTCCGCCGCCTGACAGCTCTCCCCGAGGACCCCGCCGTCGCCCGACGGCGGGGTCCTCGGCATTCCGCCGGACACGGCCGATTCCGGTACGCGGGGCGGTAGTCTGCCCGGCATGGCGGACGCGGAGATCGGCGTTATCGGCGGTTCGGGCTTCTACTCCTTCCTCGACGAGGTGACCGAGGTCACGGTCGAGACCCCGTACGGACCGCCCAGCGACTCGCTCTTCCTCGGGGAGATCGCCGGCCGGCAGGTCGCCTTCCTGCCCCGGCACGGCCGCGGCCACCACCTCCCGCCGCACCGCATCAACTACCGCGCCAACCTGTGGGCGCTGCGCGCGGCCGGCGTCCGCCAGGTCCTGGGCCCGTGCGCGGTCGGCGGCCTGCGCCCGGAGTTCGGGCCCGGCACGCTCCTCGTACCGGACCAGATCGTGGACCGCACGAAGACCCGTACGCAGACGTACTTCGACGGGGTGCCGCTGCCGGACGGCAGCATCCCGAACGTGGTGCACACCGCCTTCGCCGACCCGTACTGCCCGGCCGGTCGTCGGGTCGCCACCGACGCGGCGCGCGGGCGCGGCTGGGAGCCGGTCGACGGCGGCACGCTCGTGGTCATCGAGGGCCCGCGCTTCTCGACGCGCGCGGAGTCCCGCTGGCACGCCGCGCAGGGCTGGTCGGTCGTCGGCATGACGGGCCACCCCGAAGCGGTCCTGGCCCGCGAACTGGGCCTCTGCTACACCTCGCTGACCCTGGTCACGGACCTGGACGCGGGCGCCGAGGCCGGTGCCGGCGTCTCCCACGACGACGTACTGCGGGTCTTTGCCGAGAACATCGGCCGGCTGCGCGAGGTCCTCTTCGACGCGGTGGCCGCACTGCCCGCGGCCACGTCGCGCGACTGCGACTGCGGCACCGCCCACGGCGACCGGGAACTGGGCATCGAGCTGCCCTGACGGCACGGCGCCCACCCTCGCGGGTGACGGGGATGTCCACAACCGGCGGGTAGCCGCTCCGCCCGTCCACAGGCTCCGACGGCCTCCGCCGATTTCGGTCAGGGTGATCCCGTCCGACGGCCCGGCGCACCGACGCCGGACGCGCGATCCCCTTTCTCCGGCGGTGACCGAAATGACGCCTTCCCCATACACCAACCCCCCTCTCCCCACACCCCCGTTGTGTGAGGTTCCACACTTCGAGCCATTCCGCATCGGCGGTGCGCGACGCCGGCGAGCACCCCTGCCGAAAACCCGGCGGTACGCCGTTTTCGCTGGCCTGACGGCCATCGCGGCCACTCTGGCGATCACCTCACCGGCCGGCGAAACCCGCGCCGAGGGCGGTTTCAGCCATTCCGTTCTACTGGCCGATACGCACATGGCAAGCAAAACTGTGAAGAACGGTGGGGCAGCCACGCGATGTCGCAATGTGGCGATTTCGCCCCGTACGGCGGTAACGCCATGCTGAACCGTACTCACGCACCGTCCATCCGCCGGTCCGTTGTGTCCGCCCGGTCGGCCGTGTCCTGCCGTTTCGTAAGTTGTGCCGATGCCCCGGACGGGCTCGGCGTCCGTAGTACGTGTGGAAAGAGGCTGTCTGGTGAGCGACGAGAAGAGCGGCGTCCTGCAGGGATTCAAGGAATTCCTGCTGCGCGGCAACGTGGTCGAGCTTGCGGTTGCCGTCGTGGTCGGAGCCGCGTTCACCAACATCGTGAACGCTGTGGTCAAGGGCGTCATCAACCCGATCATCGGTGCGCTCGGGTCGCAGAACCTGGACCACTACAAGACCTGCCTGAGCGCCACGTGCAGCCCGGACCCGAAGACCGGCGAGTTCACCGACGGGATCTACATCCTCTGGGGCTCGGTGCTCAGCGCCGCGCTGACGTTCCTGATCACCGCCGCGGTCGTCTACTTCCTCATGATCCTTCCGATGAACAAGTGGAAGGCGCGCCAGGACGCCAAGAAGCCGGTCGAGGAGGGCCCGGTGGACCCGACCGAGGTCGAGCTGCTGGTGCAGATCCGCGACGCGCTGGTCAGCCAGCGGAACGGCTCGGAGCCCGCCACGGGCGCCGGCGCGATCCCCGGGCCCGCCTCCGGCCCCGTCTCCACGGAGAAGTCGCAGAACTGACGCGTACGGCCGTTCCACGCCACGGAGCCGGCTCTCCGGGCAGCCGCGGAAGCGGCGGTCCGGAGAGCCGCCGTCACGGCTCGGCGGAGCCGTCAGAGGTGATGGGGCGGCTTCTCGTCCAGGAAGCGCGCCAGGTCGGCGGCGCTTCCGCCACCCGGCCGGGGACGCTCGCCCCAGCCCCGGTCCGTGTCGTCGGACGACTGCTGGTCCAGCGGATCATCGAAGATCAACGCGGCAGCCCCCGGCCGGCTCTCCCCCGCGCTCGGGCGGCCCTCGTTCTCGGTTGCGGCGTCCGCTGTCTCACTCACCCCTCCAGGGTACGACCGGTTCAGTCGGCCGTGAGGGCCTCGTGCCACCAGCGGTCGCGGCCCGGCTGCCAGGCGACGGGGCGCGGGCAGCGGCTCACGACCAGCACCGTCCGTACGTCCGTGCCACCGCGCGCCAGGGCCCGGTCCAGCACGGGCTTCACCGGGCGCACGGCGCCGTCCCAGAAGCCGGCGTCCGCGGTGATCACGACCTTCGCCCCGGAGCTCCTGAGCCGCTCGGCGAGTTCGGGGGCCCGCATCGACACCGGCAGGGTGCTGCGCACCGCGTCGATCCGGCCGCACGCCAGCGTGACGATGACCGATTCGGGGACCAGGGGCAGATGGACGGCCACCCGGTCGCCGGTGCGGACGCCGGAGCGGGCCAGGGCGGCGGCGGCCCGTACGGACTGGTCGATGAGCTGCTCGTGGGTCAGCTCGTCGAAGCGGCCCGGCTCACCGGTCCAGCTCAGGGCGGCCTTCATCGCTTGCGGAGCGAGGCCCGGATCAGCGGGCTCGGAGGGTACGCGGCGCAACATGTGCCCAGCGTGGCGGCCGTGGATCAACGTTCATTGAACGTGCGATGGATGCCCCGGCCATCGACATTGCAGAGCCCCGCGGCATCGGTGCTCCGCACCGCCGCGGAGCGTCCTGGTGTGGCCTCGCCCTCCCACCCTGCCCCTGAGAGCCTGTGGGCAACCCGCCGGGCGGGCTTCCGGTCCCGGTCCGGCGGTGCACACCGCTCACCGACTCAGGAGGCGCAGATGTCCACCTCACCCCACCACCCGCACGGGAGCTCGTCCCCGTCCGGGTCTCCGTCCGAGGACCGCTCCCGGATCCACCACGGCATCGTCATCGTCGGTGGCGGCACCGCCGGCATCACCGTGGCCGCACGGCTGCGGCGGGCCGGAGCGCCGGACGTGGCGGTGCTGGAGCCCTCCGGCACGCACTGGTACCAGCCGCTGTGGACGCTGGTCGGCGGCGGCCAGGCGCCGCTGCGGGCGTCGTTACGCACCGAGGCCGAGGTCATGCCCGCCGGCGTGCACTGGCTGCGGGAGTCGGCGGTGTCCGTCGATCCGGCGACCCGTACGGTCGGCACGGCCTCGGGCCGGACCGTCTCGTACGACCGGCTGGTCCTCGCGCCGGGGCTGCGGCTGGACCCCGACGGCGTGCCCGGCCTCGCGCAGGCCCTCGGCCACGACGGCGTGAGCAGCAACTACGTCCCGGAGCTGGCGCCGCTCACGTGGGAGCTGATCCGCGGCATGAAGAGCGGCACGGCGGTGTTCACGATGCCGGCCGGGCCGGTGAAGTGCGGCGGCGCGCCGCAGAAGATCGCGTACCTGGCGGCCGACCACTGGCGCAAGCGCGGCGTGCTGGACCGGATACGGGTCGTGCTCGTGCTGCCCGAGACGGCGATGTTCAAGGTGCCGGAGTTCGGCCGGGTGCTGGAGGACGTGGCCCTGCGGTACGGCATCGAGGTACGACTGCGGTCGGAGATGGTGTCCGTGGACGGCGCGGCGCGCGAGGCCGTGATCGTGAACCACGCGACGGGCGACAAGGAGACGATCTCCTACGACCTGCTGCACGCCGTGCCGCCGCAGGCGGCCCCTGAGTGGATAGCCGGCGGACCGCTGGCCGACCCGGACTCGCCCTTCGGTTACGTGAAGGCCGATCCGGCGACGCTGCAGCACCCGGACCACCCCGAGGTGTTCGCGCTCGGGGACGTGGCGAACCTCCCGACGTCCAAGACCGGCGCGGCGGTACGCAAGCAGGCCCCGGTGCTGGTCGCCAACCTCCGGGACTCGCTGCGCGGCCGGCCGCTCCGGGCCCGGTACGACGGGTACACGTCCTGCCCGCTGGTCACCGCGCGCCACAAGATGCTGCTGGCGGAGTTCGACTACGAGCTGAAGCCCGCTCCCTCGGTGCCGTTCCTCGACACGACGAAGGAGCGGACGGACATGTGGTTCCTCAAGCGGTACGGACTGCCGCAGTTCTACTGGCACGGGATGCTCAAGGGCCTGGCCTGACCTCGCCGCCCTCCGTCCGCAGGTCCGCGGCCGGGAGCGTGTCCGCGACGACGCAGCTGACGTTGTCCGGGGCCCCGGCCGCACGGGCGAGCCCGATCAGGTCGCGCACGGCCTGTTCGGGCGTGCCCCCGGAGGCCAGGACGCCGCGCAGGTCGGCGTCCCGGACCACGCCGTACAGACCGTCCGAGCAGAGGAGGTAGCGGTCCCCGGGCCGGGCGTCGTGCAGCTTCAGGTCCGCGACGGGGACCTCGCCGTCCCGGCCGTTCAGCGCCCGCAGCAGCAGGGACCGCTGCGGGTGCGCGGACACCTCCTCCGGGGTGAGGCGGCCCTCGTCGACGAGGGACTGGACGAGGGTGTGGTCGTGCGTGATGCGGAAGAAGCCGCCGTCGCGGAAGAGGTAGGCGCGGGAGTCGCCGACGTGCACCAGCGCCAGCCGGGAGCCGGTCCGCAGCATCGCGGTGAGGGTGGTGCCGCTGTCCTCGTCCGCGCTGTGCTCCGCGACGGCACGGTGGGCGCGCTCGACCGCCTCGCTGAGGGTGTTGAGGATGTCGCCGGGCTGCGGAGCCGGGGCATCGCCGAGGCTGCGCAGTGCCTCGATGGCGGCGGTGCCGGCCGCCGCGCCGTGCGCGCCGAAGCCGTCGGCGACCGCGAGCAGGCGGCTGTCCGCGTACGCCGTGTCCTGGTTGCCCTCGCGTACCAGTCCGGTGTCCGACAGGGCCGCGTAGCGGATGCCGGTGATCGTCCCGTGGGTCATGGCCGGGTCCCTTCCTCGCAGTTGGTCGATGAGGAAGGCGGCCAGGTCACGTCGGGCCGCGGTGTCCGCCTCGACGCCCGTCCAGTACGCCGCGATCTCCGCGGCGGCCTCGGCGGGGGCCAGGTCGCACACCGTCCGGATGCGGGCCAGCGGCATGCCCAGGCGGCGCAGCCACGCCACCAGGCGGGCCCGTTCGAGCTGGTCCCGGGCGTAGAAGCGGTAGCCGTTGAACGGGTCGACGCGGGCCGGGCGCAGCAGGCCCAGCTCGTCGTAGAGCCGCAGCGCCTTCGGGGACAGCCGGGAGGCCCGTGCGAACGCCCCGATCGTCAGCAGACCGTCCGCCATCATCCGTCGCCCCTCCCCCGTGCCTCGCCGCAGCCGCAGCCATAGCCACAGCCGTGGCCCTGGTCCTGGCCCTGGCCCTGGCCCTGGTCGTAGCCGTACAGGGCCTTGGCCCGCTCGGCCGCCCGACCGTCCGACCGCCTTCCACGACCGAGGCTGGGCTCTGCCCCAAGGGCAAGGTCAACGCCCCCACCGGAACGCCGTCACCGGCCCACGGCGAGCCCCCGCCTCAGCCCCCCGCCGCTTCCCTCCCCAGCCCGGTCAGGGCGGCCGCCACCAGGGCGCGGGTGCCCATCGTCAGGGTGGGCTGCTGGACGGGGGCGAACCGTGCGGAGTGGTTGGACGGGATGTCCTGGGAGATCCGGCCGGCCTCCAGGGCCTTGCGGAAGGCTTCCGGGTCCCAGCCGCCGAGCCACCAGTAGTACAGCGGGGCGTCCGCGGCGGTCGCGAGCACGCCCGCGTCCTCGCTGCCGGAGGCCGGGTCGTACGGGAACAGCGCCTGCTCGCCGAAGAGCCCGGCGAAGGCCGCGTTGACTTCGCGCAGCGCCTCGGAGTCGTTGCGGGTGACGGGGAAACCGGCGATGGTCTCGGTCTCCGGGGCGCGCGCCGCACCGGACGCCGCGGCCTCGGCGCGGGCGATGCGGTCGACGGCGGCCAGCACGCGGGCGCGCACCTCCTCGTCGAAGGTACGGATGCTGAGCTGGACGGTGGCGTGGTCGGGGATGACGTTCGGGGCGTCGCCCGCGTGGAAGGAGCCGACGGTGACGACGGCCTGCTCCCGCGTCGCGGTCTCGCGGGCGACGACGGACTGCACGCGCTGCACGAAGGCGGCGGCCATCAGGATCGGGTCGACGGTGGTCTCGGGGCGGGAGCCGTGGCCGCCGGTGCCGTGGAAGGTGATCCGCAGGCTGTCGGCGGCGGCCATGCAGGCGCCGTCGTGGTACGCGATCAGGCCCGCGCCCAGTGGCGCGACGTGCTGGGCGTAGACCACGTCCGGCACCGGGACCCTGTCGTAGAGGCCGTCGTCGATCATCTTCTGGGCGCCGCCGCCGTCCTCCTCGGCGGGCTGGAAGAGCGCGACGAGGGTGCCGGACCAGTGGTCGCGTCCGGCGGCGAGCAGCCCCGCGGCGCCGATCAGGCAGGTGACATGGACGTCATGGCCGCAGGCGTGCATGACGCCGTCGTGGGTGGAGGCGTACGGCAGGCCGGTCTGCTCGGTCACGGGGAGCGCGTCCATGTCGGCGCGCAGCAGGACCGTCGGCCCGTCGCCGTTGCGCAGGACGCCCACCACGCCGGTCCGGCCGATGCCGGTGAGCACGTCGAAGCCGTCGGCCTTCAGGCGCCGGGCGACCTCGGCGGCGGTGCGGGTCTCCTGGAAGGACAGTTCCGGGTGCCGGTGGAGATCTTCGTAGAGGGCTTCGAGGTCCGCCATGCGGGCGTCGAGCGGGGCCAGGACCATCTCTCGCGCGCGATCGCTCATGTGCCGTATTCGATCACGGAAGGGCCATACCGGGACAGCGGACGCCGCGCGTCCGGAGGGTGCCGCGGGTCACCTGCCGGGACCCGCGGTGACGAGGCCGTGGAAGGCCGTGGGTGGCCGGAGTTCGCGGGGTGTTCGGGAGGCGCCGGTGACAGGCGGGCCCGGCGCTGCCACGGTGGACCCTCGATACGGGACGACTCAGCACGGTTCATGTGAGTGACGGGAGGCGGACGTTGACCACATCTTCAGCCGGCCGGTCCACGGAGCGGCCCATGGCCCCGCCCACGGCCCCGCTCGCCGGCCGTCCGGCGAACCCCGCCGACGGCAGGGTGCCGGAGGACCCGGTCGCCTTTCTGATCGAGCACGCGCTGGGGCATCTGTTCTCCGCCGCGCTGCGCACCGCCGTGCAGTACCGCGTCGCCGACCACCTCGCGGAGGGGCCGCGTACGGTCGAGCAGCTCGCCGAGGCCACCGGTACGCACGCTCCCCACCTGCGGCGCCTGCTGCGCTATCTCGCCACCCGGGACGTCTTCCGCGAGGACGCGACCGGGGCTTTCCATCTGACGCCGGGCGCGCGGCCGCTCCGTTCCGATGTGCCGCACTCGCTGCGGGACGCGGTGCTGATGATGACCGACGAGACGTTCCGGCGGTCCTCGGCGGCGCTGGCGGAGACGGTACGGACCGCCGGGCCGTCCTTCGACCGGATCTTCGGGGCGCCGCTCTTCGAGTTCCTGGCCGCCGATCCCGGGACGCGGGAGCTGTTCGACACGGGGATGGCGTCCCTGTCCGGCCCCGTGGACGGGCCGGTCGCGGAGAGCTACCCGTTCCCCGAGGGCAGCACGGTGGTCGACGTCGGGGGCGGGCGGGGCGGGCTGCTGCGTGCCGTCCTGGAGTTGCACCCCACGGTCTCCGGAGTCCTCCACGACCAGGCGCCGGCGATCGCCCGGCACGTGCTGGACGTGCCGGAGCTGGCGGGCCGCTGGCGCGCCGAGACGGGCGACTTCTTCGCGTCCGTGCCGGAGGGCGGCGATGTGTACGTGCTCAAGCACGTGCTGCACGACTGGTCGGACGCGGCGTGCGTGGACATCCTGCGGCGGGTCCGGGACGCGGTGCCGGCGCGCGGCCGGCTGCTGATCGTGGACTCCGTACTGCCGCCGGGCAACGCGCCGCACTACGGGAAGGCGATGGACGTGGCGATGATGGCGGTCGTCGAGGGCAGGGAGCGGACCGCCGAGGAGTACGCCACGCTGCTGTCGGCGGCGGACTTCCGGCTGACGCGCGTGCTGTCCACGCCCGTGTTCCCCTCGATCGTGGAATCGGTGCCGGCGGCGCGGACGGTGCCCCGGGCGACGGGCGGGACGGGCGACGCGGCAAGCGCCCCGCGGCCCTGACCGGCCGGCCCTCGCGGTCACGCCCACCGTCCGGCCCGGATCACGGCAACACCGAACCCTTTACGGCGTCGCCGCTCCCGGTACGGCCCCGCCCGGTACGGCCGCCCCCGGTCCCTGCAGCCGCAGGGCGGCCAGCGGTATGAAGCCGCCGGGGCCGCCGCCGGTGTCCGCGGCCCGCCCGTACAGGCCGCGCAGCATCGAGACCGCCAGCCGCTCGCCCTGGTTCTTGGCGCGCTCGGCGCGCGGCCCGGCGTGCAGGCCGTCCACGGTGGCCCGCCACAGCTGGACCCAGCGCCCGAAGTGCGCGGCGGTCAGCGGCCGGGCGCGGTGCAGTCCGGCGTGCACCCCGAAGACATCGCGGCGGTGGTCGGCGGTGCGGAACAGCGCCCGCTCCCAGAAGTCGGTGATCACCGGCAGGTGGGCGGCCAGGTCGGTGCCCGCGACCTCGGTGAAGTGCGGGCCGATCAGCGGGTCGGCGAAGGCGGCGGTGTAGAAGCGGCGCAGCAGCCGGTCGAGGTCCGGGCGGCCCGCGATGTCCGCACGGTCCTCCGGGGGGACGCCCGCCGGCCCCTCGGACCGGGGTGCGGGCATGGGTGTGTCGGTCACGTCCTCGCTCCTGCCGCTTCTCCGCGCTCCCCCCTGTCCATGGTGCCCCACACGCAGCCGTGGCTCACCCGGAGCCGGTAGCGGGGCTTCCCGGGGGCCGGATCCGGTCATCCCCCGGTGTCCGGGAGGCAGCGACCGCCGGAGCCGCCGTACAGTACGCGCGCCAACTGTCCGCCGCACGCCGGGGGATGTCCGCGTCCCGCGGGCATCGAGCGCCTCAGGGCATGATGTGCGGATCAGGTGGAAGCAAGGGCCCGGGGAGACTGAGCGCGCCCCGGGAAGGGTAGGGTACGTATTGCCCCTTTTTATGCCCAGCAAGCGCCGTCGCGCGAGGAGTTGTCACACCATGGCAGGCCGGCACGCCCAGCCCAGTGAGCGAATACGCCTGTCCCGACGCGGCAAGGCCGCCGGTGGTGCGGCCGTGGTGGTGCTGGTGGGCACCGCGCTGTGCGCCTGGCCCGCCTCGGGGGACGATCACCGCGCCGACGGGACCTCCGTCACGGCACAGGACAGCCCCACCGCCGGCACGTCGTCGAAGCAGCGGCCGACCGGGCTCAAGCAGGGCTCCCCCGTCCGTTCCGAGCCGGGCCACATCCCCGGGCTCGACGCGTCGATGCGGGACCGCATTCCGGCCAAGTCCCAGCAGGTCCTGGTCGTCACGGGCGAGGACACCGACTCCCACGACTCCACCGTCACGCTCTACACCCGCGCCAAGGACTCCGAGAAGTGGTCCGCCGGCGACGCCTGGCCGGCGCACAACGCCGCCAAGGGCTGGACGAAGGACCACCACTACGGCGATCTGCGCTCCCCCGAGGGCGTGTTCACGCTCAGCGACGCGGGCGGCAAGCTGGCTCCGCCGCGCGGCACGAAGCTGCCGTACGACCACAACTCCTCCTTCGTGGCCAACGGGTCCGGCGTGGAGGGCGAGCCGCTGGCCGGCTCGTTCGACTACGTGATCGCGATCGACTACAACCGCGTCGCGGGCTCCTCGCCGCTGGACACGCGGCGCCCCGAGGGCGCGGCCAAGGGCGGCGGCGTCTGGCTGCACGTCGACCACGACGGCCCGACCCAGGGCTGCGTCAGCCTCAAGGCCGACAAGATGCGCGAGCTGCTGCGCACGCTGGACCCGGCCAAGCACCCGGTCATCGTGATGGGCCCCTCGGGCCGCTGAGCCCTGCCCGGCGCGGCCTGCCCCGTGCCGCGCGCCCCGTGGTACGCATGACGCATGGCTGACGCACCCGGCGCCCCGTCCCGCACCCCGCACGGCCCCCGTGACGCGCTGACGGACGTACCGGGCCTCCGGGTCGGGCACGCGCAGCGCACCGAGGACGGGCACCTCTCCGGCACGACCGTCGTCCTCGCCCCCGAAGGCGGCGCGGTCGCCGCCGTCGACGTCCGGGGCGGCGGGCCCGGCACCCGGGAGACCGACGCGCTGGACCCGCGCAATCTGGTGCAGCGCGTGGACGCCGTCGTCCTGACCGGCGGCAGCGCCTTCGGGCTGGACGCGGCATCGGGCGTGGCGGCCTGGCTGGAGGACCACGGACGGGGCTTCCAGGTGGGGCCGGAGCCCGCGCAGGTGGTGCCGGTCGTACCGGCCGCGGCGCTCTTCGACCTCGGACGGGGCGGCGACTGGCGGGCCCGCCCGGACGCGGCGCTCGGCCGTGCGGCCGTCGAGGCGGCGCACCGTGCCGCTCCGGGCGCCGCGGTACCGCAGGGCAACGTGGGCGCGGGGACGGGCGCGGTGGCCGGCGGGCTGAAGGGCGGCGTCGGCACGGCGAGCGTCGTCCTGCCCTCCGGGGTGACGGTGGCGGTACTGGCGGTGGCCAACGCCGCCGGCTCGCCGGTCGACCCGGTGACCGGGATGCTCTACGGGCGGCTGTACGAGGGCGAGACTCGGCCCCCGGCGCCCGAGAACCACACGGCGGCGGTGCGGCGGCTGGCCGCGGCCCGCGCGGAGTCGGCGGCCCGCTCGGCGGCGTCGGCGCGCCCGCCCCTGAACACCACCCTCGCCGTCGTCGCCACGGACGCCGCCCTCACCCGCGCCCAGGCGCAGAAGCTTGCGGGCACCGCCCACGACGGGCTGGCCCGCGCCGTGCGCCCGGTCCACCTGCTCTCGGACGGCGACACGGTCTTCGCGCTGGCCACCGGCGACCGGCCGGTGGTGCCGGAGAGCGCGGCGGCCGACCCCGCGTTCACCGTGCACGCGGAGGCCGGCGCGGTCAACGAGATCCTGGCCGCCGGCGCCGACATGCTGACCCGCGCCGTCGTGAAGGCCGTACTGGCCGCGGAGAGCGTCGACGGGCCGGGCGGGGTCTTCCCCTCGTACGACGATCTGTACGGGGCGCCCTGAGGGCGCTGAGCGCCTTTCAGGTCCCCTCGTGGCGCCGGGTCCTCACGCCCCCTCAGGCCTGCCTCCGACGCTCACAGCGCCCAGCAGCCGGGAGCCGCCGCGCCGAGTAGCCGGGAGCCGCCGCGCCGCACCCACCGCTCCCGCCGGATCGCCGCGCGAATCCCGGTGGTAGAAACGGCCTTATGTCCATACCGCCGCCCACACTCGTCCAGCCGGCCCCCGCGGAGCAGCCCGCCACCCGGCGCCGGTTGTGGTGGCACCGGCTGGTCCTGGGGCTGTGGTACCGCCCCGTGGAGGTGCTGGACGAGGCGCGCGACCGCGGTGCCTGCAGCGCGGCCGTGCTCCTGACACTGCTCGGCGGCGCGCTCGGACTGCTGGCCTCGGGGTCGTTCCGGTCGCAGTGGCGGACCGGGCCGCGCGAGGTGGTGTGGCAGCTCGCCGGCGTCACCGAGGCGGGCGTGCTGGTCGCCAGCCTCGGACTGGGGCTGGTCACGCACGCCATGGCCCGCACGCTCGGCGGCAACGGCCGGCTCCGTCCGACGGTCAGCCTGTTCGTCGTGGTGTTCTGGGTGACGGATCTGCCGCGGCTGCTGCTGGCGTTCGTCCTCCCCGAGCACCATCCCGTCGCCCAGGCGGTGGCGCTGACGACCTGGGGCTTCGGCTGCGCGCTGGCGGTGCTGCTCATCCGTGGCCAGCACCACCTGCCGACGCTGCGCGCGGTGTGCTCGGTGGCGGTACAGATGCTGGCATCACTGGCGCTGCTCAAGCTCGGCCCGGTCGGCTGACGGCCGCTCGGCCGGCAGCGGCTTCGCGGGGCCGACTCAGTGACGTCGGGTCAGCTCACGCACCAGTCCGGCGAATGCCTCGCGCTCGGCCGCGGTCAGCTCGACGCTCTCCGACGGCGGGACGACCTGCCGCGGTACGGCCTTCAGCAGCCGCTGCGCCGTGCCCGGCGGCTGGGGCGCGGGGCGGTCCCTGCGTACGGTTCTGACCAGTCCGACGGCCCAGGCGAGCGTCGCGAGCAACAGGACGGCCAGGCCGATCTGCTGCAGGGTCGAGACGGAGGGGAGCATCCGGTCCTCCATGACGTACGGGCGCGGCGCCGGCGCGCTGGGCCCCGGCGGCTGACGCGGATCAGTAGACACCACGCCTCGGTACTTATGACAGGTTTTTATAGGACTTAGGCCCCGAAGTGATGCATCTCCCATCACTACCGGACCTTCCCGCATCACTCAGGGTCCTTCCCGCATCACGCCACAACCATCCCTCATCCCACCGCATCAGGTGTGCCCCCCTCAAGAAACGCCGGTGCCACCGCACGAATCCGGCCACGGTTCCGCGCCGCCTCCGCAATGATCCGGCGGGCCACGGCGCGGCACTCCGAATTCCGCCTGTTTCACCGGTATGTCCGCACCACTCCTGCACGGTGGAGTCCGGCGGGGCGCGTTGGACGCATCGGCGGGTTCCGCCCGGCCAAGATCGTCCGCGAGCATGGCGGCGCACCACTCACTCGATACGACAACCGGCCCAGCCGTACGGAAAGCCGGACAACCGGCCCACCCGACAACTGGACCACCGGACAAGCCGAAAACCCGACGGAGGAGTGCGCGTGGATCGTACGGACCTGCCGAAGCCGCTCGACGGGGTGCTCGTCGCCGACTTCAGCCGGGTGCTGGCGGGGCCGCTGGCCGCCGCGACCCTGGCCGACCTGGGCGCCCGGGTGGTGAAGGTGGAACGGCCCGGCGCCGGCGACGACACCCGGTCCTGGGGCCCGCCGTTCGCGGCCGACGGCACCGCCGCGTACTTCGACGCCGCCAACCGCTCCAAGTACGGCCTCGCCCTGGACCTCTCCGCTCCGGACGACGCCGAGGCCGCCCGCGAACTGACGGCCAGGGCCGACGTCCTCATCGAGAACTTCCGGCCCGGCGCGCTGGCCAAGTACGGCCTGGACCCGGCGTCCTCACTCGCCGCCAACCCGGGCCTGGTGCACTGCTCGATCACCGGCTTCGGCTCGGGCGAGGGCGCCCGCCTGCCCGGCTACGACTTCGTGGTGCAGGCGGTCGGCGGCCTGATGAGCATCACGGGCGAACCCGGCGGGCCGCCCCTGAAGGCCGGCGTGGCGCTGGTGGACGTACTGACCGCGAAGGACGCCACGACCGCGATCCTGGCGGCGCTGCGCCACCGGGATCGTACGGGCGAGGGCCAGCACGTCGAGGTGAACCTGCTGTCCTCGCTGCTGGGTTCGCTGGTCAACCAGGCGTCGGGACACCTGGCCACCGGCCGCGACCCCGGCCCGATGGGCAACCGGCACCCGAGCATCGCGCCGTACGAGACACTGGCCTGCCGCGACGGGCTGCTGGCGGTCGCGGTGGGCAACGACCGGCAGTTCCGGGCGCTGGCCACGGCGCTCGGCACCCCGGAGCTGGCGGACGACCCGCGCTTCGCGACCAACCCGGACCGGGTGGTGCACCGTTCGGAGCTGGTCAAGGAGCTGGAGGCGCGGCTGGCCACGGACACCCCGCGGGGCTGGACCGAGCGGCTGAGCGCCGTATCGGTGCCGTGCGGGCCCGTCAACACCCTGAGCGAGGCGGTCGAGTTCGCGTCGGATCTGGGGCTTGATCCTGTCGTTCCGGTCGGCGCCGACCGGGTACCGCAGGTACGCAGCCCGCTGCGGCTCTCCCGTACGCCGGTGGCCGAACCCACCGCGCCGCCGCGGCTGGACGAACACGGTACGCAGCTCCGCGAGTGGCTGGCCGGACCTTCCGACCAGCCACTTCCCCCACACGTGTGACATCGGTCACAACATATGGAGAGCTGCAACCAAAACGGCTCACAGTCGCTGTTTAAGAACAGTGGACCAACACTCTTGCCTGGAGCAGCTCGTGACAACGCCGGACAACGCCGCGCCCGCACAGCCCCGCAATTCGCGCTCCGCGCGCTCGCTGCGGCGCGGCCTCGCGGCGGCCGCACTGCTCGCGGCCGGCGCACTGGCCATGACCGCCTGCGGTGGCGACGCCACCGGAGCCGGGAACAAGGACGGACAGGCCGGGGCCGACGCCGCGGCAGCCAAGGACGCTTCGAACGCCAAGATCAAGGTCTCGGCGAAGGACGGCTCCAACGGAGCCAGCATCAACGGCACCAACGTCAAGGTCAGCGGCGGCAAGCTGACCGAGGTGACGCTCACCAGGACCGACACCGGCGAGAAGATCGACGGTTCCATATCCGGCGACGGCGCGAGCTGGAAGCCGGACGCACAGCTGGAGCGCGGTACCAAGTACCAGCTCGCCGCGAAGGCCAAGGACTCCGAGGGCCGCGCCGCGACCGAGAACTCTACGTTCACCACGGTCTCGCCCGCCAACAGCTTCATCGGCACCTTCACCCCGGACGACGGCAAGACCGTCGGCGTGGGCATGCCGGTCTCCTTCAACTTCGACAAGGCCATCACCGACCAGAAGGCCGTGCAGTCGCACATCACGGTGACGTCCAGCAGCGGCCAGGAGGTCGTCGGCCACTGGTTCGGCAACCAGCGCCTGGACTTCCGCCCGCAGGACTACTGGAAGGCCGGCTCCAAGGTCACGATGAAGATCGACCTGGACGGCGTGGAGGGCGCCAACGGCGTCACCGGCGTCCAGGACAAGACGGTCACCTTCACCGTCGGCCGCTCGCAGGTCTCCACCGTCGACATGAACACCCAGACCATGACGGTCGAGCGGGACGGCAAGACCCTCAAGAAGATCCCGATCTCCGGCGGCAGCCCCGAGAACCCGACCTACAACGGTCAGATGGTGATCTCGGAGAAGTTCAAGGAGACCCGGATGGACGGCTCCACGGTCGGCTTCACCAAGAAGGACGGCAAGGGCGAGTACGACATCAAGGACGTGCCGCACGCCATGCGGCTGTCCGCGTCCGGCACGTTCATCCACGGCAACTACTGGGGCTCGCCCTCGATCTTCGGCCAGGCGGGCACCAGCCACGGCTGCGTGGGCCTGCGGGACGCCAAGGGCGCCAACGGCGACACCCCCGGCAAGTGGTTCTTCGACAACTCGCTCATCGGTGACGTGGTCGTCGTGAAGAACTCCAAGGACGAGACGGTCAAGCCCGACAACGGCCTCAACGGCTGGAACATGTCGTGGGACCAGTGGAAGGCCGGCAGCGCGAGCTGACCGCTCGTACCCACCGCGCACAAGAACACCACCCCGCTGCCGGGCACTGGCAGCGGGGTGGTGGGTTTTCGGGGGCGGGTGCCGGCGGGAGCGCCGTGCCGCGCGTCGGAGCGCCGGGCCGCCCACGGCCGCGGACGGGTCAGGCCGCGACCGGCTCCTGCCGGCTCTCCACGGCCGGCTGCGCGTCCTCGGCGGTGGGCGCCTCCGGCTCCTTCGTACCGGTCTTCCGCAGCCCCTTCAGGACGACCACCAGGGCCGTGCTGACGGCCACTCCGGCCACGATCGCCACCAGGTACAGCAGCGGCTGGCCGATCAGCGGGACCACGAAGGCGCCGCCGTGCGGGGCGCGCAGGGTGCAGCCGAAGGCCATCGACAGCGCGCCGGTCACCGCGCCGCCCGCCATCGAGGCGGGGATGACGCGCAGCGGGTCGCCCGCCGCGAACGGGATCGCGCCCTCGGTGATGAAGGAGGCGCCCAGCACCCAGGCGGCCTTGCCGTTCTCCCGCTCGGCCTTGGTGAACAGCTTGCCGCGCACGGTCGTCGCCAGCGCCATCGCCAGCGGCGGGACCATGCCGGCCGCCATCACCGCGGCCATCACCTTCAGGCTGCCGTCGTTGGGGTTGGCCAGGCCGCCGACCGCGAAGGCGTACGCGACCTTGTTCAGCGGGCCGCCGAGGTCGAAGCACATCATCAGGCCGAGGATCACGCCCAGGATGATCGCGTTGGCGCCGGTCAGGCCGGACAGCCAGTCGGTCAGCGCCTTCTGGAGCGCGGCGATCGGCTTGCCGATGACCAGGAACATCAGGAACCCGACCACCGCCGAGGAGATCAGCGGGATCACCACCACCGGCATGATGCCGCGCAGCGGCGCGGGCACCCGGACCCGCTGGATCGCCATCACCACCGCGCCCGCGAGCAGACCGGCGATCAGGCCGCCGAGGAAGCCCGCGTCGATGGTCAGCGCGATCGAGCCGCCGACGAAGCCGGGCACCAGCCCCGGCCGGTCGGCCATGCCGTACGCGATGAATCCGGCCAGTACGGGCACGAGGAAGGTGAAGGCCACGTTGCCGATCTGGAAGAGCAGCGCGGCCCAGCTGCCGGTCTCGGTCCAGACGAAGTGCTCGGCGACGGACGGCGCCTTGTTGATCTGGTAGCCGCCGATCGCGAACGCGAGGGCCATCAGCAGGCCGCCCGCGGCGACGAACGGCACCATGTAACTGACGCCGGTCATGAGCCACTTGCGCAGCCGGGTGCCGAAGCCGTCGTGCTCCTCGGCGTCGCGGTCCATCGGTGCGTCGGAGTGCGCGGCCGGCGTACCGACCTCGCCGCGCGCCGCCTTCTCCCGTACTTCGGCGATCAGTTCGGCGGGGCGGTTGATGCCGGCCTTCACGCCGACGTCGACGACCGGCTTGCCGGCGAACCGGCCCCGGTCCCGTACCTCCACGTCGTGCGCGAAGATCACGCCGTCCGCGGCCGCGATCACCGCCGGGTCGAGACGGGTGAACCCGGCCGACCCCTGCGTCTCCACGACCAGCTCCACGCCGGCCGTCTCCGCCGCCTTCGTCAGCGACTCGGCGGCCATGTAGGTGTGCGCGATGCCGGTGGGACAGGAGGTGACGGCGACGATCCGGAAGGGGGCTTCGGCGGGCTGCGCGGGGGCCTCCGCTGCGGGCTCTTCCGGTGCGGTGGCTGCCGGGGCGGGGGCCGCCGGTGCCGCCTCGGGCTGCGGGGCCTCGGCCGCCGGCTCTGCCGCGTCCGCGGCCTCGGTCTCCGTCTCCGCGTCCGCGGCCTCCGGCTCGTCTCCCCGTACCAGCGCGGCCGCCCGCGCCGGGTCGTCCACCGACCGCAGCGCGCCGGTGAACTCCGCGTCCATCAGGTGCCGGGCCAGCGTCGAGAGGATCGACAGGTGGTCGGCGTCGCCACCTGTCGGGGCGGCTATCAGGAAGATCAGGTCGGCCGGGCCGTCCGCCGCGCCGAAGTCGATGCCGGCGGCGCTGCGCCCGAAGGCCAGCGTCGGCTCGGTGACATGGGCGCTGCGGCAGTGCGGGATGCCGATGCCGCCGTCCAGCCCTGTGGGCATCTGGGCCTCGCGCGCGGCGACGTCCGCGAGGAATCCCTCCAGGTCGGTGACGCGACCGGCCGCCACCATCCGTTCGGCCAGCGACCTGGCGGCCGCTTCCTTGGTGTCGGCGGACAGGTCGAGATCGACCAGGTCCGCGGTGATCAGCTCACTCATCGCGGGCTCCCTTCAGAATCCGGCAAATCCAGCCTGTCCAGGCGAAATCAGGCCCGTCCGGCGATTGAGGACGAACGAACGGCGGGCGACCCCGACGCACAGATCCGTTCATGACACGGCCTCCGTCAACGGCCGATCCATCGGCACGGTGTCCGTGACGGTCACGTCGGACGGCCGCAGATCACCCGGCGCCGGCATGACACTGCCCGGCAGCTGCACCGCCGCCGCACCATGCGCCACCGCCTCGGCCAGCGCACGCGTACCCGCCCCGCCGGCCGCGAGGAACCCGGCCAGCGAGGCGTCCCCGGCGCCGACGTTGCTGCGTACGGCATCCACCTCGGCGGTGCCGTAGTAGGTGCCGGTGGCGTCGACCAGCAGCTGCCCGTCGGCGCCGAGCGACGCGAGCACCGCGCCGGCGCCCAGCGCGCGCAGTTCCTCGGCCGCCTTGACCGCGTCGCCGATCGTGGCGAGCGGGCGGCCGACGGCCTGCGCCAGCTCCTCGGCGTTGGGCTTCACCACGTCGGGGCGGGCGCGCAGGGCGGCCGTCAGCGACGGGCCCGAGGTGTCCAGGGCGATCCGGGCCCCGGCCCGGTGCGCGCGGGCGACCAGGTCGGCGTACCACTCGGGGGCCAGCCCGCGCGGCAGGCTGCCGCAGCAGGCGATCCAGGCGGCACCCGCCGAGCGCTCCCGTACGGCCTCCAGCAGCGCTTCGGACTCGGCCGGCGACAGCTCGGGGCCGGCCGCATTGATCTTGGTGAGGGTGCCGTCGGGCTCGGCGACCGCGATGTTGGAGCGGGTGGCCCCGGCCACCGCGACCGGCGCGACCTCTATGCCCTCGGCCACCAGCAGGTCGGCCAGCGCCTGCCCGGCCGGGCCGCCGACCGGCAGCACGGCGAGCGTCTCGTGCCCGGCGGCCGCGACCGCCCGGGAGACGTTGACGCCCTTGCCGCCGGGGTCGACCCGGTCGGCGCCGGCCCGCAGCACGGCGCCGCGCTCCAGAGCGGGCACCTCGTACGTGCGGTCCAGGCTGGGGTTGGGGGTGACGGTGAGGATCATGCGCGTACTACTTCCGTGCCCGCGCGCTCGATGGCGAGGGCGTTCTCGGGGCTGAGCCCGGTGTCGGTGATCAGGAGGTCGACGTCGGAGAGGTCGCCGAAGCGGGCGAAGTGCTGCTGCCCGAACTTGGACGAGTCGGCGATCAGCACGACCCGCCGGGCGGCGGCGATCACCGCGCGCTTGACGGCGGCCTCGGCGAGGTCGGGCGTGGTCAGGCCGCCCTCCAGCGAGAAGCCGTTGGTCGCGAGGAAGAGGACGTCGGCGTTGATCTCGCGGTAGGCGCGCAGCGCCCAGTCGTCGACGGCGGCCCGCGTACGGTGCCGGATGCGGCCGCCCACGAGGTGCAGGGTGAGCCCGGGGTGGTCGGCGAGCCGGGCGGCGACCGGCAGGCCGTGGGTGACCACGGTGACGTCGGACTCCAGTGGGAACTCGCCGGCCAGCCGGGCCGCGGTGGTGCCGGCGTCCAGGATCACGCTGCCGTCGTCGGGCAGCTCGGCGAGCGCGGCCCGGGCGATGCGGTCCTTCTCGTCGGCGGCGACGGTGTCGCGCTCGGCGAGGTCGGGCTCGAAGTCCAGCCGGCCCGCCGGTATCGCCCCGCCGTGCACCCGGCGGACCAGTCCGGCGCGGTCCAGCGCCTTCAGGTCGCGCCGTACGGTCTCGGCGGTGACCTGGAATTCCTCGGCGAGGGAGAGGACGTCGACCCGCCCGCTGTCCCGGGCGAGGCGCAGGATCTCCTGCTGGCGTTCCGCTGCGTACATGCGACCTGGGTCCGTTCCGTTTCTGTCCGTCCGTTGCCCGAACGTGTGGTTTCCCTCGCAGACTACGACTGGATTTCCGCAAAGTAAACAGACTCGGGCATGAGACAGACACAAACGGGCACGACGGGGATTACGGGGGTGCCCTACGGGCGGGCGAGACGGGGCGCGGGCGAGCGGGGCTCGGGCGGCCGCCGGGCGGGCCGGGGACGCGGCCGGGGCCGTGCACCAGGTTCCGGGCCGGCCTGCCGCGGGCAGCAAAGAGCCCCGGCGCTCGGGGGAGGGCGCCGGGGCTCGTACAGGGGGGACCCGCTACCGAGGTCCCGGTTTTATGTCGGGGACCCGCCGTGGGGTCCCGTCGTGGCAGGCGTAGACGGGAGGAGCGTTACCGCGTCACGCCGTGATTACGCCGCGGCGTCGAAGCCGGTGTCGTGCGCCATGCGCTTCAGCTCCAGCAGCGCGTGCTTCTCTATCTGGCGGATCCGCTCGCGGGTCAGGCCGTGCTGCTTGCCGACCTCGGTCAGGGTCCGCTCGCGGCCGTCCTCTATGCCGTACCGCGCCTTGATGATCGAGGCGGTGCGGCCGTCGAGGCGGTCGATCAGGTCCTCCAGCTCCTCGCTGCGCAGCAGCGTGAGCACGGACTGCTCGGGCGAGGCCGCCGAGGTGTCCTCCAGCAGGTCGCCGAACTGCGTCTCGCCCTCGTCGTCCACGGACATGTTCAGGCTGACGGGGTCGCGGGCCCAGTCCAGGACGTCGCTGACCCGCTCCGTCTTGGCGCCCAGCTCCGCGGCGATCTCCGCGTGCTCCGGGTCGCGGCCGTGCTCGCGGTTGAACTCGCGCTGCACACGCCGGATCCGGCCCAGCTCCTCGACCAGGTGGACGGGCAGCCGGATCGTACGGGACTGGTCCGCGATGGACCGCGTGATCGCCTGACGGATCCACCACGTCGCGTACGTGGAGAACTTGAAGCCCTTGGCGTAGTCGAACTTCTCGACCGCGCGGACCAGGCCGGCGTTCCCCTCCTGGATCAGGTCCAGCAGCGGCAGACCACTGCGCGGGTAGCGGCGGGCGACCGCTACGACCAGGCGGAGGTTGGAACGGATGAAGACGTCCTTGGCCTTCTCGGCCTCGTCGACCAGTGCCTGCAGCTCCTCGGGCGTCGCGCCGGCGGCGTTCCCGTCGCTCACCTCGCCGTCCAGGATCTGCCGGGCGTAGACACCCGCCTCGATCGTCTGTGACAGCTCGACCTCTCTGGCGGCGTCGAGCAGCGGTGTGCGCGCGATCTCGTCGAGGTACATGCCGACCAGGTCGCGGTCGGCGATCTCCCCGCCTACGGCGCGAACGCTGTTTGCCCCGTCAGCACCGCTCTTGGTGGGCTGACGACGGGCGACGGCACGGGTTGCCATGCGAGTGCTCCCTCTGCGATGAGTCGGTCGCGGGATGGTGGCGGCCGGGACACCTGATCCCTGCTGTCTGCGGGCCGGGTGCCCCCGTCTGATGGAAACAACGGCTGGAAACCGGACAGAATTCCCACGACAACCCCTCATTTTTCTGATCATGCAGTACCCTGCGTTCCCACCGAGGGAGACCAGAGCATGTCAGGATGCGGGGAAGTGCAGGTCAGACCGGGCGTCGAGGCCGACCTGGACGCCCTCACGGACCTCTACAATCACTACGTCCGTGAGACGGCGATCACATTCGACACCGAGCCGTTCACCCCCGAAGAGCGCCGTCCTTGGCTGCTCTCCCACCCCCAAGACGGTCCTCACCGCCTTCTGGTTGCCCGGGAGGCCGCGCCGGAGGGACCGGGCCGGCTCCTCGGGTACGCGACCACCAGCCCCTTCCGCCCGAAGCCCGCGTACCGCACCTCCGTCGAGGCCACGGTCTACCTCGCCCCCGAGGCGACCGGCCGGGGCATCGGCACACTGCTCTACAAGGCGCTCTTCGAGGCCCTGGAGGGCGAGGACGTGCACCGCGCGTACGCGGGCATCGCGCTCCCCAACCCCGGCTCGGCGGCCCTGCACGCCCGCTTCGGCTTCCGCCACGTCGGCACGTACGGCGAGGTGGGCTACAAATTCGGCCGCTACTGGGACGTCGCCTGGTACGAGAAGGAGCTCGGCGGGCGCTGAGAGGCCTTGCCCGTCGTGCCCCCCGTCGTGCCCGTGGGTCTGAAGGGGCGCTCGGCCCCGGGCCCGGCTGTTCCGGTTGACGGGGGCCACGGCCGGGTGCCTCCTGGTAGGAGGGCGAGAGAGAGGAGCCGTCATGCAGACGCACGCTCGCACCCGCACCACAGCCACCACGGCCGCCGCCCCGCGCGGGCACCACCTGGCCGCCTCCACCGGCGTGCCCCTCGTGGGCGGCGTCGCCTACGGCATCTACGCGGGGCTGCTCGACCACAGCACCGGATCGAGCGCCGTCCACGCCTTCCTGCTCGGCCTGATCGCCACCGTGGTGACCGCGGGCCTCGGGCTGGCCCTGATGCACAGCCAGTCCCGCATGATCACCGAAGCGCGGGCGCTGGCGTACGGCGTGCTCTTCGGGGCCACGATGGGCTTCCTCTACAGCCTGGCGGGGACATCGACGACATTGAGGGCCTCCGGTGTGGGCGCGGTCTTCGGCGTGATCATGTTCGTCGTCGCCATGTACCTCTTCCGCACCCACGGCTCCCCGGGGGACCGGCGGTAGCCCCGCCCCTCGTGCGCCCCGCCCCGCCGGCCCTCGGACCGCGTTCAGTCCACGGCCGGCGGGGCGTCGTCGTTCCCGCGCCGGACGGTCCGCACAGGACAGCCCGGGCGCCAGGTCTCCAGCACGATGTGCGGGTCCTCGACATGCGTGCGCACCACCTCGGTGAGCTCCGCCCGGAAGAGGTGGAAGGGCAGCGGCAGCTCCACCTCCGCCGCGTACCGCGCGAGCGCCTCGGCGTCCCCGACCTCCACCGCCCGCCCCGCGATCCGCACGTCCCCGCCCGCCCCGTCCGCGCCCGGTCCCGGATTGGCGTGCAGCGCGAACCGCGGATCGCGCCGCAGGTCCCGCGCCTTCCAGGAGCCCGGCATCATGCCGAGCCACAGTTCGCCGCCGCGGAAGTCGGCCTCCAGGCCGGTCAGCCTCGGGGAGCCGTCCGCCCGCAGGGTCGCGAGCACGTGGTGCGCGTACGCACCGAACCGCCGCTCGGTCCACTCCGCGAGTGCGGGCTCCGCCGCCGCGAACTCCGGCCAGCCGACCGCCTTCTTCTGTTCCGCCTTCTTCTGCTCCTGCGCGCGCCGCGCCTCGTGCGCCGTATTCGTCATGGCTCCACCCTGAAGGCCATACCCGACGCCTTCTGTCGGGTATTTCGCGGCTGATCCGGGTGTCGGAGTGATGCGGCTGATCCGGGTGTCGGGATGATCCGGCCGATCCACATGATCCGAGTGATCTCGGGACGGCCCGGCGGCCGGCCGAGGTCTCCAGGGGGGGCGGTACGCCGTCAGGCCGGCCCGGCGTCCGCCGAGACCCAGTGCTCCGGCGTGAGGCGGACGGCGACGGCCTCGGGCCCCTCCGAGAGCGCCTGCCGGACGTAGTCCTCGACCCGCTCCGGCGGCACGTACCGCTCGGCCACCTCCTTGACCTCCTCGGGGGTGACCGTCGCCAGCCGGGCCGGCCCCTCCGCCGTGACGTACCGGTACGTCGGCGCGATGCGCTGCACGGCCAGCGAGAAGCGCCCCGCCGCCTCGATGAGCCGTGCCTTGCGCGACGACCGGCCGGTGAAGATCAGGAAGTCGCCGCCGGGGCGGTAGCTGTACCAGACCGGCACGGCCAGCGGCGCGCGTGCGCTTCCGGAGTCCACTGCCAGCACGGCGACGTGCGGCTCGGCGAGCAACTGGTCACGTTCTTCCACGGTGAGCGGCATCGCTGCGCCTCCTGGGGCGTCGATGTGCGGTGGAGGGGCCGGCGTGCGCCCCGTACGACCTCGTACCAGTGCTCAACGAAGGGCCGTCGCGGGGCTATTCCTCGTGCCGCGCCGGCCCCGCCCCACGAAGGCGTACGCCCCGCGGCATAGGGCGGCCGACGTAGGGCGGCCGTTCGAGGGGCATCGGGACCGTGGTCCGTTACGCCCGCTCCTCCACCTCCCTAGCCTCGGCACATGGACACCACAAGCGGTTCCGCGCACCCCACCGACGGCACTCTCGACGAGGCCCTGGAGCGGCTGCACGCACGCGGCCCGGAGTTCCACGGGTACCTCAGCAACCACGGCCCGATGGCGGTCGAGGCGCTGGTCCGGCACGGCCGGGCCGGCTCCGTGCACCGCTGGCTCGACGCCTACGAGGAGCGGCTGGAGGACCGTCCGCGCGCCGACAACGCCGTCACCGACACGAACTGGCGGGAGGCGCTGGGCGACCCGCGCCGGGTCACCGACTGGACCGCCTACATGGGCCGCCAGCTCGACGGCCGTCCGTGGCGCGAGGTGCTCGCCGAGTGGTGGCCGCGGCTGCTCCCGGGCATCGCGGGCGCCGCCACGCACCCGGTCATCCGGGTCGGGCACGCCGTCCGCACGCTCACCGAGGACGGCGAGGAGGAGCCGCGCGTGGCGGAGCTGGCCCACGCGCTCGGCTATTGGGCGGCGCGCCACCTCCCCCTCGGCGACGTACCGGCCCCCGCGGGCCAGGACGGCCCGGAGACCGCGCTGTGGGACGTACCGCCGGTGCCGGAGCAGGAGGGCGGCATCCGGCAGCGGCTGGCCCAGCTGGCGGAGACGCCGGGCTGGCCCGCCGCCGCGGCGGCGCTGCGCCCCGCGGCCGGGCCGGCGGACGCGCGGGCGCTGCTCGCCGAGGTCGTCGCGGCGGCCACCGTCCGGTACGCGGTGGACGCGGCCGCCGAGCCGGTGATGCTGGTGCACGCGGCGACCGCCCCGAACGCCGTCCTGCGGACGCTCCCGGCGCTGCCCGAGCACCTGTGGGTCCCGAGTCTGCACGCCGCCTGGGCCGCGAGCGCGGCGGTGACGGCGGCCTACGCGCCCCGCCGCACCGGCCGCCCGCAGAGCGCCTCGACCGAGGTTCCGGCCCCTCCCCGGCCCGACGCGCCGGCCGACGCCTTCGAGCGGGCGGCCGCGCACGGTGACGCGCACGCGATCAAACTGACGGACACCGCACTGGACGTGGCCGCCGCCACCGGTCTCCCCGAAGCCCTGCGGGCGGCGGATCAGGCGGTCACGCTGATTCCTTCGGAGAGCTGAGGTCCCGGGGCCCCGAAAGGCTGAGTTTTCCGGCTCCGGAGAGCCGCCCCCGCGGCCCTCCGGAGAACCGTCCCCACGGGCCCCGAAGGGCGCGTTTTGCCACGCTTCCCGCCCCCGCTCACTCTTGTTAAATCTTCAAGAAGTGCGGGAGCAATGAGACAGTGGATGGTATGAGCAACGACATGGCGGGTGAGCCGCGCTGGCTCAACGACGAGGAGCAGTACGCCTGGCAGTCGTACCTGCACGCCACCATCCTCCTGGAAGATCACCTCGACCGTCAGCTGCAGCGCGACGCCGGTTTGCCGCACGTCTACTACGGCCTGCTCGTCCAGCTCTCCCGGGCCCCGCGCCGGCGGCTGCGGATGACCGAGCTGGCCCAGAACGCCAAGATCACCCGGTCCCGGCTCTCGCACGCCATCGCCCGCCTGGAGAAGAACGGCTGGGTCCGGCGGGAGAACTGCCCGTCGGACAAGCGCGGCCAGAACGCCGTCCTCACGGACGAGGGCCTGAAGGTCCTCCAGGAGGCCGCCCCCGGCCATGTGGCGACCGTACGGGCCGCGCTGTTCGACCGGCTCTCCCCCGAGCAGGTACGCCAGCTCGCCGAGATCTGCCGCTCCGTGGCGGACGGTCTGCAGCCGCACGGCGCCGACCTCCCCTGGCTGCGCTGAACGCCGACCTCCCCTGGCTGCGCTGAACTTCGCCCCCGAAGGCGCAGCGCACGCCGCGTACCGAAGCACGCACCACGCACAGCGAAAGGGGCGCCCCGAGGGGCGCCCCTTCTTCACGTCTGCTTCTTCAGCACTGCCTCAGTGGGCCAGTACAGGCACCGGAACCTCCTCGGCGGCGTCCACGCCGTCCGCCGAGCTCGCGGCCGGCGTACCGGCCCCGGGCCGCCCGGTGTTGACGAAGACGAACGCGATGGCCGAGGCGAGGACCAGGATGCCCGCCGCCCACCAGATGGCGGTCGTGTAGCCGTGCACCATCGACTGGAGCCGGAGGACGTCGGCGGAGCGCACACCGGCCGCGTGGGCGGTCGCGTACGCCGTGGTCGCGCCGGCCGCGATCGTGTTCAGCAGGGCCGTACCGATCGCGCCGCCCACCTGCTGCGAGGTGTTGACCATCGCCGAGGCGACACCGGCGTCCTGCGGCCGCACACCGTGCGTGGCGAGCGACATGGCCGGCATGAAGGCGGTACCCATGCCGAGGCCGAGCAGCAGGAACGCGGGGAGGATCAGCGCCGGGTAGGACGTGTCGAGGTCGATCCGGGTCAGGGCCAGCATGCCGAGCGCGGCGAACAGGAAGCCGGGGGCCATCAGCAGCCGCGGCCGAACCCGGGTCATCAGCCGCGCGCCGATCTGCGTCGAGCCGGTGATCATGCCCGCGATCATCGGAAGGAAGGCCAGACCGGTCGTGACCGGTGTGTATCCCTTCACGACCTGCAGGTAGTAGGTCAGGAAGAGGAAGAGACCGAACATGCCGATCACGGCGAGGCCGAGGGAGGCGTAGACGCCCCCGCGGTTGCGGTCGGTGACCACCCGCAGCGGCAGCAGCGGGGACTTCACCCGCGACTCCACGACCGCGAAGGCCACCAGCAGCACGCCGGCCGCCACGAAGAGGCCGATGGTCGCGCCGGAACTCCAGCCGTCGGACTCGGCGCGCGTGAAGCCGTAGACCAGCGAGACCAGCCCGGCGGTGGCCAGGAGGACACCGGGGACGTCGAGCCGGGAAGGGTTGCGGCCCTCGGCGGGCTCCCGGATGACCAGCAGCGCGCCGGCCGCCGCGACCACGGCGAACGGGATGTTCACGAAGAACGTCCAGCGCCAGTCCAGGTACTCGGTCAGCACGCCGCCGAGGATCAGGCCGACGGCGCCGCCGCCACCGGCGATGGCGCCGAAGATGCCGAACGCCTTGGCCCGCTCGCGCGCCTCGGTGAAGGTCACCGCGAGCAGCGACAGCGCGGCCGGCGCCAGCAGCGCGCCGAACACGCCCTGCAGGGCACGCGCACCGAGCAGCATCGCGGTGCTGCCCGCCGCGCCGCCGAGCGCGGAGGCGAGCGCGAAGCCGACGAGGCCGATGACGAAGGTGCGGCGGCGGCCCCACAGGTCGGCGATGCGGCCCCCGAAGAGCAGCAGTCCGCCGAAGGCGAGGGCGTACGCGGTGATGACCCACTGCCGGTTGCCGTCGGAGATCCCGAGGTCCGCCTGGGCGGAGGGCAGCGCGATGTTCACGATCGTCGCGTCGAGCACGACCATGAGCTGGGCGAGGGCGATGAATATGAGCGCTTTCCAGCGCCTCGGGTCCACGTTCTGGACGGTTTTGGACATGGGTGGGTCCACCTAGGGTGCGAAGAAGGAAGAAAGGGGTCGTGTGCCGCTGCCGCACAACGGCGTGGCGTGAAAAGGGTGTTGCGTGAGCTGTGAGAGCGGCGTGCACCTCGGGGGTGCCGCCTACTGGTGCCGGGTCACCGGTGACCGGCCTTGCGGAGCGGGGAGCGGACGGCCTTCGTCACCGCCGGCATTGCTGCCGGAGGTCGTCCAAGGTGGCCGCCGAGCCGGGCAGTTCGGACCTCGCCGGAGCCATCAGGCCGTCCAGGAACAGCTGAAGGTGGCGGTGTACGAACCTGTCGAAGTCGGCGCAGCGGTTGCCCGGCAACGGCCGCGTGAGCTGGGTGATCGCGACCATCAGGTCACCGACGGCGATGTCGGCGCGCAGGAGGCCGCTCTCGCGCGCGGCGCCCATGAGGGCCTCGACGGCCCCCTCCAGGCGGTCCCGCGCGGCGAGCAGGTCGGGGTGGTCCTTGTCGACGCCGTCGGAGAGGAGCGGACAGAGCGCTCCGATGCGCTCCTCGACGGCGGCGTGCACGAAGGTCCGGAGCGCCTGGAACGCGTCGCCCTCCGCCGCGAGCGCGCGCTCCGCACGGTCCGCCGTGCGGTCCATGACGGAGAGCGTGACGTGGTGGATCAGGTCGGCGCGGTCCGGGAAGTGCCGGTAGAGGGTGGCATTGCCGACGCCGGCCCGGCGCGCGACCTCGTCGAGCGGGACGTCGGCCCCGTGCTCGACCATGATCTCGCGAGCGGCCGCCACGATCCGCTCCCGGTTGCGCTGCGCGTCGGCCCGCAGACGGGGCTGGGACGTCTTCGTGGCATCGGTGGAGGCGGTGGTCACGTCGGCTCACTCCTTTCGGGTACGGCGTACGGCGTCGTCTTGAGGTGCTGCGCGGATCGCCTTGAGGTGCTGCGGCACGCAGGCCCGCGGACGAAAACGGGGAGCGGGTCCCCGCTTCGTGCGGACGACTGGTTAAACGGGGACGGCGTCCCCGGTTATTTCCCGCATCGAGTGTGACCCGTCCCACACGTGCGCACCACCGGGAACGCCCGCCGGCACCGGATGACGTAACCCGGCGGGCAGGCGTCCGCTCGCCGCCCCAGGGTGAGCACATGAGGCAGATACCGTCCGCCCTGCTCGCCGCCACGGCCGTCGCGGTCGCGCTGGTCGTGCCGGCCCTCGACACGACGGGGCGCCCCGGTGGCGCCGACCGGCACGGCGACGGCCGGCCCGCCGCTTCACCGCCCCCGGAGGCGCGGCGCGGCGCGGCCCTACGGGAGCGGGGCGACGCACGGCACGAGGACGGCGACGGGGACGGCACACGAAGAGCCCCTGACGGCCGGCCCCGAAGCCCCGACGACCGCGCGGACGAGCCGCACTCTCCCGGAGCCGCCACCCGCCCGGCCCCTCCCCGAGGCCCCCGGGGCGCCGCCGCGGCCCTTCCCACCGGCCGCTGCGCCCTCCCCGGTTCCGCGACCGGGGTGTCCGAGGCGGCGACCACCCCGCCCGGTTTCGTCCGCGCCACCGGCCGCGTACGGGCCCTCACGGTGCTCATCGACTTCCCCGACGTACGCGCCGGGATCAGCCCCCGCAAGCGCTACGGCGAGTTCTTCCCCGCCGTCCCCCGCTTCTTCCGCGGCAGCTCCTACGGCAGGCTCGACTACCGCTCGAGCCCCGTCCTGAAGTGGATCCGG
Organism: Streptomyces sp. NPDC047117; assembly: GCF_040643545.1. Lineage (NCBI taxonomy): Bacteria > Bacillati > Actinomycetota > Actinomycetes > Kitasatosporales > Streptomycetaceae > Streptomyces > Streptomyces sp. NPDC047117. The sequence goes on along the minus strand of NZ_JBEYUN010000006.1, from coordinate 326,529 downwards.
ATGTCCCGCCCGCTCGCCTCGTACCGCATCGGGCGCGGCACCTCCTTCAGCCCCGCTTCGAACAACGGCTACTACGCGCTGGCCAAGGAAATCGTGCGGGCCGTCGACCGCCAAGTGGACTTCCGCGCGTACGACCTGGTGAACGTGCTGGTCACGCCGGAGGCGGGCCCGCCGGCGACCGAGAACGTCTGGTCCGTCACCTTCAGCGGCGGCCCGCTGGGCCTGAAGACGGGCGACGGAACGCAGCTCAGGAACGTGTCGTTCATCTGGAGCCGGCAGACCGGGCCGAGCGCGTACCGGGTCCTCAATCACGAGAACGCGCACTCCTTCGGCCTGCCCGACCTGTACTTCACGGACGGGCGCGCCGACCCGCACCCGGTGGGCCACTGGGACCCGATGGACGTGGACTGGGGCCCCGAGAACGACTTCCTGGGCTGGCACAAGTGGAAGCTGGGCTGGCTGGCACCGAGCCAGGTGGACTGCGTGCACCGCCCCGGCTCGGTCACCACCCACCGGCTCACCGCGGCCGCCACCCCCGGCGGGACGAAGCTCGCCGTCGTCCCGGTCTCCCGGCACCGCGCCTACGTCGTCGAGGCACGCCGCGCCGGCCCGCTCGACCCGACGGCGTGCCGGCCCGGCGTCCTGGTCTACCGCGTGGCCACCGACATCCCGTCGGGCAAGGGCCCGGACCGCGTCTCCGACGCCACCCCGAAGAGCGCCGGCTGCTACCGCAAGGACCCGAACGTCCGCGCGGGCCTGACGGACGCCACGTACCGCCCCGGCCAGACCTTCCGCGCCGACGGCATCTCCGTCGAGGTCCTCCAGGAGGGCCGGCCTGCGGACGGAACCGACAACGCATCGGACACCTTCCGGGTGCGAATCACGACACCCGGACGCGGCTGACCTCTTTTGGGCGGGGGCGTAGGCATCACCGCCCTTGTAGGCCCGGCCTTGACGCCCCCTAGGAGGCTCAGCCCCAGGGGACCCAGCCCCAGGAGGGGCTCAGCCCTGGAGAGGCTCAGCCCCAGGCGGTCTCACGCGGGGCTCAATCCCGCCAGTGCCGTCGCCCCAGACTGATGAGCCGCAGCTGCCTGCGGGCCCGTTCGGCGAGCCGGTCGCAGGCGGCCGTGTCGCCGTCGTCCGCGGCATCCAGGATCGCCGAAGCGGTCATCACGAGGTGGTCGACGTACATCTCGGCGAGCATCAGCAGATCGTCGTCGCTCCAGCCGTCCGACACCGGCTGCGCCCGCAGCGCTGACGCCACCTCGGCGGCGAACCGGGCCAGTTCGGCGGCTATGGCCCGGCGCACCGCCCGTACGCCGCCGTGCCGCTCCCGCGCGATGAAGCGGATGTGCGCGGGGTTCTCCCGGACGAACCGTTCGACGACCGCGACCGTACGGTCGATCCGCTCCTCGGCGTCCGGCTGCTCGGCGAGGATCGCGCGGACGACGTCGTGCAGGCTGCCGAGCGACTCCTCGACCAGCGCGACTCCCAGGTCGGGGATGTCCCGGAAGTGCCGGTAGAACGCCGCGGGGGCCACCCCCACCATCCGCGTCACCTCGCGCAGCCCGATGCTGCTGAGGCTCTGATCGGCCAGCAGCCGCAGCCCGGCGTCGAGGAGCGCCTGTCGGGTCTTCTGCTTCTGGGCCTGGCGGACGCCGGTGGTGTGACTCATGCCATTCAGTAAACATCCGTTCTCCGACGCGATCCACCCCGGGGCGCGCTAGACTGGTGAGTCAGTGAACAAGTGTGACACCAACTGTTCACCCAACCGAACGATCAAGGCCACTCACCTCACCCGGAAGGGCCAGAAATGATCTTCCTTGTCGCAGCCTTGCTCCTCCTGGGAGTGCTCGTGGGCACCGCGGCACACCTCCCGCTCGCCGCGACGCTCACCGCGGCCGCGGCGATCGCCGCCTGGCTGCTGATCTTCGCCGTCCGCGAGCACCGCGCGAAGGAGGCCCGTCGATGACCACCCTCATCCACCGCGCCGGCACCGAGTCCGCAGAGACCCGCACCGACGCCGACAAGACCGGCCCCGAGTCCGGCACCACCACCTCGATCACGGACACCACCACGACCGACACAGCGAAGACCGACACCGCGACGGCCACCGACGCCGCCACGGCCGACGCCTCGTCCGGCGCCCGCCGCAAGGGGACCCAGGCCGACGGCATGGCCGTGGCCTCCTTCATTCTCGGCCTCGTCGGCCTGCTGGTCATGAACCTCGTCCTCGGCCCGCTGTCCCTGGTCCTGGGCGCCGTGGCCCTCCACCGGGGCACCGGCCGGCGCGGCCGCGCCCTCCTCGGCATGGCCCTCGGCGCCGCGGACCTCGTCGTCCTGGCCGCCATCGTCACCGTCGACGGCACGGTCAGCTGGAACTTCCCCGTGTGACCCGGGCTCTCCACGGGGCCGCGCCACGCCGCCACGGGAACGGGAGAAACCCCCGACCACCCAGCGGCGAGACCGGGCGCGACCCCATCCGCTACCCTGTTCACGGCCAGCCGATGGTGCGTACACCGCCCGCCGCGACCCACGTCCGGGGCGCACCGCACCACCACTGACCGCCCGCCTCCGTAGCTCAGGGGATAGAGCACCGCTCTCCTAAAGCGGGTGTCGCAGGTTCGAATCCTGCCGGGGGCACCAGCGCGAAGGTCCCGACCGGTTCGGTCGGGACCTTCGGCGTGTGGGCGGCGGAAGCGTTTTGGCAACCGGCTTGGGTGCTATGGGTGGTTGAGGCATCGGTTAGGCGGATCCGGTCTATGGAACGGGAGTTCGTACGCTGCTCCAGTGATCTTGCCGGGAGCGGGCAAGCCGCGGGCGAATACCCCAGTCCGGCGGGGTTAGGTGGATACGTGGCAAGTGAACTCTTCACGCGCCCGCGTGTCTTCGGTACCGGATCCCGCGGGACCCGTATCCGGAGCCGCCCCCGAGGCCGTACCGGCGCCAACGGGGCCGCTGTTCAACAGCTCCATGCTGCCCGACCCCCACGCATCATTCTTCGCATCGGGGTGCCGAGGTCGATAACGTGACAACCGAGATCCGGCCGGGAACCGTGGCCCGAGCGGTCCGCACCGTCCGCGCCGTGCCGCTCACCGTGAGCATCACCCTCGCCACCGCGCAGCGGGTGCTGCAGCAGATCGTCCGCGACCGCGGCAGCGTCGCGCTCATGCTGGCGACCCCCTGCATGCTGATGGTGATCGTCAAGCTGATGTTCGATGACGCGGACGGCGCCTTCGAGCGCATCGGCCCGCAGGTCTTCGGGATCTTCCCGCTCATCGTGATGTACCTGGTCGCCTCGGTCTCGACGCTGCGGAAGCGCACTTCGGGCACCGCCGAGCGGCTGCTCACCATGCCGGCGCAGCGGCTGGACATCGTGCTCGGCTACAGCCTGGCCTTCGGATTCCTGGCGCTGCTCCAGGCCGTGCTGGCGACGCTGCTCGCCGTGGGGCCGCTGGGGCTGGACATCAAGGGCCCGCCGCATCTGCTCATGATCATCGCGATGCTGGGCGCACTCCTCGGGCTGGCGCTGGGCCTGTTGGTCAGCGCCTTCGCGCGCAACGAGCGCCAGGCGGTGCAGTTCCTGCCGGCCGGGGTGCTGCCGCAGTTCCTCGTGTGCGGCCTCTTCGTACCGCGCGAGGAGATGAGCGACGGGCTGGCGGCGCTGGCGAAGGTGATGCCGATGACGTACGCGGTGCAGGCCGCCGGCGAGGCCGCCACCCACGACGGGGTGACCGGCATCTTCGTACGGGACGCGCTGCTGATCCTGGGGTGCGTGATCGTCGTCCTGCTGGCCGGCGCGGCCACGCTCAAGCGGTGAGCGCGGCGCGCCCCTGGGCAGGCGACCGCTCAGCGCTGCCCCGTACGACAGCGAGGGCTGCCCCCGAACAGCAGCGGCGACTGCGCCCTACGACAGCGAGGTGGGCCCGGCACGAGTGCCGGGCCCACCTCACCGCGTTGTGCCACTGCGGACTGCGGTCCCTCAGTAGCCGCCGCCCGAGGTGTTCCAGCCGAACCCGCCGTTGACCTGGCCCTGCGCCGGGAACGTGAACGGGCCCATCTGGATCGGGCGGCCGCCGGGGCCCTCGTCGTAGGGGTCGGCGGACATCGACGCAGACGCGGGCGAGGCGGCCAGCGCGGACGGAGCGGCGCCACACGTCGCGAGGGCGGCAGCGATCACGGATGCGGCCGCGGCACGTCGCAGGAACGATATGAATTCCCCTTGGAGGGGAAACGGAGGATATCTGCCGGACACCGGAACTCTATTAGTGGCGACGACACCATTCATGGGGTTCCTCACGTTTCCGCGTTTCTTCCCTCGAAGGAGGAGAGCGCACCGGGCCGATGACCCGACACCCGAAAATCGCTTTTCGTGAAAGCACAGAAATCCACCCACCGACTGTTTCCGCGTGTGTCCGGTGGCGAATTCCGCGCCGACGAGTGAGGCTGTGAGGCGAATACGACGGTAACGCGTACGGGCGGGAGCGGCAGCGAATGGTCGGGCGGCCGGAAAGGCGAGGAAACACCTCGCGGCGCGAACGGGTACTGCCCCTCGCGGTGCTGTTGCTGGCAATGACCGCACCGGCGGCCGCCGGTGCGTCCTTTCCGTACCCGGCAGGCGCCGCTCCGTACCCGGCCGGCACCGCGGGCCGCACCGGGCAAGCGGAAACCGCGGACCGCATGTCCCTTCCGGACCGCGGCCGTTCGTCGTCGGCCGTCCTGCGGCTCGTCAACGACCGGCGCGCGCAGGCCGGCTGCCGCCCGGTGCGCGAGCACCCCGCGCTGGCGCGGGCGGCGCAGCGGCAGAGCGCGCACATGGCCCGCACGGAGACCCTCACGCACAGCGGCCCGGGCGGGCGCCGGCCGGGCGGTCGGCTCGCGGCAGCGGGGTACCGCTGGAGCCGCGTCGGCGAGGACCTGGCCCAGGGGCAGCCGGACGCGGCCACGGTCGTACGGGAGTGGATGCGCAGCCCCGGGCACCGCCGGACCCTGCTCACGTGCGCGTACGAGCACGCCGGCGTGGGCGTCACCGGCAGCGGCCGGGAGGGGCCGTGGTGGACGGTCCTGCTCGCGTCGCGCCGCTAGGCGCGGCAGCCACCAGAAGCGCCTCCAGTCCCCCTCCAGCCCCCGGCCCGGGTCCGGGCGCCCCGGCCCGTTCACAGGCCTCCGTACGCCCTCACAGACCCATCCCGTACGCCCTCACAGCCCCAGCAGCGCGTCGTCCTACCACCACGCCACCGTCGGCAGTCCGCGTGGCGCCGAGCGGTCGTCGTCCGCCGGCTTCTCGGCCCACTCCAGGGGAGCGTCGTCCATCGGGTCCGGGACGTGTCCCAGGCTCAGGTACCGCGGCACCCGGAGGCCCCACTCCGCGTTGCCCCTGATGCCGTACCGCAGTCCCTGCAAGTGGGTGGCCAGCTCCAGTCCGGCCCCCGGGCGCACCTTGTCGTGCACCTCCATGAAGCGCAGCGGCACCCGGTCCCGAAGACGCGTGGCGGTGGTGACGGCTTCGTGGAGCGACAGCCCCTGGTGGTGCATCAGCACGCTGTAGACGTTCTGGTCGGTCTGCCCCCGGACCAGCTCCTTGCACAGGGAGTGGCGGTCGTTGTCCAGCGCGGCGACCATGATGGCCATCTCGGTGAGTGCGCGGACGGTCGGCCGCTCCATGTCCTGCGCGGGCACCTCGTGGCCGGTGGCGATCTCCAGCATGGCGAACGTCGGCTCACCGCCCGCCGCCAGCACCCGCATCGCGGGGTACTCGTCCAGGTCCGGCATGCGGCCGAGCGCGGCGTTGCCGACCTGCCAGGTCACGCCGGAGAGCCAGGCCCGGTGGGCGGCGATGAAGCGCCGTACCTGGAGCGGGCTGCCGAGGGACCTGAAGGCGGCGCCGATCTCCTGAAGGGCCGGCACGAAGCCCTCGCCCTCGTCCCGGGCCGTGGGAGCCTCCAGGGCGCGCTGGACGCGGCCCGCGAGGGCGCTGAACGGGCGGGCCGGGTGCTGAACGGGCCGCTGTCGCAACGGTTGTCGTCGAAGGCGAAGCCCCAGTACACCCACAGCGACGTCCAGAGCAGGCGGTCGTCGGTGGCGGCATCGGGGGCGAACCGGGCGAAGAATTCGGTGCTGCGGGTGGCGACGGTCCAGGCCCGCTCCTCGTCGGCCGCGCACATGGGGCTGCGCCGGATCCACTCCTTGGCCCGTTCGTCGACGAGGTGGGCGCGCGGGTGCCTGGCGGCCTCCAGCGGGCAGAAGATCAGCGGGAGATCGATCTCATTGACGGTGACTGCCATGACCGGCACCTCTTGCGCTGGACGGCGACGGCACGAAAGGCCTCATCCTCCATCCGACAACACAGGTTGACCGTGACCTACATGCATGTGGCAGCCATTACCCCTTAACAGGGCAGAAAGCGACCGATGTTGACGCTCGGGCGCCGGGCGCCGGGCGACGACGTCGAGGCTCAGGCGCCGGGCGCCTCGTCCGCCGCGCCGCCGCCCTCCTGCGTACCGCCCTCGCCTTCGCCCTCCTGATTGTCGATCTGCGTGATGGCCCACCGGGCCCAGTCACGGGACGCGGGGAGCATGTGGAGGCCGAAGCCGGCGGCCAGGTGCCCAAAGGCGAGCGGGTCGGGCAGGACGCCGTCGTGCACATCGGCGCCCGTGGACTCGACCAGCGCGGTCAGGGCGTCGAGGTCGCGCTGGGCCGCCGCGGCGTAGTCCGCGAGCACGCTGCGCGCCTCCTTCGGGTCGAGCGCGAAGAGGAGGAAGAGCCGCAGCACGAACTCGTTGCGGACCACGGGGGTGCGGGGCGGGTTCAGCAGCCACTGCCGCAGGTCCGCACGGCCCGCCTCGGTGATCGCGTACGTCTTGCGGCCGCGCGCGCCCTCCTCGACGACCTCGGCGAGACCGTCGGCGGCCAGCCGGTTGAGCTCTTGGTAGACCTGGTTGTGCTTGGCGTGCCAGGCATAGCGGTCCAGGCTCCGCTCGAACTTCTTGGTCAGCTCGTACCCGCTGCCCGCCTCATCGGCCAGCAGCCCCAGCAGTGCGTACCGCAGCGACATCGCGTCTCTCCGCCCTTCTCCTTGCCTCGATCATCCTAGCTCAACGACATGTAGAAGTTGACACGTGCCAGCCAACGTGTCACTTTCTACATGTCGAAGTTGAGCGCAGGCAGCGCCATCCGGCGGTACGCGCCAGAAGGCGACGACGGCCACGGATGGCACGCGCACGGAGGGACTGCCCAGGGGGATGGACGACGCGATGACCGACAGGACGACACGGATATCCGGCACCGCCGGAGACGGGGCGGAGCGCGCACCCTCGGGGGCGGAGGCCCGGCCGCTGACCCTCTCGGGCCACCTCGCACCCGTACCGGACGAGATCGACGCGTACGACCTTCCGGTCAGCGGCACGCTGCCCCCGGAACTGCGCGGCCGCTACCTCCGTAACGGCCCGAACCCGCTCCCCGGGAGGGGCGGCGGGCACTGGTTCCTCGGGCACGGAATGCTGCACGGCATACGGATCGCCGACGGCCGCGCCGAGTGGTACCGGAACCGCTGGGTGCGCACGACCCACCTCGCCGGCATCCCGGCCACCCGCCCCGACGGCACTCGCGACCTGGCGAACAACCCGGCCAACACGCACGTCATCGAGCACGGCGGCCGGCTGCTCGCCCTGTGCGAGAGCGGCCTGCCGCACCGGGTGACGCCCGACCTCGACACGGTCGGGCCGGAGGACTTCGGGGGCCGGCTGCGCACCGCCATGACGGCGCACCCGAAGGAGGACCCGGCCACCGGAGAGCTGCACTTCTTCGGGTACGCGCCGACGCCCCCGTATGTCACGTACCACCGGATGTCGGCCGCCGGGGAGCTGGAACACAGCCGTGTGATCGACGTTCCGGCGCCGACGATGATGCACGACTTCGCGCTCACCGAGCGGTACGTGATCTGGCTCGACCTGCCCGTCACCTTCGACGCGGCGCTGCGCGGCAAGGGCATGCCGATGCGCTGGAACGACGCGTACGGCGCCCGGCTGGGCGTGATGGAGCGGTCCGGCGAAGCTCCGGTGCGGTGGTTCGACATCGAGCCCTGCTACGTGTTCCACGTCGGCAACGCCCGGGAGGACGCGGCGGGGCGGATCGTGCTGGACGCCGTGCGGTACGACCGCGCCACGTTCAACAGCCTGTGGGCAGCGATCGACGGCGAGAGCGCCGGCCAGGCGCCCCCTGCCTCCGGGACAGGTCTGCCGACCGCCTCCGGGGCGGCGGGATCGGTGCTCTACCGGTGGACGCTCGACCCGGCAACCGGGGCGGTCAGCGAGGCTGCGCTGGACGACCTCTCGGTCGAGTTCCCGACGCTGCACGCCGGGCACGTGGGGCGCGCCCACCGGTACCTGTACCTGGCCGCAGACGCGCCGAGCGGCGCGGTGGTGCGCTACGACGTGACCACCGGGGAGCGGCACACGCACGACGTCGGCCCGGACCGAGCGGTCGGTGAGGCGGTGTTCGTCCCGGCCCGGGACGCACGCGCCGAGGACGAGGGCTGGCTCCTGTCGATCGTCACCGACCGCACGGGTACCGGCTCCGAGCTGCTCGTCCTGGACGCCACCAACGTCACCGCGCCCCCGGTCGCCTCGATCCGGCTGCCCCGCGCGGTCCCCGCGGGCTTCCACGGCTCCTGGATCGCCGACGACGGGCACGGCGACGCGGACGGGCACAGGCACAGCGACGCGGACGAGGCCGGAAACGGGCACGAAGCCGGCCCCGGAAACGAAGCCGGACGATGAGCGCATCCCTTACATCCCTTCACCACGACAGGCAGCGAGGAGCCGGAACAATGCACACGGGGGCGAAGACCATGGATCCGAACACGGCAGCGGGGGTATCCGAGAGCCCTGGCACGGAGGAGACCGCGACCGCCGCACGAGGGGGCGAGCGGTGGTGGAGCGGCCTCGGGGACATGTTCTCCACGCTCTTCTGGGACATCGGCCTGTCGATCGCCGTGTACTACCTCCTGCGGGCGTGCGGCGTCGGCGTGTACCCCTCGATGCTGGGCGCCACGGTCGCCGCCGCGCTCCGCGTCGTCTACGTGGCGGTCCTCCCCCGCCGCTTCGATGTGTTCGCGGCGTTCATGCTCTCCGTGTGGGGCATCGGTCTGCTGCTGTCCTTCGTGAGCGGTGACGCGCGCTTCGTCCTGGCCAAGGACTCGGTGCCGACCGGCCTGGCCGGGCTGATCTTCCTCGGCACGGCGGTGGCCGGGCGCCCGATGATCTACGCGGTCGTACGGCGCACCCAGGGACGCACACCGCGCGCGCTCGCCGACCTGGAACGACGCTGGACCACCGAACCGGCGTTCCGGCGCACCCTCACAGTCATGACCTGCGTCTGGGGCATCGGCATGCTGGCCGAGGCCGTCGTCAGGCTCCCGATGATCTACCTGCTCCCGGTCGACGCGGCCACCGGCCTCTCGGGCCTCCTGCAACTGTCGACCTTCGGCCTCCTGACCGTCTACACGGTGATCCACCGCAAGTGGGCCACCCGCCACCCGCGGCACTGACCCCGCGGACACACCGGGCGGCGGGGTACGCCACCCGCGGCACTGACCCCGCCGCCCTGTGTGGATGCCACCGCGTGTGAGTCGGGCGGCCGCGTTCCGTGACCGTGACGTGCGCTGGCCTCGTTTCGTCCGGGGCGCGTCGGCGGGGCCGGTTTGTCCTCGCTGTTATGACCTCGCTCACGAGGCTTTGGCCAACGGCCGGTGTGCTCGGCGGGAGTTATCCACAGGCTCAGCGGCGGGGTGGTCATGGCTCGTAAGCTGCCAGACATGAACGACGTGGACGGTGGACTGGACGAAGCTCCGGGGGTCGCGGGCGCAGGCGCCGGCCCGGGCGGAGGCGAGGGTGCGCGGACCGGTGGGGCGCCGGGCGGTGAGGCGCTGGAGGTCCTGCACCGGGTCTTCGGCTACGACGCGTTCCGCGGCAGCCAGCAGGAGATCGTCGATCATGTCATCGGCGGCGGTGACGCGGTCGTGCTCATGCCGACCGGCGGCGGCAAGTCGCTCTGCTACCAGATCCCCTCGCTCGTGCGCCCCGGCACGGGCGTCGTCATCTCTCCGCTGATCGCGCTGATGCAGGACCAGGTCGACGCGCTGCGGGCGGTCGGCGTCCGCGCCGGGTTCCTCAATTCCACGCAGGACCTGGAGGAGCGCCGCCTGGTCGAGGCGGAGTTCCTCGCCGGCGAGCTGGACCTCCTCTACCTCGCGCCGGAGCGGCTGCGCGTGGAGCAGACCCTCGGCCTGCTGGAGCGCGGGAAGATCTCCCTCTTCGCCATCGACGAGGCGCACTGCGTCGCCCAGTGGGGCCACGACTTCCGCCCCGACTACCTCGCCCTGTCGATGCTCCACGAGCGCTGGCCCGACGTGCCGCGGATCGCGCTCACCGCCACGGCCACCGAGGCCACCCACACCGAGATCACCTCGCGGCTGCGCATGGAGCAGGCCCGGCACTTCGTGGCCAGCTTCGACCGGCCCAACATCCAGTACCGCATCGCGGCCAAGAGCGAGCCGAAGAAGCAGCTGCTGGAGCTGTTGCGCACGGAGCACCCCGGGGACGCCGGCATCGTGTACTGCCTCTCCCGCGCCTCGGTGGAGAAGACCGCCCAGTTCCTGGTGCAGAACGGCATCGACGCGGTGCCGTACCACGCCGGGCTGGACGCGCAGGTCCGCGCGCGCCACCAGTCCCGCTTCCTCCGCGAGGACGGCCTCGTGGTCGTCGCGACGATCGCGTTCGGCATGGGCATCGACAAGCCGGACGTGCGCTTCGTGGCGCACCTGGACCTGCCCAAGTCGGTGGAGGGGTACTACCAGGAGACCGGCCGCGCCGGGCGGGACGGCCTGCCGTCCACGGCCTGGCTGGCCTACGGCCTGCAGGACGTGGTCCAGCAACGGAAGATGATCGACGGCTCCGAGGGCGACGAGGCGCACCGGCGGCGGCTGGCGTCCCACCTCGACGCGATGCTCGCGCTGTGCGAGACGGTGGAGTGCCGGCGGGTGCGGCTGCTCGCCTACTTCGGCCAGGAGAGCAAGCCGTGCGGCAACTGCGACACCTGCCTGGCCCCGCCGCAGAGCTGGGACGGCACAGTGCCCGCCCAGAAGCTGCTGTCGACGATCGTCCGGCTGCAGCGCGAGCGCGGGCAGAAGTTCGGCACGGGCCAGATCGTCGACATCCTGATGGGGCGCAAGACCGCCAAGGTCATCCAGTTCGACCATGACGCGCTCAGCGTGTTCGGGATCGGCGCCGACCTGCGGGAGGCGGACTGGCGAGGTGTTGTACGGCAGTTGCTGGCGCAGCAGCTGCTGGCCGTCGAGGGTGACTACGGCACGCTGGTACTCACCGGGACCAGCGGCGAGGTGCTGCGCGGCGAGCGCCAGGTCCCGATGCGGAGGGAGCCGGAGAGGCCCGCGCGCGCGGCGCGGACGAAGACCGCGAAGGGCAAGCGGGCGCCGGTGGACCTGCCGGCGGAGTTGGTGCCGGTCTTCGAGTCGCTGCGGGCCTGGCGCGGGCAGACGGCCAAGGAGCAGGGCGTCCCGGCGTACGTGATCTTCCACGACGCCACGCTCCGCGAGATCGCCACGGCCCGGCCGTCCACCGTCGCCGAGCTGGGCACGGTCAACGGCGTCGGCGAGAACAAGCTCGCGAAGTACGGCGAGGCCATCCTGGAGGTGCTGGCCGACGGGCCGAGCGCTACGGGGGCGGCGAGCCCCACGGGGGCGAGCTCCGAGAGGGCGAACTCCGAGGGGGCATCCGACAGCGGACGAGCAGGCGGCGCCCGGGCCGGTGGTGGACAGGCCGGTGGTGGACGGGGCGGTGGTGGACGGGGCGGCAACGGTCCGGGGGCGGCTTCCTCAGGTACGGCTGCTGCGGGCGCCGGGCGGCCCGCCGCCCCGGAGGCCGACTGGGACTGGGACATGGAAGAGCCGCCGGCGGAAGAGGACCGTGAGGGCGCCTATGGATGAGTCACGCTTGTAGGCCGCCCTCAGGTGAGTCGGTCGCTCTTGGGTGAGCCGCCCCTAGAGGGGCCGCCCTGGAGGAACCGGCGCGTCGATGAGGCGGCGCGTCGATGAGGCGGGCCGGGGGCTTCAGTCGTTGCAGTGGCCCGGGCGGGCGTAGACGGAGACGCGGGCGCCGGTGACGTCGCGGCTGGCGCAGCGCTCAAATGCGTCGCGGAGGACCGTGCGCTTGGTGTTCTCCCGGGAGTCCTCGTCCTCCGGCTCGCCACGGGGGTCGCCGAGCACGACGATGCGCTCGTCGGCGCGCATCCGGGCCTCGATGCGGTCGGCGGACACCTCCGTGCCGTACAGGGATCCGGAGGCCGCCGGTGACCGGGACAGCGCCAGGTCGGTCAGGCCGCGGAACCGCTCCGGTTCGGACAGCGTCCACACCCGCCGCCGGGCCGGCATGAAGAGCAGCCCGTCGCCGGGCTTCGCCACCTCCCGCACGGCCCGGACCACGGCGGTGGCGTCGTCCTTGCGGCTCTCGGGGTCGCGCAGATGGACGGAGACGGGCAGCAGTCCCGCCAGTACGGCCACCAGCGCCCACACCGTCCGCCGACGCACCCGCACCGCCGCCCCCCGGGCGGCCTCCGATCCGCCCCCTGCGCCGCCGCCCGCGGCGCACCCCACGTCGTTGCCCGCGCCATCGCCCGCGCCACCATCCGCGCCGCCGCCCCTCAGCGGCCGTAGCGCACGGTCCAGGGCGGCGCCTGCCAGGAGGGCGAAGCCGATCACGTAGTAGAGGACGTAGCGGTCGACGTACACCGGCTTGAGGTGCGAGAGCAGCATCAGCGCGGCCTGCGGGACGATCAGCAGCGGTACGGCGAGGGGCCGCAGCCGGACCGGCCCCCGGGTCCGTACCGGTACGCGCGCGCAGAGGACGCCCACGACCGCCAGCACCGCGAAGGTCAGCAGCTGCACGGGGTCGGGCCACAGGATCCAGCTGAGCTGAGCCGACTGGCCCGCGCTGAACAGCGCCGGCGGCGCCAGCCCGACGACCACCACGCCGGCGGCGACGAGCCAGGTGCGGCGGACCGCGGCGCGCGCGGCACTCGGTACGCCGGCCAGAACGACCGTCACGCCGTGTGCCGCGAGCACCAGCACCGCGAACTCGTGCAGCAGACAGGCGACGAGCGTCACGACCGCGTACCCCGCCCACCGGCGCCGCGCGGCCCCGGGCACGCGGAACAGCCCGAGCCACGAGGGCGCGACGGGCCCCACGGCAGCGCTCGCGTCGAGGGCGCGGACGAGGAGGTACGTGGACCACGTGACCAGCGCGCAGACCAGCGCGTACGACCGGCCTTCCTGCCCGTACTCCTGGACCAGCGGCAGCACCGGGAAGACCAGCCCCGCCGCGATGCCGGCGCGACGTCCGGCCACCCGCGCCCCCAGGAGCGCGACCCCGGCCGCCGCCGCGGTCATCGCCAGCGCGGACGGCAGCCGCAGGGTCGTCACACCGCCGCCGAACACGGCGAACAGGCCATGCATGAAGAGGTAGTAGAGGCCGTGTACGGCGTCGACGTGCTGCAGCGTGTGCCACAGGTCGGGGAGGCTGCGGTGCGCCATGTCGTACGTGACGACCTCGTCCCGCCAGATGCTGCCCCCGCGGCGGATGCCCCACAGGCCGAGCGCGAGCGCCAGCGCACACGGAGCCGCCACGATCCTCACCCAGGGCGCCGCTTCGGCACGCGGGAGGCCCGCGGCCGGCCGGGCGTTCAACGCGGTACCTATGACGGACTCCTGAGTGACCTTGGTGGCCTTGGCGGCCTTGGCGACCTGAGTGAGGGAACCGGGGCTCGCGCCACGGGCCTACGAGCCAGGGAGCGACCTTTGGGCCCTGCAGCGCCGCTTCACATTACCGCCCGGCTGCCGTACCGGGATGAATCGCCCCTGTTCCGCCGAACGTCCCGAAGGTCTCCGAACCTCTCCGAACGTCTCCGAACACGGGAGGGGCCGCTCGCATCCGGTGCGAGCGGCCCCTCCCGGCCGGTTCCGACCCGTCAGCTCACGCGGGTGAGCTTGGCACCGAAGGTCGGTTCGGTCAGGCCCTTCTGGAGTTCCACGGGCACCTTCACCTGGCCGGGCCCGCTGCCCGCCGTCAGGACGCCGACCTTCGTACCCGCCTTCGCCTCGTGCGGGATGGTCTTTCCGTTGTCCGACAGCCCCAGCTTCACCGTCAGGCCGTTCCAGCCGACCGCCTTGACGTCCTCGGTCACCACGACCGGCGTGGTACCGCCGAGGCCGTCGTCGACCACGCCGACGACATCGCCCTTCTTCAGGACCGTACGGTCCTCCAGCGCGTCCTGCGTCGTGGTGAGCAGGCCCTTGCTGACGGCGTTGGCGGTGTCGATGATCGGCGTTCGGTGCTGACCGAGCACCGCGCCGACGATCAGCTGCGTCGTGTCACCGACCTGCTGACGGCCCGCGAAGAGGAGGTTGCCGCCCGCCTTCGAGGTGGAGCCGGTCTTGAGGCCGATCGCGTTGTTGTACGGCGGCAGGGTGTTGTAGTTGCGCCACTGCTTGCCGGACGGGTCCGTCCACGACGGCAGCTTGGTGATGTCGACCAGCGCCGGCATCTCCATCGCCTTCTTGCCCAGCTTCACCTGGTCCTCGGCGGTGCTGACGGTGGTCTCGATCAGACCGCTGGGGTCGGTGTAGGTGGTGTTCTTCATGCCGAGTTCCTTGGCGGTGGCGTTCATCTTCTTGACGAACGCCTCCTGGGAACCGGCGTCCCAACGGGCCAGCAGGCGGGCGATGTTGTTCGCGGACGGGATCATGACAGCGGACAGCGCGTCCTTCTGTGTGATCGTGTCGCCCTCCTTGACGGTGTCGAGCACCGACTCGTCGCCGTGCCCGGCGCCCTTCTTGCCGTCCTCCTCGGCCTGCTTGTCGATCCGGATCTTCTTCCCCGGCTTACCGGGCTTCAGCGGGTGGTCGCGCATGATGATGTACGCGGTCATCGTCTTGGCGACGCTGCCGATCGGCACCGGCTTCTGATCGCCGTACGAGCCGATCGGGCCGAGCCCGGAGACATCGACGTACGCCTGGCCCTCGGACGGCCAGGGCATCGACGGCTTGCTGCCGTCGAAGGAGTACGTGGCGTCCGCGGTCAGGGTGAGGCCCGGGTCGGGGAGCGGGCGCACGGCCTGCACGATCACGAAGACGAGCAGGAGCAGCAGGGCCAGCGGGGTCCAGATCTTGAACCGCCGCACGATCGTGCGGATCGGGGTCTCCGGCGGCGGCGGAGTGTTGGTGAGCTGCGCCAGCAGGTCGAGCGGGGGCAGCGGCTGCTGCTTCGTACGCTCGGACTCGGGCAGCGCGCCGGGGCCCGCTTCGGGGGCGGCGGACGACGACGGGGCGGCCGGCGGCTGGGGGCCGGCCGGGGACACGGCGGCCGGCATCGCGGCGGTCGCGGCCGGGTCGCCCGGCGACTTGGCGGCGTCCGCCGGGGCCTTGGCAGTGTCCGCAGGGGCCTTGGTCTTGGGAGCGTCCGTGGCGGCGCCGGACTTGCCGGTGGGCTTGGCCACGGGCTTCGGCGGCTTGACCGGCCGCTCGTCCGTCGACTTCAGCGCGACGAACTGGCTGGTCCGCTCCGAGTCCCGCTCGGCGGCCTTCTTCTCGCCCTTTTCGCCCTTGGCGGCATCGGCGTCGGCGTTCTTGTCGGCTTCGGCCGGCTTCTTGCTCTTGTCGGCTTCGGTCGACTTCTTGTCGGTCGACTGCTTATCGGCTTCGGCTGCCTTCTTGTCGTCGGTCGACTTCTTGTCAGCCGCCGGCTTCTCCGGGGAGGTGGTGGACTTGCCGTCGGACTCCGGCTCGGCGGCAGGCTTGGCGTCCTTGGGGGCGTCGGCCTTCTTGGCCCCGCCCTCGGCCTCGGACTTGCCTTCGCCCTTGTCCGCCTCCGGGGTGCCGGCCGCGGTCTTCTTCGCGGCGTCGGAGCGCTTCGGGATGGCCGCCGCCGTCGCCTTACGGGCCTCGGCGTCCTTCTTGGCGTCCTTCGTGCCCTTGCCGCCCTCGGCGTCCTCGGCGCCCTTCGGGGCGTCCTTGTCGGCGCCCTTCTTGGCACCCTTCGGATTCACGGCAGCAAACACTCGGGTCGCCTCGTCGGCCGGGGGCGACTTCGGGGCCAGCGTGCCGAAAACCGCCGTCGGCTGGTCCGCCTGGTCGGCGCCCTGCTTGCCCTTGGCGCCCGGCTTCCGTACGGGCAGCCCGGACTCGGCGTCCTCGCCGCCCTTCACCGCGCCCTCGCGGTCCTTCGCCGCGTCGTCGGCCTCGGCGTCAGCGGCCCCGGCGGCATCGCCCGCAGGGGCCTTCCCGGCGCCGGAGGGGCCTTCAGAGGCGCCGTCGCGCGCCTCCGCCTTCTCCGCGCCCTCCGCGCCCGCCTCGTCCTCCTGGGCGCCCTTGCCCGCCACCCAGGCGGCCACCGCCGCCTTGAGCCGGGCATCGCCCTTCTCGGGCGCGCCCTGCTCGGCGTCAGCCCCCTCGGAACCCGCCTTCTCCGCGCCCGGCTCCCCCGAAGCCGCGCCCTCCGGCTCCCTCGAATCCGGGCTCTCCGCGTCCGACTCCTCGGCGTCCGACGCCCCCGCGTCCCGCTTCCCGCCTGCGGCCTTCGTGCCGGCGGCCTTCCCACCGCCGGCCTTCCTGCCACCCGACGTCGCGTCGTCCGCCGTCGAAGCACCCGCCTTCGGGGCATCCGACCCGCTCGCCTCCGAGGCGCCCGCCTTCGCGTCATCCGCCTTCGGGGCATCCGCCTTGCCGGCCTTCGGGGCGCCCTCCTTCGGGGCCTCCGAATCCGCCGCCTTCGGGGTCTCCGGCTCCGCGCCGTCCCGGTCCGTGTCCGGTGCAACCGAATCCGGCTCCGCCGACGTCTCCGTCTCCGTATCCGTCGGTGCATCGCGGAAGACCGCGAGCCGCGGATCGCGTTCGCTCCCCGCCGTCTCCCCCGACGACTGCTTCTGCTCCGACTTGTCGGGGGACTCGCCCGCCACCGGTGTCTCCTTCGTATGTCGCGCTGCTGCTGTGCCCAGTGTTGCCAAGTGTCCTGTGTGCGAGAAGCGCGGCTGCGCCGCCGCGCGGTCCCGGGCCCGCGTCCTGCTCTCGGAGGCTGTCACCCACGCAGTAGACGAGAACGACATACCTACCGGTTCCCTACCGAAACACCCACGCACTCTCGACAGATGAATGTGAGAGGGGTCACCCTGTCATTCATCCACGCGGGGAGGCATGGATGGGCAGGAGCCGCAGAACAATTCCGGAGGAGCTTCTGCTGCTCGCTTTGGACCCGGCCACGGGAACCACAGCGCAGCCGCAGTCGCTCGACCTCGGTCTGGCCGGGGCCCAGCTAGTGGAGCTGGCTCTGGCAGGACGGATAGCCCCTGACGGGGATCGTATCGCCGTGGTACTTCCACGGCCGACTGGAGATCCGACACTGGACTCCGCACTCGAGTTGCTGCGACGCCGCGGCAGCCCGGTACGCGCGGTCCACTGGATCGGCGGGCCCCGGCTGGGGCTGCGCCAGACCTACCTCACGCATCTGGAGCGGTGCGGCATGGTGCATGCCGTGGCGGGTCAGATGTGCGGGGTGCTGCCGACGACTCGCTACCAGGCGACGGACACGGCCATCAGCCGGGAAATCAGGGCCCGGCTGGACAACGCGATCCGCACCGGCGTACCCCCGGACCCGCGGACCGCGGCGCTCGCCGCACTGGCCCACGCGGTCGGTCTCGGCAAGCATCTCTACCCCGGGAACGAAGGGCGCTCGTCGCGCTCCCGCCTCCGGGACCTCATCCGGCACGACCCCATGGGCGGACTGGTCGCACACGCCGTCATGGACGTGCAGAACGGCGTCGCGGCGCAGCCGAGGCGCGCACCGGCAGCGGGGCCCGCCCCCGGAGCCGGCGGCCGGCAGCCCGCAGCCCGGGCGACGGACGGGACGCCGGGCGGCGTTCCGGTGCAGCCGCGGCGGGGCAGCATGGCCCGCGTCGGCGCCCGTTAGCCGGACGAGCAGGATCAGGACGGACAGGACTCGGCAGCGCAGGATCCGTACGACGGGCCCGGACGGACGGGCCGGCCGGACGCGTTCAGGCGCAGGTCGCAGGACGGACAGCAGCAGGACGGACATCGGCAGGACGCCGCCGACCCCAGGGCGGCACCGGCACGAGCGGTGATCACGCGGCAGCAGCGCGCGACGGCCGCCCGAGCGGGAACCCCCGTCCGCGGCAGCGACCACGCAGCACCCCTCACCCACACCGACACCATCGGCAACGCAGCGCCCGGCGACGAACCGCCCGCCGACGCGGAGTACCCGCGGAGTACCCGGCGGCGGAACAGCCGGCGACGCAGTACCCGGCACGACACCGCAGCACCAGTACCGACATCCGTACCGACACCAGCACCGACAGCACCGTCCCCAGGTCCCGTTCGGGAGCCGCAGCAAGCGCGGGGTGGCGGGCCTGCCGTTCCGGACGACGGCAGGCCCGCCACCCCGCGTGCATGTCCGGGGCCGGACGGGACCGGGCCGGACCGGAACGGGACCGGAGAGGGCGAGACAGGACCGGAGAGGGCCGGAGAGGGCCGGACGGGGCCGTTCCGGAGCCCGGCGCCCGGGCGGGGCCCGAGCGCCCCTGGACGGGCCGCACGCCCGCGCAGGCGGGTCCCACGCCGCGTACGGATTCGCGTACCGCTCACCGGGCGCCGCGACGCGTCCGTACGCGCTCCCGGTATCCGCCCGTACGTCGCAGTGGCGGGGTCCGGCCCACCGCATCCCGTAGCGCCTCTCATACCCGCACCTACCTTGTCCGGCCATTTCCCAGCGCGGCGCCGACCGGTGGTGGCAATCTGCTGAACAGGAAAAAACAGCAGTCCGGAGCCGGAGGTGCACGTCCCGTGGCGTCCAATGTGAATCCGACCGTCAGGCGTCGCCGGTTGGGCCAGGAGCTGCGCAGGCTCCGGGAGCTCAAGGGCATGACCGCGGAGGAGGTCGCGGAGCGGCTGCTGGTCTCGCAATCGAAGATCAGCAGGCTGGAGAACGGGCGTCGCAGCATCAGCCAGCGCGACGTCCGCGATCTCTGCGGCGTGTACGAAGTCGAGGATCACCGCATCGTCGATTCGCTGATGCAGATGGCGAAGGACTCCCGCCAGCAGGGCTGGTGGCACGCCTTCGGCGACATCCCGTACAGCGTCTACATCGGTCTGGAGACGGAGGCGGCCTCGCTGCGCGTGTACGAGTCGCTGCTCGTGCCCGGGCTGCTGCAGACGCCCGGTTACGCGGAGTCCGTGATCCCCGGCACCGTTCCGGAACTGGCGCCGGACCAGCTGGAGAAGCGCATCCAGGTGCGCATGCGGCGCCAGGAGCGGGTGAGCGAACCGCACAGCCCGCTGCGGCTGTGGGTCGTGCTGGACGAGAGTGCGCTGCGCCGCGTCGTCGGCAGCCACCTCATCATGCGCGAGCAGCTGGAACACCTCGTGGAGATGAGCAGGCTGCCGCACGTGACGGTGCAGGTGCTGCCGTACGACACCGGGGCGCACGCCGGGATGTCCGGCACGTTCTCGATCCTGGAGTTCGACGACGCGGCCGACTCCAGCGTGGTCTACATCGAGGGCGTCACGAGCGACCTGTACCTGGAGAAGACCAACGACGTGCACAAGTACACGATCATGTACGAGCACCTGCGGGCGCAGGCCCTCAATGCCGACCAGAGCCGGGAGTTCATCGCCGAGGCCGCCAAGCAGCACGCCGACAGCACGGATTGAGCCGGACCTCCCGACGGCCCCGAAGGACGCCCTCGCGGGGCTGCCCCCAGCGCTGTCACCTGGCCGGAAGGCGCTTGCTGGACGGCTGGGCGACGGGCTGCGGAAAGCCGTAAGGCGGACTTCGGAAGGGAAGTGGGGCAAGGTACACCCGCTCCACTTTCCCTGAAAAGAGATCAAGGAATATGCCATACGAATGGGTGACACACCTCTGGCGTCGGTGATGTTGGCGCGTAGCGTCATGCATACCGAATCCGCGCCAAGTCGCGGCAACCCAGAGTGAGTCGGAGTGAACATGGCCATTCAGCCCAATTCCGCATTTTCCTGGCAGAAGTCCTCGTACTCCGGTGGCAACGGAGCCTGCGTCGAGATCGCCGTGCCGGCCGTCCAGTCCATCGCGGTGCGCGACTCCAAGGACCCCGACGGTCCTCGCCTGACGTTCGACAGCGCCGCCTGGAGCACGTTCGTGGCCGAGGTCGGCGCCGGTACGTACGACCTGGCCTGAGCGGGCCGTCGTCTCACCTCTCAGAAGTCCGCGTCCTGCACACGCGTACTGCCCCTCAGCACCTCCCCGTACCGTTCCACCACCGCACAACTCCATAAGCGCATCACTGCACCACAGCACGACCGCACCACACACAATTTCATCGCTGCACCGCACCACACCGCACCACCGCAACGAGCCCTCTCGACTGGATCGCCGTCCCGGCCGAGGGGGCTCGGCCCTTTCCCCCACCGGCCCGCCCCCGTGCGAGCGCCCCGCCCGTCAGCGCAGCTGATCCACGTAGCGGTCCGTCCCCGGCACGGTCGGGATGAAGGGCGCGACCAGCTCCACCCTCCCCAGCCCGGACGCCGCCACTTCGGTGTCCAGCCCCTCGAAGGTGTGCGCCCAGCAGTCCCGCGGGTCCGCCTCCAGGAACCACAGCAGCGTCAGCCGGGTGTCCACGCCCGCCACCTGCGCCACGTACGCCATCCGGTCGGCCGGCAGCGGCGTCGGCCGGAAGACCGTGACGAGCGCCGTCCGTGAGCCCGCGAGCCGGGCCGGCAGCTGCCGCGTCCGCAGCCACTCCAGCAGTTCGGCCCGCCGGCCGGGCTTTGCCGCGTCGATCACCTGGAGGACCAGCCCGGCGTACGGGTGGTCCAGGGCGTGGAAGTCGCGCGGCCCGGCGGCGCCGTCCCGGTACACGGTCGCCTCGTGGTCCTGGAAGGCCGTGAAGACGTGGGTACGGGCCTGGTGGACCCGGTCGTCGCTGTTGAGGCGGCGGTTGATGGCCACCGTCCAGCGCATGTGGTCGTCGTAGCGGCCCTCGGTGAGCCAGTACGTGGACAGGTAACAGCCGGCCGTGACCGGCCGGGCCACCGCCGACGGGTCCGGGTAGCGCAGGAGTTGCAGGTCGCGGGTGGCGACCCAGCGGCGTCCCGCGAAGATCCACGGCATGGCCATCGCGCCGGCGATGAAGTGGTCGTCCTCGTACCAGCGGTTGTAGGCGTGCTCCTGGCCGGGGTGCGGCTCGACCATGGTGATCAGCGCGTGCCCGGGGCGCACTCCGTACGGCCCGACGGCGGCCAGTTCCCCGTACGTTCCGCTCCTGGTGTCTTCGGTCATGGGCACAGGTGTAGCTGACACAGCGTCAGATGGGGAGGGGCGCGTCGGCACCGGAGCGGGCGGGGGGGGGCGCCGCCCGCGGGCGCCCAGGATGTGGAAAGCCGTGCACGCCGGGCGGATACCCGCATAAGCTCCGTGCCCTCTGCAGCTAACGTCTGTTAACGACGTTGGCGCGGGACGAGTGAATGGAGTCTGCCGTCATGCCGGAAACCGCCACCGCATCCACCCTCGCCGCCGCGGCGCCCGTTCCCGGGCTGGCCGGGCGGGCGTCGCGGACGGGGGCCTCGCCCGTACGGGAGATCCTGGCGCTGACCGCACGGCCCGAGGTGATCTCGTTCGCCGGCGGGCTGCCCGCGCCGGAGCTGTTCGACGCGGCCGGCATGGCCGAGGCCTTCGGGCGGGTGCTGGCCGACCGGCCGCGGCAGGTGCTCCAGTACTCCACCACCGAGGGCGACCCGGCGCTGCGCGGGATCGTCGCCGAGCGGGCCACCGGGCGCGGTCTGCCCACGGACGCCGACGACGTACTGATCACCACCGGCTCGCAGCAGGGCCTCACCCTGCTGTCGACCGGGCTGCTGGAGCCGGGCGACACGGTCGTGGTCGAGGACCCGTGCTACCTCGCGGCTCTGCAGATCTTCTCGTTCGCGGGCGCCCGGGTCGTGCCCGTGCCCTGCGACGACGACGGGCTGATCCCCGAGGCGCTGGACGAGATCGTGGCCCGGGAGCGGCCGAAGCTGCTCTACACCGTGCCGACGTTCCAGAATCCGTCGGGGCGCACGTTGCCCGCCGAGCGCCGGACCGCGATCGGTGCGGTCGCCGCGCGCCGCGGCATGTGGATCGTGGAGGACGACCCGTACGGGGAGCTGCGCTTCGAGGGCGAGGCGGTGCCGTGGGTGGCGACGTTCCCGGGGGCCGAGGACCGTACGGCGCTGCTCGGGTCGTTCTCCAAGATCCTGGCGCCCGGGCTGCGGCTGGGCTGGCTGCGGGCGCCGGCCGCGCTGCGGCGCGCCTGTGTGATCGCCAAGCAGGCGGCGGACCTGCACACGTCCACGGTCGACCAGGCGGCGACGGCGCACTACCTGACCCACGCGGACCTGGCCGGGCACCTGGAGCGGGTGTGCGGCGCCTACCGGGAGCGGCGGGACGCGCTGCTGGCGGGGCTGGCGGACGCGCTGCCTGAGGGGTCGCGCTGGAACCGGCCGGCGGGCGGGATGTTCGTCTGGGCGCAGCTGCCCGCCGGGTACGACGCGACGGAGCTGCTGCCGTCGGTGGTCGAGCACGACGTGGCGTACGTGCCCGGGGCGCCGTTCTTCGCCGGCCCTGCCGACGCGGGTGCCATGCGGCTGTCCTTCGTGACGCACTCCCCGGAGGAGATCCGGGAGGGGCTGCGGCGGCTGGGCGCGGCGCTCCGCTGAGGTGACTCCGGTAGCGCCGTGTGCGGCCATGTTCTGGTGATACGCACCGGGCGGCGCCGGGGCGGGTGCCACTGGCAGCACCCTTCCGTGACGGTCCCCTCCGGTCCTACGCTGACGACCCGTCAGCACGGGACCGGAGGGGATTCGCATGCTCCTGCAGGGCAAGACCGTGATCGTGTCGGGCGTGGGGCCGGGGCTGGGGTTCCGGGTCGCGGAGGCCTGCGTACGGGACGGGGCCTCCGTCGTGCTGGGCGCGCGTACGGAGGAGCGGCTCGCGGCGTGCGCCGAGCGCATCGATCCGGCGGGCGGGTGGACGGCCTGGCGGGTGACCGACATCGGGGACGAGGCGCAGTGCACGGCCCTTGCGGGGCTCGCGGAGGAACGGTTCGGCGGGGTGGACGCGGTGGTCCACGTGGCCGCGCTGGACGGGCACTTCGGCGGGCTGGGCGACGCGGACTTCGACGAGTGGCAGCGGGTGGTGGACGTCAACCTGTTCGGGACGCTGCGGATGACGCGGGCCTGCCTGCCGTCGATGCGGGCGCGCGGCGGCGGCTCGGTCGTGATGATCGGCACCCAGTCGTCGGTGGCGGCGCCCTCGCAGGTGCGGCAGGCGGCGTACGCGGCGTCCAAGGGGGCACTGGTCTCCGCGATGTACTCGCTGGCGCGGGAACTGGGCCCGGACCGGATCCGGGTGAACACCGTGCAGCCGGGCTGGATGTGGGGCCCGCCGGTCGAGGCGTACGTACGGATGACCGCGACGGCCGAAGGGATGCCGGAGGCGGCGGTGCGGGACCGGCTCGCGGAGCGCATGGCACTGCCGGAGCCGGCCACGGACGGCGATGTGGCCGAGGCGGCGGTCTTCCTCGCGTCCGACCGGGCGCGGGCCATCACGGGCCAGTCGCTGCTGGTGAACGCGGGTGAGCTGATGCGGTGACGCGCTTCGGGGCGCGCCGGACCGGCCGGGCGCCCCAAGGGCGCCCCGTACGAACAACCTCCTCTCCGCACCGCACGGGATCCCGCTCCCGTGTGGTGCCGCCGCATGCGCGGAGCCTGGCGAAGTGTCCGCTCATGGTGCGGTCGTCGTCGCGCGCACGACAACGAGGCGTGTGGTCAAGAGAGAGTAAAATCGTTCGGTTAGGTGACCCGGGTTCACATCCGTGACCTACGAACCCTCTTGACCAGGTCCCGTACCGACGGTTCAATCCCGGAAGTCCCCACTCCCGCACGGGGGCGCCGCCGAGGCGAAGTGCTGTTGCGTTCTTGCACGTTCACAAGGCGGACCCCTTGGAGGGGGCATGAACGGTCTCGACTGGGCTGTGCTCATCGGATACTTCGGCGTCATGGTCGGCATCGGCGTGTGGTCGCACAAACGCGTCGACGACGTGAGCGACTTCTTCACCGCGGGCGGCCGGATGCCGTGGTGGCTGTCCGGCATCTCGCACCACATGTCCGGGTACAGCGCCGTGATGTTCACCGGGTACGCGGGCATCGCCTACCAGTACGGCATCACCTCGTACGTCACCTGGTCCTTCCCCATCGCGATCGGCATCGCCATCGGGGCCAGGCTGTTCGCCGGCCGGCTCAACAGGCTGCGTTCCCGGCTGCACGTCGCCTCGCCGCTCGAATACCTCAAGTCCCGCTACAACCTGCCCACCCAGCAGGCGCTCGCCTGGTCCGGTGTGCTGCTGAAGATCGTGGACGTGGGCGCGAAGTGGGCCGCGATCGCGACCCTGCTGTCCGTGTTCACCGGGGTGTCGCTCAACCAGGGCATCCTGATCACCGGCGCCGTCACGGCCGTCTACTGCACGGTCGGCGGGCTGTGGGCGGACGCGCTCACCGAACTGGGCCAGTTCGTCATCCAGCTGCTGGCGGGCGTGGCCATGCTGGTGACCGTGCTGGCCGAACTCGGCGGCGTCAGCGCCCTGTGGACCGTGTGGGGCGACCTGCCGGACACCCACACCCGACCGACCGTGGGGCCGTACACGCTGACCTTCCTGCTCGCGTACCTGTTCATCAAGACCTTCGAGTACAGCGGCGGCATGTGGAACCAGGCGCAGCGCTACATGGCCACCGGCAGCGCCCATGAAGCGCGGCGCTCGGCTCTGCTGTCGGCCGCGCTGTGGTTCGTCTGGCCGGCGGTGCTGTTCTTCCCGATGTGGGTCGCGCCGCTGCTGGTCAAGGCCCAGAAGCCGGACGCGTCGGACTCGTACGCGCTGCTGACCGAGCATCTGCTGCCGCACGGGCTGCTGGGGCTGGTCATCGTGGGCTTCTTCTCGCACACGATGGCGATGTGCTCCTCGGATGCCAACGCCATCGCGGCGGTGTTCACCCGGGACATCGCGCCGGCCGTCTCGGCGAAGGCCCGGGCCTGGTCGCACCGGGCGGGCCTGGTCGCCGCGCGGCTGTCGACGCTGGCCTTCCTCGGCCTGTCGATGGCGATCGCGACGCAGGTCGACTCGCCGGCCTTCGCCGGCATCATCTCCGTCGTGATCAAGTGGGTGGCCGGCCTGGTCGGGCCCATCTCGATCCCGTTCCTGCTGGGCATGCTGCCGGTCTTCCGCAGGTCGGGGCCGGTCGCGGCGCTCACGTCCTGGGCGGCGGGCCTGTTCGCCTTCTGGCTGACGAACTACGGGATCACGGGCGTCTCGCTGCAGATCCAGATCGTCTCGCCGGTCGCCGTCTCGCTCGTGCTGTTCGCGCTGATCGGGCTGGTGAAGCCGGAGGACACCCCGGAGCGGGACGCGGTACTGGCCCGGATCAACTCCGACGGGGACGGCGACGGCCCCGAGGGCGCCGCGGCCCTGCCCCTCCCCGAGCAGGGCGCTCCGCAGGGGCAGGAGAAGCCTGTGTGACGCCGTCGGGGGGCTGCGTGACGCCGGCCCCGATACGGCCGTCGGGGCCCGTCCTACGGGAGCGCCTGGCGCAGATCCTGTAGGAGGGGCCCCGCGCCGGTCCTGTATGCCGGACCCGCGCACGGCCGGTGAAGCGGGCGCCGGGCTACGCCCTCGGGTAGCGCGTCAGCCAGCCCGGGGCCGAGTTGGCGGGGCCGTGGAGGGCGGGGCCCTGGGTCATCTCCATGGCGAAGTCGTCGGCGAGCTGGAGGACGGTGGCGCGGCCCTCCAGTTCGACCAGCCAGACCGGCGGCAGCGCCGTCTCGCCGTGCAGCGTGCCGAGCAGGTTGCCGCAGAGCGCCCCGGTGATGTCGGAGGGGCCGCCGTGATTGACGGCGAGGAGCAGCCCGTGCCGGATGTCCTCGGCGACCAGCGCGCAGTACACGGCGATGGCCAGGGCGCTGCCGGCGTGCCCGGCTTCGCCGAGCGACTCGACCCGGGCGGCGGTGGGCATGCCCTGCCGCACGGCGCCCAGCGCCCGCTTGAGCGCGTCGGTGGTGTCCTCGTGGCCGGGGCGGGTCGCGAGGTGCGCCAGCGCCTTCTGGACGGCGCTGTCGAGGTCCTCGCCGCGGGCGAGGGAGTGGACGACCACGGCGTACGCGCCGGCCGCCAGATAGCCGGTGGGGTGGCCGTGGGTCTGCGCCGCGCACTCCACGGCGAGCTGGAAGACCAGCTGGGGTTCCCAGCCGACCAGCAGCCCGAAGGGTGCCGAGCGCATCACCGCGGCGCCGCCGTCGGCCTGCGGGTTGCGGGGCGTGTCCAAGGTGCCCATGGTCTGGTCGCCGAGGCCGGTGAGGCAGTCGCGGTCCGGGTCGCGGCGGGCGTACAGCCACTCCTCGCGGGCCAGCCAGCCGTCGTCCGAGCGGCGCTCGTCCGGGCCCCAGTCGTGCTGCGTGACGGCCCAGCGGCGGTACGCGCGGTACAGGTCGGTGGGCGGGTGCCAGGCGCCGGTGTCGCGGCGTACCTGAGCCCGTATGAGGCCGTCGACGGTGAAGAGGGTGAGCTGGGTGGCGTCCGTGACGGCGCCGCGGTGTTCGAAGACGGCCACGTAGTCGGTCAGTCCCTCGGCGCCGTGCGCCTGGCGGAGGGCGTCCAGGGAGGCTCCCGCCGCGCCGGCCCCGAGGGCGTCGCCGATCGCTCCGCCCAGGAGGCAGCCGCGTACCCGGCTGCGGAAGTCCTGCTGCTCGGCGCGGCCCCAGATGGCGTTCGCGCTCACTGTGTCCCTCCCGGCACTGCGCCCTCCCGGACCGTGCGGCCGCGCCCGGCGCCCTTTGACGCCCGTCTGACGCAGGGCACTGTAATAGACAAAGATTCAGCCATCAGCGGGCAGGAAGGGAATGCGAAGAGGTACCCATCAGGCGGCTTTTGATCGTTAACGGAACTTTCCGTTCACCTGTGCAATATGGGCACAGCAGTCATCCTCCGCCCCCGCTGTGGGCATGCTCCGTCCATGTCCGAGTACGAGTGGGACCGCACGACCATGGCCGTCGTCGCGTGCGCGCTGGCCGGAGACAGCGAGGGGGCGGTGGAGCTGCTGCGGCCGCTCCCCCAGCGCGACACCTGCCACATCGCCGTACGGCTCGCGGCGATGGCGGCCGACGCGCTCATCAGCGCGGCCGAGGACGCCGGCGGCGACCGGGCCGAGGCCCTGGCCCGCTGGCAGCAGTGCATCCTCCAGCACGAGACGGAGCACGGCGGCGAGGGCTGAGCCGGGCCGCCCGGTGGTGGCCGGGCGGCCCGTCGCCGCTACTCCAGCACCGGCAGCAGCTCCGGCAGATGCCCGTCGGAGCGCCTGGCCGCCTCCTGGCGCTCCTCCGGCACGGGCCCGTACGTGGTCGTCCGGGCGCGGGCCGGACGCCCCGCCTCCTCGGCGATGGCGACCAGGTCGCGCACCGAGCGGTAGGAGCCGTAACTGGACCCGGCCATCCGGGAGATCGTCTCCTCCATCAGCGTGCCGCCCAGGTCGTTGGCGCCCGAGCGCAGCATTTCGGCCGCGCCCTGGGTACCGAGCTTGACCCAGCTGGTCTGGATGTTGGGGATGTACGGGTGCAGCAGCAGGCGCGCCATCGCGGTCACCGCACGGTTGTCGCGCGAGGTGGGCCCCGGGCGGGCGATGCCCGCCAGGTAGACCGGCGCGTTGGTGTGGATGAAGGGCAGCGTCACGAACTCCGTGAAGCCCTCGACGCCCTTCTCCCGTGCCGAGCGCTGGATGTCGGCCAGCAGCCGGAGGTGGCCGAGCCAGTGCCGGGGCTGGTCCACGTGCCCGTACATCATCGTCGAGGACGAGCGAAGACCCAGTTCGTGGGCGGTCTTGACGACCTCGATCCAGGTGGCCGTGGGCAGCTTGCCCTTGGTCAGCACCCAGCGCACCTCGTCGTCGAGGATCTCGGCGGCCGTACCGGGGATCGAGTCGAGCCCCGCCTCCTTGGCGGCGGTCAGCCACTCCCGGATGGACATCCCCGTACGCGTCGCGCCGTTGACGACCTCCATGGGCGAGTACGCGTGGACGTGCATCCCCGGGACGCGCTCCTTCACCGCCCGCGCGATGTCGAAGTACGCGGTGCCGGGCAGGTCGGGGTGGATGCCGCCCTGCATGCACACCTCGGTCGCGCCCACCTCCCACGCCTGCTGGGCGCGGTCGGCGACCTGGTCCAGGGAGAGCGTGTACGCGTCGGCGTCCGTACGGCGCTGCGCGAAGGCACAGAACCGGCAGCCGGTGTAGCAGACGTTGGTGAAGTTGATGTTGCGCGTGACGATGTACGTGACGTCGTCGCCCACGGTGTCCCTGCGCAGGTCGTCGGCGATGCCGCAGAGCGCGTCCAGGGCCGGCCCGTCGGCGTGCAAGAGGGCCAGCGCCTCGTCGTCGCCGAGCTTCGTGGGGTCCTCGGCCGCCTGCTTCAGTGCGGCCCGTACGTCGGTGTCGATGCGCTGCGGCACCATGCCGGGCGCCGCGGCCTCGCGGAGCGCCTCCCAGTCGCCGTACACCTCGTCGAAGTCGTTCCGGCGGTCACCGGTGCGGCCCTCGGTGTCGATGGTGCGGTGCAGGTCCGTACGGCCCGAGCCGTGCAGCGAGAACTCCTCGTCCGGCTCCTGCCAGGGGTGCCCCTCGACCACCGCGTCCTCACGCGCGAGGCCCGTCTCCGGGTCGGCGAGCGCCCGTACGTGCGGCACCAGCCGCGGGTCCAGCCAGGGCTCGCCGCGCAGCACGAACTCCGGGTAGACGGCGAGACGTTCCTTCAGCTCGAAGCCGCTCTCCGCGGAGCGCGCGGCCAGCTCCTCGATCTGGGGCCAGGGGCGCTCGGGGTTGACGTGGTCCGGGGTGAGCGGCGAGACACCGCCCCAGTCGTCGATGCCGGCCCCGATGAGCCGCCCGTACTCCGCGTCCACGAGGTTCGGCGGCGCCTGGAGGCACCCCGACGGGCCCATGATGTGCCGCGCGACCGCCACGGTGGCGACCAACTCGTCCAGCTCCGCGTCCGGCATGCCGCGCATCGCGGTGTCCGGCTTGGCGCGGAAGTTCTGGATGATCAGCTCCTGGACGCCGTGGTACGCCCGGGAGACCCGGCGCAGCGCGAACAGCGAGTCCGCGCGCTCCTCGTACGTCTCCCCGATGCCGATCAGCAGGCCGCTGGTGAAGGGCACGGAGCTGCGCCCGGCGTCCTCCAGGACGCGCAGCCGCACCGCGGGCTCCTTGTCGGGCGAGCCGTAGTGCGGATTGCCGGGCTCGCTCCACAGCCGCTCCGACGTGGTCTCCAGCATCATGCCCATCGAGGGCGCGACCGGCTTGAGCCGCTGGAAGTCCGTCCAGGACATGACGCCCGGGTTCAGATGGGGCAGCAGCCCGGTCTCCTCCAGGATTCGGATCGCCATCGCCCGCACGTAGGCGAGCGTGTCGTCGTACCCTTCGGCCTCCAGCCACTCGCGCGCCTCGGGCCAGCGGTCCTCCGGCTTGTCCCCGAGGGTGATCAGGGCTTCCTTGCAGCCCATTTCGGCACCGCGGCGGGCGATGTCCAGGACCTCGTCCGGGGACATGAACATTCCGTGCCCCTCGCGGCGCAGCTTGCCGGGCACGGTGGCGAAGGTGCAGTAGTGGCACTTGTCGCGGCACAGACGGGTGAGCGGGATGAAGACGCTCTTGGAGTACGTGATGACGCCGGGGCGGCCCGCGGCGTCCAGCCCCGCGTCCCGCACCCGGGAGGCGGAGGCGCACAGATCGTCCAGGTCGTCGCCGCGCGCCTGGAGGAGTACGGCCGCCTCGGTCACGTCCAGCGCCACGCCGTCCCGTGCGCGCTTCAGCGCCCGGCGCATGGCGTTCGCGGTCGGCGCGGGGCGCCGGTTTCCCTGCGGAGGCTGCTCGGCCCCCTGCGGTGGCTGCTCGGGTCCCTGCGGGCTGGAAGTCATTCTCCGAGGATACGAGCGGGTGACGGGGCGACCGGCGGGCCGTCGAGGCCGTTTTGTGTGCTAATGATCACCTCAGCCGGAGGTTCCCTCCGGGTGCCGTCCGGGCAGGCGCCGGGCCACCCCGCGCCGCACGCACCTCACCGGCACCGCACCGCGCGCGCCTCCCCGGCGGCCCACCCCACCCGCCTCACAGGTGCTCCGCGTACGCGTCGAGCGTCCGCAGCACCTCACCCTCGCCCGCCGGCGGCAACTGCACCACCACCTCGTCCACGCCCAGCTCCTGAAAGTGCGCCAGCTTCCCCGCCGAAGGCCGCACCGCGTACGGGACGACCACCGGCTCCCCCTCCCGGCCGGCCTCCGTCCACACCCGGCGCAGCTCCGGCACCGCCTCGGTAAGCCCCCCGCCGCCGATCGGCAGCCAGCCGTCCGCGTACTCCGCGATCTGCGCGAACAGCTTCGGCCCCGCCGCGCCGCCGACCAGGATGCGCGGCGCGCCCTTCACCGGCTTGGGATACGCGTGGCTCGCCCGCACCGACCCGAACGTCCCGTCGTACGCCGTCGGTTCGTCAGCCCACAGCGCCCGCATCAGTGCGATCCGGTCCTGGGCGAGCGCCCGCCGCGACGACCACTCCACGCCGTGATCCGCGGCCTCCTCCACGTTCCAGCCGAAGCCGACGCCCAGCGTGAACCGACCGCCGGAGAGGAAGTCCAGCGTCGCCACCTGCTTCGCCAGATCGATCGGGTCGTGCTGGGCGACCAGCGTGATGCCCGTGCCCAGCGCCAGCCGCTCGGTGACGGCCGCCGCCTGGCCCAGCGCGACGAACGGGTCGAGGGTACGGCCGTACTCGCGCGGCAGCGGCTCACCCATCGGCGCCGGGGTGTCCCGGGAGGCCGGGATGTGCGTGTGCTCGGGCAGATACAGCCCGGCGAACCCGCGCTGCTCCAGCTCGCCGGCCAGCCGCACCGGCCGGATGGTCTCGTCGGTCAGGAAGATCGTGGTCGCGATCCGCATGGTGTCGCCTCCGCGTCGGCCGTCCTGTTCAGGAAGGTGGTGAGCGCATGTTGCCGCACCTTCGCCGGGTTATCCACAGGCCTTTCCGTCTGTGTCACACCCGCGTACAACAGTTTTCACACGACGCGGGAGAGACCCGGAAGAACCGACGGAGGAGCTGCGATGGACCGGCGCGACATCCTGAGACTCGGTGCCGTCGCGGGCGCCACCGGAGCACTTACGCTCGGCCCCGTGAACTTCGCAGGCGCCGAGACGTGCACGGACGGATCCGCCGGGGACGACGGACCGGCCGAGGAGACCCGGATCGTCTCCGGCCATCTCCCGACGGGCGCGCCCGATTTCGTGTACGTCCCGGTGGAAGTCCCGCGCGGCGTCCGCGAGATCGCCGTGTCGTACCGGTACGACAAGCCGACCGTCCCCGCGGGCACCAACGGCAACGCCTGCGACATCGGCATCTTCGACCAGCGCGGCACGGACCTGGGCGGCGCCGGCTTCCGCGGCTGGTCCGGCGGGGCGCGCACGGAGTTCTTCCTCCGCGCCGACGCCGCGACGCCCGGCTACCTCCCCGGCCCGGTCCGACCCGGCACCTGGCACATCGCCCTCGGCCCCTACACCGTCGCGCCCCAGGGCATGGACTACGAGATCACCGTGACTCTGCGGTACGGCGCGGCCGGCGAGACGCCGAAGCCGGTGTACCCGCCCGAGCGCGCCAAGGGCCGCGGCCGGGCCTGGTACCGCGGCGACAACCACCTCCACAGCATCCACTCCGACGGCAGACGCACCCCGGCGGAGATCGCCGCCCTCGCCAGAGCGGCAGGCCTGGACTTCCTCACCACCACCGAGCACAACACCACGTCCGCCCACGGCGCGTGGGAGGGGCTGTGGGGCGACGACCTCCTCATCCTCACCGGCGAGGAGATCACCACGCGCAACGGCCACGTGGTCGCCATGGGCACCGACCCCGGCGTCTTCGTGGACTGGCGGTACCGCGCCCGGGACAACGCCTTCGGGAAGTTCGCACGCGCCGCCCGCCGGGCGGGCGGCCTGGTCATCCCCGCGCACCCGCACGCCACCTGCATCGGCTGCAACTGGAAGTTCGGGCTGAACGAGGCCGACGCGGTGGAGGTGTGGAACGGCCCGTACACCGCGGACGACGAGATCACGCTCGCGGAGTGGGACAACACGCTGGTCGCCCACGCCCAGGGGCGCGGCGCGTGGCTCCCCGCGGTCGGCCACAGCGACGCCCACCGCGACCCGGACGTGGTGGGCCTCCCGCAGACCGTCGTCCTCGCCGACGACCTCTCCCGGCAGGCCATCCAGGCGGGCATACGGGCGGGCCGCGTCTGGATCGCCGAGTCCGCGAAGATCGGCCTCTCCTTCACCGTCACCGGGGAGCGCGGAGAGCACGCCGGCATCGGCGAGCGGCTGCGGGTGGCCGGTACGTCCTCGGTGACCGCCCGGCTGGAGGTGAGCGGCGCCCCAGGCTGCACGGTCTCGTACGTCACCGACCAGGGCCTGCGGTACTCCGAACCGCTGCCCGAGTCCGGTTCCGGCACGGTCGTCTGGCGGACCACGGCCGACAACGCCGCCTACATACGCGCCGAGGTCCGCCACCCGGCGACGACTCCGGGCCTCCCGGGCCCGATGGCAGCCCTGACCAACCCTGTGTTCGTGGGACGGGGGTGAGGGGGGCGGGTCGGGCTTGAGGGGCGGGACGGGGGCGGGGCGGGGGACGCGGAGAGCTGTCCTTGAGGGGGCTGTCCTTGAGCGGCGGGGAGGGGAGGAGGGGGTGGGGTGGGGGCGGGGGGGGGAGGCCCCCCCCGGGGGGAGAGAGAAGGGAAACGTACAGCTACGTGGAGCCCCTCCCCCCTCCCACCTCAGCAGCCCTCGCCCCTCAGCCCTCCCCCCTCAGTCCTCCACCACCAGCGCCGGAGTGTTCCGGGTCAGGACCTCGCCGCGGAAGAAGGCCGGGCTGCGGCGCTGCATGACGAGCATGAGGACCAGGCCGAGTACGAGGAGGCCGACGCCGATGACGAAGACCGAGCCGACGCCGAGGACCGAGCTGCCGGTGCCGTAGGCCGGGTCCCAGATGTCGACGAGGGTCTTCACGAAGACGCCGGTCAGCAGCAGTCCGCCGAGGGCCGGGAAGACGCCCTTGAAGATCAGGTCGCGGACGGAGTTCCGCAGGTCGGAGCGGAAGTACCAGGCGCAGGCGAAGGCCGTGATCGCGTAGTAGAAGCAGATCATGAGGCCGAGCGCGTAGATCGTGTCGACGAGGACGTTCTCGCTGAGGAAGGTCATCACGGCGTAGAAGACGCCGGTGGCGACGCCGGCCGCGATGGTGGCCCGGCCCGGGGACTGGAACCGCGGGTGGATGCGGGCGAAGGAGGCCGGCAGCGCCTCGTACGTGGACATCGCCAGGACCGTGCGGGCGACCGGGATGAAGGTGGTCTGCAGCGAGGCGGCGGCCGAGGCGAGTACGGCGACGAAGAGCAGCACGCCGAGGGCGGAGCCCATGACCGGTCCGGCGAGGGTCGCGAAGACGTTGTCCGAGGTGTCGGGGTTGCCCAGGCCGAGGCCCTTGGTGCCGACGCCGGAGAACATCTGCGCGGCCACCGCGGTGGTCAGGTAGGAGCCGATGAGGACGACCATGGCGAGCATGGCGGCGCGGCCGGGGGTCTTCTCGCTGCCGGAGGTCTCCTCGTTCACGGTGAGGCAGGTGTCCCAGCCCCAGAACATGAAGATCGAGAGGGAGAGTCCGGCGGTGAAGGACGCGAACGACTTGACCTCGAAGGGGTTCAGCCAGGACCAGTGGAAGTCGATGGAGCCGGTGAAGTCACCGGCCCTCGCCTTGCCGACGGCCATGGCGACGAACACGACCAGGACGGCGAGCTGCAGTCCGACCAGTGCGTACTGGATGCCCTTGGTGGTGGTCACGCCGCGGTAGCTGATGGCGGTGGCGATGGCGACGAAGGCGAGGCAGGTCAGGACGTGGACGGGTTTGTTGCCGTCCAGGGCGGCGATGGAGTCGCTGCCGGTGAGCTGGCCGAGGAGGAGATAGAAGAACGAGGTGGCGACGCCGGCGAGGTTCGACAGCACGATGATCGTCGCGATCACGAGGCCCCAGCCGCACATCCAGCCGACGCGGGGCCCGAAGGCCTTCACCGTCCAGGTGAAGGAGGTGCCGCAGTCGGGGACGGCCTTGTTCAGCTCTCGGTACGCGAAGGCGACCAGCAGCATCGGCAGGAAGCCCGCGAGGAAGACCGCGGGCATCTGGAGGCCGACCTCGCCCACGGTGGGGCCGAGGGTGGAGGTCAGGCAGTAGACGGGCCCGACGGTGGACACGCCGATGACGGCGCTGCCCAGTAGGCCGACGGAGTTGCCGCTGAGGCCCTTGCTGCGGGTTTCGCCCGATGCGTCGCCATTGACGCTCGTTACCGTGTCTCCGGCCGGTGGCCGAGGGTCTACCTGAACCATGAACAGGACGTTAAGCGCTGCTGTATTCGTATCCGGATGATCGAACTCCGGGGCCTATACCTTCCTTGTGAAGGTGAATTGAGCGCAGCGGCCGCCACATAGAAGGCCAGCAACACACTCCGCCAAGCAACAGCAAGGTCCATTAGTTGAGAATCGGATTACGGGAACCGCAGCCATGTCCGTTTTGTAGGGGTTCAAAATTTTCCCGTCGGTGTCCGTTATTCGGACTCCGGGCCGCCTCCAGGCGCCGCGAGCGACCTCGCGGCGCCTGTCCGTTCCCCATCGCCCCCGCCTGTCGAGTCACCCCGGCCGGACGGGTCACCCCGGCCAGACGAGCGACTGCAGTTCGCTGTACGCACGCAGCGCGTAGGAGCCGACGTCGCGGCCCACGCCGCTCTGCTTGAAGCCGCCGAACGGGGCCTCCATGTTGCGGCCGACGGTGTTGATGCCGACCCCGCCCGCCCGCAGCCGGCGGGCCACCCGGAAGGCCCGCGCGACATCGCCGGACCAGACGTAGTCGATCAGCCCGTAGTCGCTGTCGCCGGCGAGCGCGACGGCCTCCTCCTCGTCGTCGAAGGGCAGCACCGCCACGACCGGGCCGAAGATCTCCTCCCGGACGATCCGCATCCCCGGAGCGCAGTCCGCGAAGAGGGTGGGGGCGACGTACCAGCCGCGGTCCCGCGCCGGGCGCTCGCCGCCCGCGACGAGCCGGGCGCCCTCCTTGCGGCCGAGTTCGACGTACGACTCGACGCGGTCGCGGTGGGCGGCGGAGATGACCGGGCCGACGACCGTGTCCCGCTCCCTCGGGTCGCCCACCTTCAGGGCCCCGGCGTACCGGGCGAGCCCCTCGACGAGCCGCTCGTACACGCCCCGCTGGGCGAGTACCCGGGTGGGCGCGGTGCAGATCTGGCCGCTGTAGAAGGAGAAGGTGGTGCCGATGCCGGCCACGGCCGCCGGCAGGTCGGCGTCGTCGAAGACGAGTGCGGCGCCCTTGCCGCCCAGCTCCATGAGCTGGCGTTTCATGCCGCGGCCGCACTCCTCGGCGATGGCCCGGCCGACCGCCGTGCTGCCGGTGAAGCTGACCATGTCGACGTCCGGCGCGGCCACCGCTGCCTCGCCCGCTTCGGGGCGCGAACCGGTCACCACGTTCACCACGCCCGGTGGCGCCCCGGCCTCCGCCAGCGCCTCGGCCATCCGGAAGACCGACAGCGGATCCTGGGGAGCGGGTTTGACGAGGACGGTGTTGCCCATGGCGAGGGCCGGGGCGATCTTGCCCGCCGGGTTGGCCCAGGGGTTGTTGTAGGAGGTGATGCAGGTGACGACGCCGACCGGGCGGCGGACTGCGAGGGCGCCGAGGACGGCCGCCTTCCCCATCGGTCCGGCCGGGTTGACCTGCGGGGGAAGGGGTTCCTCCACCGGTTCCAGTGCGCCCCGGGCGTACCGCTCGAACCGGGCGGCGCCCACCGCGACCTGCATGCCCCGCGCGGTGGCGGTGGTCGCGCCGGATTCCGCGCGGGCCAGTTCGGCGTACGGTCCGGCCCGGTCCCGGATGATCTCCGCGGTGCGGGCCAGGATCCGGGCGCGTTCCTCGGGGGCGGTGCGCGACCAGCCGTCAAACGCCTCGCGGGCGGCGGCGGCCGCCGCGTACACCTGGTCCCGGCTCGCTTCGGGGGCGTGGCCGACGACCTCTTCGGTCGCCGGGTCGGTCACCTCGTAGTGGCCGTGGTCCGGTGCCACCCAGCGGCCCCCGATGTACAGCCGCTCGCCGTCCGTCACCGGGTGCTCACCGTCTCCGTGTCCCGTCCGGAGCGCAGCACGGTGCCCGGTACGGCGCCGGTCAGTTCGTCGTCGCGCAGGGTCTGCACGCCGTTGACGCGTACGCTCACCACGCCCCGCGCGCGGGAGTCGAGCCGGGGGCTGTCGCCGGGCAGGTCGTGGACGAGCGTGGCGGGCCCCGCGTCGATGCGTGCGGGGTCGAAGAGGACGAGGTCCGCGTGGTACCCCTCGGCGATGCGGCCGCGGTCGCGCAGTCCGAAGAGGCGTGCGGGGGCGTCGGTGAGCATCTGCACGGCGCGTTCGAGGCCGACGAGCCGGCGTCCGCGCAGGCAGTCGCCGAGGAAGCGGGTGGTGTAGGGGGCTCCGCACATCCGGTCCAGGTGGGCGCCCGCGTCGGAGCCGCCGAGCAGGACGTCCTCGTGTTCCCAGGTCTGGCGGCGCAGTTCCCAGCTGTCCGGGTCGTTGTCGGTGGGCATGGGCCACAGGACGGTGCGGAGGTCGTCGGCGGCGCAGATCTCGACGAGGCAGTGGAAGGGGTCGATGCCGCGTTCGGCGGCGATATCGCGGACGACGCGGCCGGTGAGGCCTTCGTTGGCGGGTGAGTAGGTGTCGCCGATGACGTACCGGTCGAAGTGGGCGAGCCGCCGGAAGACGCCGGCTTCCTTGCTCTGCGCCCGGCGCAGCATGTCCTCGCGTACGGCGGGGTCGCGCAGTTTCGCGACGCGTTCGGGTACGGGCAGGCCGAGGATCTCGCCCCAGCCGGGGATGAGGTTGAGGGCGCAGAAGGTGCCGAGGGACATGTTCATCGGCGTGAGGATGGGCATGGTGAGGGCGACGATGCGGCCGCCTTCCTTCCGGGCCCGTTCGCTGGCGAGGAGCTGGCGCGGGACCCGTTCCGGTACCGCGGCGTCGATGGTGAGGACGTTCCAGTTCAGGGGGCGTCCGGCGGCTGCCGACATGGCCACGAAGAGGTCGATCTCGGCGTCGCTGAACTGGTCCAGGCAGCCGGCGACGATGGCTTCGATCTGGGTGCCTTCGTGGTCGGCGACGGCGCGGGAGAGGGCGAGGAGTTCGTCGGGGCCGGCGTGCCGGGAGGCGACGGGTTCGCCGTCGCCGTCGGAGTGCGAGGAGGACTGGGTGGTGGACAGGCCCCAGGCGCCCGCGTCCATGGCCTCGTGGAAGAGGCGCAGCATCTTCTCCAGCTGCCCGGGGGTGGGCTGTCCGCCGACGGCGTCGGCGCCCATGACGTGGCGGCGCAGTGCGCAGTGGCCGACCATGAAGCCGGCGTTGACGGCGGTCCGGCCTTCGAGGGCGTCGAGGTAGTCGCCGAAGGTGTGCCAGTTCCAGGGGGCGCCCTGTTCGAGGGCGACGAGGGACATGCCTTCGACCTTGCTCATCATGCGCCGGGTGTAGTCGGCGTCCTCGGGTCGGTCGGGGTGCAGCGGGGCGAGGGTGAAGCCGCAGTTGCCGCCGACGACCGTGGTGACGCCGTGGTGCATGGAGGGGGTGGCGTAGGGGTCCCAGAAGAGCTGCGCGTCGTAGTGGGTGTGGGGGTCGACGAAGCCGGGGGCGAGGACGAGTCCTGTGGCGTCCTCGCTGGTGCGGGCGGGTTCGGCGACCGTGCCGGGTTCGGCGAGTACGGCGATCCTGCCGTCGCGGATGCCGAGGTCGGCCGGGTACGCGGGGGTTCCGGTGCCGTCGACGACGGTGGCGCCCTTGATCAGGTGGTCGAGCATGGTGCCGGTCCTCCTCTCGGGCAGGGGCGGGTCAGCCGGCCGCCCGGCGGAAGCGGGTGGTGCGGTGCACGGGGTCGGTGTCGATCTTCGGGATGACGTGTTCGCCGAGCAGCTTGATGGTGGTGAGGGTGTCCTCGCGGGAGACGCCGACGGGCAGGCCGAAGGAGAGCTGGTCGGCGCCGGCCTGTTCCCAGCGCTTGCACTGGCGCAGCACCTCGTCCGGGTCGCCGCAGATCATCAGTTCCTCGGCGATCAGCAGCTCGATGATCTCCTCGGTGTAGTCGGGGAGGAGTTCGGGCCACTCGGGGATGCCCGCGGGCCGCGGGAAGGTGTCGTGGTAGCGGAAGAGCAGCGACTGGAGGTAGTTCAGGCCGCCGTTGACGGCGATCTCGACGGCCTTCTGGTGGGTCTCGGCGCAGATCGCGGTGGAGGTGACCATGACGTTGTCGTTGACGAAGGCGCCGACGGGTTCGGCCTCCTGGATCGCGGACTTGTAGGACTCCAGGACCCATTCCATGTCGGAGACCTTCTGGACGCTGAAGCCGAGGACGCCGAGGCCCTTCTTGGCGGCCATGGCGTACGAGGAGGGGGAGCCGGCGGCGTACCACATGGGCGGGTGGCCCTTGCCGTACGGCTTGGGCAGGACCTTGCGCGGCGGGAGTTCCCAGTGCTTCCCCTTGAAGCCGACGTACTCGTCCTGGAGCCACATCTTGGGGAACTCCGCGATGGTCTCCTCCCAGAGTTCCTTGGTGTGGTTCATGTCGGTGACGCCCGGCATGAAGCCCAGGATCTCGTGGCTGCCCGCGCCGCGGCCGGAGCCGAACTCGAAGCGGCCGCCGGAGAGGTGGTCGAGCATGGCGACCTTCTCGGCGACCTTGACGGGGTGGTTGACCGGGGCGAGCGGGTTGAAGATGCCGGAGCCGAGGTGGATGCGTTCGGTGGCGTGTGCGAGGTAGCCGAGGAAGACGTCGTTGGCGGAGAGGTGGGAGTACTCCTCCAGGAAGTGGTGCTCGGAGGCCCAGGCGTACTTGAAGCCGGACCGGTCCGCCTGGATGACGTACTCGGTCTCCTCGATCAGTGCCTTGTGCTCCGCCTCCGGGTCGGCCGCCGCGCGCGCCGCCGGAACGTATCCCTGTACAAAGAGCCCGAATTCCAAGGGGTCCACCCTCCTCGTTTTTCTGACGCTCCGTCAGATTTATTGCGTCGACTGTTCCACCGGCGACCGGTCCGGTCAATACCTGACGGGCCGTCAGTGACAGGCCTCAGAAGAGCCCCACGCCCGCCAGCCAGCCGCCGTCGACGACGAACGGCTGCCCGGTGATGTACGAGGAGTCGGCGCAGGACAGGAACAGCGCCAGCCTGGCCACCTCCTCGGGCCGCCCGGCCCGGCCCAGCGGCACGAGCTTCCGGTACAGCTCGTCCATCGCCTGCCGGCCGGAGTCCGGGTCCGCCGCCGGGTCGAACACGGCCGGATTGGTCATCGGGGTGTCCACGGCCCCCGGGCACACCGCGTTCACCCGGATCCCGCGGGGCGCCAGCTCCAGCGCGGCGACCCGGGTCAGCCCGAGGACGGCGTGCTTGCTCGCGGCGTAGGCGCCGACCAGCGCCATGCCGGTGAGACCCGTGCAGGACGAGGTGTTGACGATCGTGCCGCCGCCGGCCGCCCCGATCTCCGGCGCGACGGTACGGATGCCCAGGAAGCAGCCGGTCTGGTTGACCTGGACGATCTCCTGGAACTCCGCCAGGGGCGTCCTGGTGAGCTCGTTGAAACGGAGGATCCCGGCGTTGTTGACCAGCCCGTCGATCGCGCCGAAGGCGTCCTTGGCGGTGGCGACGGCGGCCGTCCAGTCGTCCTCGCGGGACACGTCCAGATGCACGTAGCGCGCGGTGTCCTCGCCCAGCTCCTTCGCGAGCGCGCGGCCCTGTTCGTCCAGCACGTCCGCGAGGACGACCCGGGCGCCCTCGGCGGCGAACAGCCGCGCCTCCTGCTCGCCCTGTCCGCGCGCGGCGCCGGTGATCACGACGACCCGCCCGTCGAGCTTGCCCATGCCTGCACTCCTCGGTGGGGTCAGCCGGCGAGCAGCGGGGCCACGTCCGCCCCGAAGGCCGCCATCTGGTCGGTCAGCTCGTCGCGGCTCCGGCTGCGGAAACGGAGCTGGATCTGGTGCACCCCGAGCGCGCCGTACTCCCGCAGCGAGGCGGCGATACGTTCCGGCGGCCCGGTCAGCGTCCACTTGCCGGTGTCCCAGGCGGGCTCGCCCACGTACACGGGCTCGGCGATGGCGCCGATCACCACCGGGTCGGACACGCCGGCCCGCTCGCGGAGCGCGGCCAGCTTCGCGATCTGTCCCGGCAGCCGGTCCCTGCGGTCGCCCTGCGGCAGCCAGCCGTCGCCCCGCTCGGCGGCCCGGCGGACCGCGGCCGGGGAGGAACCGCCGACCCACAGCGGGGGGCGCGGCGTCTGGACCGGCCGCGGCGCCTGCCCCAGCCCCTCGAACGCGAACCGCTCCCCCGCGAACTCCGGGAACTCCTCGGGCCCCAGGGCCGTTTTCAAGGCATCGACCGTCTCGTCCAGCACGGCCCCCCGGCCCTCGAAGTCCACCCCCAGCGCCTCGAACTCCTCCCGCACGTGCCCGGCGCCGACCCCGAGGATCAGCCGTCCGCCCGAGAGCCGGTCGAGCGTGGCGTACTGCTTCGCCGTGAGCAGCGGGTGCCGCAGCCCGACCACCGCCACATGGCTCAGCAGCCGTACGTGCTCGGTCACGGCGGCGAGGTGCGCCAAGGTGGCCACCGGGTCGTACCACACGGTGCTCATCGCCCCGGCCAGCCGGCGCGGGATCGCCACGTGCTCGCAGCAGGCGATGTAGGCGAAGCCGTGCCGGTCGGCGGTCCTGGCGATCTCCACCAGGTCGGCGGGGCCCGCGGCCGCCTCCCACGCCTCGGTGTAGAGCGTGCTCTGCGACTGCACGGGCAGCTGCATGCCGTACACCAGGCGGCCCTCGGGCGGCCGCCAGACCTGCCCGGGAGCCGCCGCCGGGGCGGTCACCGGGCCCCCGGCCCCGGCCAGCGGCCGTCCGGCGTCAGGCCCAGCAGCTCGATGGCGTTGCCGCGGACGATGCGCTCGACGACGTCCGGGGCCAGGTGCCCCATCTGGGCCTCACCGACCTCCTTGGACTTGGGCCAGGTGGAGTCGGAGTGCGGGTAGTCCGTCTCGTACAGGACGTTGCCGACGCCGATCGCGTCGAGGTTCTTCAGGCCGAAGGCGTCGTCGAAGAAGCAGCCGTAGACGTGCTCGGCGAAGAGCTCGGAGGGCGGCCGGAGGACCTTGTCGGCGACCCCGCCCCAGGCGCGGTTCTCCTCCCAGACCACGTCGGCG
The DNA here is from genome assembly GCF_040643545.1 of Streptomyces sp. NPDC047117. Lineage (NCBI taxonomy): Bacteria > Bacillati > Actinomycetota > Actinomycetes > Kitasatosporales > Streptomycetaceae > Streptomyces > Streptomyces sp. NPDC047117. Next base: position 285,053 of record NZ_JBEYUN010000006.1, on the reverse strand, counting down.
CGCTCCAGGATGTAGGGGATCCAGCCGATCTGCCCCTCCGCGTACATGATCCGCAGGTGCGGGAAGCGCTCGAACTTGCCGCTCATGAGCCAGTCGGTCATCGAGAAGCAGCAGTTGGCGAAGGTGATCGTGGAGCCGACGGCGGGCGGCGCGTCGGCCGAGGTGGAGGGCATCCTCGACGACGAGCCGATGTGCATGGCGACGACCGTGCCGGTCTCGTCGCAGGCCCGCAGGAAGGGGTCCCAGTAGTCGGTGTGGATGCTGGGCAGGCCCAGGTGCGGCGGGATCTCGCTGAAGCAGACGGCGCGCACCCCGCGGGCCGCGTTGCGCCGCACCTCCTGGGCGGCGAGTTCGGCGTCCCACAGGGGGATGAGGGCGAGCGGTATGAGCCGGCCCTGCGCCTCGGGGCCGCACCACTCCTCCACCATCCAGTCGTTGTAGGCGCGTACCCCGAGGAGCCCCAGCTCGCGGTCGGACGCCTCGGTGAACGTCTGGCCGCAGAAGCGCGGGAAGGTGGGGAAGCACAGCGCCGACTGGACGTGGTTGACGTCCATGTCCGCCAGCCGCTCCGGCACGCTGTACGAACCGGGGCGCATCTGTTCGTAGGTGATCCCCTCCAGCCTGATCTCGTCCCGGGAGTAGCCGACCGCGGTGTCCAGGCGGGTGAGGGGGCGGTGCAGGTCCTCGTACACCCACCAGTCGGCGAGCGGCCCGTCGTCGCCCGGCGCGCCCATCTTCGGGGCGAACTTGCCGCCGACGAAGGTCATTTCCTTCAGGGGCGCGCGCACGATGCGCGGGCCGGTGTCGTGGTACTTCGAGGGCAGCCGGTCCCGCCAGACGTGCGGGGGCTCCACCGTGTGGTCGTCCACCGAGATGATCCTCGGGAAGGTTTCCGGGGTCTCCGTGTGCATCGCCATGCGCCTCACGGTAGCGCTGATCTGACGAACCGTCAGCTAGTGGGAAGCGGACGATTCCCCTCCGGGGAGCGGCCCGGCGCCCGGCCCCGGCAGCCTGCCGCCCCGGTGGATCACAAGAGGAGGGATTGTGCACAGACCTGACCCCTACTGACGCAGGGGCCGCCGACAAGGCAGACTGGCCGATGCGAACGAGATGCACAGGCAGGGGGAGACCATGGACGAGAGTCCGGGGCAGGGGCAGCAGCTCCGCTTCACCGTGCTCGGTCCCGTACGGGCCTGGCGGGGCGGTACGCCGCTCGCGGCCGGCACCCCGCAGCAGCGTGCCCTGCTCGCCGCCCTGCTGCTGCGCGGCGGACGCACCGCCACCGCGGCCGAACTGGTCGACGCCATCTGGGGCGACGAGCCCCCGCACGCGGCCCTCGCGGCGCTGCGGACCTACGCCTCCCGACTCCGGAAGGCGCTGGGCGACGACGCCGACGCGCTGGTGAGCGAGTCCGGCGGCTACGCCCTCCAGTCCGACCCGCCGGGCGCCCACGACCTCGACCTGGACCGCGCCGAGGCCTTCGCGGCCGAGGCCGAGAAGGCCCGCGCGAGCGGCGACCGCTGCCGCGCCCGTGACCTGCTGGTGTCCGCCCTCGCCCTGTGGGACGGCGAACCGCTCGCGAGCGTGCCCGGGCCGTACGCGGAGAACCAGCGCACCCGCCTGGAGGAGTGGCGGCTCTCCCTCACCGAGGCCCGCCTCGACCTCGACCTGGAGCTGGGCAGCCACGCCGAGGCGGTGTCCGAGCTGACCGCGCTCACCGCCGCCCACCCGCTGCGCGAACGGCTCCGCGAACTCCTCATGCTCGCGCTGTACCGCTCTGGACGGCAGGCCGAGGCGCTGGCCGTCTATGCCGATACCCGCCGTCTGCTCGACACCGAGCTGGGCGTCGACCCCTGCGCCTCCCTCGCCGAACTGCACCAGCGCATCCTGCGCGCCGACGCGGGCCTGGAGGCGCCGAGCCCGCCCCCGGAGGAGCACACCGGCGCGAGCCCCGCCGTCCTGCGCCCCCAACAGCTCCCGGCCACCGTCGCGGACTTCACCGGGCGCGTCCCCTTCGTCGCGGAGCTGGGCGCCCAGCTCGCCACCGCCGAGGGCAGCGTCATGGCGGTCTCCGCGCTCACCGGCATCGGCGGCGTCGGCAAGACCACCCTCGCCGTCCACGTCGCGCACGCCGCGCGCGAGCACTTCCCCGACGGCCAGCTCTACGTCGACCTCCAGGGCGCCGGCCACACCCCCGCCGAGCCGGAGGCCGTGCTCGGCGCGTTCCTGCGCGCGCTCGGCACCCCGGACTCCTCCATCCCCGACGGCCTGGAGGAACGGGCCGCGCTGTACCGCTCCACGCTCGCCGGGCGCCGCGTGCTGGCGCTGCTGGACAACGCGCGGGACTCCGCCCAGGTACGGCCGCTGCTGCCCGGTACGGAGGGCTGCGCCGCGCTGATCACCAGCCGCGCCCGCATGATCGACCTGGCCGGCGCGCACCTCATCGACCTCGACGTGATGAGCCCCGAGGAAGCGCTGACGCTCTTCACCCGCATCGTCGGCGAGGAGCGGGTCGGCGCCGAACGCAAGGCCGCCATGGACGTCGTGGGCGCCTGCGGCTTCCTGCCGCTGGCCATCCGCATCGCCGCCTCCCGGCTCGCCTCCCGCCGCACCTGGACCGTCTCCGTACTGGCCCGCAAGCTCGCCGACGAGCGCCGCCGCCTGGACGAGCTGCGCGCCGGCGACCTGGCCGTCAAGGCCACCTTCGAGCTGGGGTACGGGCAGCTGGAGCCGGTGCAGGCCCGCGCGTTCCGGCTGCTGGGGCTGGCCGACGGCCCCGACATCTCGCTGGCCGCCGCGGCGGCCGTGCTGGACATGGACGTCGACGCCGCCGAGGAGCTCATCGAGTCCCTGGTCGACGCCTCGCTCCTCGAATCCGCTGCCCCCGGCCGCTACCGCTTCCACGACCTGGTCCGCCTCTACGCGCGTGCATGTGCCGAGCGTGACGAGCACCCGCCGTCCGAGCGCGCCGCGGCCCTCTCCCGCCTGCTGGACTTCTACCTGGCCTCGGCGGCCCGCATGTACGCGCTGGAGCGCCCCGGCGACCGGCTCGTGGACCACATGGAGAGCACCCGCTACCCCGGACTGGCCTTCGAGGACCGCGCGGTGGCCCTGGAATGGCTGTTCAGCGAGGCGGGCTGCCTGCTGGCCTGCGCGCAGCAGTCCACCGGCGCCGACACGGTACGCCGCGCCGCCGACCTGCTGCTGCTCACCAAGGACCTGGCCGAGTCCGGTGCCGACGCGCGCCAGCACGACCAGGCCAACATGACCGTCCTCGCCGCCGCCCGGGCCCTCGGCGACCAGCACGCCGAGGCCCGTATCCACACCTCGCTCGCCTACATCCGCACGCTGGCCGGGCGGCTGGACGACGCCGACGACCACGCCAAGTCGGCGATGCTCCTCGGGCTCGCGACGGACGACCCGATCTCCTCCTCGTACGCGCCCAACGACCGCGGCATCATCGCGGGCGCCCTGGGCCGGCACGACGACGCCGAGGCGTACCTCAGCCAGGCGCTGGTGGCCTTCCGCGACGACCGCAACCAGCAGTCCGAGGCCAGCGCGCTGTGCAACCTCTCGCGCGTCCACCTCGACACCGGGCGGGTGGAGAGCGCCATCGAGCTGGCCGAGGAAGGCGTCGCGATCTACCACAGAATCGGCGCCACCCGGCGGCTGGCCAACGGCATGTACGCGCTGGCGCTCGCCTTCACCGCCGCCGGGCATCTGGACGACGCGGCGCAGCAGCTCAACGCCGCGCTGACCATCTTCCAGGACAGCCGGCAGCCCTTCTGGGAGGGCATGACGTACTTCCGGCTGGCCGAGGTCGACCTGGCGGCCCAGCGGCCGGCCCGCGCCGCCAACCACGCCGAGCAGGCCCTGACCGCGCTGCGCGGCGTCGGCGGCGAGCTCTGGCGCGCCAACGCACTGACCACGCTGGGGCGGGCGCTGAGCCAGGTCGGGCACACCGGCCGGGCCCGGGTGTGCTGGCAGGAGGCGCTGAGCGTGTACGAGCGGCTCGGCGCGGCGGAGAGCACGCAGGTGCAGCAGCTGCTCTCCCCGGCCGCCGTCGCCTGACCGGGCATCACCCCAGTTCGGCGACGTAATCGCCGCCGTTTATCGATCGTTCATCGCCGCGCGTCACTCTTCTACGTACCGATCCGCCGCCTCGGGGGGCAAGCGGCTCGGTATCGAGGCCCCACCGTATGGTGTTCGGCCCTTGGTTCACCCGTCCGGCGACCCACGGGGGAGTCGCCGGGCCGGTGGACCGCAAGCGCCCACACACAGGAGTTGATCACTGTGAGCACCGAGAAGAAGGTTCCGCGCACAGGCGACAAGGACGTCATCAAGCCGCTCGACAGCCACCGGCCCATCATCGGCGAAGAGGTCGCCACGATGGCCGACAGCCACCGGCCGATCATCGGTGACGAGGTGCTGGCGGCGCAGGACGCACCGCGCCCGGTCGCGGCGGACGGCACGATGGCACCGCAGGACAGCCACCGGCCGATCGCCGAGCCGAAGCTGGAGCACTGATCTCGCGTACGGCCCGCTGAACCACAACCCGGGGGATCGCAGGGGCCGGCTCCGACGGCAAGGAGGGGATGCCGTCGTAGCCGGTCCCTGCGGCATGTCCGCGGGCGGAACGGCCGCTCGGGGGACGGCACGGCCGTTCAAGGGAGACGTACTGCCTTGAGACGCACTACCTGACGACTACCTGACGACCCGTCAGTTCTGCTGCTACAGTCGCGCCACATCCGTTCCGTCCCGACCCTTGCCGGGAGGCGCGCCGTGCAGGACTCCGCTCCGATACGTACGCTCTGGGAACTGGTCGAGCGGCGGGCCGCCGCGTCGGCCGACGCGGTGATGTTCTACGAGGCGGACGGGCGGACCGTCACCTTCGGGGAGGCGCGGGAGCGGGCGCTCCGCGCCGCGGCCGGCTTCCGGGAGCTGGGCATCGGCACGGGCACGCGGGTGGCGTGGCAGCTCCCGACCCGGATCAGCACGGTGCTCGCCTCGCTCGCGCTGGCCCGGCTGGGGGCCGTGCAGATACCGGTCATTCATCTGCACCGGGAGCGCGAGGTCGGCTTCGTACTGGCCGAGTCCGGCACGGAGTTCTTCCTGGTGCCGGGGGTGTGGCGGGACGTCGACTTCGCGGCGCTGGCCCGGCGGGCGGCGCCGGAGGGGACGCGGACCGTCGTCGTGGGCGACGCGGCGGGGCTGCCCGAGGGCGACCCGGCCGGCCTGCCGGAGTTCCCGCCGGGCGGCGTCCGGCAGCGGGCGGACGCGCCGGAGCCCGCCTCCTGGATCTACTACACCTCGGGGACGACGGCGGCGCCGAAGGGCGTACGGCACACCGACGCCTCACTGATCGCGGGCGGCGCCGGACTGGCGGCCGCGATCGGGATGTCGGCCTCGGACATCGGGTCGATCGCCTTCCCGTACGCGCACATCGCGGGGCCCGACTACGTCGTCGCCATGCTGGTCAGCGGATTCCCGGCGGTGGTGCTGGAGACGTTCGCGCCGGGCGCGGCGGCCGATGCGTACGCGCGCCTCGGCGTCACCATGGCGGGCGGCAGCACCGCCTTCTACCAGGCGTTCCTGGACGAGTCGCGGCGGCGGGAGGGCGACGCGAAGCTGATCCCGTCGCTACGGGTGCTCTCGGGCGGGGGCGCGCCACTGCCTCCGGAGCTGTACGCCGCGGCCGGCCGCGAGCTGGGCTGCGCGGTGCTGCACGGGTACGGGATGACGGAGTGCCCGATGATCACGATGGGTACGCCGCACGACAGCGACGAGCAGCTGGCGCGGACGGTGGGGCGGCCGGTGCCGGGCGCCGAGGTGCGGATCGCCGGGCCGGACGGCCGGGCGCTGCCCGGCGGGGAGACCGGGGAGGTGACGCTCAAGGGGCCGATGCTCTTCCAGGGGTACACGGATCCGGCGCTGACGGCCGCCTCGTTCGACGCCGACGGCTGGTTCCACACCGGCGACCTGGGGTTCCTGCGCGCGGACGGCCATCTCGTGCTGACCGGGCGGCTGAAGGACATCATCATCCGCAAGGGCGAGAACATCTCGGCCCAGGAGATCGAGGACCTGGTGCACGGCCATCCGGCGGTGGCGGAGGCGGCGGTCGTCGGGCTGCCGGACCGGGAGCGCGGGGAGCGGGTGTGCGCGGTGGTCACGCTCGCGGACCCGGGCGGACCGCCGCTGACCCTGGAACTGCTGACGGACCATCTGCGGCGGTCGGGGCTGATGACGCAGAAGCTGCCGGAGCAGTTGGAGGTCACGGATGCGCTGCCGCGCGGCGGCCCGCTGGGCAAGGTACTGAAGAACGTCCTGCGGGAGCGGTACGCGGACGAACCCGTTACCGACCAGGGCAGCTTCACAATTGGAAGTTGACATTCCGGGTGTTTCCGACGTGACCGCCGGTAAAACGGAGTGATCTTGTCCACACGGAATGCCGCTTTCCCACTTCCCCGTGCGAAAGGTCACTTGGTGGGTAACATCGCGGCGGCGATCAGGTGTTCGTACACCGTCGTCAAGCCGCCCCCCACACGAGGAACCCGATGACTTCCATACCGGCGACACTGCTCTGGTGCCTGACCGCAGGCACGGCCGCCGCGGTGGTGATGATCTTCTTCCTGGTCCGTGGCCGGCAGCGCAGCCAGGCCCTGCGCCGGCACCTGGCCACGGCCGAGGCCCGCGCCTCCGCCGCCGAGCGCGGCCACACCGAGATCGCCGCGCAACTCCGCGCCACCGAAGCCGAGATCCGGCACCTCGCCGAGGCCCGGCTGCCCGACCTCGCCACCGCCCTCGCCCACCCGCACGTCAAGGTCCGCGGCCTGAACGACCCGCGCTTCACGGGCACCGACCTGGACCAGGCGCTCACCGGGGCCCTGGAGCAGCTCTCGCAGGCGGTCACCAAGGAGCGGGCCCGGGTGGACGAGGCGGCGCAGGCCGCGATGCGCGGCGCCACCACCACCATCCAGGCGCTGCTGTACCGGCTCCAGACGCTCCTCCAGGAGATGCAGCACCGGTACGACGACCAGGCCGTCGCCCAGGACCTGCTGCAGGCGGACTTCCTCAACGAGCAGGCGCTGCGCCGGGTGCAGACCACCGGCGTGGTCTGCGGTGCCTGGCCGGGGCTGACCCGCGACGACTCGCACCTCGCCGACCTCGTGGTCGGCTCCATGTCGCGGCTGCGCGGCTACGAACGCATCCAGGTCAGCAACCTGCTGCGGGACCCGGTCGGCGTGGTCGCCCGCGCCGTCGAGCCGGTCGCCGTCGCCCTCACCGAGCTGCTGGCCAACGCGCTGCACCACTCCCACCACGAACTGCCCGTCGCCGTCACGCTCCAGCAGGGCAACCGCGGCGCCTCCGTCATCGTCGACGACTACGGCATCGGCATGCACCGCGACGAGGTCGAGCACGCCATGCGCCTGCTGGGCGGCGGGGAGCGGGTGCTGCTCACGGAGCTGGGCGACCCGCCGCGGTCCGGCTTCGCGGCCGTGGGACAGCTGGTGCGGCAGTACGGCTTCACGGTGCACGTCGAGTCCTCGCCGTACGGCGGCGTGCGGGCGGTCGTGTACATCCCGGGCGACCCGCTGCTGACGCTGATGAACCAGGACACCCAGCCGATGTCGGTGATGGCGCCGCTGCCGCCGCAGATGATGCGGGCGCACTCGACGCCGCTGACACCGCCGCAGGCCGCACCGCTCACGGCACCCACAGCGGGCGCCACTCCGGTGACCGCGGGAGAGCACATGTCCGCACGCGCCCCGGAGGCTGCCATGGAGCGCACGCCCACACATACGCCCGCCGATACGGGCGCCGTTACCCCCGAGCGCGCGCCGGAGGCCGAGCCTGCACGTGCGCCGGAGTCCCTGGACGTCCGTACGCCGGACCCCGCGCCCGCTCGTACGCCCGAGCACGAGCCCGCTGCCGCGCCGGAGTCCGCGACCGACCCGGCGACCGGACTGCCGCGCCGCCGGCGCCGCCGGCCCTCCGCCCAACCCGAACCCGCTCTCCCCCGCACGGAACCCGTCGCCGAGCGCAGCCCCCAGGAGTCCGCCACGCGCTGGGCCGCCCTGCAGCGCGGCACCCTCTCCGGGCGGGCCGAAGCCGACAACCGCATTCCGCGCCCCGAAGGGAACGACCGAGCATGAGCACCCCCGTCCGCCGCCGCGTCACGCAGGACCAGTCCTGGGTGCTGGCGCCGCTGCTGGAACTGCCGCACGTCCTGCACGCGGCCGTCATCTCCGGCGACGGCTTCATCGAAGGTTCCTCGCCCGGCCTCGCCCGCGAGGCGGCCGAGGGCGTGGCCGCCATGATGTCGGCGCTCCAGGGCGCGGGCCGCGCCGTCACCGCCGCGTTCACCGGCCAGGACGACGCCAAGCTGCGGCAGACCGTCGTGGAGTCCGAGGAGGGCTGGGTGCTCGCCATCCCGGCCGGCGAGAACACCTGCCTCGCGGTCTTCGCCGCGCCCGACGTCAACATGGGCGTCGTCTCGCACCAGATGCAGGTGCAGGTCGCCACGCTCGGCGCGAAGGCGATGAGCTCGCCGCCGCGGGAGACGGGCTCGTCCGCATGACGCCCCGCCAGAGCAACCGGCGTCTCGTACCGGCCTATCTGGCGACCGGCGGCCGCGCCCGCCCCAGCCGCAACACCCTGGACCGGCTCACCGTCCTGTACGGCGCTACCGTCACCGCGCCCGCCGAGCTGCGCCCCGAAGCGCTCCGCCTCCTGGCTCTGCTGCGGCCCGGCGCGCTGACCCTCGCCGAGACCGCCTCGCACCTGCGGCTGCCGGTCAGCGTCGTGAAGGTGCTGGTGGCCGACCTCGTCGACGCCGGGCACCTGCACGCCCGTTCCCCCATCCCCGAAGCCGAACAGATCGACCGGCAGATTCTGGAGAGGGTCCTCGATGGACTCCGCACTCTCAAGTCCTAGCGCAGCGGGCGGCACCGACGGCGCCGCCGAGGGCGCCATGTACCTGTCCGGCACCGACCAGACCCTGGTGAAGCTGCTGGTCGCCGGCCCCTTCGGCGTCGGCAAGACCACGTTCATCCGGGCCCTGTCGGAGACCCCGCCGCTGCACACCGAAGAGGTGATGACGCAGACCGGCGCGTTCGTCGACAACCTGGCCGGGGTGCGCGACAAGACCACGACCACCGTCGCCATCGACTTCGGGCGGATCACGCTCGCCGGCGACCTGGTGCTGTACCTCTTCGGCACGCCGGGCCAGAAGCGGTTCCGGCCGCTGTGGCAGGACATCGCGCGCGGCGCGGTCGGCGCGCTGGTCCTGGCCGACACCCGCCGACTGGCCGACTCCTTCGAGGTCATGGACATCATCGAGGAGGCCGGGCTGCGGTACGCGGTGGCGGTCAACGCCTTCCCCGACGCGCCGGCGCACCCCGTCGAAACCCTGCGCGACCACCTCGACCTGCACGACGACACCCCGCTGGTGGTGTGCGACGCGCGCGACCGCGACCAGTCCCTCGACGCACTGATCGCCCTGGTCGGGCACGTCCTGGACCACACGCCCGGAGACACCGCATGACCTCCCCCCACGAGCCCGGGGCCCTGCCGCCCGAGAACCACGCGTACGGGACGGGTGCCCCGCCGCCCGCGTACGGGACCGGTGCGCCGCCGCCCGCGTACGGGACCGGCGCGCTGCCGCCCGAGAACGCCGCTCCCGGCGGAGCCGAGCCGCCCCCCGGCTGCCCCGCGCACGGGGGCGGCCCGGCACACGGCGGCGGTCCGGCGCACGGCGGCCCGGAGTACGGCGGCACAACAGCCCCGTTCCCGCCCCAGGCGTCCCACGCCGCGCCCTACGACCCCGCGCAGGACATCGTGCGGCTGTACGACCCGGACTTCGCGGCCGATCCGCACGGCATCTACGAGCTGCTGCGGCGGCAGGGGCCGGTCGCGCAGGTCGAGATCGCGCCGGGCGTGCCCGCGATGCTGGTCACCGACTACCGCGCCGCGCTGGAGCTGCTCAACGACGAGGCCACCTGGTCCAAGGACTCCCGGCCCTGGATGCCGACCGTGCCGGCGGACTCGCAGGTCATGCCGATGCTCGCCTGGCGGCCCAACGTGTTCTTCAGCGACGGCGAGGCGCACGACCGCTACCGCAAGGTGATCACCGACAGCTTCGCGCTGATCGAGCCGCACGAGCTGCGCTCCTACGTGCGCGGCGCGGCGGACCAGCTGATCAGCCGGTTCGGCACCGAGGGCCGGGTCGACCTGATCTCCCAGTACGCGCGCAGCCTGCCCCTGATGATCTTCAACCGGGTCTTCGGGCTCCCCGACTCCTACAGCGACCGGCTGATCTCCGCGCTCGCCGACATGCTGGACGGAGCCACGCCCGAGCAGGCCGCGAAGGCCAACGAGAACTTCACGGGCTACATCATGGAGCTGGTGGCCGCCAAGAAGGAGCGCCGCGGCCCCGACCTCACCTCCTGGTTCATGGACCACCCCGCCGGGCTCACCGACGAGGAACTGATCCACCAGATCGTCATCACCATGGGCGCCGGGCACGAGCCGACCACCAACCTCATCGGCAACGCGCTCGCCCGCATGCTGTCCGACGACCGGTACTACGGCACCCTGTCCGGCGGCGCGCTGACCGCCCGCGACGCCATCAACGACGTGCTGTGGAACGACCCGCCGCTCGGCAACTACTCCGCGCACTACCCACGCCGGGACGTCTTCTTCCACGGCACCTGGATCCGCGCGAACCAGCTCACCCTGGTCTCGTACGCCGCGGCCAACGCGCAGTTCGGCACCACGCCGCTGGAGCAGCCCCGCGCGGGCGGCGGCGCGCACCTGTCCTGGGCCGCCGGGCCGCACGCCTGCCCCGTACGCCCCACCGCGCTGCTCATCGCGACCACCGCGATCGAGCGGCTCACCGCCTGGCTCTCCGACATCGAACTCACGGTGCCGTTCGAGCAGCTGGAGTGGCGGGTCGGCGCGTTCCACCGCGCACTGGCCGCGCTCCCGGCCCGCTTCACCCCCCTCACCCCCGATCAGGCAGGAGCTACCCCATGGGACAGCAGCCCGTCGCCATCGACCCGGCAGGCACCGACCTCCCCGGAGAGGCCGCCCGCCTCCGCGCGATAGGTCCGGCGGCGCTCATCGAGCTGCCCGGCGGCATCCAGGCCTGGTCGGTGGGCGGGCACGGCCTGCTCAAGCGGCTGCTCGCCGACGACCGGGTCAGCAAGGACCCGCGGCAGCACTGGCCGGCCTGGCGCAACGGCGAACACCACGACAGCTGGCTGCAGTCCTGGGTCGGGGTGACCAACATGTTCACCGCCTACGGCACCGACCACCGCCGGCTCCGCAAGCTGGTGGCGCCCGCCTTCACCGGACGGCGCACCGAGGCCATGGCCCCGCGCGTCGAGCGGATCACCAAGGAGCTGCTGGCCGACCTGGAGGCGGTCCCCGCCGGCGAGCCGGTCGATCTCATCTCCTCCTACGCGCTCCCCCTTCCGATGCGGATGATCTGCGAACTCTTCGGCATTCCCGAGGAGTCCCGGGTCGAGGTCGGCTCGGTCATCGACGAGGTCATGGACACCTCCGCGACGTCGGAGCAGGCCTCCGCCACCGCCGCGAAGATCGCCGCCGTGCTGGGCGACCTGATCGCGCTGAAGCGGCGCGAGCCCGGTGACGACATGACCAGCGTGCTGGTCTCCACCCGCGACGACGACGGCTCCCGCCTGGAGGAGCGGGAACTGCTCGACACCCTCCTGCTGGTGATCGGCGCGGGCTACGAGACCACCGTCAACCTCATCGGCAACGCCGTCCACGCCCTGCTCGTCCACTCCGAGCAGCGCGCCCTGCTGGCCGAGGGGCGGGCCGGCTGGGACGACGTCATCGAGGAGACGCTGCGCTGGGCGCCCAGCATCGCCAACCTGCCGCTGCGGTACGCCGTCGAGGACATCCCGCTGCCGGACGGCACGGTCATCCGGCAGGGCGACCCGATCCTCGCCGCCTACGCTGCGGCAGGCCGGGACCCCGAGCGGCACGGGCCGGACGCGGACGCCTTCGAGCTGAGCCGCGCCGACCGCGAGCACCTCGCCTTCGGCCACGGGGTGCACTACTGCCTGGGCGCCCCGCTGGCCCGGATGGAGGCACGCGCCGCCCTGCCCGCGCTCTTCGAGCGCTTCCCGGACCTGGAGCTGGCGGTGTCCCCCGAAGAGCTGCGGGCCACCGGCTCCTTCATCGGCAACGGCCTCCAGTCCCTCCCGGTGCGCCTCGGCCGCTGACCGGCCGCTCAGCCGCTGACCGGACCGCCGCAGCCGGTGGCCGGTCCGTCTCAGCCGCTGACCTGCCGATCACGGGTCACCGTTCCGTCGGTGGCCCGGTCGGCCGCGGCCGCCGGTGTGCGGCGGAGTCGTTCCTTGAGGACCTTGCCGCTCGCGTTGCGCGGCAGTTCGGGCAGGAAGCTCACCTCCCTCGGGACCTTGTAGTTGGCCATCTCCCGGCGCGACCAGACGATCAGTTCGTCCCCCGTCACCGTCGCGCCGGGGCGCCGCACCACGTACGCCCGGCCGACCTCGCCCAGCCGGGCGTCGGGTATCCCGATCACGGCGGCGTCGGCGACGTCCGGGTGACGGAGCAGCAGCTGCTCGATCTCGGCCGGGTAGGCGTTGAACCCGCCGACGATGAACATGTCCTTGATCCGGTCGGTGATCCGGAGATTGCCCGCCTCGTCCAGGACGCCCACGTCGCCCGTGCGCAGCCAGCCGTCGGGCGTGACGGCGCGGGCGGTGCCCTCCGGGTCCTCGAAGTAGCCCGTCATGACGTGGTAGCCGCGCACCCGTACCTCGCCGGGCCGGCCCGGTGCCACCGGTTGCCCCTTCGCGTCGACCACCGCGACCTCGGTGCCCGGTATCGCCCGGCCCGACGTGCCGGCGACGATCCCCGGCGGGTCGCCACGCCGGCACATCGTCACCACGCCCGTACTCTCCGACAGGCCGTACGCGGTCAGGACGGTGGCGACGCCCAGCTCGCCGCGCAGCTGCTCGACCAGCTCCAGCGGCACCACCGCCGCGCCCGTCACCACCAGCCGCAGTGTCGAGAGGTCGTGCCGCCCGCGCGCGGGATGGTCCAGCAGCTGCCGGTGGAGGGAGGGCGGGCCCGGCAGGACGGTGATGCGCTCGGCGGCGACGTTGGCGAGCGCGGTGTCGGCGCTGAAGACCGGCTGCGGCACGATCGTCGCGCCCCGCAGCAGGCAGGCGAGGACGCCCGCCTTGTAGCCGAAGGTGTGGAAGAACGGGTTGACGACGAGGTAGCGGTCCCCCTCGCGCAGTCCCGCCAGCTCGCTCCAGACGCCGTACGCACGCAGCGTCTGGGCGTGGGTGATCACGGCGCCCTTGGGGCGGCCCGTGGTGCCCGAGGTGAACACGATGTCCGAGGGCGCCTCGGGCGGCACGGCATCCGCGCGCTCCCGTACGGCCGCGGCCGGCACCCGCTCACCGCCGGCCAGGAACTCCCGCCAGGTGCGCAGCCCGACGGGTGCGTCGTCGGCCAGCACCACCACGTCCCGCAGGTCAGGCAGCCCCGGCAGCGGACCGTCACCCGGGCCTGCCGCGGTGGCCCGGCGCAGCGAGGCGACGTACGAGGTGCCGAGGAAGGTGCCGGTGACGAAGAGCAACCGGGCGCGGGTGCGGCGCAGGACGTCCGCGGCCTCGGCGCCCTTGAAGCGGGTGTTGACCGGTACCAGGACCGCGCCCGCCGAGACGGCGCCGAGCGCGGAGACGATCCAGTCCGTGGTGTTCGGCGCCCACACCGCCACCCGGTCGCCGGGCGCGACCCCGGCGGCGACGCAGGCCGCGGCCGCGCGCTCCACCCGCATGCCCAGCTCGGCGTACGAGACACGGGTCCGCCCCTCGGCGACCGCCTCGCGTGCGCCGTACCGCGCTGCCGCCGCCCGCACCAGCCGCGGAAGCGTCCCGAACTCCACATCGGCACGCGGATCCGCCACCTCGTCCGCCCCGGAGCCCGCCTCCCACGGGCCGGCGTCCACCAGGCCCTTGACGGCCTCGACGCCACTGCCGCTCTCGGCGCCCTCGTCGTCCCGCTGCCGCTGCACGTCGCCGGGCATCGCGCCTGCCTCTCTCCCCCGGCGGCGGAGCGGGCCGTACGCGGTGTCCGGGAGTCCGCCCGGGGGCCGTGCGGCGCGTACCGGCCGGGAGATCCCTGTGCCAGTTAGCTGACTACCCGTCAGATTAGCGGTAGCCTCCTCGGCTGTCAGTACGGACGACCGAGCACGGAGGTGACGATGGGGACGGCCCTCAAGGACGCTACGGCGATCGTCGGCATCGGCCAGACGCCGTTCGCCAAGCAACTCCCCGAGTCCGAGAAGACACTGGCCTGTCGCGCGATCACCGCGGCCCTCGCCGACGCCGGCATCGCGCCCTCCGAGGTCGACGCCTTCGCCTCCTACACGATGGAGGAGACCGACGAGGTCGAGGTCGCCAAGGCCATCGGCGCCGGTGACATCACCTTCTTCTCCAAGGTCGGCTACGGCGGCGGCGGTTCCTGCGCCACCGTGACCCATCTGGCCGCCGCCATCGCGACCGGCCAGGCCACCGTCGGCGTCGCCTGGCGCTCGCGCAAACGCGGCTCCGGGCCCCGCCCCTGGAAGAACACGGCCGCTCAACTCCCCACCCCCGCTCAATGGACCCGCCCCTTCGGCCTGCTCCGCCCGGCCGACGAGATCGGGATGCTCGCCCGTCGCTACATGCACCAGTACGGAGCCACCCGCGACCACCTCTTCAACGTCGCGCTGGCCTGCCGCAACCGCGCCAACCAGAACCCCGCGGCCGTCATGTACGAACGCCCGCTGACCCGCGAGATGTACATGACCTCCCGCTGGATCAGTGAGCCGCTCTGCCTCTTCGACAACTGCCTGGAGACCGACGGGGCGCTGGCCTGCGTCCTGGTCTCCGCCGAGCGCGCCCGCGACTGCCGGTCCGCCCCCGTCTACGTCCACGCCGCCGCTCAGGGCCTGCCCGCCCAGCACCACGGCATGGTCAACTACTGGAACGACGACCCGCTCACCGGGCCCGCCTGGACCGCGGCACGCCACCTGTGGAAGTCCGCCGACTTCGGCCCGCAGGACGTGGACGTCGCCCAGATCTACGACGCCTTCACCCCCCTCGTCCCCCTCTCCCTGGAGGGCTACGGCTTCTGCGGGCGCGGCGAGGGCGCGGCCTTCACCGAGGGCGGCGCCCTGGAGATCGGCGGCCGGCTCCCTCTGAACACCGGCGGCGGCGGCCTCTCCGAGGGGTACGTCCACGGCTTCAACCTGATCACCGAGGGGGTCAAGCAGCTGCGCGGCACCAGCACCGCGCAGGTGCCCGACGCCGCGACCTGCCTGGTCACCGCCGGCGAATGCGTCCCGACTTCCGCTCTCCTGCTGAGGAGTTGACCCACTGTGACGTTCATGAAGCCGAGTGTGACACCGGCCGCCGACAGCCGCACCCCGCCCGCCCGGCCTGTGGACAACTCCCCCGCAGCGGCCGAACCCGCGGCCGAGCCCGCCGCCACCGCACCCACCTCCCCCGCCGGGGAGCCCCTCACCGCCGACGGCTTCCTGCTCCCCGTCCCCGACGAGGACGGAGCACCGTTCTGGGAGTACGCGGCACGCGGCGAACTGCGCGTCCAGGCCTGCGCCGACTGCGGCGAACTGCGCTTCCCGCCCCGCCCCTGCTGCCCGCGCTGCCAGTCCTTCGCGAGCGAGTGGCGGCGGATGAGCGGCCGCGGCCGGATCTGGTCCTACGTCCGGCCGCACCCACCACTGCTGCCCGCGTACGCGGCCATGGCCCCGTACCACGCGATCGTCGTCGAACTGGCCGAGGCGCCCCGCATCCGGCTGGTCGGCAACCTCGTCGGCGCCCCCGGCGCCGCGCTGGATTCCGTTCCCCCGGAACGGCTGCGCATCGGCGCGGCGGTGAAGGTGACCTTCCACGAAATGGCGGACGGCGTGACCGTGCCGCGCTGGCTGCTGGAGCGCCCGTGACCGTACGTATCGACACCCGGGCCGGCGCGGGCGTCGCGCTGGTCACCCTCGACCGGCCCGACCGCCACAACGCCATCGACCTGGAGACCGCCGGCGAACTGGCGGACGCCTGGCGCGCCTTCCGCTTCGACGGCACCGTACGCGCCGCGGTGGTGACCGGCGCCGGCGGCCGGGCCTTCTGCACGGGCATCGACCGCTCGGTCAGTGTGCCGCAGCCGCCGTCCCCCTACTCCCTCGACGACCCGCTGCTCCGCATCGGCCCCAAGGCGGCCGACCTGTGGAAACCGGTGATCGCCGCGGTCGACGGCATGGCCTGCGGCGGCGCCTTCTACCTGCTGGGCGAGTGCGAGTTCGTCGTGGCGTCGGACACCTCGACGTTCTTCGACCCGCACACGACGTACGGCATGGTCAGCGCGTACGAATCGGTGCTCATGGCGCAGCGGATGCCGTACGGGGAGATCGCCCGGCTCGCGCTGACGGGCGCCGCCGAGCGGCTCGGCGCGCGCCGCGCCCACGAGGTGGGGCTGGTGTCGGAGCTGACGCCGCCGGGCGAGGCAGTGCCGGCCGCGCTGCGGGTGGCCGAGACCATCGCGGCACAGCCCACCGAGGCCGTGCAGGGGACCGTACGGGCCCTCTGGGCGGCCAAGGAGGCGACCCGCGAGCGGGCGCTGGCGCACGCCCCGCAACTGATCGCCCTCGGCAACCTGCCACCGGAGCGGCAGGCCGGGCTCTTCGGAGAGCGGGAGAAGGGGGCGGCCCCTCGGGTGCGGTGATCCGCCGCGGGGTCAGACGACGCTGCGCACCTGACAGCGTGTGACCTTGCCGGCCCGGTCGGGGTGGGTCATGGGGATGCGGAATACCGGGTCCCCGGCCAGGTCGTCCTCGTTGTCCAGGGCGGGGTCGACCGTCCGCTCGCCGGTGTCCACCACGGAGCCGTCCGCGCCGCGGAACTCCACCGTGATCGTCACGTCGGCGTAGGGGTCGTTGCCCGTCAGCCGGACCTTCGCGCCCGGCCGCTTCGCCTTCGGGTGCTCCGAGGCGCACTCCACGACAGTGCCCTGCGGCGTCGCGTCAGTGCTCGGGCCGCTGTCCGAGCCCCCGCTGCCCGAGTAGTCATCGTCGTCGTCATCGTCGTAGTGGTGGCCGCTGCTGTGGGAACCGCTGCTGCTGGAGTGCGCACTGCAGCCTCCGCCGCCACCGCTGCTCCCGTGACCGTGCGGCCGGAAGCCGGTGAGCGTGACGAGAACGACGGCCACGACGGCCGTGAGCCGCAGATGACGGCGTGCCATGAAATCCCCCGAGTGCTTGACGAGCGCACGTCACGATACAGCCGCCGCATTGCCGTGGCGGGGCCCGGCGGCACGGCGTAGCGTCGGCGGTGGAGGACATCAGCGAAGCGAAACGAGGCGATGCTGGTGATTCGCAACGTCATCGGCTCCCTGATCGCCCTCATCGGAGCGGCGGCCGCCGTATGGAGCCCCTTCCGTCCTTGGTACGACGGCCGTCACGGCGAGGACTTCCGCGTCGCCGACCTCTTCAACGGCATCACCGGCACCGGCGCGGACGTCATGCGCTCGCTCGTGCTGCCGATGCTGGCCGGGGCCGTGCTCACGCTGCTCGGCGTCCTTCTGAGGTCGCGCCTGCTCGTCACGCTCGCCGGTCTGGTCGTCCTGGGCTTCACCGTCCTGTGGATGGTGCGGCAGGGCCAGGCCGCCGGCAGCCTCACCGCCGGAAGCGGGGGCAGGGGGCTGGGCGTCGGCGTGGCCGCGGCCGTGGGCGGCGGCATCCTGCTGTTGCTGGGCGCCGTCATGATGAGCGGCCGCCGCGGCGTACGCGCCCGCAGACGCCGGATGAGGGACGAGCGGGACTACGAACCGGCACCCTACGGGGAGCCCGAGGGCCGGTACGCCTACGAGGGCGGCGCGCCCGCTCCGTACGGCGCCGCCGCTCCGTACGAGGGCGGCGCGCCCCCTCCCTATGAAGGCGAGCCGCAAGGCGGCCCCTATGCCTACGGGGAGCCGCCCTACGGGGAGCCGCCGGGCCCGGGGCCGCACACGGGACACCCGGACGTGCCCTACGGAGGGCCGGGACCGCTCGGCGGCGCCCACCGGGAGCCGTGGCCGCCGACGCACGACGGCACGACGCCGCCGGCCGGTACGCCGCGGGCCGTGCCGCAGGAGCCCCGCCCCGACGGGCCGCCGCCGGACGGCCCCTACCGGGACGAGCCCGCCGGGCCCACGCAGCGGCTGCCACGCATCCCGGGCGACCAGGGACAGCAGGGCCGCGACCGCCCGCCCGAGGAGCGCTGAGCCCCGAGGCCCCGAGAAGCGCGGCGGCGCTCCCTAGGAGCGCCGTGCCTGTCCGGTCCCCTTGGCCGCGTCGAGCGCGTACACGCAGCGGTCCTTGCTGCAGGCGTAGACGACGCCCGCCGCGGCCACCGGGGTACCGGTGATCTCACCGCCGGTCGCCAGCTTCCAGCGCAGCTGGCCGCCCATCGCGTCCAGTGTGTACAGGCAGGAGTCGGCGGACCCGAAGTGCACCCGGCCGTCCGCCGCCACGGGCGCGCCGATGACCTCGCCGCCCGCCTGGAAGCGCCAGCGGGGCGTGCCCGTCACCGCGTCCAGCGTGTACAGCGCGTTGCCGCTGCCCAGGTGCACCGCGCCGTCGGCGACCAGCACCGGCTCGGTGGACTGGCGCGCCTCGGTGGCGATCCGCCAGCGGTCCCGGCCGTCGTTGGCGTCCAGCGCGTAGACGGTGCCGAGGTAGTCGGCGAGGTAGATCCCGCCGCCGGTGACGGCGGGTCCGGGGGCGTAGGCGGGCGGCGACAGGAACACCGCGGGCGCCTCGAAGTGCCAGCGGACGTCGCCGCGGTGGATGTCGATGGCCAGGACGCGGGTGCCGGCCACGACGTAGGCCACCCCGTCCGGAGCGGTCAGGAGGCGCACCGGCACCCCGCCGCAGGACGCCGCGTCCCCCACGGGGTACGACCAGCGTTCGGCGCCCGTACGGGCCTCCAGCGCCTTCAGCCGCGCGTCCGCCCACACGTAGACCGTGCCCTCGTGCACGACCGGGCCGGACTCGGCGGTCTCGAAGTCGGTCTGCGCGCCGCCGATCTCCCACAGCAGCTCGCCGTTGGCCGCCTCCCAGGCCTGCACGCCGCCGCCGCGGGTGCCGGTGACGACCGTGCCGCGGTCCACGCCCAGGCTGTAGACCCAGCCCTCGGTGTTCAGCCGCCACAGCTCGGAGCCGTCGGTGGCGTCCAGGGCGTACAGGCTCGGGCCGTCCGAGGCGTGGATCCGGCCGTCCGAGACGGCCATCGCCCAGGCGACCTCGCGGGTCTTGAACTGACGCCGCCCGCTGGCCACGTCCAGCGCGTGCACCTCGAAGGACGTGACGTACAGCAGATCGCCGGAGACGACCGGGGTGCCCCACACGTCGTTCGACATGCGGAACCGCCAAGGACGCCAGCGGCCGGGGCCGCCCTGCGCCGCGGGGTCGCCCGGTCGGGCGGGCGCGGGCGCGCCGTGACCGGCCTGCGGGCCCGGTGTCTGCGGAGGCACCGCGGGCGGCGGTCCGGCGGGTCCGGACGGGGCCTGCACGCCGGCCGGCGGCCGCACCCAGTTGGTCGCCCCTCCGGGCTGCGCCTGCGGGGCCGGTCCGTCCGCCCGGGGGCCGGGCCCTATCGGGGCGACGGAGCCGCCGATCCGCAGGGAGCCGTCCGGGCCCTCCACCTCCGGGGGCAGCGGTGCGGCGGGCGCGACCGGGCCGGTGGGCGCCGCCTGCGCGAGCGGCGCGCCGCCGCGCGGGTCGCCGATCCGGCGTGCGCCCGGCCCGACCGCCGCGGAAGCGGCCCAGCCGGGGTCGCCCGTGGCCGCGGGCATCGGCGCGCTCTCCTGGCGCTGCGGGGCCGGCCGGGAGGCGGGCGGTGCCGGCGGCTGCGCGGGCGGGGCGACGGGCGGCCGCTCCTGCTCGGAGTACGCGCCGCGGGCGCCGCGCCCCGAGGAGGCGGCGGCCCGCTGGGCGGCCTGCCGCGCGGCGGCGACCCGGCCGCCGCGCCGGCTCTCGATGAGGCCCACGGCGTTCCCGGGGAGCCAGGCCGAGGCCGTACCGCTGTCGTCGGTACCGGAACCGAACAGATGCGGCGCCAGCTGGGACTGCAGGTCGGCGGGGCTGGGGCGGTGCTCGGCGGCCATCTGCATGGTGGACTCGATCAGCGGCCGCAGCTCGTCGGGCAGCCCTTCGAGGTCCGGCCCCTCGCGCAGCAGCATGAAGACCGTCTCGACCGGGTTGGCGCCGTGGAAGGGCGCGTGTCCGGTGGCGGCGAAGACCAGGGTGGAGCCGAGCGAGAAGATGTCGCTGGCACCCGTGACACTGCGCGAGTCGCGCGCCTGTTCGGGTGACATGTACGCGGGCGTGCCGACGGCGACGTTCGTCATCGTCAGGCGGGTGTTCGACACCCCGCTGGCGATACCGAAGTCGATCACTCGGGGACCGTCCTCCACGACCAGCACGTTCGACGGCTTCAGGTCGCGGTGGACCAGCCCCGCGCCGTGGATGGACTGCAGGGCCTCGGCGACGCCGGCCGCCAGCCAGCGCACCGCCTGGGCCGGCAGCGGCCCGCACTCATTGACTATTTCTTCCAGCGACGGGGCAGGGACGTACGCGGTCGCCAGCCAGGGCACCGCCGCGCGCGGATCGGCGTCGACCACCGCCGCGGTGTAGAAGCCGCTGACCGCCCGCGCCGCCTCGACCTCACGCGTGAAGCGGACCCGGAACAGCTGGTCCTCGGCGAGCTCGGTACGGACCGTCTTGATCGCCACCCGCCGGCCGGACGCCGAGCGCGCGAGATACACCAGCCCCATACCGCCGGCACCGAGACGGCCGAGCACCTCGAACGGGCCGATCCGCCGGGGATCGTGCTGCGTCAGCTGCTCCACCACTTGCCTGCCACCTCCCCGTGGGGCGTCAAAGAGACTCTCAAAAGCCAAGAGCCGCCGAGAGCCACTGCCCCGAGCAGCGTCTCACCGCCTGGCCGATTCGGCCGTACGCATGCTGATTCTTCCTGGCGAAGCCGACGGTTGCGAACCCGGGGGCTTCCCGCCGTGTCCCGTGTCCCGCCGAGCGGTACGCACAGGGGTCGTTACCTGCCGTTACACCCCAGTGCGGGAGCCCGCCGGGTCCGGTTCACACGCCGGCCGCACATATGTCCGGTGACCACCGGGTGGCCGAGGTCACGGCCGTACGCCCCGGCCTGATGTCCCCGGGCTCCGGTCCGTGCACCGGTGTGCCGTCCGTCGTCGCCATTCACTTCCCCGTACGTACGGTTCGTCCCGCTCGCTCAACGGTTTCCGCGGAGCCTGCGGACCCGTTGCCGGACCGCGCCGCCCGCGGCCCGGCAACGGGAGCTGCCTCTGACCCCAATTCTGCTGTGCCGAAAGCCGTTCGGGGGCCATGACCACGAACTAATTGCCGGACGGGCACGCCTACTTGGCAAGAGGAGTGACTCTTTGCACCGCCTTGGTGGGTTATGCGCCGTGGGTCGTCAAGCAAACGTTCACACTTCTGAGGCGGAGGAGGCGGGTGTGGCGAGTGAGACGGGACGCGAGAGCACCCCGACGACCGCGTCCGCTTCGGGGCCGTCAGGCACTTCAGGGCCGTCGGCTACTTCGGGGCCATCAGCCCGAAGGCCGCGCCCTGATTGTCGACCACCAGGGCGAGGGGGCCGCTGGGCGTCCCCTGGGGCTCGCTGAGGACCTTGCCGCCCTGCCGGACCACCGTCCGCACGGCCGTCTCCATCTCCTCCGCCAGGAAGAAGACGGTGAAGTGCGCGGGCAGCTCGGCCGGCGCCCGCGCGTCCAGCACGATCCGGCAGCCGATCTCGCGCTTCTGCCCCGCGACCCGCCACGGCAGGAACGTCGCGGTGGCCCCCGGGTCGTCGGTCACGCCCTCGAAGCCGAAGACCTCCCCGTAGAAGACGTCCACCGCCTCGGGGGCCCGCGTACTGAGGCCCATCCATACGTAGGAGCCGGGCTCGGCCTGCACCTCGAAGCCCTCGTGCCGGCCGGCCTGCCAGGCGCCGAAGACCGCTCCCCCGGGGTCGACGCCCAGCATCATCGCGCCCAGGTCGCCGACCGGCGTGACACCCGTGATCACCTGGCCGCCCGCCTCCCGGACCCCGGCCACGGTGGCGGCGAGGTCGGAGGACGCGAAGTAGACGCCCCACACGGTGGGCATCCGGCCGTCCCTCTTGGGCATCAGCCCCGCGGCCTTCCGCCCGTCGAGCAGCGCGGTGGCGTAGCTGCCGAAGTCGGGATCGCTGCCCACGAAGGACCAGCCGAACAGCTCACCGTAGAAGCGCTTGCCCGCTTCCAGGTCGGGCAGCATCGCGTCCGCCCAGCAGGGCGCGCCATCCACAAAAGCCGTCATACGGACAAATTAGCCCGGGATCTCCGCGCCCGCCCCCGGATGCGGCCTCCGGCGATACCCCCGGGAGGTTGTCCACCGAGATTGTCCACAGGCTGTTGATAAGACGATTCACTTGTTCAGGCCAAAGCGGCCGGACCGGATTCGCGGCCCCGAAGTCAGGCGGCAGAAGCCTCTTCGGGGCCCGTTGCGCCCCATCCCCATTTGCAGGCAGCCAAATCGCGCTCCGATCACCCCTCGGTAAGCTGACGGCATGACAGGACAAGTTCGAACCGTCGACGGCAGAGTCGCCGGCCGCCGCGGGCAGGCGACCCGGCAGAAGCTGCTCGACTGCCTCAGCGAGATGCTCAGTTCGTCCCCGTACCGGGACGTCAAGGTCATCGACGTCGCACGCAAGGCGGGCACCTCGCCCGCGACGTTCTACCAGTACTTCCCCGATGTCGAGGGTGCCGTCCTCGAGATCGCCGAGGAGATGGCCAAGGAGGGCGCGAACCTGACCGAACTGGTCGCCGGGCGCTCCTGGGTCGGCAAGTCCGGCCGCCAGACGGCCGAGGAACTGGTCGACGGCTTCCTCTCCTTCTGGCGCAAGCACGACGCCATCCTGCGCGTCGTCGATCTCGGCGCGGCGGAGGGCGACAAGCGGTTCTACAAGATCCGCATGAAGATCCTGAACGCCGTCACCAACTCCCTTACGGACTCCATCAAGGAGCTCCAGGCCAAGAACAAGGTGGACAAGGACGTCAGCCCGGCGGCGATGGCCGGCTCGCTGGTCGCCATGCTCGCCGCGGTCGCCGGCCACCAGAAGGGCTTCACCAGCTGGGGCGTCAAGCAGGCCGAGCTCAAGCCGAACCTCGCGCTGCTCGTCCACCTCGGCGTCACGGGCAAGAAGCCCGCCAAGTAACCGGGGCGCGGCGTGCGACCGCCGCCCCCGGTACGAGGCGACGACGGCCTCGGCACGCCGTGCTGCCGACGCGTCCTCGCCGGTCCGCCCTTCGTCCTGCCATATCTGCACACCACATCGGGCACCGCCCGGACTCTCCCGAGAGCCGGACGGTGCCCGATGCGTATCCGCGCGCGGTACCGAGTGCGCAGCCGATCCCGTACCCGGCCGCGGGGACACGTCCGTACGCCGTACGGGGTGCGTAGGCGGCCCGTACGGAATCAGCGCCGGACGGGCGGGAACAGCCGGATCTCGCGCGTCACCCGTGACTGGTAAGCGGCGTACGGCGGCCAGAAGGCCAGCACCGCCCGCCGGGCGGCGTCCCGCCCCGGTCCGGTCAGCGGCACGGCACGGACCGGGATGTCGCGCCCCCGCCAACTGATCCCGGCGTCCGGGTGCTTGAGCCGCGAGCGAGCGGAAGGGCGCGCCTCCGCCGAAAAGGCTGAGGAGGGGGGAGCGAAGCGACCGTGCGACGAAGCCTGTCGTTCTCCCGCCGCCCCCATCAGGCCGGTACCGCCGCTCCCGTACGGCGCTCCGCGAACAGGCCGCACATGGCGGCGGCGTGCGCGCGCAGCCGGTGCGCCGGGCCGAACAGCAGCTCGTCGCCGGCCGCGCGCCGGGCGTACCGCTGCGCCGCGCGCTCTTCAGGGGAGCCCGTACCGCCGTGCAGCTGGACGGCCTCGCCCGCCACGGCACGCAGCGTCTCCAGCGCCTGCGCCGGGGCGAGGCCGCACTCCCCGGGGGCGCCGCGTCCGGCGTCCGCCTCCCAGGCGGCGCAGTACGCCGCCGCGCGCGCGGACCGCACCGCGGCGTACAGGTCGGCGAGCCGGTGCCGCACCGCGGGGTCGCCGGTGCCGGGCCGGACGTGCGCGGCGGCGCTGGCCAGCGCGGCGTCGGCGGCGCCCACGGCCTCGGCGGCCAGCGCGGCGGCCGCCGTCGCCCCCGCGGCGGCCAGCGCGGCGGGCACGGCCGCACCCTCCTCGTCCTCGCCCAGCAACGCGGCGGACACGTCCCGCAGTTCGAGTCGGGCCTGCGGCCGGGTCTCGTCGAGCGCGGCCGACCGGGTCCGCCGCAGTCCCGGTACGCCGGCACGTACGACGAAGAGCAGCGTGCGGCCGCGTGCGTACGCCCCGGCACGCGCGGCCACCAGCAGCACGTCGGCGCCGTACCCGTGGAGCACCTGATCGGCCTCCCCGTAGAGGCGCCATCCGCCGCGGCCGTCGGCCCTGGCCTGGATGCCGCCGGCGCGGCCGCCGCCCGCCCAGTCGCCCGTGTTGGGCCCGGTGAGCGCGAGCGCGGTGGCCGGCCGTGCGCCCGGTACGGCCAGCGTGCCGGTCAGCTCGCCCGCCGCGAGGGCGGGCAGCAGTTCGCTGCGCTGCGCCTCGCTGCCGAGCGCGTGGAGCAGCGGCGCGGCCAGCGCGGCGGTGGGCAGCAGGGGCGAGGGCAGCAGCGCGCGGCCGGCCTCCTCGCAGGCGAGGGCCAGTGCGGTGGCCCCGCGGCCGGCGCCGCCGTACGCGGTCGGCAGCACGAGGCCCGGCAGCCCGAGCCGCCCGGCGAGGGTCCGCCACAGCTCCTCGTCGTGGTCCCGTGGCCCCTCCCCGGCGGCCCCTGGTCCGTCCTGGCCGTGGTGGTTCCGCAGCAGTGCGCGCAGGGCGCTGCGGCGGTCCTCGTCCTGCTCCTCGGTGAACGCGGCATCCATCGGCGGGCTCCTCCCGGCCGTACGGTGACACCCGTCAGACCTGACGGGCCGTCATCGTAGGGAGTGACCGCACACTTTCCCAGCCCCGTGCACCCCCCGGCCCGGCCTCGCGCGCCGAGCCGCCTGCCTC
The DNA here is from genome assembly GCF_040643545.1 of Streptomyces sp. NPDC047117. Lineage (NCBI taxonomy): Bacteria > Bacillati > Actinomycetota > Actinomycetes > Kitasatosporales > Streptomycetaceae > Streptomyces > Streptomyces sp. NPDC047117. The sequence continues at coordinate 259,849 of NZ_JBEYUN010000006.1, read as the reverse complement.
GTGCACCGCCCTCTCCCCCGGCCCCGCACGCCGCCCCCCTGCCTCGTGCAGCGCCCTGCCCGGCCGCCCTTACCTGATGTACCGTCAGATTCATGACTCCAGGGACCGGGACTCCCGCACGTACCCGCAAGGTCGCCGTCGCCGGAGTGGCGCTGGCCGACTGCGGCCGGGTCGACGACGCCACCCCCTACGCCCTGCACGCCCAGGCCGCCCGCCGCGCGCTGGCCGACTCCGGGCTGGACCGCTCGGCCGTCGACGGGTTCGCCTCGGCCGGGCTCGGCACGCTCGCCCCCATCGAGGTCGCGGAGTACCTCGGCCTCCGCCCCACGTGGGTCGACTCGACGTCCGTCGGCGGCGCCACGTGGGAGGTCATGGCCGCGCACGCCGCCGACGCGATCGCCGCCGGGCACGCCGACGCGGTACTGCTGGTCTACGGGTCGACCGCCCGCGCCGACCTCAAGGCGCGGCGCCGCACCGCCGACCTCTCCTTCGGGGCCCGCGGTCCGCTGCAGTTCGAAGCGCCCTACGGCCACACCCTGATCGCCAAGTACGCGATGGCCGCACGCCGGCACATGCACCAGTACGGCACGACGCTGGAACAGCTCGCCGAGGTCGCCGTGCAGGCGCGCGCCAACGCCGCGGCCAACCCGGACGCCATGTACCGGGACCCCCTCACCACCGACGACGTGCTGTCCGGCCCGATGATCGCCGACCCCTTCACCAAGCTGCACTGCTGCATCCGCTCCGACGGCGGCTGCGCCGTCCTGCTCGTGGCCGAGGACCGGGTACCGGACCTGGCCCGGCCGCCGGTGTGGATCCTCGGCTCGGGCACCGCCGTCTCGCACAGCGCGATGTCGGAATGGGACGACTTCACCGTCTCCCCGGCGGCCGTCTCGGGGCGGCTGGCCTTCGAACGGGCGGGCGTCCGGCCGGCGGAGATCGAGGTCGCGCAGATCTACGACGCGTTCACCTACATGACGCTGGTGACGCTGGAGGACCTCGGCTTCTGCCCGAAGGGCGAGGGCGGCGCGTTCGTGGAGAAGGGGCGGCTGCTCCGGGACGGCGCGCTGCCGACGAACACCGACGGCGGCGGGCTGGCCGCCTGCCACCCCGGGATGCGCGGACTGTTCCTGCTGGTGGAAGCCGTACGGCAGCTGCGCGGCGAGGCCGGCGACGGCCGCCAGGTACGGCGGGCCGGCGGGCGTCCGCCACGGCTCGCGGTCGCCTCGGGCACCGGCGGCTGGTTCTGCTCCTCGGGGACGGTGGTGCTCGGGGCCGACTGACGGGTGGTGCGAGGGTCCGGCTCCGGGGCCGCCGGGCCGTGGGCCGGGGTTGCGTTGGAGCACGCTCCAGCTCGTAGCGTCCGGTCCACGACCCGACCCGAGGGGGAGCGATGCGCTACACACTGTTCGGCAGGACCGGTCTCCGGGTGAGCGAACTGAGCCTGGGCACCATGACGTTCGGCGAGGAGTGGGGCTGGGGCGCCACCGAGGACACCATCCGCCGCCTCCTCGACACGTACGCCGACGCGGGCGGCAACTTCCTCGACACCGCGAACAACTACACGGACGGCAGCGCCGAACGTATCGTCGGCGGTCTGCTCGCCGGCCGCCGGGACCGGTTCGTGCTGGCGAGCAAGTACACCTGCGCCACCCGCAAGGGCGATGTCAACGCGGGCGGCAGCCACCGCAAGAACCTCGTCCAGTCGGTCGAGGCGAGCCTGGAGCGGCTGCGGACCGACCGCCTGGACATCCTGTGGGTACACGCGCGCGACAACTTCACGCCCGTCGAGGAGGTCATGCGGGCGCTGGACGACGTCGTGCGGGCCGGCAAGGTCCTGTACGTCGGGGTCTCCGACTGGCCAGCCTGGGAGATCGCGCAGGCCAACACCCTCGCCGAGCTGCGCGGCTGGACCGCCTTCGCCGGTTCGCAGCTGCGCTACAACCTGCTGGAGCGCACGCCGGAGCGCGAACTGCTCCCGCAGGCCCGCGCCTTCGACCTGGCCGTCCTCGCCTGGGCACCGCTGGCCGCCGGCAAGCTCACGGGCAAGTACCGCCGCGGCGAGTCCGGCCGCCTGAACACCCACGACCGGGACAACCGCACCGACCACAACGAGGAAGCGGTCGTCTCCGCGGTCCTGGACATCGCCGAGCAGGGCGGCTGGAGCCCCGCGCAGGTCGCGCTGGCCTGGCTGCGGCAGCGCCCCGGCAACATCATCCCGATCGTCGGCGCCACGAAGGAGAGCCAGCTCCGGGACAACCTCGCCGCGGCCGACGTGCGGCTGGACGCCGACGCGGTGGCCCGGCTGGACGAGGCGAGCGCGGTGCCCCTCGGCTTCCCGCACCAGTTCCTGCGCGAGCCGGGGATCACCGAGACGGTGTACGGCGACCGCTGGGCCGACATCGACGACCGGCGCTCCACCTACCGCCGGACGGCGCACGAGGTCGGCTAGCACCCGGCCCGTACGGTGCGCGAGGACCGCCGGCGTCCGGCCCGTACGGTGCACGAAGTTCGCCGGCGCCCGACCCGTGGTGTCACCCGTCGAGCAGCGCCCGGAGGACCGGGGCGGCGTGCGTCCACAGGAGCGTGCCGCCCGTGTCCGGGATCGCGTGGCGCCGCGCGCCGGGTATCCGGCCGGCGAGCCGGGCGCCGTGGTCCGGCGAGTGGGTGGGCGCGGCGTCCAGCGCGCCGTACCAGAGGTCCACCGGCACCCGGACCACCGCCGGGTCGAACGGCCAGTGGCTCATGGTGAGCAGCGTGTCCCGGGCATACCCGGCCGGGCCCTGGGCAAAGCCCTCGGCCATCGCCTCCTGGAAGGCCGCGGCGAACGCGGGCTGCTCCAGGAGCGCCCGGTCCCGCTCGCCGCTGCCCGCCACGACCAGCTCGTACAGCGTCTTCGGGCTGCCGAACCCGGCGAACGACCGCTCGGCGGCCGCCGGATCCACCGCGGCCCGCTCGATCAGATACCGCACCTCCTCCGGCAGCAGCCGGTCGAAGGCGGGCGCGGCCAGCTCGTCCGTACCGGAGACCACCGCGAGCCGGGTCAGCACGCCCGCCGCCGCGCACGCCAGCGCGAACGGCGCGCCCTGCGAGAAGCCGACGCCGCGCAGCCCGGCGAGCCCGCGCAGCGCCGCGAACTCCCGTACGTCCTCCGCCCAGCCGGTGAGCGTGCGCCCGGGCGACGGGTCGGAAGCGCCCAGCCCCGGGCGGTCCACGGAGATCAGCCGTACGCCCAGCCCGTCCACCGCCTCCGCGCCGAAACCGAGCCGCCGGGAGGTGGCGGCACCGGGACACAGCAGCACCGGCACACCGTCCTCGGGCCCCCACTCCGCCCAGGCCAGCCGTCGTCCGCCGGCGAGCCGGACGGCCCCGAGCCGGGCGGGCGCGGGCACGGCGACGGCCGCCCCGGTCTCGATCGCAGTCATGGCACCACCCTCGGCCGCCGGGACGGGCCGCCGCAACCGAATTGCCGGTGGGGCCACGAGGGACGCGGGCGGCTCCCCGTCGTACGCTGCCCGGCATGACCACCACGGACGAAACCCCCGAGGCCCACGCCTTCCGTGACCTGCTGCGCGGCCTGCGGGTCTGGACCGGCGAGCTGCCGGAGTTCGATCCGGACGCGGCCCCCGAGGCGCCGCTTCCGCTGTTCCGGCAGTGGCTGGGCGAGGCGGCCGCCGCGGGCGTCCCGGAGCCGCACACGATGACGCTGGCCACCGCGGACGCGGCGGGCGACCCGTCCGCCCGGATCGTGATGCTGCACGACGCCGACGCGGACGGCTGGCACTTCGCCTCGCACCGCGGCAGCCGCAAGGGCCGCGAGCTGGCCGCCCGCCCGCGCGCCGCCCTGTGCTTCTACTGGCCGCTCGTCGCGCGCCAGGTACGGGTCACCGGGCAGGTCGTCGCGGGCACCCCCGAGGAGAGCGCGGCCGACCTGCACCGCCGCTCCCCCGGCGCGCTGGCCGCAGCACTCGTGGGGCGGCAGAGCGAGGTCCTGGACTCGTATGCCGAGCTGGAGCGGGCCTCGACGGAGTCCTGGGAACGGGCGCAGCGCGAGCCGGACGCCGACGTGCCCAGCTGGACGGCGTACGTGCTGCGCCCCGAGGAGGTGGAGTTCTTCCAGGGCGACGACCGCCGCCGCCACGTACGGCTGCGCTACCGGCGGTCGGACGACGGGTGGCAGCGGGAACTGCTGTGGCCGTGACGCCGTTGACCGGCCGGGCGGAGCCGGACCGGCCGTGACCCCGCCGGCCGGCGGGCCCCGTCGGGGCAGCGGTGGGCTCAGAAACGCTGGTACATGATGTGCAGCCCGACGTACCCCTTCGTCGGATGCAGGAAGCCCTCCGGCAGGGTCGTCATGATCTCGAAGCCCAGTGACCGCCACAGCGCCACGGCCCCCGTGTTGCTCTCCACGACGGCGTTGAACTGCATCGCGCGGTAGCCCTCGGCGCGGGCCCAGCGGAGCGCGTACTCACCCAGGGCCCGGCCGACGCCCTTGCCGCCGTGCGCCGGGTCGACCATGAAGCTCGCGCCGGCGATGTGGGAGGCCGCGCCCATGTGGTTGGGGTTCATCTTGGCCGACCCCAGGACCGTGCCGTCCTCGTCGACCGCCACGACCGTGCGGCCCGGCGGGGCGAGCATCCACAGCCCGCGGCCCGCCTCCTTGTCGAGGTCGCGCGGGTAGGTGTACGTCTCCCCGGCGGCCACGATCGCGTGGAAGAACGGCCAGACGGCGTCCCAGTCCTCGGTGGTGGCTTCTCTGATCCGCATCCGCCCAGGGTCCCGCCGCCCGGGGCGCGGTGCCACCGAATATCCGCCGGAGCCGCCGGAACCGGCGATCAATGGCCGGGGCCGGCCACCCGGCCGACGGCCGCGGCCACCGGCTACCGGTCCGCCGCCCGGAAGACCGCGACCGCGGGCCCGTCCTCGCCCTCGGTGCGGAAGTGGACCCGCAGCGCCATCCTGATGCGCAGCTCCGCCTCGGGGCAGTCCACGACCTCGGTCATCATCCGCGGCCCTTCGGCGAGGTCCACGACGGCGGCGGTGTACGGCACGCGGCCGCCGAACGGCGGCAGGTCGTTCCGGTGCACCACGGACCAGGTGTAGAGCGTGGCGCGGCCGCTCGCCTCCTCCCAGACCACGTCCTCGCCCCAGCAGCGCGGGCAGAACTCCCGGGGGTAGTGGTGGGCCACGCCGCAGCCGGGGGCCCGGCAGCGGCGGATCAGCAGCCGCCCGTCCGCCGCCGCGTCCCAGTACGGCCGGGTGAAGGCATCGGTCTCGGGCAGGTCGTACCGGGGTGCGGTACCGGTCATCGGAAGAGTCCCATCGCGGCGTCGAGCGACCAGGTCTGCCAGCTCATCGCGCCGAACGCGACGAGCGAGATGAGGGCCATCATCGAGTTCTGCCCCTGCTCGGCCCAGTCGTGGATCATCAGTACGAGGTAGAGCAGGTTGAGCAGCAGCCCGGCGACCAGCGCGACCGGCGTGAGGAAGCCGAGGACGAGCCCGGCCCCGAGCGCGAGTTCGGCGTGGACGACGACGTGTGCCATCACCTTCGGGCGGGGCCGTACGACCACGTCGAAGCCGCGCCGCACGGCGGGCCAGCGGTGCTTCGCCGCCACGTCGGCGGCCCACGCGATGCCCGTACCCCGCTCGAACCAGGCCTTCTTGTCCTTGTGGCGCCAGCTCTCCAGCCACCACAGGCCCAGGCCGATACGGAGCACGGCGAGCCATTCGGGGCCGCCGAGCCAGATCGTCTGCATCGCACCTCCCGCACGTCGACTCCGACCGGCGAACCGTGCCTGACGGTTCGTCAGATCGGGCTGGAGGTGACAGTTCAGCGGAGAGGGGGGAGGTGCGCAAGAGGGGGCGCCACGGGAGATGCGCTCCTGAGTACGGGTTGCGCGAGGCATTCCTGACTGGCCGTCAGTTATGTAACCTGACTGAGCGTCAGATACGTAACGGCGGTCAGACGGGAGCGGCGAAGCGATGCTGGGATCCACTCATGGCACCCTCACCACGCACTCGCGGCCCGCCCGGGTCGTGGCCTGCGACGGCACGACGCCGCGGGCCGTGCACGGGACGGCGGGCCCGGGCGCCGGCCCCGGGGCCGGCACGGGCGTCGGCGGCCGGGGCGGCACCGGCGACCCGGACGTGAGCGGGCGCCCGCTCGCCGCGGCCGTACCGGACCTGGACCGCTTCTTCCGGCCCGAGTCCGTCGCCGTCGTCGGCGCCTCGGACAGCGAGGGGCGGCCGCACACCGGCATCACCCGCCGGCTGGTCGACTGGGCCGAGCGGGTCGGCGCCCGGCTGCACCCGGTCAACCCGGGCCGCGCCGCCGTCTTCGGTCTGCCCTGTCACGCCTCCGTCTCCGACCTGCCGGAGCAGGTCGATCTCGCCGTGCTGCTGGTCGCCGATCCGCTACCGGTCGTCGAGGAACTGGCGGGCAGCGGGGTGAAGTTCGCGGTCGCCTTCGCCTCCGGCTTCGCGGAGACCGGCGCGGACGGCGCGGCCGCCCAGGAACGGCTGGCCGCGGCCGTCGCCCGGTCGGGAATCCGGCTGCTCGGCCCGAACACCAACCTCAACGCGTTCGAGACGTTCCGCGACGACCTGGACGGCCCGGCGATCGCGCTGATCACCCAGTCCGGACACCAGGGCCGCCCCGTCTTCGCCCTCCAGGAACTCGGCATCCGCCTCTCCCACTGGGCCCCCACCGGCAACGAGGCCGACCTGGAGACCGCGGACTTCCTCTCCTACTTCGCCTCCCGTCCCGAGGTCGGCGCCATCGCCGCCTACGTGGAAGGGCTCAAGGACGGCCGCAGCTTCCTGCTCGCCGCCGACCACGCGGCCCGCAACAAGGTGCCGGTCGTCGCCGTGAAGGTCGGCCGCACCGAGACCGGCGCCCGTACCGCCGCCTCGCACACCGGCAAGCTCACCGGCGCCGACGAGGTGGTGGACGCGGCGATGCGGCAGTTCGGCGTGGTCCGCGTGGACGGCCTGGACGAGCTGCAGGACACCGCGGCGCTGCTCGCCAGGGCCAGGCCGCCGGCCGCCGAGGGCGTCGCCGTCTATTCGATATCGGGCGGCACCGGCGCGCACTTCGCCGACCTGGCGACCGCGGCGGGGCTGCGGCTGCCCACGCTCGGCGAGAAGAAGCAGCGGGAGCTGCACCAGTGGATCCCGGACTACCTCGGCGTCGCCAACCCGATCGACAACGGCGGCCACCCGGTCGGTGACCGGCGCGGCCGGAAGATCATCGACGCGATCCTCGCCGACCCGTCCGTCGGCGTGCTGATCTGCCCGATCACCGGCCCCTTCCCGCCGATGAGCGACAAGCTCGCGCAGGACCTGGTGGACGCGGCGGAGCAGACGGACAAGCTGGTGTGCGTGGTCTGGGGCTCGCCCGTCGGCACCGAGGACGCCTACCGGAAGACCCTGCTCGGCTCCTCGCGGGTGGCCACCTTCCGCACCTTCGCGAACTGCATCACGGCCGTCCGCGCCCACCTGGAGCACCACCGCTTCACCGCCTCCTACCGCTCCCCCTTCGAGGACGCGCCGCGCACCCCCTCGCCCTCCGCGCGCAAGGCGCAGGCGCTGCTGCGCCCGGGCGAGCAGCTCAGCGAGCACGCCGGGAAGCAGCTGCTGCGCGCCTACGGCATCCGCGTGCCCCGCGAGCAGCTGGTGACCAGCGCGGCGGGGGCGGTCCGGGCGGCGGCCCAGATCGGCTACCCCGTCGTCATGAAGGCCTCCGGCCCGCGGCTGGCGCACAAGAGCGAGCTGGGGCTGGTGAAGATCGGGCTGACCTCGGCCAGTCAGGTCCGGGACGCCTACCGCGAGCTGACGGACATCGCGCGCTACGACGACCTGCCGCTGGACGGCGTGCTGGTCTGCCAGATGGTCGAGCCGGGGCTGGAGATGGTGGTCGGCGTGACACCCGACCCCCTCTTCGGGCCGACCGTGACCGTCGGGCTGGGCGGGGTGCTCGTCGAGGTCCTGCGGGACACGGCGGTCGCGGTGCCGCCCTTCGGCGAGGATCAGGCGCGCGCGGCGCTCGGCCGGCTGCGGGGCGGCGCGCTGCTGGACGGGGTCAGGGGGGCGGCGCCGGCGGACACCGACGCGCTGGTCGAGGTCATGCTGCGGGTCCAGCGGATGGCGCTGGAGCTGGGCGACGGGCTGGCCGAGCTGGACATCAATCCCCTGGTCGTGCTGCCGAAGGGGCAGGGCGCCGTGGCCCTCGACGCCCTCGCGGTCTGCCACTGAACGCCGCCCGGCCGCAGCCCACGTACGCCACCGTGAACCCGCCCGCGACCGCATCCGAAGCTGGAGCTGCCCGACCATGACGACCTCCCCCGACGGTCCCGGCGGGACCTCCGATCCCTCTGATTCCTCCGATTCCTTGATACTCCGCACCACTGACAACGGCGTGCTGTGGATCACCCTCAACCGGCCGCAGGCGCTGCACGCCGTCACCGCCGACCAGCGGGAACGCATCATCGCGCAACTCGCGGACGCCTCCGCCGACCCGGCCGTGCGCGCCATGGTGCTGACCGCCACCGGCCGGGCGTTCTGCGCGGGCGCCGACCTCCGCGGCCCCAAACCGGACGCCGGTGCCGCACCGGGCGGCTCCGGTGCCGCGGAGCGGGCCGCGGGCGATGTCGCGCGGCTGATCCGGCAGGGTGCCCAGCGTCTGATCGCCGCGGTCATGGACTGCGAGAAGCCGGTGGTCGCGGCGGTGAACGGCACCGCCGCCGGCCTCGGCGCGCATCTGGCGCTCGCCTGCGACCTGGTGCTCGCGGCCGAATCGGCGGTGTTCATCGAGGTGTTCGCGCGCCGGGGGCTGGTGCCGGACGGCGGGGGCGCGTACCTGCTGCCCCGGCTGGTCGGGCCGCAGCGGGCGAAGGAGCTGATGTTCTTCGGCGACGCGGTACCGGCCGCCGAGGCGGAGCGGATCGGCCTGGTCAACAGGGTCGTACCGGACGGCGATCTGGCGAAGACGGCAGGCGCCTGGGCGGACCGGCTGGCGGCGGGCCCGACGCGTGCCCTCGCCCTGACCAAGCAGCTGGTCAACGGCTCGCTGGAGGCCGACCGCGGCGCGGCCTTCGCCGCCGAGGCCGCCGCTCAGGAGATCAACATGACGACGGCGGACGCGCAGGAGGGGGTGGCGGCCTTCGTGGCGCGCCGCCCGCCCGAGTACCGGGGCCGCTGACCCCGCCTTCGTGGTGCGCCGCCGCGACCGTCTCCGCGACGGCGCACCACGGCGCCTCCGTGGCTACGTCTGCTCGCTGGGGCAGAGCGGTACCTGGTGGACGTCGCGGGTGTGGACGGCCGGCAGCCAGCCCTCGGCGCCCTCCACGGACGTCACCCGGTACCAGCGGTTGGCGATCGCGCCGGTCCTGTCCCGCACGAGGCGACCGTCGGTGATGACGCACTCCGTGGCCAGCCGGTCCTTGTTCCAGACCCGGCCCGCCACGTTGCCGGGCGCCGAGTACGCCTGGTGCGGGTCCCGCGCCAGGCGGACCGCGCACCGGTCGGTGCGGGCCTTCTCGCACGTCGGTTCGCTGTTGTAGACGGTGACTTCCAGCCCCGTGCCGGGCCCCGGAGGCGCGGGGCGCTCGCCACTCGTACCCACCATCCGCCACACCCCGAAGGCCAGCGCCAGTGCCGCCACGACGAACAGCATGGTCATCAACTGCGGCCGCCTGCGCAGGTACGACAGGGGGTTGCGCGGGGCTCCCGGGGCGGGCGCGGACTCGGCGATGCGGGTCCACAGCCCGGGAGGTGGCTGGATTTCCTCGTCGGCGGCGCGCAGACGCTCGCGCAATATCGTTTCAGCAGCTCGCCGCCCCCGGCCGTTCCGGTAGCCGGTCCGGTGGTTCCGCTGCCCGCCGTCGGGGCCGCCGCGCGGGCCGCCCACGGAACCGCCGCCGATTCCGCCCCGGCCTCCGCCCGGCCCCGTGGGTCCGCCCCCCGGGTCCACTGGGCCGTTCCCCGGGTCCACGTGCGTGTTGCCCGTGTCGTTCCGCGCCACGTGTGCTCACCTCCCCGCGAGGTCGTAGGGCGAAGCGGCGAGGTACTCCCGTAACCGCTCCAGGGCGCGCCTTCGGTGCCGGACCGCCGTGCACCGCTGCACCTTCATGATCCTGGCGGCCTTCCCGAGGGTGTAGCCGTCCAGGTCGACGAGGATGACCAGGCCGGCCTGGCGGTGCGTGAGCCGGCTCAGCAGCCGTACCGCCTCCAGTTCCGCCTGCCGGCGCTCGCGCCTGCCGTCCCAGCCGGCGCCGGGCAGCTCGCGCATGAGCGCGCCGCTGCCGGGCCCGTCGTCCGGTCCGCCCTCACCGATCAGCGCCTGCCGCCGCTCCCGGCGGTGCGTCTCCCGGGCCACGCTCAGCAGGGCGGTGAAGGCGCGGGCGTACGGCTCGGGGTGGGCCAGGAAGCGGTACGGGCGCGCGGCGAGCTTCAGGTAGGTCTCGTGCACGATGTCCTCCGCCGCCTGCCGGGACCCTGCCAGCAGCACGGCGCGCCGGTAGAGCCGCGGAAGCAGTCCGCTGAAGACGTCGTCGAAGGACGGCGACGGAAAGGGTGACGACGGCATCGCATCGGCCATGAGGTTGGAACTCTCCCGAATCCGATACGGGTCCGGCCGTGAGGGAGATACCCGGCATGATCCGCCGCCAACCGGCCGAATACCGACAATCATTCGGTTCGCCGCTGATCCGCCACCGGGCGCCGCCCGCGCAGCCCGCCCAGACCCGCACGCCCCGGCACTTTCTATCTGACGGGCCGTCAGCTTCAATGGGGAGGGAGGAAGGGAGCGCAGCATGATGGGTCATGCCGGCATGGCGGCCACGGCGGTGCGCTATCTGCGCGCGGTGGGCGCCGCCACCTCGGCCCCCGCGACACCCGGGCCCGACGCCCCGCCCGGCGGCCCGGGAGCGGCCGCCAGGCCCGTTCTGCGGGCCGTGCGCGAGGACGAGCGGGCCCCGGTCGACGGAGCCGAATTCCGGCGCGTGCTCGGCCACTTCGCGAGCGGCGTCACGATCGTCACGGCGCCCGGCGACGCGGCGGCGCCCGCGCCCGCCGGCTTCGCCTGCCAGTCGTTCGCCTCGCTGTCCCTGGATCCGCCGCTGGTGGCCTTCATGGTGGCGCGCACCTCGACAACCTGGCCGCGGATCGCCCGGGCCGGCGTCTTCTGCGTGAACATCCTCGGCGCCGACCAGGGTGCGCTGTGCCGCGCCTTCGCGGTAAGCGGCGCCGACAAGTTCGCCGGGGCCCGGCACACCCCCGCGCCGGTGAGCGGATCGCCGCTGCTGGCGGGCGTACCGGCGTGGATCGACTGCACGGTGCAGGCCGTTCACACCGGCGGCGACCACCTCGTCGTCGTGGGGAGGGTGGACGCGCTCGGCACGGACGACGCCGCGGCCGCCACGGGGCCGCTGCTCTTCCACCGGGGCGGGTTCGGGGAGTTCAGGCCGTTGCGGGACTGACCCGGCGCCGGATCACCAGCGCCATCAGTACGGCCAGGGCGCACAGCGCTCCGGAGGCGTACCAGACCGGGTCGTACGTCCCCAGGGCGTCGCGCGCCAGCCCGCCCACGAAGGCGATGAGCGCCGCGCCCACTTGGTGGGAGGCCAGGACCCACCCGAAGACGATCGCGGCGTCCTCCCCGTAGTGCTCGCGGCAGAGCGCAATCGTGGGCGGCACGGTCGCGACCCAGTCCAGCCCGTAGAAGACGATGAAGAAGAGCATCGGCGGGTGCACGGCGTCCGAGAGCAGCATCGGCAGGAACATCAGGGAGACGCCGCGCAGCCCGTAGTAGGCGGCGAGGAGCCGGCGGCTGTCGAAGCGGTCGGTGAACCAGCCGGAGGCGATCGTCCCGAGGATGTCGAAGACCCCGATGACCGCGAGCAGCGAGGCGGCCAGCGTCATCGGCATGCCGTGGTCGTGGGCCGCGGGCACGAAGTGCGTCTTGACCAGGCCGTTCGTGGTGGCGCCGCAGATCGCGAAGGTGCCGGCGAGCAGCCAGAAGGGGCCGGTGCGCGCGGCGTCGGCGAGCGCCTTCAGCGCACGCCTGGCGGCGCCTCGCCGGGGCTCGGGCCGGGGCACGAACTCGCGTGCGCCGTACGGCGCCAGGCCCACGTCCGCGGGGTGGTCGCGGAGCAGCAGCCAGACCAGCGGTACGACGGCCAGGGCGGTCAGCGTGACCGTGACGGCCGCGGGGCGCCAGCCGTGGCTCTCCACGATCCAGGACAGCAGCGGCAGGAAGACGAGCTGCCCGGAGGCGCCTCCGGCGGTGAGGATGCCGGTGACCAGGCCGCGCCGCGCGACGAACCAGCGGCCGGTGACGGTCGCGGCGAAGGCCAGCGCCATGGAACCGCTGCCCAGGCCGACCAGGACGCCCCAGTAGAGGATCAGTTGCCAGGAGGCGGTCATCCCTACGGTGAGCCCGGCACCGGCCGCGATCACCACGAGCGCGGCGGCGACGACCCGGCGGATGCCGAAGCGGTCCATCAGCGCGGCGGCGAACGGCGCGGTGAGCCCGTACAGGGCGAGGTTGACCGAGACCGCGAACCCGATGGTGCCGCGCGACCACCGGAACTCCTCGTGCAGCGGCTCGATCAGCAGGCCCGGGAGCGAGGCGAAGCCGGCGGCGCCGACGAGGGCGAGGAAGGTGACCGCGGCGACGGACCAGGCGCGGTGCGGCCTGCGCCGCCGGGCGGGTGGTACCGCCGCCGGGGCTTCTCGGAGCTCTGGAGTCTGCGTCACCCGATCAGCTTCCGGCAGCGGCCGGCGCCCGGCGAGTGGCCTGATGGCCACGATCCCTCAGGATCGGGCCATCACCAGGTCAGAACAGCAGCACCCCGCGCGCCACCCGCCCCGCCTCCGCGTCCGCCACCGCCTCGGCGAAGTCCTCCACGGGGTACGTCCGGGTCACCAGCTCGTCCAGCAGCAGCCGCCCCGCCCGGTACAGCGCGGCGTAGCGCGCGATGTCCCGCTGCGGCCGGGAGGAGCCGTACCGGCAGCCCAGGATCGACTTGTCCAGGTACATCGAGGACACCAGGAACGAGGCCTCCGCGTCGGCCGGCGGGACGCCCAGCAGGACCGCCTGGCCGTGCCGGTCGAGCAGGTCGACCGCCTGCCGGATCAGCCGCGTGCTGCCCACGCACTCGAAGGTGTGGTCGGCCCCCGCCGGCAGGACGGCGCGTACCGCCGCGACGGTGTCCGGCTCGGCCGAGGCGTCCACGAAATGCGTCGCGCCGAACTGCCGGGCCGCCGCCTCCTTCGCCGGGTTCGCGTCGACCGCCACGATGGTCGTCGCGCCCGCGATGCGGGCACCCTGCAGGACGTTCAGGCCGATGCCGCCCGCCCCGAGGACCACCACCGACTCGCCGTGGTCCACCCGGGCGCGGTTGAGCACGGCCCCGACCCCGGTCAGTACGCCGCACCCCAGGAGCGCGGCGGAGGCCATCGGGAGGTCATCGGGGATCTTCACCGCCTGGACGGCGCTGACGACCGTGCGTTCGGCGAAGGCGGAGTTCGAGGCGAAGTTGAAGAGCCGGGCGTCACCGCGGCGGAACGGCCTGCCGGGTCTGCCGATCGCCTGCCGGCACATCGTCGGCCGGCCCCGGTCGCACTCCGCGCACGTCCCGCAGTTGGCGAGCGTGGACAGCGCGACATGGTCACCCGGCGCCACATGCGACACCCCGTCCCCCACGGCCTCGACGACCCCGGCGCCCTCGTGGCCCAGCACGACCGGCACCGGGAAGGGGATCGTCCCGTCGACCACCGACACGTCGCTGTGGCACAGCCCCGCCGCACGGATGCCGACCAGCACCTCACCCGGGCCCGGATCGCGCACCTCCAGGTCCGTGACGACCTGCGGCGCCTTCCCGTCGAAGATCACACCGCGCACGAGAGCCGCCTCTCCCCCACCGGGACCGCCCGGCCCCCGCTAGGCATTGGGCCGGTCCCCGGCCGATGCCGCCGCTGCCATCTCCTCCAGGCGTGCCAGCATCGGCATGGGGTCGGTCCCGACCGTCCCCGGGAGGAAGTCGGCGATCTTCTCCGGGGTCCAGGGAGCGTCGGCGTACCCGGCGCGCAGCTCCCGGGGCTGGGCCCAGACCGCGATCTTCGGCCCGGCGACCGTGTACACCTGCCCGGTGATCCGCTCCTCCTTGGCGCGGTCGCTCAACAGGTAGACGACCAGGGCCGCGACGTCCTCGGGTTCGCCGATCTCCGTGAGCTCCATGGGGACGCCGGCGGACATCCGGGTGCGCGCGACGGGCGCCACCGCGTTCGCGCTCACGCCGTACTTGTGCAGACCCAGCGCCGCGCTGCGCACGAGGGAGATGATCCCGCCCTTGGCCGCTGAGTAGTTGGCCTGGGAGACGCTGCCCTGGTGGTTCCCGCTGGTGAAGCCGATGAGGGTGCCGGCCTTCTGGCGGCGCATCACCGCGGCGGCGGCCCGGAAGACGGTGAACGTCCCCTTGAGGTGGGTGGCGAGCACCGGGTCCCACTCCGCCTCGGACATGTTGAAGAGCATCCGTTCGCGCAGGATGCCGGCCACGCACACCACGCCGTCGATGCGTCCGTACCGGGCGAGGGCCGTGTCGACGATGCGCTGCCCGCCGTCCATCGTGGCCACGTCGTCAACGACCGCGACGGCCTCGCCGCCGGCCGCCTCGATCTCCTTCACCACCCCGGTGGCGACGTCGCTGCTGGGTTCGCTGCCGTCCATCGAGACGCCGTAGTCGTTGACGATCACCTTGGCGCCCTCGGCGGCGGCCGCCAGGGCCACCGCCCGCCCGATGCCGCGGCCGGCACCGGTGACGGCCACCACCTTGCCGGTCAAGAAGTTCCCCATGCCGCGCCCCTTCCCGCAGTTTCTGACGGACCGTTAGATTTTTGAGCAGACGCGGTACGAAGACAAGCCCCACGGTCGAATCACCCGAGGAGGGCCCATGCCCCTGCCCCAGGAGTTCCACGACATCGCCGGACGGGTGAACAACTGGGGGCGATGGGGCCCGGACGACGAGCAGGGCACCCTGAACCTGATCACCGCCGACGTGGTGCGCGCCGCCGCCGCGAGCGTCGTCAGCGGCTTGCGCATCCCGCTCGCACTGCCGCTCCAGCAGGACGGCGTGCAGACCGGCGCCATCCCGGGGCGGGTCAACCCGCTGCACACGATGGTCGCGGTCAACCACGAGATGTTCGGCCCCGACACGGTCGCGACCAGCGACGACGTGGTGACCATGGGCCTGCAGGCGGCCACCCACTGGGACGGCCTCACCCATGTCTCGCACTCGGGGCGGCTCTACAACGGCCGCCCGGCCACCGCCGTCACCGCCCACGCGGGCGCCACCGCGCTCGGCATCGAGAAGGTGCCACCGGTCGTGTCCCGCGGGGTGCTGCTGGACGTGGCGCGCGTACGGGACGGTGGCGGCGACCGCCCGCTGGACGGCGCGCACGCCGTCACCCCGGAGGACCTGGCAGCAGCGGAGGAACTGGCCGGCACGACCGTACGCGCGGGCGACGTGGTGCTCGTACGCACCGGGCAGATACGGCGCTACCTGGCGGGCGACAAGCAGGGGTACGCGTTCCCCTCACCGGGGCTGTCGGTCCGCACCCCGGAGTGGTTCCACGCCCGCGACGTCGCCGCGGTCGCCACGGACACCCTCACCTTCGAGATCTTCCCGCCGGAGATCGAGAACCTGTGGATGCCCGTGCACGCGCTGCACCTGGTCGAGATGGGGATGCTGCAGGGCCAGAACTGGAACCTGGAGGAACTGTCGGCGGCCTGCGCGACCGAGGGGCGGCACACGTTCCTGCTCTCGGCGGTGGCCGAGCCGTTCACCGGGGGCGCGGGGGCGCCGGTCGCACCCGTTGCGGTGCTGTAGCGGGCGCCGGGCCGCGGGGCTCCCCGCGGGGCGCCCGGCCGAGGTGGCGGTGCGCTCATGCGCACCCCGAGCGCGGCACCGCGGACCGCCACCCGGCTCCGGGCGCGACCCGCACTCGCCAAGGGGGCGCCTCCCCCGTACCCTCGGCGTCCCCTCACGGCGAATCGCTGACCCCAAGCGTGATCAAGCTGCCACGACACGTCAACACCTGGTCTGGACTTTTTCCGTTACACCCGGTTTGTGACGGCGCACTGCTGCTCGAACGCTCCCATCGCAGCGGGCTCCGCGCCGGTCCCCCTCAGCAGCGAACGGCCGCGGTCCACCTCGCACCAGATGCGCTTGCCGACCCCCTCGGGCTGCCAGCCCCAGCGGTCGGCCAGGCCGTCGACCAGCTCCAGCCCCCGGCCGTTGGTGTCGTCGCCGTCCGCGCGGCGCTGCCGCGGCGGGCGGGCGCTGCCGTCCACCACTTCCAGCCGTACGGTTCCGACGACGGGTCCTGTCCCGGAGAAGCACAGCCGCAGCTCGGCGGGCGAGCCGGCATGCACCACGGCGTTGGTGACGAGCTCGGAGACCAGCAGGATCAGCGTCTCCGCAAGCGGCTCGTCGGCCCCTATGCCGGACCCGGCCAGCCTCGACCGGGCCCACCTGCGGGCCCGACCCACCTCAGCGGGGTCGGGCCGCACTTCCAACTGCACCTGAAGCACCTGCACCGCTCACACCATCCGAACCGGCGGAAACATCGCCTCGCGCCTCCACGGGATCACGGTGCGTGACCCCGGCGAAGCACAGCATGGTTGACGTTCAGTCACCCCAACAAGCGCTTCAGGCATATTCCAGCGGAAGGGAGTATGCGTGCTGCATACTGTGCGACGCGCAGTGCGGGGAGTCGAACGCGGGGGTTTCGCGGGCCCCCGCCCGGTGCCAGCGGCACGCATCCCGCGCCCCGAAGGTGCCTCACAGGCAACGCCGGGCCGGTTGCGCCTCAGAACCACTCGCACCCGAGCGAGCGTACCCGAGCGTCATGCCGACTCCCCCGCGTAACGAGTCACGCGAAGGACACAACCCGATATCGACGCTGTGTGACCGCTCATGCGTGCGGAGTCCGACATTCCTCCCAACATCGGTCACAGAGCGATATGCCCGTCGGCCAGCGCCCCGGCCAGCAGCTCCGCCCCGTCCGCCGCCGTCTGCCACGCCTCCGCGCGGAGCCATGCGCGCTTCAGTGCGAGATGTACGTCCGCCTCCCAGGTGAATCCCGTCCCGCCGTGCACCTGGAGACAGTCCCGGGCATTGCCCGTGGCGGCCTCGTCGGCGAGCAGCTTCGCGCCCGCCACCTCGGCCGGGCCCCCGGTGACGGATGCCGCATAGACGGCACTCCGGGCGATCTCCACCCGTACCAGCATCTCCGCGCACAGGTGCTTGACCGCCTGGAAGGAGCCGATCGGCGCCCCGAACTGCTCCCGCTGCCCCGCGTACGCCACCGCCGCCTCCAGTGCGCGTACGGCGCCGCCCAGCTGCTGCGCGGCGGTCAGCAGCGCGGCGTCGCGGCGGAGCCGGGGGACGTCCACCGCGTACGGCACACCGGGCGGGCGGCCGAGGACCCGGGCGAGGGGCGTGAGCGGGTCGACCGAGCGCACCGCCGCGGTCCGCAGCTCCCCGGCCGCGTACCGGTGGGCGGCGTCGGCGCCCACCACGATCACCTCGTCGCAGTCGGCCGGATACTCCCACAGCACCGGCGCCGCCGTCGCGTCGCACAGCCCCGCGATCCGCTCGCCGGCCGCTGCCCCGTCCACGGCGCCCGCCAGCAGCACCCCCGCCACCAGCGGTCCCGGCAGCAGCGCCCGCCCGGCCTCCTCCATGACCAGTACCGCTTCCTGCGGCCCGAGCCCGGCGCCGCCCGCCGCCTCGGGCAGCAGCAGCGAGAAGAAGCCCGCGCCGGCCAGCTCGCGCCACAGGCCGCGGTCCAGCACGGGCCCGGCGCCGCCCGCCTCGTACGCGTCGACCGCCGCCCGCAGCCGCTCCGGGGGGAACCGCCCGGCCAGCAGCTCCCGCACGCCCGCGCGCAGCGCCCGTTGATCGTCGGAGAGGTGGAAGTCCACGGTCAGCGTCCCTTCGGGAGGCCGAGGATGCGCTCGGCGACGATGTTCCGCTGGATCTGCGAGGTGCCGGCCGCGATCGTGTACGAGAGGGACGAGAGCCGGTCGGCGACCCACTCCTGGTCCGCGTCGAGCGCCCCGGCGCCCAGCACCTCGGCGGCCGCGTCGTACAGCTCCTGGCGCGCGTGCGAGAACCGCAGCTTGAAGACGGAGCCGCCGGTGCCGGGCACACCTCCGCCGCCGCCCCGGCCCCCCGGTTTCGCCCGGCCGCCGCCGGTGGCCCGCACGGCCTCGCTGACGTTCCACTGCGTGAGCCGCCACAGCGCGGCGAACTCCGCCGCCAGCCGCCCCAGCCTGCGCCGCAGCACCGCGTCGTCCCAGCGGCCGTTCTCGCGCGCCTTACGGGCCAGCGCGGCCAGCACCCGACGGCAGGCCACCACCTCGCCCACGAAGGCGGTGCCGCGCTCGAAGGAGAGGGTCACCATCGTCACCCGCCAGCCGTCGTTCTCGGCCCCCACCCGGTTGGCGACCGGCACCCGCACCTCGTCGAGGAAGACCTCCGCGAACTCCGCCGACCCGGCGAGCGTGCGCAGCGGGCGCACGGTGATGCCGGGCGCGTCCATGGGCATCGCGAGCCAGCTGATGCCGCGGTGCCGGGGCGCTTCGGGGTCGGTGCGGACCAGCAACTCGCACCAGTCGGCGACCTCGGCGTGCGAGGTCCAGATCTTGCTGCCGCTGACCACGTAGGAGTCGCCGTCCCGCACCGCCTTCGTGCGCAGCGCGGCCAGGTCGGACCCGGCCTCCGGCTCGCTGAAGCCCTGGCACCAGATCTCCTCGCCGCGCAGGATCGGCGGCAGCCAGCGGGCGCGCTGCTCCGCCGTGCCCTCGGCGGCGAGGGTGGGCCCGGCATGCAGCAGACCGACGAAGTTCGCCCCCACGTACGGCGCGCCCGCGCGTTCGGTCTCCTCCAGGAAGATCAGGTGCTGGGTGGGCGTCGCGCCCCGCCCGCCGGCGTCGGCGGGCCAGTGCAGCCCCGCGTACCCGGCGTCGTACAGCATCCGCTGCCAGGCCGTGTCGTAGGCGCGGCGGCCGGGCCAGTCGGTCGCCGCGGGCTTCGGGGGCAGCTTCGGCAGCACCTCGGACAGCCACTCCCGCAGCCGGGCCCGGAAGTCCTCCTCCTCGGCCGTGTACGTGAGGTCCATCAGCGGGCCCGGTCGAGGTCCAGGTCCAGGTCCAGCATCCGGATGGCGTTCCCCCGCATCAGCTTGTACGTGGTCTCGTCGTCCAGCCCCTTCACGTGGTCGAGCGCGACCTCCTTCGTGTGCGGGAAGGTCGAGTCCACGTGCGGGTAGTCCGTCTCGAACGTCGCGTTGTCCCGGCCGACCGCGTCCAGCGAGGCGACGCCGTGCTTGTCGCGGAAGAAGCAGCAGAAGATCTGCCGGTAGTAGTAGGTGGAGGGCGGTTCGGGGATCAGGTCGCGCACTCCGCCCCAGGCCCGGTGCTCCTCCCACACGTCGTCGGCCCGTTCCAGCGCGTACGGGATCCAGCCCATCTGGCCCTCGCTGTAGGCGAGCTTCAGCCGGGGGAACCTCACCAGGACGCCACTGAAGAGGAAGTCCATCATCGAGGCCATCGCGTTGTTGAAGGACAGCGAGGCCTGGACGGCGGGCGGCGCGTCGGGCGAGGCGGCGGGCATCTGGGAGCTGGACCCGATGTGCATGTTGACGACCGTGCCGGTCTCCTCGCAGACGGCGAAGAAGGGGTCCCAGTAGCCGCTGTGGATGGACGGCAGGCCGAGGTGGGTGGGGATCTCGCTGAAGGTCACGGCCCGTACCCCGCGCGCGGCGTTGCGGCGGATCTCGGCGACGGCCAGGTCGATGTCCCAGAGCGGGATGATGCACAGCGGGATCAGCCGGCCACCGCTGTCGCCGCACCACTCCTCGACCATCCAGTCGTTGTACGCCCGCACGCAGGCCAGCGCGACCTCCTTGTCGTGCGCCTCCGCGAAGGTCTGACCGCAGAAGCGGGGGAAGGTCGGGAAGCAGAGGGACGCCTCGACGTGGTTGAGGTCCATGTCCTTCAGCCGCTCGGCCGGGTCCCAGCAGCCGGGGCGCATCTCGGCGCGGGTGATGCCCTCCAGGGTCATGTCGTCGCGGTCGAAGCCGACGGCGGCGATGTTGCGCTTGTACGGGAACTTCAGGTCCTCGTAGATCCACCAGTCGGTGGGCGGCCCCTCGGGGTCCATGGTGATGACGTACTTGCCGCCCACGTACTCCAGCTCGCCGATGCCCGCGGTCAGCGGCCTGGGCCCGCGGTCCCGGTACTTCTTCGGCAGCCAGGTCCCGAAGAGGTGCGCGGGTTCGATGACGTGGTCGTCGACGCTGATGATGCGCGGTAGCTCCATCGCAGTCCCCTGTCCTTTTCTGATGGACCGTCAGATGACTGTCGGATGCAGGCTAGCCCCGACCCCCTGGACCGACAAGGCACAGGCCCCTACGCTCCCGGGTGGATCTGATGGGTCGTCAGTTACCGTGCGGGAGGGCGTATGGCCGGCGAGACACTGTGGGACCTGGTCGCCTACCGCGCCCGACGGAGCCCGGAAGCCACCGCGCTCATCCAGGCGGCCGGTGCCCCCGAGGACGACGTACGCCTCACCTTCGGCGCGCTGCACGCCCGCGCGGAAAGGGTCGCGGCCGGGCTGTACGCGCGGGGCGTACGCCCTGGCAGCCGAGTCGTCTGGCAGCTCCCGACCCGCATCGAGACGGTCCTGGTCACCCTCGCGCTGGCCCGGATCGGCGCGGTGCAGAGCCCGGTCGTGCCGCTCTACCGGGACCGCGAGGTCGCCCACGTACTGCGCCGCACCGGCGCGGAGTTCTTCCTCTCGCCGGGCACCCGGCGCGGCGTCGACCACACCGCCGTGGCCCGGCGCGCCGCCGAGCGGCTGCCCGGCCCGCTCACCGTCCTCGACGTGTACGCGGCGCTGCCCGACGGCGACCCCGGCCGGCTGCCGCCACCGCCCGCCGACCCCGGCGAGACCCGCTGGATCTACTGGACCTCCGGCACCACAGCGGGCCCGAAGGGCGTACTCCACTGCGACCGCGCGCTGCTCACGGCCGGCACCGACCTCGGGCGCGCGCTGCGCCTCACCGCCCGCGACGTCGGCTCGATGGCGTTCCCGTACGCGCATGTCGCGGGCCCCGACTACACCGTGATGCTGCTCCGGTACGGCATCCCGGCCGTCCTCTTCGAACACTTCGCGCTCCCCGAAGCGCTCGCCGCGTACCGCCGGCACGGCGTCACCGTCGCCGGCGGCTCCACCGCGTTCTACCAGCTCTTCCTCGACGCGCAGCGGCAGCGGTCCGCGGCCGGGCCGCTGCTCCCCGCGCTGCGCCTGTTGGCGGGCGGCGGCGCGCCCAAACCACCCGGGCTGTACGACGACGTCGTCCGCGAGCTGGGATGCGCCCTCACCCACGGGTACGCGCTGACCGAGGCCCCGATGGTGACGATGGGCGACCCGCTGGACAGCGACGCGCACCTCGCCACGACCGACGGCCGCCCGCCGGCCGGCATGGAGATCCGCGTCGGGCCCGACGGGGAGATCCGGCTGCGGGGCCCTGCCGTGTGCCAGGGGTACCTCGGCGAACCCGACCCCTTCGACGCCGACGGGTTCCTGCCCACCGGGGACCTCGGGCACCTCACCCCCGAAGGGCACCTGGTCGTCACCGGGCGGCTGAAGGACATCATCATCCGCAAGGGCGAGAACGTCTCGGCACGCGAGATCGAGGACCTGCTCCAGCGCCATCCGGCCGTGCGGGACGCGGCCGTCATCGGACTGCCGGACGCCGAGCGCGGAGAGCTGGTGTGCGCGGTCGTCGAACAGCGGGACGACGCCGGGGCGATGACATCGGAGACGCTGGGCGCGTGGCTACGGGGGCGCGGACTCGCCCCGCACAAGGTGCCCGAACGGGTCGAGGTGGTGGACGCGCTCCCCCGGGGCGCGACGTTGCGCAAGGTGCTCAAGGGCGAGCTGCGCGCCCGCTTCACGCCGGGCGCGGGCGGGGCACCGGGCGGGGGCGCGGTGCCGGGCGCGGTGCCAGGGGCTGGGGCGCCCTCGGGCTGCGGAGGCTCCGCGCCTCAGGGGCAGCCCGAGGCGCAGGACTCTCAGGGACGGAAGGACGTGGACGCCTGCTCGTAGAAGCGGTCCACCTCGGCCCGGTCGCGGTCCGGGCCGATGACCAGCACGAGGTGGTAGCGGCCGCCGTCCAGCAGCGCCAGATTGCGCGCGTACGTCGCGGCGTTGCTGTCCTCGCCCCAGGTGAACGTGCCCTCGGCCATGGCCGTGCGGCCGACGTCGGTACGCCGCAGCCCCGAGGTCGAGGTCCAGCTCGCGTCCCGGAACGGCGCCAGCTCCGCCTCCTTGTCCTGCTGGTACGCCATCGGGTCGGAGCCGAACCGCTTCGCGGTGTCCCGGCCGGGCACCACGATCAGCTCGAAGTCGCCCTTGGTGTACCGCACCTGGCCCTTGCCGTTCTTGGCCTGCCGCTGCCAGCCCTTGTGCACGGCGACCCGGAAGCCCTCGGGGTCGTCGCGCATCTCGAAGCCGTCGGCGAGGCCCGCCGGGGCCGTGGTCTGCGAGTGGCTGCTCCCGGAGTCCGTGCCCTCCGGCTGCGACCGCGCCGGGTCGGGCGCGGGCGCGCCGGTCGCTGCGCCACTGGGGCCGGCGCTCCGCGCGCCCCCCGAGGCGCCCGCGTCCGAGCCGGAACCGGGCAGGAACAGCACGGCGATCAGCACCGCCCCGACGACCAGCAGCAGGACGAGGCCGAGCAGCAGCATGCCCAGCCGCCGGGGGCCGCCGCGGGGCGCCCGGTCCCGGCCCGGCTGCGGCTCCCGCTGCCGCCCGCGGTCGGGCGCGCGAGAGCTGTCGTGGTCACGGAAGCCTTCGTGGTCACGGAAGCCGTCGTGCTCACGAACGCCGTCGTGCTCGCGGAAGCCCTCGTAGTGGTGCGGCGGGGGCGGCGGGGACGCGGGGGCGGAGCGCACGGGAGGCGGCGGCGCGGGCCGGGCCGCGCGGGCCGTGGGCTTGTGCGGGCGCTCCCGGCCCGGACGCGGCTTCTTGTGCCGGCCACGGCGTACGAGCTCGCCGCGGCGCCGGACGATCGGCAGCCGGCGCGGATCGCCGCTCGGCCCGAGCGCCGGCACGGTCACCACGGCGTGGCCGGCGTCCGGCTCCGGGGCCGTACGGACCAGTGAGCTGAGCCAGCCGCGCAGCTCCTCGAAGTCCGGCCGGTCGGCCGGGTCCTGGCGCAGCAGCGACTCCACGACCGGGCGCAGCGCGCCGCACTCCTCGGCATGCGCGGGCGCGCGTGAGCACACCAGCTGGACCAGTTCGGCGGCGCTGTCCTCCGGGTACGGGGCGTGGCCCTGCACGCTGCGGAAGAGCAGGGCGCCGAGCGCCCAGAGGTCGGTGGCCGGCCCGACGGGCGGCGCGAGCTGCCAGTTGGCGTGCACGGGGCCCGCCTGTTCGGGCGCCCAGCGTTCGGTGACCGCGCCGACCATGGTGATCCGCGCCTGCCGCGCCCGCTCGGCCGCCAGCCCGCTCCCGGAGCCGGCACCGGCGTACCCACCGGTGTTCGCGCCGGAGTACCCACCCGGGCGCGGCGGACGCGGGCCCGCAGGGCCCCTGCCCGGCGTGGCCGCCCCCGGAGACGGTGCGTGCGTACCGCCCTGGGATCGGCCCATCGGGCCCGGCAGGCCGCCGCCGTACGTGGCGCTGCCGGGCGGGGCCGGCTGCCGCGCGGCGGGCGGCGTCCCGTTCCCCTGCCGCTGGTCGCCGCCCCGCTGACCACCGCCCGGCTGCCCCGGTTGCGGCACTCCCGGCGGTCCGGGCGGCAACTGCGGGGGCACGGGCGGAGCCCCCGCGGGACGGCCCTGCGGCGCGGCAGGCTGTCCCGGCGGGCCCGGCCGGCGCTGCGGTACACCGGGGGGACCCGGCGGAAGCGCACCCGGCGGGGCTGCCGCGGCTCCCGGCGGAGCGGTGGGCGCACCCTGCGGGGCGGCGGAACGGTTTCCCTGCGCGTCCTTTCGGCTCCCGCCCTGTTCCGGATCCTGGTCGTGCGGGCGGCCTCCTTCGGGCGCGGCGCCGCCCCGGTCGGGCCGGTACGCCGCGTGCGCGTCGTGCGCGGTACGTGCGGCCGCGGCCCTGGCCCCGGCCCGGTAGGCGGCGATCGCCCCGGCCCGCGCCCGCCGCGGGTCGTCCTCGGCCCCACGGCCCGGCTCACGCCCCGGCTGCTGCCCCGCCTCCGGCACGGACCGCGTCACCCCACCGCGTCCCGCCCCTTCCGCCGCCGACACCCGCGGCCCCGGCACCCCGGAAGCGCCCGCGCCCCCGGAAGCACCGGCGCTCACGCCCGCGCCTTCGGACGCTCCGGCGCCCCCGGAAGCACCCGAGCCCGCACCCGCGCCTCCGCCGCCCCCCGCGCGCCACTCCCGTACGACCCCCGGGTGGACGGCGCCCGGGGGCGGGGCCCACTCCTGCGGGGCCGACCGGCCCGGGGGCGACTCGCGCGGCACCGGGTCGTAGCCGCACAGGGCTTCTTCCGCGGCGCCGGCGGCCAGGCCGGTGAGGACGACGCGGCCGTCGTCGCAGACCAGGACCGTGCGCGGGGTGATGTTGCGGTGCGTCCAGCCGTCCGCGTGCAGGGCGCGCAGGGCGGTGAGGACGTCGGCGGCGATCTCCGCCGCGCGGTGCGGGGACAGCGTGCGCTCGGCGAGCAGCGTGGACAGCGGCCGCGCGGGGATCCGTTCGCTGACGATCCACAGGCTGCCGTCCTGCGCGAAGACGTCGAAGACCTGGTCGAGCCGGGGGTGGTCGGGGAGGCGCGCGGCGGCCGTCGCTGCCTCCAGGGCGCGCCGCACCACGGGGTCGGACGGATCGCGGTCGGCCCGCGAGCCCGCGCCGTACCTGGCGCCCGCGCCCGGCCCGGTACGCCGCCCCCGGCTGCCGCCCCCGTCGCCGTACGCCCGGCCGTACCCGCCGTCCGCGTCGTACTCGTCGACCAGCTCCGCGTCCACGACCTCGGGGAGCGGGACCTGACGGACCAGCACCTCCTGCCCGCTGTGCGTGTCCAGCGCGCGGACCAGGGACGGTTCGGGCGCGTCCGGCGGCGGCACCGGAAGGCGGTAGCGCTCGGCGAGCACTCGCCCCGCGTACTCGTCCACGACGCCTCCCCAGTGCGCGCGATCCCGCGGCCGCCTGACGGACCGTTCTTACCCCCCGGCGGAGCGGTCCGTGGTCAGTTCCGGTCGCAATACTGCCGATTTACGGCTGCCTACGGTCTATGCGGTGCCACGATACGTGTCCCGGGTGCGCCTGGGGACCGCTCGGCGCAACAGTCCTCACCCGCCCCGGCAGCTTTCTGCCATGGGGGCGGGTGCGGACCGGCGTCACATGCGAAACGGAAGGGTCAGTCCCTCACAGGAGGGATCAGTCCTTCACCTCGAAGGTGCGGAAGGCGGTCTCCCGGAGCTGCCGGCACTGCTTGTCCGACCAGGTGCCCGCCTTGCAGGAGAGCATGATGGCGTAGCCGTGGTCGCCGTCGGCCTTGAAGCCGCGGTTCAGCACGCGCACCTTCTGACCGTGCTGCTCACGGGTGAACGACCAGTCGGCGACGGTCGGGTAGTCCCGCCAGTCAACCTTCTTGATGCCGATGAGGTGGTAGCCGGAGCTGCTGCCGCGCACCGCGGGCTCCAGGCTCCGCCAGGCCGCCGCCGCGTCGTCCGTCGGCTTGGGGTTGTAATCGACCTGAATGCGCGGGAACCCGCCGGACGCGCTGTATATGGCTCCCGAGCCCTGGCCCGCCGTGGCGGTCTGCTTCCACCCCTTCGGCATCGCCATCGAGAAGTGGAACCGGCCGTTGGAGACGTTCTCGAAGCCCGCCGGGACGTCCTTGCCGTCGCTCTCGTTCTCGTCGGGCTCGTCCTCGTCCGGCTCGTCCTCGTCGCCCGTCGGCTTGCTGCTCGCCGACCCGTCCGGCGAGGCGCTGCCGGTCTCCGGGCTCGCCTTGCCGTCGTTCTTCGGCTCGTCGGAGGACGCGGGGGCCGCGTCGGTGCTCTTCTTGCCCTCGGACGCGCCCTTGTTGCCCGTGCCGTCCCCGCCGCTCAGCGCGAAGGCGAGCACCGTGCCGAGCACCGCGAGGACGGCGACCACCGCGACGATGACGAGCGTGCGCTTCGGTACGACATCGGTCAGCGAGGCCCGGCCGACACCCGCCGGCGCGCGGCCGGACGCAGGCGCCCCACCGGACGCCGGCTCGGAACGGGTCGCGGCGGCGGCCGTCGCGGCGTTGCGCACCGACTTCAGGGCGCCGCGCATCCGCTCCCTGGCCGGCTCGGCGGCCGCGCCCGCGGACGCGGCGGCGGGTCTCGGCGGCGCCGCGGGCTTCGGCGGCAGCGCCATCATGCGCGTCGCCTCGGCGGGCTTCTCGGGCGGCTTGGGGCCGGTGTCCTCGGGCGCGTTGACGGCGTCCGTCAGCAGCGCGCGGGCGGCCTCGTCCGACAGCCGCTGCGCCGGGTCCTTCACCAGCAGCCCGTAGATGACCTCTTCGAGCCCGCCGGCGTTCTTCGGCGGGTCCACCGGCTCGGTCATCACCGCGGTCAGGGTGGCGATCGCCGAACCCTTGTCGTACGGGGGCACGCCCTCGACGCAGGCGTACAGCAGTCCGCCCAGCGACCACAGGTCGGACGGCGGGCCGGGCTTCTGGCCACGGGCGCGCTCCGGCGCGATGTACGAGGGCGCGCCGACGAGCATGCCGGTGGAGGTGACCGAGGGGTCTCCCTCGACCTGGGCGATGCCGAAGTCGGTGAGCACGACCCGGCCGTCCTCGGCGATCAGGACGTTGGACGGCTTCACGTCGCGGTGCAGGATGCCCTCGCGGTGCGCGGCGCACAGCACGTCGAGGACGGCGAGTCCGACCTCGGCGGCGCGGCGCGGGGTGAGGGCACCGTCGTCGCGGATGACCTCGGCGAGCGAGCGGCCCTCGACCAGCTCCATGACGATCCAGGGGCGGTCGTCCTCGTCGACCACGTCGTAGACCGTGACCGCGCCGTTGTTGCGGATCCTGGCGATCGCCTTCGCCTCGCGCAGCGTACGGGTGATCAGGCGGCGCTTCTCGTCCTCCTCGACCCCGCCCGGGAAGCGCAGCTCCTTGACCGCGACCGTGCGACCGAGGACCTCGTCCCGCGCCCGCCAGACCGTCCCCATGCCGCCCCGGCCGAGGACATCGGCCAGCCGGTAACGGCCGGCGAGCAGCCGGCCCGGCTCGCCGTCCTTGGCGCTCTTGGCGTCCTCGTCGCCCACTGAATCCCCTCTGCAATCCAGCCGAGTTGGCAACCTCAACACCAAACTGCCCCAACTCGGACAACCCACCCTGGCAGAGCCTTCATTCTCCCTCATCCGTGGCGGTGGGGAAGGCCCGGGTCCAGCAGGAGTTTGCGCTGGGCACCCGTCATGATGGGCCCGACGACCGGGAGTCCCGATTGACCTTGCGATCCGTGAATTTTAGCCGCGCGGCAGCGCTGACGGCTGCCTTCGGCGTGCTTCTCGTGGCCGGATGTGCCGCCCACCACCGTGCCCCGGCGCACTCCGCGGCGCCGGATGCGCCCGGCGCGCGGTCCCCCGCCGGGGCACGGCCGGGCCCCGACGCGGCCGCGCAGCCGCCCGTGGCCCGTACGCCGCGCCCCAGCCCGAAGGAATCCGCTCCCGGCCGGGCCACGCCGCCCCGTACCCGGCACACGCCCGGGCCGCCGGCCGAGCCGCGGCACACGGCGCGGCCGCCGAAGCCCGCAACGGCCCGGGCGGTCCGCGCGCTGGCCGCGGGCGAGGCGCCGGGGGCCGCCGCGCTGACGACCCGTGACGGACACCGGCACGCCTCGCGGTTCACCGCGGCGGGCGTGTCGGACGTGCGGACCGACCGGCGCATCACCTCCGCCGACCACTTCCGCGCCGGCAGCCTGACCAAGACCTTCATCGCCACGGTCGTGCTCCAGCTGACCGCCGAGCACCGGCTCTCCCTGGACGACACCGTCGGCCGGCTGCTGCCCGGTCTCGCGCCCGGCGCCACGGACCCGCGCGGCATCACCGTCCGCGAACTGCTGGACCACACCAGCGGCCTGTACAACTACACGGTCGACCCGGAGCTGTCGGCGGAGCTGCGGGGCGCCGGTTTCAGCGCACACCGCTACGACACGTACACCTCGGACGAGCTGCTCCGGATCGCGCTGTCGCACGCCCCGGCGGAGGCGCCCGGCGCGCGGTACGCCTACTCCAACACCAACTACCTCGTACTGGGGCAGATCATCGAGGCGGTCACCGGGCACACGTACGCCGCGGAGGCGCAGCAGCGGATCATCGCCCCGCTGGGCCTGTCGGGCACGTCCTTCCCCGGGACCGACCCGCGCCTGCCGCGGCCGTACGGGCGCGGCTACTCCCAGGTGGGGGCGGAGCGGGTGGACAGTACGGCGCTGGATCCCAGCCGGGCGGGCGCGGCGGGCGAGCTGGTCACGACACTCGGCGACCTGAATCGTTTCTTCGCGTCGCTGCTCGGCGGCCGGCTGCTGCCGCCCCGTCAGCTCGCCCAGATGCGGGACGAGGCGGACACGGACGGGGTGTACGGGCTGGGCCTGTACGGCACGCGGCTGCCGTGCGGCGTCACGGTCTGGGGCCACGACGGCGACATCAACGGTTCGTACGCGCAGACGGCGGCCACCCCGGGCGGGCAGCACGTGCTGACCTTCCGGCTGAACACGGATCAGCCGGACACGCCCCGGCGCATCCACGACCTGCTGACGGCGGAGTTCTGCCCGCGCACCTGACGTCCGCGCACCTCACGCCCGCGCGCGTGACGTCCGCACGCCGGGCGCGGCGCCCCGCGGTGGTCACCCACCACCGGGCGCCGCGCCCGGCGCTCGCTCAGCGCGGCACGATGTCCGGCGCGCCGAGCCGGGCCGCGTCCGCCGTCAGGTCGTCCGGCTGCCGCTGGGACTCGCGCTCGGCCTCGACGCGCTTCTCGTAGTGCTCGATCTCCCGGTCGACCTGGTCCTGGTCCCAGCCCAGCGCCGGCGCCATCAGCTCGGCGACCTCGCGCGCGCTGCGGGTGCCCCGGTCGAAGGTCTCGATGGAGATCCGGGTGCGCCGGGTCAGCACGTCGTCCAGGTGCCGGGCGCCCTCGTGGGTGCAGGCGTAGACGACCTCGGCGCGGAGGTAGTCGTCGGCGGCGGCCAGCGGCGCGCCGAGCGACGGGTCCTCGGTGATCAGCGCCAGCACCTCCTCGGCGAGCGAGCCGTAGCGGTTCAGCAGGTGCTCTATGCGGGCGACGTGCAGGCCGGTGCGCGCCGCGATGTGCGCCCGCGCGTTCCACAGCGCCTTGTACCCCTCCGCGCCGACCAGCGGGACGTCCTCGGTGACGCAGTCCGCGACCCTCTGGTCCAACCCGTGCACCGCCTCGTCCACCGCGTCCTTGGCCATGACCCGGTACGTCGTGTACTTGCCGCCCGCGACCACGACCAGGCCCGGTACGGGGTGCGCGACGGTGTGCTCGCGGGACAGCTTGCTCGTCGCGTCCGACTCGCCCGCCAGCAGCGGCCGCAGGCCCGCGTAGACGCCCTCGACGTCGTCCCTGGTCAACGGGGTCGCGAGGACCGCGTTCACATGCTCCAGGAGGTAGTCGATGTCGGCGCTGGAGGCGGCCGGGTGCGCCTTGTCCAGGTCCCAGTCGGTGTCGGTGGTGCCCACGATCCAGTGCCGTCCCCAGGGGATGACGAACAGCACGCTCTTCTCCGTGCGCAGGATCAGCCCGGTGGTGGAGTGGATGCGGTCCTTCGGCACGACCAGGTGGATGCCCTTGGAGGCGCGGACGTGGAACTGGCCGCGCTCGTTGATCAGCCCCTGGGTGTCGTCGGTCCACACGCCCGTGGCGTTGACGATCTGCCGGGCGCGCACCTCGTACTCGCCGCCGGCCTCCACGTCCTGTACCCGCGCGCCGACCACCCGCTCGCCCTCGCGGAGGAAGCCGATGACCCGGGCCCGGTTGGCGACCGCGGCGCCGTAGGCGGACGCGGTGCGCACGATGGTGGCGACGTACCGGGCGTCGTCCATCTGGGCGTCGTAGTACTGCAACGCGCCGACCAGCGCGTCCTTCTTCAGGCAGGGCGCCACCCGCAGCGCGCCGGAGCGGGTGAGATGGCGGTGGGCCGGCAGCCCGCGGCCGTGCCCGGAGGAGAGCGACATCGCGTCGTACATCGCCACGCCGGTCCCGGCGTACCAGCGCTCCCAGCCCTTGTGCTGGAGCGGATAGAGGAACGGCACCGGCTTCACCAGATGCGGCGCGATCCGCTCCAGCAGCAGCCCGCGTTCCTTCAGCGCCTCACGTACCAGCGCGAAGTCCAGCATCTCCAGATAGCGCAACCCTCCGTGGATCAGCTTGCTGGAGCGCGATGACGTGCCCGAGGCCCAGTCCCGCGCCTCGACCAGGCCGGTGGACAGTCCGCGTGTCACCGCGTCCAGAGCGGTGCCCGCGCCGACGACTCCGCCGCCGATGACCAGCACGTCCAGCTCGCGTTCCGCCATCCGTGCCAGTGCTCCGGCGCGCTCGGCCGGTCCCAGTGTCGCTGTCCTCACCACTGCCTCCCGCTTCGGTCGGTGCTGTGATCGCTGCCACACCCCGTAGTCGATTCTGTCCGGAGGCGGCGGGGCCAGCCACCCTCCGCGCGCTGACTGGGTGGGAAGACGCCACTCCGCACCCTTGATCCGCCAATCCCCAGTCTGGGTCAAATGTCGGCTTAGTCTACTTATGCGTCACCTGGAATCGCTCGGGAAGGACGGCCAGCAGCATGCCCGCAGACCTCGCCGTCATCGGACTCGGCCACATCGGCCTCCCCCTCGCCCAGGCCGCCGTCGCCGCCGGCCTCGGCACCATCGGATACGCCCCCGAACCGCACACGGCCGCGGCGCTCGGCGCCGACGGCCCGCTCTCCCCCACCGAAGTGCGCCGGCTGCTCACCGCCGGCTTCCGCACCACCACCGACCCCGCCGCGCTCGGCCGGGTCCGTACGGCGGTCATCTGCGCCCCGACCCCGCTCGGCGAGGACCGCGCACTGGACCTGCGCGCGGTGGCCGACGCCGCCCGCACCCTCGCCGCACATCTGCGCCCCCACACCACGGTGATCCTTGAGTCGGCGGGGTACCCCGGTACCACCGAGGAATTCCTCCGCCCGCTCCTCGAAGCGGGCTCCGGCCTCACCGCGGGGCGCGACTTCCACCTCGCCTGCTCCCCCGCCCGGTACGACCCCGGCAACCGCCGCTACGGGCACGCCAACACCCCGAAGGTCATCGGCGGCCTCACCCCCGCCTGCACCGAGGCCGCCGCCGCCTTCTACGGCCGGCTCACCGACAAGGTCGTCCGCGCCCGCGGGCCCAAGGAAGCCGAGACCGCCGGCCTCCTGGAGACCAACTACCGGCACGTCAACATCGCCCTGATGAACGAGATGGCCGTCCTCTGCCACGACATCGACGTGGACCTCTGGGACGTCATCCGCTGCGCCGAGACCAAGCCCTTCGGCTTCCAGGCCTTCCGCCCCGGACCCGGCGTCGGCGGCCACGCGGCCCCCGTCGACCCCCACCACCTCGCCGGCCGGGGCCGCACGTCCGGCGGCCACCCGCTCCGCATGGTCGAACTCGCCCAGGAGGTCAACGGGCGGATGCCCCGGTACGTCATCCAGCGCTGCGCCACCCTCCTCAACGAGCACGGCAAATCGGCGCGCGGCGCCCGCATCCTGCTCCTCGGCGTCACCTACAAGCCCGACATCGCCGACCAGGAGGGCTCACCGGCAAGCGAGATCGCCGCCCGGCTGCTGGAGCTGGGCGCCCACCTGACGTACCACGACCCGCACGTCCCCCAGTGGCGCGTCCTCGGCCGCCCCGTACCCCGCGCGGACTCCCTCTACGACGCCGCCTCCGGCGCCGACCTCACCCTGCTCCTCCAGCACCACCGCACGTACGACCTCCAGGGCCTGGCGGTCAAGGCGCAGCTGCTGCTGGACACACGGGGAGCCACGCCCACGGGGGCTGCGTACCGGCTCTGAACGCCCGCGGGCATGCGAGAGGGGTCCGGCCGCAGCGGCCGGACCCCTCTGGTGAAGCTGCGCGTATCAGGCGGTCACCGTGACCTCGACCCGCTGGAACTCCTTCAGGTCGGAGTAGCCGGTCGTGGCCATCGCACGGCGCAGCGCACCGAAGAAGTTCATCGAACCGTCCGGAGTGTGCGACGGGCCGAGCAGCACCTCCTCGGTCGTGCCGACCGCACCGAGGTCCATGCGCTTGCCGCGCGGCACGTCCTCGTGGACGGCCTCCATGCCCCAGTGGTGGCCGCGGCCGGGCGCGTCGGTGGCGCGGGCCAGCGGGGAGCCCATCATCACGGAGTCCGCGCCGCAGGCGATGGCCTTGGGCAGGTCGCCGGACCAGCCCACGCCGCCGTCGGCGATCACGTGCACGTACCGGCCGCCGGACTCGTCCATGTAGTCACGGCGCGCGGCCGCGACGTCCGCGACGGCGGTGGCCATCGGGACCTGGATGCCCAGGACGTTACGGGTGGTGTGCGCGGCGCCGCCGCCGAAGCCCACCAGCACGCCGGCCGCGCCGGTACGCATCAGGTGCAGCGCGGCGGTGTAGGTCGCGCAGCCGCCGACGATGACCGGGACGTCCAGCTCGTAGATGAACTGCTTCAGGTTCAGCGGCTCGGCGGCGCTGGAGACGTGCTCGGCCGAGACGGTGGTGCCGCGGATCACGAAGATGTCCACGCCCGCGTCCACGACGGCCTTGGAGAACTGGGCGGTGCGCTGCGGGGAGAGCGCGGCGGCGGTGACCACACCGGAGTCGCGCACCTCCTTGATGCGCTGGCCGATCAGCTCTTCCTTGATCGGCGCCGCGTAGATCTCCTGGAGGCGGCGGGTCGCGGCGGCCTCGTCCAGCTCCGCGATCTCCGCGAGCAGCGGCTCCGGGTCCTCGTACCGGGTCCACAGGCCTTCCAGGTTGAGAACGCCCAGGCCGCCCAGCTCACCGATGCGGATGGCGGTCTCCGGGGAGACCACGGAGTCCATCGGCGCGGCCAGGAACGGCAGCTCGAACCGGTAGGCGTCGATCTGCCAGGCGATCGAGACCTCCTTCGGGTCGCGGGTGCGCCGACTCGGTACGACGGCGATGTCGTCGAAGGCGTACGCCCGGCGGCCGCGCTTGCCGCGCCCGATCTCGATCTCAGTCACTGTGTGGCCTTTCCTCTGTGTCTGCCGTTCCAGTATCCCCGACACGCTGAGGAGCCCGCGGACGGGCGTCCGCGGGCTCCCCCTCAAGCCGTGTGGCCCGGAACCGGGCCTACCCGCTCAGCGGGCGTTGTAGTTCGGTGCCTCGACCGTCATCTGGATGTCGTGCGGGTGGCTCTCCTTGAGGCCGGCCGAGGTGATCCGCACGAAGCGGCCCCGCTCCTGGAGCTCCGGGACCGTGCGGCCGCCGACGTAGAACATCGACTGGCGCAGGCCGCCGGCGAGCTGGTGGACGACCGAGGAGAGCGGGCCGCGGTAGGGCACCTGGCCCTCGATGCCCTCGGGCACCAGCTTCTCGTCGGAGGCGACGCCCTCCTGGAAGTACCGGTCCTTGGAGAAGGACTTGCGGTCGCCGCGGGTCTGCATCGCGCCGAGCGAGCCCATGCCCCGGTAGGACTTGAACTGCTTGCCGTTGATGAACATCAGCTCGCCCGGGGACTCCTCGCAGCCGGCGAGGAGCGAGCCCAGCATGACCGTGTCGGCGCCCGCGACCAGGGCCTTCGCGATGTCACCGCTGTACTGCAGGCCGCCGTCGCCGATGACCGGGACACCGGCCTCCTTCGCGGCGAGCGAGGCCTCGTAGATCGCGGTGACCTGCGGGACGCCGATGCCGGCGACCACGCGGGTGGTGCAGATGGAGCCGGGGCCGACGCCGACCTTGATGCCGTCCACGCCGGCGTCGATCAGCGCCTGGGCGCCGTCACGGGTGGCGACGTTGCCGCCGACCACGTCGACGGAGGAGTTCGACTTGATCTTGGCGACCATGTCGCCGACCAGCCGGGAGTGGCCGTGCGCGGTGTCCACGACGATGAAGTCCACGCCGGACTCGATCAGCGCCTGGGCCCGCTCGTACGAATCACCGGCGACGCCGACCGCGGCACCGACCAGCAGCCGGCCCCCGGAGTCCTTGGCGGCGTTCGGGTACTGCTCGGCCTTCACGAAGTCCTTGACCGTGATGAGGCCCTTGAGGACGCCCGAGTCGTCGACCAGCGGCAGCTTCTCGATCTTGTGGCGGCGCAGCAGCTCCATGGCGTCCACGCCGGAGATCCCGACCTTGCCCGTGACCAGCGGCATCGGCGTCATGACGTCACGGACCTGGCGGCCGCGGTCGGTCTCGAAGGCCATGTCGCGGTTGGTCACGATGCCGAGCAGCTTGCCCGCCGGGTCGGTCACCGGCACGCCGCTGATGCGGAAGCGCGCGCAGAGGTCGTCGGCCTCGGCCAGGGTCGCGTCCGGGTGCACCGTGATCGGGTCCGTGACCATGCCGGACTCGGAGCGCTTGACCAGGTCGACGTGGTTGGCCTGCTCCTCGATGGAGAGGTTGCGGTGCAGCACGCCGACGCCGCCCTGACGGGCCATGGCGATCGCCATCCGGGCCTCGGTGACCTTGTCCATCGCCGCGGACAGCAGCGGGACGTTCACGCGGACGTTCTTCGAGATGTACGAGGAGGTGTCGATCTGGTCGGGCGCCATGTCCGAGGAGCCCGGCAGCAGCAGCACATCGTCGTAGGTCAGCCCGAGTGTCGCGAATTTTCCGGGCACTCCGTCGACGTTGGTCATGACACCTTCCCAATGGCCTTGATCAGTGCGGATGTCCATGCTAACGGGAATGACCGGTGGCTCATTCCACGAGCAAGATCACCCGCATTTTTTGTACCTTCACACGTACGGATCAGGGCGCGCCGAGGCCGCCCCGCTCCGTACGCGGAGCGGCGGCGCCTACTGTTCGGCGAGCGCCCGGAGCCGGCTGAGCGCGCGGTGCTGCGCGACCCGTACGGCACCCGGCGACATCCCCAGCATCTGCCCGGTCTCCTCCGCCGTCAGCCCGACCGCCACCCGCAGCAGGACCAGCTCCCGCTGGTTCTCCGGCAGGCTGGCCAGCAGCTTCTTGGCCCACTCCGCGTCACTGCTGAGCAGCGCCCGCTCCTCGGGCCCGAGCGAGTCGTCCGGCTGCTCCGGCATCTCGTCCGAGGGCACGGCCGTGCTGCCGGGTCCGCGCATCGCGGCCCGCTGCAGATCGGCGACCTTGTGACCGGCGATGGCGAAGACGAACGCCTCGAAGGGCTTCCCGGTGTCGCGGTAACGCGGCAGCGCGCAGAGCACCGCCACGCAGACCTCCTGCGCGAGGTCCTCGACGAAGTGCCGCGCGTCACCGGGCAGCCTGGAGAGCCGCGTACGGCAGTAGCGCAGGGCGAGCGGGTGCACGTGCGCGAGGAGGTCGTGCGTCGCCTGCCGGTCCCCCTCGACGGCACGTGCGACGAGCCCGCCGATCTCCTGGGTCCCGTCCTCGCGCATCGGTCCATGGTGCCTTGACGCCGCACGGTTCGCGGCATCGCCCCCGTAGTTGTGCACCGAAGTGTTATGCGTCGGTGTGCCAGCACTCACGTCCCACGCCTCCCCCTTTCGGGTGTTGCCCATGCCGGACCCGAGACGTCGCCCACGGCGTTCACCGGTGCCGCGCGGCACCGTCAGGGGCATGTCCGTCATGAGGTCTCTTCTGGCCGAGTGAGAAGCCCCGGCCCTGGAGCCGGGGAGGAGTCACACCTCAAGCATGCGGCATCGCGTGAGGTTTCGGCGCCGGACGGCGGCACAGCGGGGCCGTGGCACGCGCCACCCCGTCAGGACGGCGCGCGCCGCGGCCCCGCTGTGCCCTCATGCGGCGGACGGCTCAGCGGACCAGGCCCCAGCGGAAGCCGAGCGCCACGGCGTGCGCCCGGTCGGAGGCGCCGAGCTTCTTGAAGAGCCGTCGGGCGTGCGTCTTGACCGTGTCCTCGGAGAGGAACAGCTCGCGCCCGATCTCGGCATTGGACCGCCCGTGGCTCATGCCCTCCAGCACCTGGATCTCCCGCGCGGTGAGCGTCGGGGCCGCACCCATCTCGGCGGACCGCAGCCGGCGCGGGGCGAGGCGCCAGGTCGGGTCGGCGAGCGCCTGGGTGACGGTCGCGCGCAGCTCGGCGCGCGAGGCGTCCTTGTGCAGATAGCCGCGGGCGCCGGCGGCGACGGCGAGCGCCACTCCGTCGAGGTCCTCCGCGACGGTGAGCATGATGATCCGGGCGCCCGGATCGGCGGACAGCAGCCGGCGCACGGTCTCGACACCGCCGAGGCCGGGCATGCGTACGTCCATCAGAATCAGGTCCGAGCGATCGGCACCCCAGCGGCGGAGCACTTCCTCGCCGTTGGCCGCGGTCGTCACGCGCTCGACGCCGGGGACGGTCGCAACCGCCCGACGGAGCGCCTCTCGGGCAAGCGGGGAGTCGTCGCAGACGAGGACGGAAGTCATGGCCGTCCTCCGCAGCTGATGCGCGTCACGTTGTGCCTCCAGGCTGGTACGTATCGTCACCTGTGCGATTGACGGCCTCGGACACCTGCCCGGGGAGTCCCTCTGTCAACCGCTTCCGCACTCTCAACGACGGTCACCCGAAAGAGTTACGGGCTGAGGAGCCGTTTTCGACACTCTATGTGAGGGGCCGGACACGCAGCAGCAAGACCCGCGCCCCTTGGTGCCCCACTTTCTGTAAGCAGTCTGCTTTGCCCTGTTTGGTGACTTTTCTTCCGTGTTTCTTGGTTCTGGGGCAAGATTCGAGAAGAGTCATATTTACATCTACTTAGAAGGTAGATGTACGGTCTTGACCAGGAGCCCGATACCGCCACGCTTCGAGGGGACTAGCAATGGCAGATTTCTCCCGCCTTCCGGGCCCGAACGCAGACCTCTGGGACTGGCAACTGCTCGCCGCCTGCCGCGGCGTGGACAGTTCGCTCTTCTTCCACCCCGAGGGCGAGCGCGGTGCGGCCCGCAGCGCGCGTGAGACGTCGGCGAAAGAGGTCTGCATGCGCTGCCCGGTACGCGCCGAGTGCGCGGCGCATGCGCTGGCCGTTCGCGAGCCCTACGGCGTCTGGGGAGGACTGACCGAGGACGAGAGGGAAGAGCTGATGGGCCGGGCCCGCCACCGCCTGGTGCCGGCGGGCGGCCCGGGGCACGCGACGATGTCCGGCGGCTGACGCCGGGGACGACACCCGAACAGACGAAACGTTTCTCCACCGCGTCCGCCG
Organism: Streptomyces sp. NPDC047117; assembly: GCF_040643545.1. Taxonomy (NCBI): domain Bacteria; kingdom Bacillati; phylum Actinomycetota; class Actinomycetes; order Kitasatosporales; family Streptomycetaceae; genus Streptomyces; species Streptomyces sp. NPDC047117. The sequence continues at coordinate 222,445 of NZ_JBEYUN010000006.1, read as the reverse complement.
ACGGCGGTGCGGCCTCCCGTACCGCCGGGAGAGCGGTACGGGACGGTCAGCGGCGGCCCGCGGCCGCCAGCTGGTCGAGCATCGCCGTCACCGCCGGGACCTGGGCCAGGTCCGGGAGGGTGAGGGCCACGATCTCGCGCTGCACGACCGGCTCCAGCAGGATCGTGCGCGCGCCCTTGGGCCGTACCGAGGACAGCGCCAGCTCCGGGAGCGCGGCGACGCCCAGCCCTGCGCCGACCAGGCCGATCACGGCCGGATAGTCGTCGGTGGCGAAGTCGATGCGCGGCGTGAAACCGGCGTTCTCGCACACCGAGACCAGGTGCCGGCGGCAGCGCGGGCAGCCCGCGATCCACGGCTCCTCGGCCAGTTCGGCGAAGCCGGCCCGGCCGACGCCCGCGAACCGGTGCTGCTCGGGCACGAGTCCCACCAGCCGGTCGGTGAGCACCCGGCGGACCACCAGGTCGTCCCATTCGGACTCGGCGGCCGGGTCGGCGCCCGGCACTTCGGGGTAGCGGAAGGCCAGCGCGATCTCGCAGTCCCCGCCGCGCAGCATCTCGATGGAGCGCGGCGGCTCCGCCTCGTCCAGCGACACCGCCGTACCGGGGTGCGCTGACCGCATCGCGGCGAGCGCGGTCGGCACCAGAGTGGAGCTGCCCGAGGGGAAGGACACCAGCCGCACCCGCCCGGCCCGCAGCCCGGCGATCGCGGCGACCTCCTCCTCGGCGGCGGTGAGCCCGGCGAGGATGCCGGCGGCGTGCCGTACGAGGGCCTCGCCCGCTTCCGTGAGACGCATTTCACGGCCGGTGCGGACGATCAGCGGCGTGCCCGCCGACTGTTCCAGCGCCTTTATCTGCTGGGAGACGGCGGGCTGGGTGCAGCCGAGCTCCCGTGCGGCGGCGGAGAAGGAGCCGGTCCGCGCGACGGCGCGCAGCACACGGAGATGACGGGCCTCGATCATTCCTCAAGCATAAGCACTACTTGGGGCGCAGTCGGAATATTCGGTCACCGCTTTGGAGCGACCGAAGCCCGCAGGAGGCAGGCATTCCGGGCGGACGTTCGGCGCGAAACCCACCGTCAATGGACCGAATGGCATCGGTCCCGGCACCCAGGCCCCTTACCGCACACAGCGCCTGGCGACTCGCCGCCCCGGCGGGCGGGGCGGCTCCGGGCCGATAGCGTTCTCTTATGACGACTGCATTGGTCACGGGAGCGACGGCGGGCATCGGAGCGGCGTTCGCACGCCGGCTGGCGGCCGACGGACACAACCTGGTGCTGGTGGCCCGTAACGAAGAGAAGCTGCGCAATCATGCGGCCGAACTGCACGACCGGCACGGCGTCGAGGTCGGGGTGCTGGTGGCCGACCTGGCGACGGAGGAGGGCATCACGGCCGTCGAGGAACGGCTGGACGACCGGAAGCACCCGGTGGACCTGCTCGTGAACAACGCGGGCTTCGGCAACAAGGGCGAGTTCCTCGAAGTGCCCATGGCCGACGAGCTGACGATGCTGAAGGTGCACTGCGAGGCGGTGCTGCGGCTGACGTCGGCTGCGGTGAAGGGGATGCGCGAGCGGCGGCGCGGCGGGGTGGTGAACGTCGCCTCGGTCGCGGCCTTCGTCCCGCGCGGGACCTACGGCGCGAGCAAGGCGTGGGTCGTGCAGTTCACCCAGGGCGCGGCGCGCGACCTGGCGGGGAGCGGCGTGCGGCTGATGGCGCTGTGCCCGGGCTTCGTCCGTACCGAGTTCCACGAGCGCGCGGGCATGGGCACGGACAACATCCCCGGCTGGATGTGGCTGGACGCCGACAACCTGGTCGACGCCGCGATGAAGGACCTGGCCAGGGGCCGTTCGCTGTCCATCCCCGACCCCCGGTACAAGGCCCTGATGGGCGTGGTGAAGCTCGCCCCGCGCAACCTCCTGGGCGGCGTCACCTCCCGCACGGGCCGCAAGTACGGGCCGCAGTAGCCCGCACGCGATCGAAAGACGACGGGCCCGGCACCTCTCTGGGAGATGCCGGGCCCATTCGTACCGCAACCACCGCTCGAGTTACCCCCGCGGCGAGTTACCAGGTCCGCGAGAGCGGCTGGGGGTACCTCCCAGCGGTAGCTGGGGGAGGTTTAGCCGCAAAGAGGGGCTCACTCAGTGCGAGTGACCGTGGCCGTGACCGGCCTCGGGCTCCTCCTCGGCCGGCTTCTCGACGACCAGGGTCTCGGTCGTGAGCAGCAGGGAGGCGATGGAGGCGGCGTTCTCCAGGGCGGAGCGGGTGACCTTGACCGGGTCGATGACGCCGGCCTTCACCAGGTCGCCGTACTCACCGGTGGCGGCGTTGAAGCCGTTGCCCTTGTCGAGCTCGGCCACCTTGGAGGTGATGACGTAGCCCTCGAGACCGGCGTTCTCGGCGATCCAGCGCAGCGGCTCGACGGCGGCGCGGCGGACGACGGCGACACCGGTGGCCTCGTCGCCCTCCTTGCCGAGGTTGCCCTCGAGCACCTTGACGGCGTGGACCAGAGCGGAGCCACCACCGGAGACGATGCCCTCCTCGACCGCGGCGCGGGTCGCGGAGATGGCGTCCTCCAGACGGTGCTTCTTCTCCTTGAGCTCGACCTCGGTGGCCGCACCCACGCGGATGACGCAGACGCCACCGGCGAGCTTGGCGAGGCGCTCCTGGAGCTTCTCGCGGTCCCAGTCCGAGTCGGTGGACTCGATCTCGGCCTTGATCTGGTTGACGCGGCCCGCGACGTCCTCGGAGTTGCCGCCACCGTCGACGATGGTGGTGTCGTCCTTGGTCACGGTCACGCGGCGGGCGGTGCCCAGCACGTCCAGACCGGCCTGGTCGAGCTTGAGGCCGACCTCCTCGGCGATGACGGTCGCACCGGTGAGGGTGGCCATGTCGCCGAGCATCGCCTTGCGGCGGTCGCCGAAGCCGGGGGCCTTCACCGCGACGGCGTTGAAGGTGCCACGGATCTTGTTCACGACCAGGGTCGACAGGGCCTCGCCCTCGACGTCCTCGGCGATGATCAGCAGCGGCTTGGAGGAGCCGGCCTGGATGACCTTCTCCAGCAGCGGCAGCAGGTCCTGGATCGAACCGATCTTGCCCTGGTGGATGAGGATGTACGGGTCCTCGAGGACGGCCTCCATCCGCTCCTGGTCGGTGACCATGTACGGGGAGAGGTAGCCCTTGTCGAAGGCCATGCCCTCGGTGAAGTCGAGCTCCAGGCCGAAGGTGTTGGACTCCTCGACGGTGATGACACCGTCCTTGCCGACCTTGTCCATCGCCTCGGCGATGAGCTCGCCGACCTGCTTGTCCTGGGCGGACAGGCCGGCGACGGCGGCGATGTCGGACTTCTCGTCGATCGGGCGGGCCGTCGAGAGCAGGTCGTCGGACACGGCCTTGACGGCGGCGTCGATGCCCTTCTTCAGGGCGGCGGGGGAGGCACCGGCGGCGACGTTGCGCAGACCCTCACGGACCAGCGCCTGGGCCAGGACGGTGGCGGTGGTGGTGCCGTCACCAGCGATGTCGTTGGTCTTGGTCGCCACCTCCTTCACCAGCTGGGCGCCGAGGTTCTCGTACGGGTCGTCGACCTCGACCTCGCGGGCGATGGTGACACCGTCGTTGGTGATGGTCGGGGCGCCGAACTTCTTGTCGATGACGACGTTGCGGCCCTTGGGGCCGATCGTCACCTTGACGGTGTCGGCAAGCTTGTTGACGCCGCGCTCGAGGGCGCGACGGGCGTCCTCGTCGAACTTCAGAATCTTCGCCATGAGTTACGTGTCCTTAGTCGTACTCTCAACGAACTGCGCCCCTGCCCCGGGTGGTGAGACGCGGGAACCAGGGGCGCAGGTCAGAACAGCTGGGGTGAAGCGTCGGCCTGGGAAATCCCAGGTCCCGGCTTACTTCTCGACGATCGCGAGAACGTCGCGAGCCGAGAGGACGAGGTACTCCTCGCCGTTGTACTTCACCTCGGTGCCGCCGTACTTGCTGTAGAGCACGACGTCGCCGACGGAAACGTCGAGCGGAAGACGGTTGCCGTCCTCGAAGCGGCCCGGGCCCACGGCCAGGACGACGCCCTCCTGGGGCTTCTCCTTGGCGGTGTCCGGAATGACCAGGCCCGAAGCCGTGGTCTGCTCGGCGTCGAGCGGCTGGACCACAATGCGGTCCTCGAGCGGCTTGATGGCAACCTTGGAGCTGGCGGTCGTCACGATCCGACCTCCCCCTTCGGAGATCTCACGGGGTTAACTGTCTGAGGTGGCGACCAGGTGGATCCGTCGTCGCGGGTGCCGGACCTGCCCGTCGCGCGTAGCTTTTGCTCGCTCTCCGGGCGTGCGCCCGGTCGGCTCGCTGTTTGGCACTCTCCAACGGGGAGTGCCAGCGCCGAGACTATGACGCGGTTAGCACTCGGTCAAGCGGAGTGCCAATGCGGCGCTCATGTCGTGGCGGAAAGATTCCCCGGGGCGCCCCGGAACCCGCGTCGGCCCGGCCGCCGCGCGGCCTGTGACCTGCCCCAGAATGGGGCGGGTGAACCCTCTCGACGCCTTCTCCGCGCTGCTCAGCGACGAGGGCCGGGCCCTGCTGGCCGGCCTCCGCGACCACGACCCCGCCCAGGAGCTCGCCACCGCCACCAGGCTGCGCCGCGAGCACCCCGCCGAGCTGGTGTCCGCGGCCCTCGGGCAGGCCGGGCTGCGGCAGCGCGCGGTCGCGAAGTTCGGCGCCGAGGACGCGTACCGGATGTTCTTCACCCCGAACGGCGTCGAGCAGTCCACCCGCCGCACCGTCGCCGTGCACCGCGCGGCGCGCCTGGCCGCGCTCGGCGTACGGTCCGTCGCCGATCTGTGCAGCGGCATCGGCGGCGACGCGATCGCGTGCGCGCGGGCCGGGATCAAGGTGCTCGCGGTGGACCACGACCCGCTGACGGCGGAGGTCGCGCGGGCGAACGCCGAGGCGCTGGGCCTGGCCGACCTGATCGAGGTGCGCTGCGCGGACGTCACGGAGATCGACACGAGCCCGTACGACGCGGTCTTCGTGGACCCGGCGCGCAGAGGGGGCAAGGGGGCAGGGGCCGCGCGCAGCGCGTCGATGAGGGGCGGTGGCCGGGCGACGGGCGGGCGGATCTTCGACCCCGAGGCGTACTCCCCGCCGCTCTCCTGGGCCATCGAGGCCGCGCGCAAGGCCCCGCGCGCCGCGCTGAAGATCGCGCCCGGCATCCCGCACGAGGCGATCCCCGAGGACGCCGCGGCGGAGTGGATCTCGGACGGCGGCGACGTGAAGGAAGCGGTCCTCTGGTTCGGCACGGAGCCCGGCTCCGTACGCGCCACCCTGCTGCCCTCGGGCGCCTCGCTCAGCACCACGGCGCCGCTCCCCGACCCGCCCGTGCGCCCCGTGGGCCGCTACCTCTACGAGCCGGACGGCGCCGTCATCCGCGCCCACCTGGTCGCCGAGGCCGCCGCCGAGCTGGACGGCGGACTGATCGACGAGACCATCGCGTACATCACCGCCGACGAGCTGCGCGCCACCCCGTACGCCGCCGCCTACGAGATCACCGACGAGCTGCCGTTCAACCTGAAGAAGCTCAAGTCACTCCTTCGTGAACGCGAGATCGGCGTGCTGACGGTCAAGAAGCGCGGCTCCGCCGTCGAGCCGGAGGAGATCCGCCGCAAGGTGCGGCTCCGCGGCCCGAACGCGGCCACGGTCCTGCTCACCCGCGTCGCGGGCGCCCCGACGATGCTCGTCGGGCAGCCCGCGCCGCGGCCGGCCGGCGGCTGATCACGAGTACAGGTTGTCCTTGCTGACCTCGTGCACGTGGTCGTGGTCATGGCCGTGCCCGTGCCCGTGGTGGGAGTGCGGGACGCCGTGCCGGTGCTGGTGGCCCGGGGCCGGCACGTGGGGCTCGGTGACCGGCAGGGAGGAGTCGGCGGACAGCTCCCAGGCGGAGTGCGGCCGGTTCCGCGCGACCATCTCGGCGCCGAGGGCCGCGACCATCGCGCCGTTGTCCGTGCACAGCTTCGGGCGCGGCACGCGCAGCGTGATGCCCGCGTCCTCGCAGCGCCGCTCCGCCATCGCGCGCAGCCGCGAGTTGGCCGCCACGCCACCGCCGATCATCAGGTGCTCCACGCCGTGGTCCTTGCAGGCCCGTACGGCCTTCCGCGTCAGCACGTCCACGACGGCCTCCTGGAAGGACGCCGAGACGTCGGCCACCGGGACCTCCTCGCCGGCCGCGCGCTTGGCCTCGATCCAGCGGGCCACGGCGGTCTTCAGGCCGGAGAAGGAGAAGTCGTACTTCGGGTCGCGCGAACCGGTCAGGCCGCGCGGGAACGCGATCGCCTCCGGGTCGCCCTCGCGGGCCATGCGGTCGATGACCGGGCCGCCCGGGAAGCCGAGGTTCAGCACTCGTGCGACCTTGTCGAACGCCTCGCCCGCCGCATCGTCGATCGTCGAGCCGAGCGGCCGCACGTCGGAGGTGATGTCCGGCGCGAGCAGCAGCGAGGAGTGGCCGCCGGAGACCAGCAGCGCCATCGTCGGCTCGGGCAGCGCGCCGTGTTCGAGCTGGTCGACGCAGATGTGCGAGGCGAGGTGGTTGACGCCGTACAGCGGCTTGCCGAGGGCGTACGCGTACGCCTTGGCCGCCGAGGTGCCGACGAGCAGCGCTCCGGCCAGGCCCGGGCCGGCCGTCACCGCGATGCCGTCCAGGTCGGAGGCGGCGACCCCGGCGTCCTTCAGGGCGCGCTGGATGGTGGGGACCATCGCCTCCAGGTGGGCGCGCGAGGCGACCTCGGGGACGACGCCGCCGTAGCGGGCGTGTTCGTCGACGCTGGAGGCGATCGCGTCGGCCAGCAGGGTGTGCCCGCGGACGATGCCGACACCGGTTTCGTCGCAGGAGGTCTCGATGCCGAGGACGAGCGGTTCGTCAGCCATTGATCGGTGTTCCTTGTACGAGGGATTCGGAGGTGTAGCGCATGACCAGGGCGTCGACGTTGCCCGGCTGGTAGTAGCCGCGGCGGAAGCCGATGGGCTCGAAGCCGAAGCGTTCGTACAGCCGCTGGGCGCGGAGGTTGTCGACGCGCACTTCGAGCAGCACTTCGTGGCACTCGAAGGTGTTGGCGGCGGTGAGCAGGTCGGTCAGCAGCCGTGCGCCGAGCCCGGAGCCCCACTGGTCGCGGGCCGTGGCGATGGTCTGGACGTCGCCGGTGCCGTCGACGGCGGCGAGCCCGCCGTAGCCGACGAGCCGGCCGTCCTGCTCGGCGACGGTGTAGTGGCGGTTCGCGCCGCGCCCGCGGGAGTGCGCCAGCTCGGACCAGAACATCCCCCGGGACCAGGCGTCCTCGGGGAACAGCTCCTCCTCCAGCGCCAGTACCGGCTCGATGTCCCACCAGCGCATCTCGCGCAGCACGGCGGCGGGCGCGGTGGCGGCGGGCTGGTCGGCGTGGGCGGTCACTTGGGGGTGACCACCTTGTAGTTGGCCGGGACCTGCGCGTCCGGCCGGCGCAGGTACAGCGGCTGCGGGGGCAGCAGCGTCTCGCCGCGGGCCAGCTTCTCGGCGGCGAGCGCCCCGAGGGCCGCCGCCGACTGGTGCTCGGGCCCGTCGGCGCGCAGGCCGTCGAAGGTGCCGTCGTACAGCACCGCGCCCGCGCCCACCGCCGGCACCCCGGCGACCTGCTCGGCGATGTCGGCCGGGCGGTCGACGGCGGGCTCCGTGGTCCGCGTACGGAAGTCCGCGTACCGGGCCCAGTAGACCTCCTTGCGGCGCGCGTCCGTCGCCACGACGAAGGGCTCCTCGATCCCGGAGGCGTACGCGATGCCGTCCAGCGAGCACAGGCCGTGCACGGGCACGTCCAGGGCCGCGCCGAAGGTGGCGGCGGTGACCAGGCCGACGCGCAGCCCGGTGTAGGGGCCGGGGCCGACGCCCACGACGATGTCGGTGACCGCGTCGAGCTTCACGCCGGCCTCGTCGAGCACCCGGTCGACGGCGGGCAGCAGCAGTTCGCCGTGGCGGCGGGCGTCCACCTCGCGCGCCTCGGCGAGCACGCGGGGAGCGGCCGGGCCGCCGCCGGTGTCGGGGGCGCAGCTGAGCAGCGCGGCGGAAACGGCGGGGGTTGCGGTGTCAAGGGCAAGCAGCAGCACGCCCTCAAGACTACGGCGCGGCGGACGCCGCCCTGCCGGGTGCTGCGCTCGCCGGTACGCTGCGTGCTGGGACTCCGGCACGCCGTGTGCCGGCCTTCGGACCTCGGACGCGTACGGATCCGTACGGAAAGGTGGCACGGCGGTGGCCGCTAGGAGCAGCTCGATCGTGACGGCTCTCACCGTGGTGGCACTGGCCGCGGTCGGTTTCCTGGGCTTCCAGGCCTCGGCCGACGCCTCCGACCCGCTGAAGCCGGTGCGCTCGGCCAAGGGCGGCTCGGTCTCGCCGGCGCCCTCGGCCGACCAGAAGCCGAAGGAGTCGGCGGAGGAGAAGGAGAAGCGCGAGACCGCGGTGCCCGCGCATTCCGGTTCGGGCAAGCGCGTGGTGTACGCGCTGGACGACCGGCGAGTGTGGCTGATCGGCCCGAAGGAGCAGGTCCTGCACACGTACGAGGTCGTACCGAGCAAGGTCAGCCCGGCGCCCGGGGCGTACTCGGTGACCACGCGCTCGGCGAGCGTGACCGGTTCCGACGGAATCCCGATCGAGAACGTCGTTCGGTTCGCGACGGTCGACAACGTGGTGGTCGGCTTCAGCGCGGCGGTCGACGGCTCGATGCCGCAGCCGGACGCCCAGCAGAAGAAGACGGGCGGCGTCCGCGAAAAGCGCGCCGACGGCACGGCCATGTGGAAGTTCGCCACGATCGGCACGAAGGTCGTCGTCGTTTCGTAGCGTCCGGGCGGCGGCAGGAGGCTGGCTCACCGCTGCCGGCGGCCTGTTCACGGCTGCCTCGGGCCCGCCCGGTACTGTCCACGGCTCGTCCGATACCGCTCGCGGCAGACCGTCTTCGATCGCCTCTCGCGCCCCGAAGCGCAGCCCCGCATCCCCCCACCCGGGGGTTACCCAAGGAGTGGGGTGGCGCATGCAGGCTGCGGGGGGCGCATGCGGGCTTTCGACGGCTGGCGGGGGCTTTCGGGGCCGCCGGAAAGGCGTCGGGGCACCCGATCGGCGCAGGGGGCCCGCGCGGGCTGATCAATCCCCCGTACGGGCTACAGGGTGCCGTGGCGGCGAGTGGACGGCCTGTGCGGGCGAGTGGACGGCCTGTGCGCGCGGCCGGGCAGGGCTCCCTGCCGCGCCCGGTGGCTACGCCGCGTCGCGGTCGCTGTTCGGCAGGTGAGGGGCCTCAGGGGCGGGCTTGGGGCGGGTTTCGGCGGTGGGCGGGGCCTCGGGGGCTTCCGGGGGCGTGGAGACCGCGCTGGCGGCCGCACAGGACGCCAGGAGTTCGTTCATCGTCGGCCGGGGGCCGTCCTCGCGCCGGAACGGAGACGGTTCACTGTCGTCGCGACGGGCCGCCGCGGCGAGGGACTGGTGGGCCGACATGGATGCCTCCCGGGGATCCTGGGGCGAGCGGGCATAGTTAGGTAGACCTAACCGGCTCTCTCCCTCCATGTGACCACGCCCGGTACCGCCGACGCAACATCTTGCCGACGGCTTGTCGGAAACTACGGAGCCCACCGCCCCGGAAACGGCGGCCCGGAAGGGGCCGCGCCCGCCTCTCAGAGTTCCTGGAGCACGCTCAGGTCGCTGCCCGCCCAGCGTTCGCCGACGCCGGTGACCGTCACCTCGCGGACGTCGTCCTCGTCCTCCGCCACGGCCGCCGCGGCGCCCACCGTGCGCGCGATCGTGACGTGCAGCCGGTCCTCGGACAGCTCCTCGACCTTGCCCTCGCCCCACTCCACGACGACCACGGACTCCGGCAGCGAGACGTCCAGGTCCAGGTCCTCCATCTCGTCCAGGCCGCCGCCGAGCCGGTACGCGTCGACGTGCACCAGGGGCGGCCCCACGTGCAGCGAGGGGTGCACGCGGGCGATGACGAACGTCGGCGAGGTGACGGCGCCGCGTACGCCCAGGCCCTCACCGAGGCCCCGGGTCAGCGTCGTCTTGCCCGCGCCGAGCTCCCCGCTCAGCAGCACCAGATCGCCCGGCCGCAGCAGGCCCGCGAGCCGGCGGCCCAACTCCTGCATCCGGTCCGGAGACTTGACGGTTACCTGCGTGATGGCGTCGGTGGTGCTCATGCCGCCGATGGTACGAGGCCGGACGGACACCGCGCGCCACGGCGGCGGCAGCCCCCTCCCAGCCCGGGGCGGCAGCCCCCTCCCGGCCCGGGCGTCAGGCCCGGGCCGGCCGCCGGGCGCGGGATTCCGACACCGCGCGTGCGACCAGGGCCGTCAGGCGGTCGTTGACCAGGTCGGGGTGTTCCAGCATGACCAGGTGACCGGCGTCCGGTACGCAGACCAGTTCCGCCGCCGGGAGCAGATCGCCGATCGTGCGGCTGTGCTCGGGCGGCGTGATCAGGTCACGGTCGCCGGCCAGTACGAGCGCCGGTACGCCGTCGTAGGCCGCCAGCGCCGCCGTCTTGTCGTGCACGGCGAACGCCGGGAAGAACTCCGCCACCACGTCGATCGGCGTCGCCTCGATCAGCCGCTCGGCGAAGCGCGCGACGCCCGGGTCGACGTCCTTGGGCGCGCCGAAGGAGTACCGCTTCACCAGCCCGGCGAAGAGGTCGGCCGTGGCCCGCCGGCCCTTCTCGACCAGCTCGCTCTGCGCGCCCAGCGCCTTCAGCACCCCGGGAGCGAAGCGGTGGAACGCCTTCACGCCCAGCGACGGCAGTCCGAAGGCGACCTCGCTGAGCCGCCCGGCCGACGTGCCGATCAGGCCGACGCCCACGACGCGCTCGGCGACGTACTCCGGGTACTGGTCGGCCAGCGCCATCACCGTCATGCCGCCCATGGAGTGCCCGATCAGCACGATCGGGCCCTCCGGCACGGCGGCGTCCAGCACCGCCTTCAGGTCCCGGCCCAGCATGTCGATGGTGACCGGTTCGGTGCCCTCGATCTGGGCGTGCCCGCGGGTGGAGCGTCCGTGGCTGCGCTGGTCCCAGTGGACCGTACGGACGTTGCCGCGGAGCGCGGCGCGCTGGAAGTGCCAGGCGTCCTGGCTGAGGCAGTAACCGTGGCTGAAGACGACGGTGGGGGCCGCGGAGCGTCGCCCCAAGGCCCCCAGCAGGCGCTTGCGGCGGGCCTTCTGCGCCTCACCGTCCGGGCGCTCGTCCGGCTCGTCGATCTCGTAGTACAGCTCGGTGCCGTCCTCGGCGTACGCCCTGCCCGGCGTGCCGCGCAGGGTGCCGTACGGGCCCGCCGAGTCCAGCGCCGTCCGCGCCTTGCGGCGCACGCCCCGGCCGACCGTCAGCCGCTCCAGCGCCACCCCCGCGGCGGCGCCGGCCGCGACGACGCCGATCGCGGCGCCGGCGATGCCCGCGTGCCGGCCGGCGCGGGCCCAGCCGCCCGCGGCCTCGGCGGCGGCCCCGGCCACGCCCGGGACGCCTTGCGTGCTCTCGCTCATGTCCCGTCCCCCGTTCCCTCGTCCTCCGGGACATTCCCGTGCTCGGGGACATAGACGCGTGGCACCCGGCTTCCGATGCGGGTGACGATCTCGTAGCCGATGGTTCCGATGGCCTGTGCCCAGTCCTCGGCGGTCGGTTCGCCGCGGTCCCCCGGCCCGAAGAGCACCGCCTCGTCCCCCGCGGCGGCGGTGTCCCCGCCGAGGTCGACGACGAACTGGTCCATGGCGACCCGGCCGGCGATCGTCCGCCGCTTGCCGGCGATCAGCACCGGGCCGGTGCCGGAGGCGTGCCGCGGGATGCCGTCGGCGTAGCCCAGCGGGACCAGCGCGAGCGTGGTGTCCCCGGGGGTCGTGTAGTGGTGGCCGTACGAGACGCCGTGGCCGCCCGGTACGTGCTTGACCGACGCCAGGGAGGCGGACAGCGTCATCACGGGGCGCAGCCCGAAGTCGGCGGGCGTGCCGACCTCCGGGCTGGGCGAGATGCCGTAGATGCCGATCCCGGCGCGGACGAGGTCGAAGTGCGCGTCGGGGCGGGTGAGCAGGCCCGGGGTGTTGCAGATGTGCCGGACCTCGGGCCGCAGGCCGGCCGCCTCCGCGGTGGCGAGCGCGTCGCGGAAGACGGCGAGCTGGGCGTCGACCGAGGGGTGTCCCGGCTCGTCGGCGCAGGCGAAGTGCGACCAGACGCCGGTGACCCGGACGAGGCCCTCGGCCTCGGCGGCGCGGGCGGCCTCGGTCAGCTCCGCCCAGTCGGCGGGCGGGCAGCCGTTGCGGCCCAGGCCGGTGTCGATCTTCAGCTGGACGCGGGCCGGGCGGCCGGCGGCGTGCGCCGCGTGGCGCACCTCGTGCAGCGCCCACAGCCCGCTCACCGAGACGTCGATGTCGAGCAGTACGGCCTTGCGCCACGGGCCGCCGGGCGTCCACAGCCACGCCATGAGGCGGCCGGTGTCGCCCGCCTCGCGCAGCGCGAAGGCCTCCTCGGGGAGGGCCGTGCCCAGCCACTCGGCGCCGGCCTCGCGGGCCGCCGCGGCGCACCGCACCGCGCCGTGCCCGTACCCGTCGGACTTGACCACGGCCATCAGCTGCGCACGCGGAGCGCGCGCCTTCAGGGCACGCACGTTCGACCTCAGTGCGTCGAGGTCGATGGTGGCGCGGGCGCGCAGTGCTCTCTCGTTCATCGTCATCAGTGTCTCAGGTGCGGCGGGCGGAGCCCTTCCGACCGCCGCGATGAGGTGCTTTCGGGCGCCTGATGCCGGGTCACTCGGCCGGTTTGCGGCCCCAGACGAAGACGTCGTCGCCCTTCCTGAGGATGTTCCACAGCTTGGCCGCGTGCGGTCGCCGCATGTTCACGCAGCCGTACGAGCCGGGCGGGCTGTAGATGTTGCCGGAGATCCCGTGGAACGCCTGGCCGCCGTCGAAGAACTGGGAGTGCGGCATCGGCGAGTTGTAGATCGTCGAGTGGTGGTGGCGGTTGCGCAGGTAGACCTTGTGCTTGCCGGGACGGGTGGGGTAGCCGGCCCGCCCGCTGCGGATCGCCACCGGGCCGAAGATCACCTTGTCGTGGTTCTGCACCCACATGATCTGGCGCGGCAGGTCGACGCAGGCCACCCGCGGCGCCCAGTGCTCGCCCTTCTTGCGCATCCGGGGCACCGGGCAGCGGCCCTCCTTGTTCGGGTCCGCCTTGGCCTCCAGGAGCCGGATGGTGCCCCAGGTGGCCGGGCCGGCGAAGCCGTTGGCCGGGCTGATGTTCTCCTTCTTCTGGAGCGCGGCGATGGCCTTGCAGTCCGCCGGTGACTGCTTGCCGTCCGCCTTCAGCTTCAGGTACCGCTCCACCTGCTTCTGGAAGGGACCGGTGGCGGTGGTGCACGCGGGCTCCGCCGGCTCGGCCTTGGCGCTCTCCGGGGCGCGCAGGACCTCGGTACGCGGCACGTACTCCACGACCGGGGCGTTCTCAGCGCGGGAGCCGGCGGCCTCCTGCGCACCCGGCCTGCCGGCCGCCGGCTTCCCGGGCTTGGCGGTGTGCTTGCCCGGTTTCCCCGTGTGCTTGCCGGGCTTGCCCGTGTGCTTGCCGGGCTTCTTCCCCGGCTTCTTCCCGGGCTTCTTGCCGTGGGCCGACGGCTTCGACTCGTACGTCTGGTCGGGCGTGTCCTTCGGCTGCGCGGAGTTGGGGACACCGGGGACCAGCTCGGACACGGTGTAGACGTGCGGCTTCTGCGGCCCGGGGTCGGCGGCGGCCCCGGGGGCGACCACGAGACCCAGCAGCGTGGCCGTGCCCGTGGCACCGGCCAGCAGGGTGGAGAAGTATCGGTTCATACGATCAGGTGTGCCGTGGCGGGGGCTCCGCGCCCCGCGGAGGGGCGCAGGTTCGCCCTGGCGAGCGGGTTTTTCGGCCGGGCGGAGGTGCCGGGCGAGCGGGCCGCGCCGGAGGCGCCGACGGTACGGGCCGGGCGCGCCGGGCCGGGCGGGCGTGGCCGCCGCCCGCCGGGTGAGACTGGGGGCATGCGGACTGCTTACAGCGTGGAGAAGGTGCGGGCGGCGGAGCGGGACCTGATGGCGCGGCTGCCGGACGGGGCCCTGATGCAGCGGGCCGCCGCGGGCCTGGCGGTGGCCTGCGCGGACCTCCTGGGACGGGTGTACGGATCGCGGGTGGTGCTGCTGGTGGGCAGCGGCGACAACGGCGGTGACGCCCTGTACGCGGGTGCCCGGCTGGCCCGCAGGGGCGCCGGGGTGCGCGCGGTGCTGCTGTCCCCGGAGCGGGCGCACCAGGGCGGTCTGGCGGCCCTCCGGGCCGCGGGCGGCCGGGTGTCGGCCGACCCGCGTGCCGACATCGGCCGCGCCGACCTCGTCGTGGACGGCATCGTGGGCATCGGCGGCAAGGGCGGGCTGCGCCCGGAGGCGGCGGAACTGGCCGACGCGGCGCGCTCCGCGACCGTCCTGGCGGTGGACCTGCCGAGCGGGGTGGACGCGGACACCGGCGAGGTCGACGGCGCTGCGGTACGGGCGGACGCGACGGTGACGTTCGGCGCGTACAAGCCGGGGCTGCTGATCGACCCGGCGCGCGCGTACGTGGGCGCGCTGCGGCTGGTGGACATCGGCCTGGAGCTGCCGGACCCGGACGTCGAGGCGCTCCAGCACGCGGACGTGGCGGAGCTGCTGCCCGTCCCCTCGGCGGACAGCGACAAGTACCGGCGCGGCGTGGTGGGCGTCGTGGCGGGCTCCGCGCGCTATCCGGGCGCCGCGGTGCTCTCGGTGTCGGGCGCGCTGCGCGGTGGCGCGGGCGCGGTCCGGTACGTAGGCCCCGGCGCTGACGCGGTGATCGCGGCGCACCCGGAGACGCTGGTGCACACGGGCCCGCCCTCGAAGGCGGGACGGGTACAGGCGTGGGTGATCGGGCCGGGCCTGGGCGACAACGAGGAGGCCATGGCGGACGTCCTGGACTCCGACGTGCCGGTGCTGGTCGACGCGGACGGGCTGCACGGCCTGGACCCGGCGCGGCTGCGGGCCCGTTCGGCGCCGACGCTGCTCACCCCGCACGCGGGCGAGGCGGCCGCGCTGCTCGGCGCGGCGCGCGAGGAGGTGGAGTCGGCGCGGCTGCACGCGGTACGCGAGCTGGCCGCCAGGTACGGCGCGACGGTGCTGCTCAAGGGCTCCTCGACGCTGATCGCCGGCCCCGACGGCGGGGCCGTCCGCGTCAACCCGACCGGCACGGGCTGGCTGGCCACGGCGGGCAGCGGTGACGTCCTCTCGGGCCTGTCCGGTTCCCTGCTGGCCACGGGGCTGACACCCCTGGACGCGGCGTCGGCGGGCGCGTACCTGCACGGGCTGGCGGCCCGGCAGGCGGCCGCGGAGACCGTCCCGCTGACGGCCTGCGACGTGGCGGACGCGCTGCCGGGGGCCTGGCACTCGCTGACGGACTGAGGCGCCGGACGGGGGACGCGGGGCGGCCGCGTCCCCCGTGCGCGTCAGCCCTCCGCGATCACCACAGCCGAAGCCACCCCCGCGTCATGGCTGAGCGAAATGTGCCAGGACTGCACGCCCCGCTCCTGCGCGGCCGCCGCGACCGTGCCCCGCACCCGCAGGCGCGGCTGTCCGCTGTCCTCGACGTACACCTCCGCGTCCGTCCAGTGCAGCCCGCGCGGCGCGCCCAGCGCCTTGGCCAGCGCCTCCTTCGCGGCGAACCGGGCCGCGAGGGAGGCGACGCCGCGCGGCTCGCCGCCGGGCAGGTACCGCTCGCTGTCGACGAAGAGCCGGTCCAGCATCTGGGGCGTGCGCTCCAGCGCGGCGGCGAACCGGTCGATCTCGGCGACGTCGATGCCGACCCCGATGATCATTCGACGGTCACCGACTTGGCGAGGTTGCGCGGCTGGTCGACCTCGTTGCCGCGGGCGGTGGCCAGCTCGCAGGCGAAGACCTGCAGCGGCACGGTGGCCACCAGCGGCTGGAGCAGGGTCGGCGTCACCGGGATGCGGACGAGGTGGTCGGCGTACGGCACGACCGTCTCGTCGCCCTCCTCGGCGATGACGATGGTGCGGGCGCCGCGGGCCCGGATCTCCTGGATGTTGGAGACGATCTTGTCGTGCAGCACGGAGCGGCCGCGCGGCGACGGCACGATCACCACCACCGGCAGGTCCTCCTCGATCAGCGCGATCGGCCCGTGCTTCAGCTCGCCCGCCGCGAAGCCCTCGGCGTGCATGTACGCCAGCTCCTTGAGCTTCAGCGCGCCCTCCAGGGCGACGGGGTGGCCCACGTGGCGGCCGAGGAAGAGGACGGTGTTCTTGTCCGCGAGACCGCGGGCCAGCTCCCGTACCGGCTCCATCGTGCCGAGCACCTCGTCCACCTGGGTGCCGATCTCGGCCAGCTCCTTCACCACGGCCTGGATCTCGTCGCCCCACTTCGTGCCGCGCACCTGACCCAGGTACAGCGCGACCAGGTAGCAGGCGACGAGCTGGGTGAGGAACGCCTTCGTGGAGGCGACGGCGACCTCGGGCCCGGCGTGCGTGTAAAGCACGGCGTCGGACTCGCGCGGGATGGTCGAGCCGTTGGTGTTGCAGATGGCGAGGACCTTCGCGCCCTGCTCGCGGGCGTGCCGCAGCGCCATCAGGGTGTCCATGGTCTCGCCGGACTGGGAGATCGCGACGACCAGCGTGCGGTGGTCCAGGATCGGGTCGCGGTAGCGGAACTCGCTCGCCAGCTCCACCTCGCACGGAATGCGCGTCCAGTGCTCGATGGCGTACTTGGCGATGAGCCCCGCGTGGAAGGCCGTGCCGCACGCCACGATGACGACCTTCTGCGCCTCCCGCAGCACCCCGTCCGGGATGCGCACCTCGTCCAGCGACAGCCGCCCGTCCGTGCCGATCCGCCCGAGGAGGGTGTCCGCGACGGCCTTGGGCTGCTCGGCGATCTCCTTGAGCATGAAGTAGTCGTAGCCGCCCTTCTCGGCGGCCGAGGCGTCCCAGTCGACGTGGTACGGGCGCACCTCGGCCGGGCGGCCGTCGAAGTCGGTGACCTGGACGCCGTCCCGGCGGACCTCGACGACCTGGTCCTGGCCCAGTTCGACGGCCTCGCGGGTGTGCGCGATGAAGGCGGCCACGTCGGAGGCGAGGAACGCCTCGTCCTCGCCGAGACCGACGACCAGCGGGGAGTTCCGGCGGGCGCCGACCACCACGTCCGGCGCGTCGGCGTGCACGGCCACGAGGGTGAACGCGCCCTCCAGCCGGCGGCAGACCTGCCGCATCGCCTCGGCGAGGTCACCGCACGAGGAGAAGGCCTCGGCCAGCAGGTGGGCGGTCACCTCGGTGTCCGTCTCGGAGGCCAGTTCGTGGCCGCGGTCGGTCAGTTCGGCGCGCAGCGCGGCGAAGTTCTCGATGATGCCGTTGTGCACCACCGAGACCCGTCCGGCGTTGTCCAGGTGAGGATGGGCGTTGGCGTCGGTGGGCCCGCCGTGCGTGGCCCACCGGGTGTGCCCGACGCCCGTGTTGCCGGCCGGCAGCGGGCGCACGGCCAGTTCCTTCTCCAGGTTGGCGAGCTTGCCGGCCTTCTTCGCCGCCGCCAGGCCGCCGTCGGCGAGCACCGCGACGCCCGCCGAGTCGTAGCCGCGGTACTCCAGCCGCTTCAGTCCGGCCAGTACGACGTCAAGGGCCGACTGGCCGCCCACGTATCCCACGATTCCGCACATGGAGGCAGCCTACGGCGCGCGCGGATCATTGCCCCGGTGCCGTACGGGTCACCGACCGGGGGCCGTCCGGGTCATTGACCTTCCTCGATCCGGTCGATGGCCTCCTGGACCAGTTCGAGGAACTCCACCTCTTCGCAGCGCGGCTTGCTGCCCATCTCGTACAGGACCAGGCAGTCCGCCAGCTCCTCCCCCAGGTCCTCGTCGGGCAGTTCGGCGGCCAGTTCGCTGTGCACCAGACCGGCGTGGCCGCCGCCCTGCGCCGGCACTCGCACCTCTTCGACAACGGTTCTCTTCTGCCGCTGCCGTACGTAATCGAGCAGGCGTGTCACTGTGCCCACCCCCCATTCCTCGCGACGCAGTGATAGACGCGTTCCCCCGCGACGGACGGTACCGGGAATTGCCTGATTGGTATAGACATGCGGTATTCCGCCACCCCCCGGGATGAGCCGCGGCGGTCGGCTGCGGACAATGGGCGACGTGCCCATGACGACAGAGCAGCCGCAGCAACGACGCCGCGCCGACGCCACGCCGTACGTCGACATGACCCGCGCGGAGTGGAGTGCCCTGCGCGAGAAGACCCCGCTCCCCTTGACGGCGGATGAGGTCGAACGGTTGCGTGGCCTGGGCGACGTCATCGACCTGGACGAGGTGCGCGACGTCTACCTGCCGCTCTCCCGGCTGCTGAACCTCTACTTCGGGGCCACCAGCAGCCTCCGCGGCGCCCTGAACACCTTCCTCGGGGACCGGGAGGGGCACGGCGCCCAGGAGGGCACGCCGTTCGTGATCGGCGTCGCCGGCAGCGTCGCGGTCGGCAAGTCCACCACCGCGCGCCTGCTCCAGGCGCTGCTGGCCCGCTGGCCCGACCACCCGCGGGTGGAGCTGGTGACCACCGACGGCTTCCTGCTGCCCAACGCCGAGCTGCACCGGCGCGGCCTGATGTCCCGGAAGGGCTTCCCCGAGTCCTACGACCGGCGCGCCCTGACCCGCTTCGTGGCCGACGTGAAGTCCGGCAAGGCCGAGGTCACCGCACCGGTCTACTCCCACCTCATCTACGACATCGTCCCCGGCGAGCGGCTGACCGTGCACCGCCCGGACATCCTCATCGTCGAGGGCCTGAACGTCCTCCAGCCCGCGCTGCCCGGCAAGGACGGCCGCACCCGGCTCGGCCTCGCCGACTTCTTCGACTTCTCGGTGTACGTGGACGCCCGTACCGAGGACATCGAGCAGTGGTACCTGGGACGGTTCCGCAAGCTGCGCGAGACCGCCTTCCAGAACCCCTTCTCGTACTTCCGCAAGTACGCGCAGGTGTCGGAGGAGGAGGCGCTCGACTACGCCCGCCTCAACTGGCGCACCATCAACAAGCCGAACCTGGAGCAGAATGTGGCCCCGACCCGCGGGCGCGCGAACCTCGTGCTCCGCAAGGGACCGGACCACAAGGTGCAGCGGCTCTCGCTGCGCAAACTCTGACGCCCCCGAGGAATGCCGCCGTGCTGCACCTGCGCCTGATCGTCCCGGCCGACCGCACCGACGAGGTGGCCGGCCTCCTGGAACGGACGGTCGGCACCACCCACCTGGTCGTCCTCGCCGGAGTCGCCCGGGACCCGGCGGGCTCCGTGATCACCTGCGACGTCGCCCGGGAGGCCGGTGACGAGGTCCTGGCGGCGCTGCGCGAGCGCGGCATCGACGAGTGCGGGTCGATCGCCGTCGAGGACATCGACCTGTCGCTCTCCAAGAGCGCCGTCCGGGCCGAGGAGGACGCGCCGGGCGAGGGCGCGGACGCCGTGCTGTGGGAACAGCTGAGCGAGGCGACCCACGAGGAATCGACGCTGACCGTCACCTACCTCGCGTTCCTGACGATCGCCATGATGCTCGCGGCGTGCGGTGTCGTGCTGGACAACGCCATCCTCATCGTCGGCGCGATGGCGGTCGGCCCGGAGTTCGGCCCGCTGGCCGGGATCTGTACGGCGGTGGTGCAGCGGGCGCCGCGGCTCGCGTGGCGCTCGCTGGTGGCACTGCTCGCCGGGTTCGCCCTCGCGATGGTGCTGACGGCGGGATTCAGCTGGTTCATGGAGGCAGTCGGGCTGTTCCACTCCTACGACGTGGACGCCGAGCGCCCCAACACGTCGTTCATCTGGCAGCCCGACCTGCTGTCCTTCGTGGTCGCCTTCCTGGCGGGCATCGCCGGCACGCTCTCCCTCACGTCGGCCAAGTCCGGCGCCCTGGTCGGCGTCGCGATCTCGGTGACCACGGTGCCGGCCGCAGCCAACGCCGCGGTGGCCTTCATCTACGACGACTACGCGCAGACCTGGGGCTCCAGCGGCCAGCTGCTCGTCAACCTCGCCGGCATCGTCCTCGCCGGAACGCTGACGCTGCTCACCCAGAAGTACTTCTGGTCCCGGCAGCGCCGGCGTACCGCGCCGAAGGCCTGAGTCCCGCGGCCGGGCGTCAGCCCAGCGCCGACTTCACCACGTCGGCCAGCCGCCCCGCCACCGCGCGCGCCTGCTCCAGGTCGGCCGCCTCGACCATGACCCGGACCAGCGGCTCCGTACCGGAGGAACGCAGCAGCACCCGGCCGGTCGCGCCCAGCTCCCGCTCCGCGTCGGTCACCGCGGCCGACAGCTCGGCGGAGGTCGTCACCCGGGACTTGTCCACGTCCGGAACGTTGATCAGGACCTGCGGCAGCCGCTCCATCACGCCCGCCAGCTCGGCCAGCGAGCGGCCGGTCGCGGCGACCCGCGCCGCCAGCATCAGGCCGGTCAGCGTGCCGTCCCCGGTCGTGGCGTGGTCCAGCACGATGACGTGCCCGGACTGCTCGCCGCCCAGCGCGAACCCCTGGGCCTTCATCTCCTCCAGGACGTACCGGTCGCCGACCGCGGTGCGCGCCAGCTCGATGCCCTCCCGCTCCAGCGCCAGCTTGAAGCCCAGGTTGGACATGACGGTGGCGACGACGGTGTTCTGCCGCAGCGTGCCGGCGTCCCGCATGCCCAGCGCCAGCACGGCGAGGATCTGGTCGCCGTCGACCTCGTTGCCCTCGTGGTCCACGGCCAGGCAGCGGTCCGCGTCGCCGTCGTGCGCGACACCCAGGTCGGCACCGTGCTCGACCACCGCGGCCCGCAGCTTGTCCAGGTGGGTGGAGCCGCAGCCGTCGTTGATGTTCAGGCCGTCGGGGTCGGTGCCGATCGTGATGACGTCGGCGCCCGCCCGCGCGAAGGCCTCCGGGGAGACCCGCGCCGCGGCGCCGTGCGCCCCGTCGATGACGACCTTGAGGCCGTCCAGGCGGTTCGGGAGCACGCCGACCAGGTGCGCGACGTAGTTGTCGAAGCCCTCGGCGTAGTCCTTGACCCGGCCCACGCCCGCGCCGGTCGGCCGGTCCCACGGCTCACCGGAGGCGTGGCCGCGGTACATGCTCTCGATCCGGTCCTCCAGCTCGTCGGCGAGCTTGTGCCCGCCGCGCGCGAAGAACTTGATGCCGTTGTCGGGCATCGGGTTGTGGCTGGCGGAGAGCATCACGCCCAGGTCCGCGCCGAGCGCGCCGGTGAGGTACGCCACCGCCGGGGTCGGCAGCACGCCCACCCGCAGCACGTCCACGCCCGCGCTGGCCAGCCCCGCCACCACGGCGGACTCCAGGAACTCCCCCGACGCCCGCGGATCGCGCCCGACCACGGCCACCGGCCGGTGATCTTCAAAGGTCCCGGCTTCCGCCAGAACATGCGCCGCAGCAACCGACAGCCCGAGCGCCAGCTCCGCCGTCAGGTCCGCATTGGCGACACCGCGTACCCCGTCCGTGCCGAAGAGTCGTCCCACTGGTGTCCTCCGAGTCATTTCGCTTGGACCAGACCGTTATGACCGTTCTGTACAGGTATACGCCTATCTGGTCCCGGATAGCCGAACGCCCCGGCGGCACGAGAAGTGCCACCGGGGCGTTCCAAGCAGCTGCGCATCGCAGCAAGCGGCAATTAGCGCTTGCTGTACTGCGGCGCCTTGCGGGCCTTCTTGAGACCGGCCTTCTTGCGCTCGACCGCACGGTCGTCGCGGCTCAGGAAGCCGGCCTTCTTCAGCGGGCCGCGGTTGTTCTCGACGTCCGCCTCGTTCAGCGCACGGGCCACGCCCAGGCGCAGCGCGCCGGCCTGGCCGGAGATGCCGCCGCCGGAGATGCGGGCGACAACGTCGTAGCGGTTGTCCAGCTCGAGCACCTTGAAGGGCTCGTTGACTTCCTGCTGGTGCACCTTGTTCGGGAAGTAACCCTCGAGGGTGCGGCCGTTGATCTTCCACTGGCCGGTGCCCGGGATGATCCGGACGCGGGCAATGGCGTTCTTGCGACGGCCCAGGCCGGCGGCCGGCTGGGGGTCACCGAAGCGGGAGGCGAGCGACTCGGAGGTGTACTCACCCTCCAGCGGCGCCTCGGTCTCGGTGGTGTACTCCTCGACCTCGAGCGGGGTCTCGGCGGTGGTCTCAGCCACGATGCTCCTCAGATTCTCTTCGTCTTAGGGGGTGTGGCCGGACTTACTGCGCGACCTGGGTGATCTCGAACGGGACCGGCTGCTGAGCAGCGTGCGGGTGCTCGGCGCCCGCGTAGACCTTCAGCTTCGAGAGCATCTGACGGCCCAGGGTGTTCTTGGGGAGCATGCCCTTGATGGCCTTCTCGACAGCCTTCTCGGGGTTCTTGTCGAGCAGCTCGTCGTAACGGACGGAGCGCAGACCACCCGGGAAGCCGGAGTGGCGGTAGGCCATCTTCTGCTCGCGCTTGTTGCCGGACAGGTGCACCTTGTCGGCGTTGATGATGACGACGAAGTCACCGGTGTCGACGTGAGGGGCGTAGACCGGCTTGTGCTTGCCCCGCAGGAGGGACGCGGCCTGAGATGCCAGACGGCCCAGGACAACGTCCTGCGCGTCAATGATGTGCCACTGGCGCTGGACATCGCCGGGCTTGGGGCTGAACGTACGCACGTTTTAGCCTTCGCTTCTAAGTGATTGGGACCTGTACTGGGCCACTTCGGACGACGAGCCGGGAGTGGCGGCTCCGGGTGACGCAACCCATCGCCTGCCGTCGGTCATCGGTCCGGTGGACCGGCGTAAGGGCCCCTCACGTGAGATAGAGCAAGCCAATACGCATAACAAACAGGCAGAATACCGGGCCTCCCCCAGGCGGGTCAAAACGCGCCCGGTACGGGGGTCCGGTCCCCGCCACTCCGCCCCGGGCGGCGCAGACAGGCGCAGGCGACCACCGCGGCGAGCGTCCACAGCATCGCCGCGTCCTTGAAGGCCCGCCGCCTGACGTCCTCCAGATACGGCCAGTCCAGCCCGGCGACCTGCGGCACGAGAGCGGCCCAGAACCACACCGTACGGGGCACGGCGCCGGGCACCACGGCGGAGGCCAGCAGGGGCCCCAGCACCACCAGCAGATAGTGGTCGAAGGACGGCCGGGACACCAGGAAGGCCGCGAGCAGCAGCATCGCCGCCGTCTCGACGAGCCGGAGCGGCCCGTCGTCCCCGCGCCGCCAGCGCAGGTACGCGCAGACCACGCCCGCGGCGGCCGCCGCCACCGCCAGCCCGTAGGCCGCCGCCGGCGGCACCCCGAGCCTGGTCAGGACCGCGCCGAGCGAAGCGTCGTACGGCCGCGCGAAGGCGTCCTGGCCGCGCAGCAGGAAGGGCAGCGTGCTCGTGAGAAACATCCCGGGCCGCGGCATCACCAGCGCCGCCGCCAGGGACACGACCAGCGGCACGGCGACCGCGACGGCCACCGCGCCCCACCGCCGGGCGAAGACGAACAGCAGCAGGACCGGCAGCAGCATCGGCTTCAGGGCCAGCGCGCACCCGATCACCGCGCCCGCTGCCGCCCACCGCGTGCGGCGGGCCAGCAGCAGCGCGAGCGGCAGTGCCACGACCGAGGCGAGCGTCCAGTTGCCGAGCGTGACGAGGTTGCGGAACGGCTGGAAGAACGGCAGCGCGGCCACGACCAGCACCGCGAGCCGGCTGTCGGCCCGTACGCCGAAGATCCGCAGGCTCAGGAACCAGCCCAGCAGTACGAGGCAGACCCCGGCCGCCGGCACCAGCCACGGCAGCCACCGCTCGGGCAGCAGCGCCTCGGGCACCGCCGCGAGCACCGCCCCCGGCAGGTAGAGGAACCGCTTGTCGGCATACGGCGCGCCGCCGTCCAGCAGCGCCCGCGCCGCCTTCACCGCGAAGGCGTTGTCCATGCCGAGGTGACCGCCGCGCCGTACGGTCGCCACGACCACCACGGCCGTCAGCCCCGCGGCGACGGCCCGCAGCGGCCAGGGAGCGGGCCGCAGCAGCCACGCCACCCTGGGTGACTGCCCGCTTTGCCCCGCTGTGTCCGCTGCCATGCGGCCACCCTAGAAGCCGCCCGTCACCGCTCCCGCTCGACACTCCCCCAAGCTCTTAAGGAGCAGGGAGGGACCCCCAGTCCTCCCACACCGGCTCCGACGTCTCCCGGACCCGGCCGTCCGAGCCGAAGACCAGATACCGGTCGAAGGAACGCGCGAACCACCGGTCATGCGTCACCGCCAGCACCGTCCCCTCGTACGCCTCCAACCCCTCCTGCAGCGCCTCGGCGCTCTCCAGGTCGAGGTTGTCCGTCGGCTCGTCCAACAGCAGCGCCGTCGTGCCGGCCAGCTCCAGGAGGAGGATCTGGAAGCGCGCCTGCTGGCCGCCGGAGAGGCGGTCGAAGCGCTGCTCGGCCTGGCGCTCCAGCTCGTACCGGCGCAGCGCGCTCATCGCCCTGCCGCGGTCCTTGGCGTGCTCGGTCCAGAGGATGTCCAGGAGGGTGGGGCCCTCCAGCTCCGGGTGCGCGTGCGTTTGCGCGAAGTGGCCGGGGACCACGCGGGCGCCCAGCTTCCACGCGCCGGTGTGCGCCACGTCGTCACCGGCGAGCAGCCGCAGGAAGTGCGACTTGCCGGAGCCGTTCGAGCCCAGCACCGCGACCCGCTCGCCGTAGAAGACCTCCAGGGAGAAGGGCTTCATCAGGCCGGTCAGTTCGAGGTTCGCGCAGGTCACGGCCCGTACGCCGGTGCGGCCGCCGCGCAGCCGCATGGTGATCTCCTGCTCGCGCGGCGGCTCCTGCGGCGGCCCCGCCTCCTCGAACTTCCGCAGCCGCGTCTGGGCGGCCTGATAGCGCGAGGCCAGGCCGTCGTTGTAGGCCGCCTTGTTCTTCAGCGTGTGGACCAGCTGCTTCAGCTGCACGTGCTTCTCGTCCCAGCGCCGCCGCAGCTCCTCGAAGCGCGCGAAGCGCTCCTTGCGGGCCTCGTGGTACGTGCCGAAGCCGCCGCCGTGCACCCAGACGTCACTGCCCGCCGGGCCCGGCTCGACGCTGACGATCTTCTCGGCGGAACGGGCCAGCAGCTCCCGGTCGTGGCTGACGAACAGGACCGTCTTCTGGGTCTCCCGCAGCCGCTCCTCCAGCCAGCGCTTGCCGGGCACGTCCAGATAGTTGTCCGGCTCGTCCAGCAGCAGCACCTCCTCCGGGCCGCGCAGCAGCGACTCCAGCACGAGCCGCTTCTGCTCGCCCCCGCTGAGCGTGCGCACCTGCCGCCACTGCGCCTTCTCGTACGGCACCCCGAGCGCGGCCATCGTGCACATGTCCCAGACCGTCTCGGCCTCGTACCCACGGGCCTCGGCCCAGTCGCTCAGCGCCTGCGCGTACGCCATCTGCGCGGCCTCGTCGTCCACCGTCATGACGGCGTGCTCGGCCTCGTCCACGGCCTTCGCGGCCGTCCGCAGCCGCGGCGGCGCCACCGACACCAGCAGGTCCCGCACGGTCCGCTCGTCCCGCACCGAGCCCACGAACTGCGGCATCACCCCCAGCCCGCCGGTGACCGTCACCGCGCCGCCGTGCGGCTGCAGCTCCCCCGCGATCAGCTTCAGCAGCGTCGTCTTGCCCGCGCCGTTCGCCCCGACCAGCGCGACCGTGGCGCCCTCGCCCACCCGGAAGGAGACGTCGGCCAGCAGCACCCGCCCGTCCGGCAGGTAGTACTCCAGATGTCCCGCCTCCACATGTCCCATACGGGGAATTCTCGGCCCGGGACACCACACGGAACAAACGGGTTTCCCCGAGCCCGCCCGTCCGGCGGCCGAAGTCCTTCTGTGACCTGTGCGCATTAGGATGCGCGCCATGAGCTTTGGGGAAGGGGGGCCGTTCGGCCCCGGGGGATCCGGTCCGTCGTCCACTCCGGACTGGGCCGCACTGGCGGAACAGAGCGAAGCACGCGGCAAGCGCAGACGCTGGCTCCTGATCGGCGGCGGCGCCGTGGCCACCCTGGCGGTGGCCGGCATCGTCGCCACCGCCGTGATCGCCGGCAACGACAACGGCAAGCCGTCCTCGCTCCCCTCACCGGAGAAGCTCCCCGACGAGCCGGACGACCCGAAGCCCACCTTCTCCGACGTCACGGTCCCGCCCCCGCCGGACCCGATGGACTACATCACCGACAGCAAGAAGGACACCGCGCCGCTCACCGCCGCCTCGCTCTTCCCCGACAAGCAGCTGAAGGCCGGCGACCGCGTCTACCCGAAGGCCACCACCAGCAGCACCGACAGCTGCGCGAGCGTGGCCCAGGGCGGCCTCGGCGCGGTCCTGAAGAAGCACGGCTGCGAGAAGCTGCTGCGCGCCACGTTCTCCAAGGACGGCGTGGCGGTGACCGTGGGCATCGCCCGGTTCGACACCAAGGCAGCGGCGGCCGCGGTGAAGGAGGAGTACAAGCCCAACCTCGCGGCGCTCGCCGGCGGCAAGGTCGCCCCGTTCTGCCAGGGCACCGACTGCCGGACCTCGGCGAACTCGGCCGGCCGGTACGCGTACTTCACGATCGCCGGCTACCTCAACGGCAAGCCCGTCGTCACCAGCGAGACCAAGGCCCTGCAGGCGAGCCGGGACGGCGCCGCGTACGCCTGGAACCGGGTCATGCAGCGCGGCCGCGACCAGGCCGACGCGGCGGCGAAGAAGCAACTCCAGAACTGACGCAGGCCGCGGCGGGCGGGGCACACGGCCCCGCCCCCGCACACGGCCCCGCCACCGCGCACGGCCCCGCCACCGTGCTCAGCAGCAGCCCGCGCCCGGCAGCGTCCGCTTGTTCCGCGCTTCCTTGTTGCGGGCGGCCAGCAGCTCGTCCGCCGGGTAGCCGACCTCTTCCAGGGTCAGCCCGTGCGGCCGTACGACGTGCACCGCCGAGTCCCGCACCCCGGCAGCCAGCACCTTCCCCGGCCACTCCACGGGCCGGTGCCCGTCCCCGACGAACAGCAGCGCGCCCACCAGCGAGCGCACCATGTTGTGGCAGAAGGCGTCCGCCTTCACGGTCGCCGTGATGATCCCGTCAGCGCCGCGCTCCCAGCTCAGCTCCTGGAGCGTACGGATGGTCGTGGCGCCCTCGCGCCGCTTGCAGTACGCCGCGAAGTCGTGCTCGCCCAGCAGCGGCAGCGACGCCTCGTTCATCGCCGCGACGTCCAGGTCCCAGTCGTGCCAGAGCACGTGCCCGCGCAGCAGCGGGTCGACGCCGCCGGGGTGGTCGGTGACCCGGTACGCGTACCGGCGCCAGATCGCCGAGAACCGCGCGTTGAAGCCGGCCGGCGCCTCGCTCACCCGCCAGATCCGTACGTCCTTCGGCAGCCGCCCGGCGAGCCGCCGGCGCAGCTTGTCGCCGTGCTCGGCCCACAGCTCCTGCGGCAGGTCCACCTGGGCCACCTGCCCCCGGGCGTGCACGCCCGCGTCGGTCCGCCCCGCCACGGTCAGCTCGTACGTCTCCGACGCCCGCATCACGGTGCGCAGCGCGTCCTCGATCTCCCCCTGGACCGTCCGCCGCTCCCGCTGCTTCGCCCAGCCGGAGAAGTCCTTGCCGTCGTAGGAAAGATCCAGCCGCACCCGGACGAACCCGGGCTCCACCTCATCGCTCACGCGACCATCCTCTCAAGCGGAACGGGCCCGCTCCCCCAGCGGGGAACGGGCCCGTTCAGCGGCCTGGATCAGGCTCAGGCGTCCTTGGACTCCTCGGCCGGGGCCTCGGCGGCCTCGTCCTTGGTCTCCTCGGCCTTGGCGGCCTCGTCGGCCTCCTTCACCGCGCGCTTGGTCGCGGCCTCGGCCTCGTCGACGGTGGCCTTCTTGGCGATCTCGCCCTCGACCAGCTCGATGACGGCCATCGGGGCGTTGTCGCCACGACGGTTGCCGATCTTGGTGATGCGGGTGTAGCCACCCGGGCGCTCGGTGTAGCGCGGGGCGATCTCGGTGAAGAGCGTGTGGACGACGCTCTTGTCCGTGATCGTCGCGAGCACCAGGCGACGGTTGTGGATGTCGCCCTTCTTCGCCTTGGTGATCAGCTTCTCCGCGACGGGGCGCAGGCGGCGGGCCTTGGCCTCGGTCGTGGTGATGCGGCCGTGCTCGAACAGCGACTTCGCGAGGTTCGCGAGCAGAAGACGCTCGTGCGCGGCGCTGCCGCCCAGACGGGCTCCCTTGGCGGGACGCGGCATGGTGTTTCTCCTCTGTGTCTGCCCCAGCCGTATCAGGTACCGGGGTCAGTATCCGAGCGGGCGGTCGCCCGTCGGAGACCCCGCACCCCGTAAGGGGCGCGGGGAACTGCGCGACCGGCCGCAGCCGGCCCGCAGCAAAATCAGACCGTCAAGCCCGAGCTGTCAGTACTGCTCGGTCTCGACGAAACCCGCGTCCGCGTCGTCGTCGGCGCCGAAGGCGTCCGCGGCGGCGGTCGGGTCGAAGCCGGGGGGCGAGTCCTTCAGGGCCAGGCCCATGCCGGCCAGCTTCGCCTTGACCTCGTCGATCGACTTCGCACCGAAGTTGCGGATGTCGAGCAGGTCGGCCTCGGAGCGGGCGACGAGCTCACCCACGGAGTGGATGCCCTCGCGCTTGAGGCAGTTGTACGACCGAACGGTGAGCTCCAGCTCCTCGATCGGCAGCGCCAGGTCGGCGGCCAGGGCGGCGTCCGTGGGCGACGGGCCCATGTCGATGCCCTCGGCGTCGATGTTGAGCTCGCGCGCCAGACCGAACAGCTCGACCAGGGTCTTACCGGCGGACGCCATGGCGTCGCGCGGGCGCATGGCCTGCTTGGTCTCGACGTCGACGATCAGCTTGTCGAAGTCGGTGCGCTGCTCGACACGGGTCGCCTCGACCTTGTAGGTGACCTTCAGCACGGGGCTGTAGATGGAGTCGACCGGGATACGGCCGATCTCCTGGCCCACCTGCTTGTTCTGCACGGCGGAGACGTAGCCGCGACCGCGCTCGACGGTCAGCTCCATCTCCAGCTTGCCCTTGCCGTTCAGCGTGGCGAGGACCAGGTCCGGGTTGTGGACCTCGACACCGGCCGGGGGCGCGATGTCGGCAGCGGTCACCAGGCCGGGGCCCTGCTTGCGCAGGTACATCACGACCGGCTCGTCGTGCTCCGAGGAGACGACCAGCTGCTTGATGTTGAGGATGAGGTCGGTGACGTCCTCCTTGACGCCCGGCACGGTGGTGAACTCGTGCAGGACACCGTCGATGCGGATGGACGTGACCGCCGCACCCGGAATCGAGGAGAGGAGCGTACGACGCAGGGAGTTGCCGAGGGTGTAACCGAAGCCCGGCTCCAGCGGCTCGATCACGAACCGGGAGCGGTACTCGTCGACGACCTCTTCGGTCAACGAAGGACGCTGAGCGATCAGCATGAGGTGTTGCCTCCAGTCTTGGCACCCGCTATTTGATGCCAGTCACTACAAGGGTACGGGCGGTACGGCCCGAAAGAGCCCGTACCGCCCGCGACCGCAGATCCCTACTACTTGGAGTAGAGCTCGACGATCAGCTGCTCCTGCACCTGGGTGTCGATCACCGGGCGCTCGGGCAGGGAGTGCACGAGGATCCGGAGCTTCGAGGGGATCGCCTCCAGCCACGCCGGGACGGTCTTCTCGCCGGCCTCGGCCTGCGCCACCTGGAAGGGGGTCAGGTTCCGAGAGCCCTCGCGGACCTCGATGATGTCGTTCACGGAGACGCGAGCCGACGGGATGTCGGTCTTGCGGCCGTTCACGTTGATGTGGCCGTGACGGACCAGCTGACGGGCGTGGTCACGGGACTTCGCGAAGCCCGCGCGGTAGACCACGTTGTCCAGTCGGGTCTCAAGGATGCGAAGCAGGTTCTCACCGGTCTTGCCGGTCTTCTGGTTCGCCTCCTTGTAGTACCCAAGGAACTGCTTCTCAAGAACACCGTAGATACGGCTGCACTTCTGCTTCTCCCGCAGCTGCAGCAGGTACTCGCTGTCCTTGGTGCGCCCGCGACCGTGCTCACCCGGGGGGTAAGGACGGATCTCGATCGGGCACTTTGCGCTCTCGCACTTGCTCCCCTTGAGGAAGAGCTTCTGCTTCTCCCGACGGCAACGCTTGCAGTCGGCCCCGGTGTAACGCGCCATTGTCTAGTTGTCTCCTACTACTTCAGCGGGTCAGACGCGGCGGCGCTTCGGCGGGCGGCAGCCGTTGTGCGGGGTCGGGGTGACGTCCTGGATCGAACCCACCTCGAGGCCGGTGGCCTGGAGGGAGCGGATCGCGGTCTCACGGCCGGAGCCGGGACCCTTGACGAAGACGTCGACCTTGCGCATGCCGTGCTCCTGCGCGCGACGCGCGGCCGACTCGGCGGCCATCTGCGCGGCGAACGGGGTGGACTTGCGCGAACCCTTGAAGCCCACGTGACCGGCCGAAGCCCAGGAAATCACGTTGCCGGTGGGGTCGGTGATCGAAACGATCGTGTTGTTGAACGTGCTCTTGATGTGAGCGTGCCCGTGGGCGACGTTCTTCTTCTCCTTGCGGCGCACCTTCTTGGCGCCGGCCGTACGGCCCTTCGGAGGCATGAATTACTCCCGTGGAGGTGGTCGGTCCTACAGCGAAGACCGCTGATAAGCGTCCGCTGAGGACTACTTCTTGCCCGGCTTCTTCTTGCCGGCGATCGCGCGACGCGGGCCCTTGCGGGTACGAGCGTTCGTGCTGGTGCGCTGACCGTGGACGGGCAGGCCACGACGGTGGCGCAGGCCCTGGTAGCAGCCGATCTCGACCTTGCGGCGGATGTCGGCCTGGATCTCGCGACGGAGGTCACCCTCGGTCTGGAGGTTGGCGTCCACGTACTCGCGGATCTTGACCAGGTCCTCTTCGGGAAGGTCACGAACGCGGGTGTTCGGGTCGACACCGGCAGCGGCGAGGGTCTGCTTCGCCAGCGTGCGGCCGATGCCGAAGACGTAGGTGAGGGCGACCTCCACACGCTTTTCGCGCGGGATGTCAACACCTGAAACGCGTGCCATCGAATGGCTCCTGTGTTGAATCGGGGGTCTTCCGCAGAGTCATTCCTGACCGCCGACCGCTCGCTTGCCGGAGCAGTGGTACGGCCCAGGTCTCCGGCCCCCGCCGGAGGTGTCGTCGGCCATTACGGCCGGACGGGCTCTGCGTATGTACGTATCGCTTGCGTCGCGCGAAGAACTGCGAAATGCAGGTCGGCGTGCGTCAGCCCTGGCGCTGCTTGTGGCGCAGGTTGTCGCAGATGACCATGACCCGGCCGTGGCGGCGGATCACCTTGCACTTGTCGCAGATCTTCTTGACGCTCGGCTTGACCTTCATGGGATGTGAGGTTCTCCGGGTCAGTGCCTTGCCCCACGGGAGCGGGGCGCGGGCAAGATCTACTTGTAGCGGTAGACGATCCGCCCACGCGTCAGGTCGTACGGAGAAAGCTCCACGACGACCCGGTCATCCGGGAGGATACGGATGTAGTGCATCCGCATCTTGCCACTGATGTGCGCGAGGACCTGGTGACCGTTCTGAAGCTCCACCTTGAACATCGCGTTCGGGAGGGACTCGATCACGGTGCCCTCGATCTCGATGGCACCTTGCTTCTTGGCCACGCTTCGCCCTTCGAATCGGCTACCTTGATCAGCTCTCGTCAGAATCACCCGATTCCCGCGTCCGGGGACGCAGGCATGCAGATGCACGAGAGCCGACGCGTCAGTCTACGTCAGCGCACCCGAAAAGACGAATCCACGATTATTGCCCAGCCATGGAGATCGTTACTCCAGTGGCTCCGGAGTTACGCCAGGGGGTCGGGAGCGGTCTCGATGCCCAGCTCGGCCAGCTTGGCCTTGCCGCCGTCCGGAGCCGTCAGGACCAGCGGGCCTTCCTCGGTCAGCGCGACCGAGTGCTCCCAGTGCGAGGACCAGCCGCCGTCGTTCGACTTCACGGTCCAGTCGTCCTCGAGGACGTGGGTCTTCGCGGTGCCGAGGTTGACCATCGGCTCGATGGCGATGCAGAAGCCGGGGACCAGCTTGGGGCCGCGGCCGCGCTTGCGGTCGACGTAGTTCAGCAGGTGCGGGTCCATGTGCATCTGGGACCCGATGCCGTGGCCGCCGTAGTCCTCGACGATGCCGTACTTGCCGGTGGAGGGGCGCGGCTGGCGCTTGATGTAGCCCTCGATGGCCTTGGAGATGTCGACCAGGCGGTTGCCCTTGCGGACCGCGGCGATGCCGGCCCACATCGACTCCTCGGTCACCCGGCTGAGCTCGACCAGCTCCGCGGAGTGACCGGAGCCCACGAAGGCGGTGTACGCGGCGTCGCCGTGCCAGCCGTCGACGATGGCGCCGCAGTCGATGGAGATGATGTCGCCGTCCTGGAGCACGGTGTCGGCGGACGGGATGCCGTGCACGACCACGTCGTTCACCGACGTGCAGATCGTCGCGGGGAAGCCGCCGTACCCGAGGAAGTTCGACTTCGCGCCGTGCTCGGCGAGTACCTTGCGTGCCGCGTCGTCCAGGTCCTTGGTGGTGGCTCCGGGCACGGCCACCTCGCGGGTGGCGGCGTGGATAGCGGCGACGACCAGCCCCGCCTCGCGCATCTTCGCGATCTGCTCGGGGGTCTTGATCTCCAGCATTGAGCTGACGCCTTCCTGAACCGACGACTCGAACGTTTCTTCATTGCGGGCGGCCACGAAAAGCCGCTCCCGTACACGATACGGCCGCGGCGCCCCTGCCGGGTGCCGCGGCCGTATCGAAGAGCCGGTGCGTACCGCCTACGCGGCGTCGCGCTCCAGCGCGCCCATGGCCCGCTGCGTGACCTCGTCGACCTTCCCGAGCGCCGGGATGGTCACCACGAGGTCCTGCGCCTTGTAGTAGTCGATGATCGGCTCGGTCTCCGTGTGGTAGACCTCCAGCCGCTTGCGCACGGTCTCCTCGCGGTCGTCCTCGCGCTGGTACAGCTCGCCGCCGCAGATGTCGCAGCTGCCGTCCGTCTTCGACGGGCTGTACTCGACGTGGAAGATGTGCTTGCCGTCCTTGCGGCACATCCGGCGGCCGGAGATCCGCTTGACGACCTCGTCCTCCGGGACCTCCAGGTCCAGCACCGCGTCCAGCTTCAGGCCGGCGTCCTCCAGGATCCCGTCCAGCGCCTTGGCCTGCGCGAGGTTGCGCGGGAAACCGTCCAGCAGGAAGCCGTCCGTCGCGTCGGGCTGCTCCATGCGGTCCTTGGCCATGCCGATCGTGACCTCGTCCGGCACCAGGTTGCCCGCGTCCATGTAGGCCTTGGCCGCCTTGCCGAGCTCGGTGCCCTGGCTGATGTTGGCGCGGAACAGGTCACCCGTGGAGATGTGCGGGATGGCGAGGTTCTCGGCGAGGTACGCAGCCTGCGTACCCTTGCCTGCCCCAGGAGGACCGACGAGGACGATTCGCATCAGCGGAGGAACCCTTCGTAGTTACGCTGCTGAAGCTGGCTCTCGATCTGCTTCACGGTCTCCAGACCCACACCCACGATGATCAGGATGCTCGTCCCGCCGAACGGGAAGTTCTGGTCCGCGTTGAAGAGCACCAACGCCACGGTCGGCACCAGTGCGATGAGACCCAGATACAGCGAGCCCGGCCACGTGATCCGGTTGAGCACGTAGCTGAGGTACTCGGCCGTCGGGCGACCAGCCCGGATACCCGGGATGAAGCCACCATACTTCTTCATGTTGTCGGCAACTTCTTCGGGGTTGAAGGAGATGGCGACGTAGAAGAAGGCGAAGAACACGATCAGCAGGAAGTACGTAACGATGTAAACCGGGCCATCTCCACGCTGGAAATGTGTCTGAAGCCACGTCGCCCAGCCCGCCTTGGAGCCGCTGAACTGCGCGATCAGCGCCGGGATGTAGAGCAGTGACGACGCGAAAATGACAGGAATCACACCTGCCTGGTTCACCTTGAGCGGGATATAGGTGGACGTTCCGCCGTAGGAACGACGACCGATCATCCGCTTGGCGTACTGCACCGGAATACGGCGCTGAGCCTGCTCCACGAAGACAACCAGCGCGATCATGACGAGTCCGATCGCGATCACGGAGCCGAACTCGATCCAGCCGTCGGCGAGCTTGCCGGACACCTTGATCTGCCACAGCGCGGCCGGGAAGCCGGAGGCGATCGAGATGAACATCAGGATCGACATGCCGTTGCCGATACCGCGGTCGGTGATGAGCTCACCCAGCCACATGACGACGCCGGTGCCGGCGGTCATGCAGATGACCATCGTGATGGTCGTGAAGATCGCGGGGTCCGGAATGATCTCGTTGCGCAGGGTGCAGGTGCTGAACAGCGAGCCACTGCGGGCGGTGGCCACGAGGCCGGTGCCCTGAAGGATGGCCAGCGCCACGGTCAGGTACCGGGTGTACTGCGTGATCTTCGCCTGCCCGGACTGGCCCTCCTTCTTCAGGGCCTCCAGCCGTGGGATCACCACGGTGAGCAGCTGAAGGATGATGCTTGCCGTGATGTACGGCATGATCCCCAGCGCGAAGAGTGTGATCTTGAGCAGCGCACCGCCGCTGAACATGTTCACCAGACCGAAAAGCCCACTACCGGAGCCGGCCTGCTTCATGCAGGCTTCGACATTGGAGTAGTTGACTCCCGGAACCGGTACGTGCGCCCCGAGCCGATACACCAGCACGATGCCCAGCGTGAACAGCAGCTTCTTGCGCAGGTCGGGCGTCTTGAACGCTCGGGCGAACGCGGTGAGCACGGTGCCTCCTGCGCCCCCCGCCTCGTGGGCGAGAGGTGACGGTCTTGAGGATCTACGAATACTGAGCGGCCGAAAACCGCGTGGCCCCCGGCCACGCGGCGTATTCTCCGCGGCCCGCCACATCAGGTACCCGACGCGGCAGTCCCCGGCGAAAGTACAGCAATAGTGCACGCCACCTTACCGGCGACCATGCCCCCCTTGGAACGACCAACCGGGGATGCCCCAATTCGTGGGCATCCCCGGTCAGTTGATTCACTCGCGTGCGAGCCGCGTCAGAGCAGCTCGGTGACGCTGCCGCCAGCGGCGGCAATCTTCTCCTTGGCGGAGCCGGAGACGGCGTCGACCGTCACCTGCAGCGCCACGGAGATCTCGCCCTGGCCCAGGACCTTGACGAGCTCGTTGTTCCGCACCGCGCCCTTGGCGACCAGGTCGGCCACCGTGACCTCGCCACCCTGCGGGTAGAGCGCGGCCAGCTTCTCCAGGTTCACGACCTGGAACTGCTTGTGGGCGGGGTTCTTGAAGCCCTTCAGCTTCGGGAGGCGCATGTGGAGGGGCATCTGCCCACCCTCGAAGCGCTCCGGAACCTGGTAACGGGCCTTCGTGCCCTTGGTACCACGACCAGCGGTCTTACCCTTGGACGCCTCACCACGACCCACACGGGTCTTGGCGGTCTTGGCACCCGGGGCAGGACGGAGGTTGTGGACCTTCAGCGGGTTGTTCTCCGCCATGTCAGACCTCCTCGACCTTCACGAGGTGACGCACGGTGTGCACCATGCCGACGACCTCGGGACGGGCCTCCCGCTCGACGCTGTCGTTCAGCCGCTTGAGGCCGAGCGAACGGAGCGTGTCACGGTGGTTCTGCTTGCTGCCGATGATGGACTTCGTCTGGGTGATCTTGATGCGCATCACGCGTTCACCCCGGCACGCGCCCGCAGCAGAGCGGCGGGAGCAACGTCCTCCAGCGGCAGACCACGACGGGCAGCGATCTCCTCGGGCCGCTTGAGGCCCTGGAGCGCCGTCACCGTGGCGTGCACGATGTTGATCGGGTTCGACGAACCGAGCGACTTGCTCAGCACGTCGTGGATGCCGGCGCACTCGAGCACGGCGCGCACCGGGCCACCGGCGATCACACCGGTACCGGGGGAAGCAGGCTTGAGCAGGACGACGCCCGCGGCCTTCTCGCCCTGGATGGGGTGCGGGATGGTGCCGGCGATACGGGGGACCTTGAAGAAGTGCTTCTTGGCCTCCTCAACACCCTTGGCGATGGCGGCCGGCACCTCCTTGGCCTTGCCGTAACCGACACCCACGGTGCCGTCACCGTCGCCCACCACGACCAGCGCGGTGAAGCTGAAGCGACGACCACCCTTCACAACCTTGGCGACACGGTTGATGGCGACAACACGCTCGACGTAGGCGGTCTTCTCGGCAGCTGCGCCGCCGTCCCGCCGGTCCTTACGGTCCCGCCGCTCGCCGCCACCGGCGCCGCCACCGCGGCGCTGGGGTCCAGCCATTGGAATTACCTCTCTCTGTTACGTCCGCTAGCTACGGAACCGGGGCTCAGAACTTCAGCCCGGCTTCGCGGGCGGCGTCGGCCAGAGCGGCAATCCGCCCTGCGTACTGCTTGCCACCACGGTCGAACACGACGGCCTCGACACCGGCAGCCTTGGCACGCTCGGCGACCAGGGCGCCGACCTGCTTCGCCTGGGCGCTCTTGTCGCCCTCGCCACCGCGGATCGACGCGTCCAGGCTCGACGCCGAGGCCACGGTGTGGCCCTTGATGTCGTCGATGACCTGCGCAGTGATGCCACGGTTGGAGCGCGTCACGACCAGACGAGGACGCTCCGGGGTACCCGAAATCCGCTTGCGGATGCGGATGTGGCGACGCTTAGCGGCGGCGCGCTTGTAGGCGTCGCCCTTCGCGATCTTCACACCGTATGCCATGGCTTACTTACCAGCCTTTCCGACCTTGCGGCGGATGACCTCGCCGGCGTACTTGACGCCCTTGGCCTTGTACGGGTCGGGCTTGCGCAGCTTGCGGATGTTCGCGGCGACCTCGCCGACCTTCTGCTTGTCGATGCCCTCGACGCTGAGCTTGGTCGGGGACTCGACCTTGAACGAGATCCCCTCGGGGGCCTCGACCAGGATCGGGTGGCTGTAGCCCAGCGAGAACTCCAGGTTGGAGCCCTTCGCCTGGACGCGGTAACCCACACCGCTGATCTCGAGCGCCTTGCTGTAGCCCTGGGTCACGCCGGTGATCATGTTCGCCACCAGCGTGCGGGACAGGCCGTGCAGGGCCTTGTTCTGACGCTCGTCGTTCGGGCGGGTGACGGCGATGGCGCCGTCCTCACCCTTGGCGACATCGATCGGCGCGGCGACGGTGTGCTGAAGGGAACCCTTGGGGCCCTTCACGGAGACCGTCCGGCCGTCGATGGTGACGTCCACACCAGCGGGAACCTGGATGGGCAGCTTGCCAATACGCGACATTAGCTATTCCTCCGTTCCCTGGTTACCAGACGTAGGCGAGAACTTCTCCGCCTACACCCTTCTTGCTGGCCTGCTGACCGGTCAGGAGACCGTGGGACGTGGAGATGATCGCCACGCCCAGGCCGCCGAGGACCTTCGGCAGGTTGGTGGACTTTGCGTAGACCCGCAGGCCCGGCTTCGAAATCCGCTTGATGCCGGCGATCGAGCGCTCGCGGTTCGGGCCGAACTTCAGCTCGAGGACGAGGTTCTTGCCGACCTCGGCGTCCTCGACCTTCCAGCCGGTGATGTAGCCCTCCTGCTGGAGGATCTCCGCGATGTGCGACTTGATCTTGCTGTGCGGCATCACGACGGTGTCGTGGTACGCCGAGTTCGCGTTCCGCAGACGGGTCAGCATGTCTGCGATGGGGTCAGTCATGGTCATGAATTGGCCTTCGGCCTCTCTCGCCGGGGTTTCCTATATGCGCCATCCCTCTCCCCACTCCTTGGCGGGACGGGTGCGGCACGGGGACCTACGGCGTAGTAAGCGACTTTGAGCGGACACGAGGTCCGCGGTCGGTCTCGGGCGGCGGGCGCCCAACCCTTCCACTCTAGGTGATGAAGGGGTGGGCCCCGCCGTCCGGCTGCTTACCGAGAGTCTCCGGAAAATCCCAAGTGGGGATTTACCAGGAGCTCTTGGTCACGCCCGGCAGCTCGCCACGGTGAGCCATCTCACGAAGGCACACGCGGCAGAGGCCGAACTTGCGGTAGACGGAGTGCGGACGGCCGCAGCGCTGGCAGCGGGTGTACGCGCGCACACCGAACTTCGGCTTACGAGCAGCCTTGGCAATCAGAGCCTTCTTCGCCATCTCGCTCACGCCTCCTTGAACGGGAAGCCGAGGTGACGCAGAAGGGCACGGCCCTCGTCGTCGTTGGTCGCCGTGGTGACCACGGTGATGTCCATACCCCGGGTGCGGTCGATCTTGTCCTGGTCGATCTCGTGGAACATGACCTGCTCCGTGAGACCGAAGGTGTAGTTGCCGCGGCCGTCGAACTGCTTCGGCGACAGACCACGGAAGTCGCGGATGCGCGGCAGCGCGAGCGACAGCAGGCGGTCCAGGAACTCCCACATGCGGTCACCGCGGAGGGTGACGTGGGCACCGATCGGCTGGCCCTCACGCAGCTTGAACTGCGCGATGGACTTACGGGCCTTGGTCACGGCCGGCTTCTGGCCGGTGATCGTGGTGAGGTCGCGGATGGCGCCCTCGATCAGCTTGGAGTCGCGGGCGGCGTCGCCCACACCCATGTTGACCACGATCTTGGTCAGGCCGGGGATCTGCATGACGTTCTCGTACGAGAACTCGTCCTTCAGCTTCCCGGCGATCTCTTCGCGGTAGCGCTGCTTGAGGCGCGGTGCGTTGGTGGTGGCAGTCATCAGATGTCCTCACCGGTCCGCTTGGCAACGCGGATCTTGTTGCCCTCGTCGTCGAAGCGGTACCCGACGCGGGTGACGACCTTGTTGCCGTCCTTCTCCACCACGAGCTGAACGTTGCTCACGTGGATCGGGGCCTCGGTCGTCACGATGCCGCCGGTCTTCGAACCCCGAGCGGTCTGGCCGGCCTTGGTGTGCTTCTTGACCCGGTTGACACCCTCGACCAGGACACGGTCCTCGCGGGGGAAGGCCTGAATGACCTTGCCCTGCTTGCCCTTGTCCTTACCGGTGATGACCTGGACCAGGTCGCCCTTCTTGATCTTCATCGGTTACAGCACCTCCGGCGCGAGCGAGATGATCTTCATGAACTTCTTCTCGCGCAGCTCACGGCCCACGGGGCCGAAGATACGGGTGCCGCGGGGGTCGCCATCGTTCTTGAGGATGACGGCCGCGTTCTCGTCGAAGCGGATGTACGAACCGTCGGGACGGCGGCGCTCCTTCACGGTGCGCACGATGACCGCCTTGACGACGTCACCCTTCTTCACGTTGCCACCGGGGATCGCATCCTTCACGGTGGCGACGATGACGTCACCGATGCCCGCGTAGCGTCGGCCCGAGCCACCGAGAACACGGATGGTGAGAATTTCCTTCGCACCCGTGTTGTCGGCGACGCGCAGCCGAGACTCCTGCTGGATCACGTCTATCTCCTGATCGTCTGCCGGTTCCCGGCAGGGACGCTCCTACTGGGGCGTCCCTGCCGAGCCTGGCGGAACTTTTCCGAGGGAATCCCCCTCGGGGGGATGTGCTTGCCTTCGCAATTCCCTACGGGGAATTACTTGGCCTTCTCGAGGATCTCGACGACGCGCCAGCGCTTCGTCGCGGACTGCGGCCGGGTCTCCATGAGGAGGACACGGTCGCCGACACCCGCGGCGTTCTGCTCGTCGTGCGCCTTGAGCTTGTTGGTACGACGGATGACCTTGCCGTACAGCGCGTGCTTGACGCGGTCCTCGACGGCGACGACGACGGTCTTGTCCATCTTGTCGCTGACGACCAGACCCTCACGGGTCTTGCGGAAGCCGCGCTCCTGCTTCTTCTCAGTCACATTCGTCTCGCTCATCAGGCGCTCTCCACCGTCTCGATGCCGAGCTCGCGCTCACGCATCAGGGTGTAGATCCGGGCGATGTCCTTGCGGACGGCCTTCAGCCGGCCGTGGTTCTCAAGCTGTCCGGTCGCCGCCTGGAAGCGGAGGTTGAACAGCTCCTCCTTGGCCTCACGAAGCTTCGCAACGAGGTCCTCGTTGTTCAGCTCGCGCAGCTCGGTCGCCTTGGTACCGGCCGCCATCACGACTCACCTGCCTCGCGCCGCACGATGCGGCACTTCATCGGAAGCTTGTGGGCGGCGCGGGTCAGCGCCTCCTTGGCAACCTTTTCGTTCGGGAAGGACAGCTCGAACATCACCCGGCCGGGCTTGACGTTCGCGACCCACCAC
Source organism: Streptomyces sp. NPDC047117 (assembly GCF_040643545.1). NCBI lineage: Bacteria > Bacillati > Actinomycetota > Actinomycetes > Kitasatosporales > Streptomycetaceae > Streptomyces > Streptomyces sp. NPDC047117. The sequence continues at coordinate 182,400 of NZ_JBEYUN010000006.1, read as the reverse complement.
TCCGGAGAACCCTTACCGGAACCCATGCGGGTCTCGGCAGGCTTCTTCGTCAGCGGACGGTCGGGGTAGATGTTGATCCACACCTTGCCGCCACGCTTGATGTGACGGGTCATGGCGATACGAGCGGACTCGATCTGCCGGTTCGTCACGTAGGCCCCGGTCAGGGCCTGGATACCGTACTCACCGAAAGCGAGCTCGGTACCACCCTTGGCCATGCCATGGCGCTTGGGGTGGTGCTGCTTGCGGTGCTTGACCCTGCGAGGGATCAGCATGTCGGTCAGGCCTCCGTTCCGGTGCTCTCAGCCGGAGCAGCGGCAGCGGCCTCGGCCTTGGGGGCCTCGGCAGCGGCGTTCTGCTGCTGCGGCTTGCGGCCGCGACCACCGCGCTCGCCACCGCGACGCGGGCGGTCGTTGCCACCGCGGGCCGGGCGGTTACCCGCACGGGCAGCGGCGTTCTCCGCGCGAACCTCGGCGATGTTCTTGACGTCGCCCTTGTAGATCCAGACCTTCACGCCGATGCGGCCGAAGGTCGTACGGGCCTCGAAGAAGCCGTAGTCGACGTTCGCACGGAGCGTGTGCAGGGGCACACGGCCCTCGCGGTAGAACTCCGAGCGGGACATCTCGGCGCCGCCGAGACGACCGCCGCACTGGATCTTGATGCCCTTGGCGCCGGCCTTCATCGTCGACTGCATGCTCTTACGCATGGCGCGACGGAAGGAGACACGCGAGGACAGCTGCTCCGCGACGGCCTGCGCGACCAGCTGAGCGTCAGTCTCGGGGTTCTTGACCTCGAGAATGTTCAGCTGGACCTGCTTGCCGGTGAGCTTCTCCAGCTCACCGCGGATGCGGTCGGCCTCGGCGCCGCGGCGGCCGATGACGATGCCCGGACGGGCGGTGTGGATGTCAACGCGGACGCGCTCACGGGTGCGCTCGATCTCCACCTTCGAGATACCGGCGCGCTCCATGCCCTTCGTCATCATGCGACGAATGGCGACGTCTTCCTTGACGTAGTCCTTGTACAGCTTGTCGGCGTACCAGCGGCTCTTGAAGTCCGTGGTGATGCCGAGCCGGAACCCGTGCGGGTTTACCTTCTGGCCCATTACCGGGTTCCTTCCTTGCTGCTGACGACCACGGTGATGTGGCTGGTCCGCTTGCGGATCCGGTAGGCACGGCCCTGGGCGCGCGGACGGAAGCGCTTCAGGGTCGGGCCCTCGTCGACGTACGCCTCGCTGATGAACAGCGAGTTGGCGTCCGTGTGGTCGTAGTTGTGCGCGGCGTTGGCAATGGCGCTGTCCAGCACCTTGCCCACCGGCACGCTCGCGGCCTGCGGGGCGAAACGCAGGACCGCCTGAGCCTCCGTGGCATCCATGCCACGGACAAGGTCCACCACGCGGCGGGCCTTCATGGGCGTGACACGCACGTAGCGCGCCTGGGCCCTGGCTTCCATGGTTGTCCCTTCGGTGTCAGTCATAGTCTTCGCTCTTCCGCAGATCAGCGACGACGCGACTTGCGGTCGTCCTTCTCGTGGCCGCGGAAGGTGCGGGTCGGCGCAAACTCGCCGAGCTTGTGGCCGACCATCGACTCGGTGACGAACACCGGGACGTGGGTCTTGCCGTTGTGCACCGCCAGCGTGTGGCCAAGCATGGCCGGCACGATCATGGAGCGACGGGACCAGGTCTTGATGACGTTCTTGGTGCCGGCTTCGTTCTGGACATCCACCTTCTTGATCAGGTGGTCGTCGACGAAGGGCCCCTTCTTGAGACTGCGCGGCATCTAAACCCGCTCCTAGCGCTTCTTGTTCGTCTTGCGGCGGCGGACGATGTACTTGTTCGAAGCCTTCTTCGGCGAACGCGTACGACCCTCCTTCTGACCCCACGGCGAGACCGGGTGGCGACCACCGGAGGTCTTGCCCTCACCACCACCGTGCGGGTGGTCGACGGGGTTCATCACGACACCACGCACGGTCGGGCGGACGCCCTTCCAGCGCATGCGGCCGGCCTTGCCCCAGTTGATGTTCGACTGCTCGGCGTTGCCGACCTCGCCGACAGTGGCGCGGCAGCGAACGTCGACCAGGCGGATCTCACCGGACGGCATGCGCAGGTGGGCCATCTGGCCCTCCTTCGCCAGCAGCTGCACGGAGGCACCCGCGGAGCGGGCGAACTTCGCGCCGCCGCCGGGCCGCAGCTCGATGGCGTGGAGCGTCGTACCGACCGGGATGTTGCGCAGCGCCAGGTTGTTGCCGGGCTTGATGTCGGCGCCGGGGCCGTTCTCAATCCGGTCACCCTGCGACAGACCGCGGGGCGCCAGGATGTAGCGCTTCTCGCCGTCCGCGTAGTGCAGGAGCGCGATGCGCGCGGTGCGGTTGGGGTCGTACTCGATGTGCGCGACCTTGGCCGGCACGCCGTCCTTGTCGTGACGACGGAAGTCGATCACTCGGTAGGCGCGCTTGTGGCCACCGCCCTGGTGGCGAACGGTCACACGACCGGCGTTGTTACGGCCGCCCTTGCTGTGCAGCGGGCGAACCAGCGACTTCTCCGGCGTGGACCGCGTGATCTCGACAAAGTCGGCGACGCTGGAGCCACGACGGCCCGGGGTCGTCGGCTTGTACTTGCGGATACCCATTTCTCAGTCCTCGTCCGATTCCGGACGATCCAGACCGCCGTTAGGCGGTCGGACCGCCGAAGATGTCGATGCGGTCGCCCTCGGCGAGGGTCACGATGGCGCGCTTGGTGTCAGCGCGCTTGCCGAAACCGGTGCGGGTGCGCTTGCGCTTGCCCTGCCGGTTGATCGTGTTCACCCCGGTGACCTTGACCGAGAAGACCGCCTCGACGGCCTGCTTGATCTGGGTCTTGTTGGCACGCGGGTCGACGATGAACGTGTACTTGTTCTCGTCCAGCAGCGCGTAGCTCTTCTCGGACACGACGGGCTTCTTCAGCACGTCACGGGGGTCCGTGAAGGTCTTGCTGGTGACGACGGCCTCACTCATCAGGCGTCGCTCCCTTCGGTCTCAACGGCCTTGGGGCCAGACACGAAGGACTCGAGAGCGGCCTTGGTGAAGACCACGTCGTCGGAGACGAGCACGTCGTACGTGTTCAGCTGGCCCGGCTCCAGGATGTGAACCTGGGGCAGGTTGCGGGCGGACAGCCACGCGGCCTCGTCGGAACGCTCGGCGACCAGGAGCAGGTTCTTGCGCTCCGAGATCTTGCCGAACAGCGTCTTGGCGGCCTTGGTGGAGGTCGCACCCTCGACCACGCCGGAAACGACGTGGACACGGGAGTTGCGGGCCCGGTCGGTGAGGGCACCGCGCAGGGCGGCGGCCTTCATCTTCTTCGGGGTCCGCTGCGAGTAGTCACGCGGCACGGGGCCGTGGACGACGCCACCACCGGCGAACTGCGGCGCACGGGTCGAACCCTGACGCGCGCGGCCGGTGCCCTTCTGGCGGTACGGCTTCTTGCCACCGCCGCGGACCTCGCCACGGGTCTTGGTCTTGTGCGTGCCCTGGCGGGCAGCGGCCAGCTGTGCGACGACGACCTGGTGGATCAGCGGAACGCTGACCTTCGCGTCGAAGATCTCCGCGGGGAGCTCGACGGTCCCGGCCTTGTCGCCTGCCGGCGAAAGGATGTCAATGGTGCTCATCGGTTACCTCAGGCCCCCTTGGCCGCGGTACGGACCAGGACGAGGCCGCCGTTCGGACCAGGAACTGCGCCCTTGATGAGCAGCAGACCCTTCTCCGCGTCAACGGCGTGGACGGTCAGGTTCTGGGTGGTGACCCGCTCATTGCCCATACGGCCGGCCATCCGCATGCCCTTGAACACGCGGCCCGGGGTGGCGCAGCCACCGATGGAGCCCGGCTTGCGGTGGATGCGGTGCGCACCGTGCGAAGCCTTGCCACCGGCGAAGCCATGGCGCTTCATGACACCGGCGGTGCCCTTGCCCTTGGTCTTGCCGGTCACGTCCACCTTGATGCCGGCGTCGAAGACCTCGGCATTGATCTCCTGGCCGAGGGAGTACTCGCCGGCGTCGGCGGTACGGACCTCGACGAGGTGACGGCGGGGGGTGACGTCGGCCTTGGCGAAGTGGCCCTTGAGGGGCTTGTTCACCTTGCGCGGGTCGATCTCGCCGAAGGCGATCTGGACGGAGTCGTAACCGTCCTGGTCTGCGGTGCGCACCTGGGTGACGACACAGGGACCGGCCTTGACCACGGTGACCGGGACAACACGGTTGTTGTCGTCCCAGACCTGGGTCATGCCGAGCTTCTCGCCCAGGAGGCCCTTGATCTGCTTAGTCATTCTCAGCTCACCGGCCCTCAGAGCTTGATCTCGATGTCGACGCCGGCCGGAAGGTCGAGTCGCATCAGGGAGTCAACGGTCTTCGGCGTCGGGTCGAGAATGTCGATCAGGCGCTTGTGCGTGCGCATCTCGAAGTGCTCGCGCGAGTCCTTGTACTTGTGCGGCGACTTGATGACGCAGTACACGTTCTTTTCAGTGGGCAGCGGCACCGGGCCCGCGACCGACGCACCAGTGCGGGTCACCGTCTCGACGATCTTCTTCGCCGAGCTGTCGATGACCTCGTGGTCGTAGGCCTTGAGCCGGATGCGGATCTTCTGTCCCGCCATGGCTACTTAGTAGTCCTTTGTCTCGTAACGCTCTGGGACCCGGTGCGTTCACGTCCTCGTCCGCCACATCCTGCGGTCCGTCCGACCCACGCGGTCGGGCGTGTCGCATCCCTTCCCGCATATCTCCGCAGGGGAGATCCTTCGAGAAGGAGGACGTGGGGTCATGGACACCCACCGAGCGCCTGGCTGAGGCACCCCGCTGAGCTTCCCGGAAGATTCCCGTACTTCCACCCCTGAGAAGGGATGACGAATACCTGGGACTCGCTTCCGGTCCTCCCGGCGGGAGGCGCGCAGCATCGGCACTCAACCGAGCAACTTGGCTAGTGTGCCATATGGGGCACACGGCTGGCCAACCGAAGGGGAGAGAGTACCCCACGCCACACCGCGCGAATCCTCGGGCCCGCCCGATCACCTCCGGACGGACCCCGCGCCCCTCCCTCAGCCGACCGGAACGACCGCCTGCGGACTCCGCTCCTGCCCACTCCCCGGCACCGGCGCGGAGGCATCGGCCCCCACCGCGACAATCCGGTTGTCCGCATCCACGTGCACGACGCTCGGCTTCAGCCCCCGCGCCTCGGCATCCTCGAACTGCCCGTAACTGATGAGAATCACCAGGTCACCGGGGTGGACGAGATGCGCGGCCGCGCCATTGATCCCGATGACCCCGCTCCCCCGCTCCCCCTCGATCACGTACGTCTCCAGCCGCGCGCCGTTCGTGATGTCGACGATGTGGACCAGCTCGCCGGCCAGCAGATCGGCGGCCTCCATCAGCTCCGCGTCGACCGTCACGGACCCTACGTAGTGCAGATCGGCCTGGGTCACGGTGGCCCGATGAATCTTGGACTTGAACATGGTGCGCAACATGGCGTCACTCCCGTGTGAGACAGGTCGCGCCCCCAATACGAGGTGCGCGCCGACTCCGCCATGCTAGGGCGCCCGGCCGCTCCGGTACCGGGTGATGTCCGCCTCATCGCCCTGCGCGCATGACGATGCCCCCGGTCGCGCGTGGGGGTGCGCGGCCGGGGGCACGGCTCGGGGGTGCCAGGCGGCTCCCGGCGGGCGTCAGCCGGCCGTGGGCAGCTCTGCGGACCAGGCGGTCAGGCTCAGGGTGCCGTTGTCCACGTCGTCCTCCAGCGGGACGACGCCGTGGGAGTTGCTGCCCGTCGGGGAGACCTGGAGGTACTTGGCGGGGGCCGGGTCGGCGCCGGTGTGCGTCCAGACCAGGTCCGCGTAGGCGACGCCGCCGGGCTTGAGCGTGACGGTGTGGGCGCCCGGGTCCTTGGCGAAGTAGGTGTCACCGTGGCGCACCTCGGTGTTGAGTGCCTTGTGCCCCGCACCCTCCAGCGCCAGTCCGGCGTAGCCCTTGATCGCGCAGGTCTCGTCGCCGGTGTTCTTCACCTTCAGGTAGGTGCCGGCGTGGTTCATGCCGACCTGGCTCTGGCCGGCGTCGGTGGTCGTCACCTTCAGCGTGCCCGGCTGGCAGGCCCCCGCGCCGGCGTCGCTCGCCTGCGCGGCGGCAGCGGCTCCCGCGAGCCCTCCCGCGGCCATGACGGCAACGGCGGCGGCGGTCACGACGGTACGCAGACCACGCATGGTCATCAGCTCCTTCTCCCCTGCGGGTGCGCCCGGTAGTGCAGTCCCGCTCCTCAACTGGCACGCACCAGCCTGCCGACCGTCGCTGATGATCGGCTAATACCTCACTAACGGTCTACTTGCTCCTTTGGCCCGGCCCCACCACTCGAATGAGCGGTCATATGCCAGCGGAACGTTCAGCCATCGCATGACACACCTACGTTCGCCCCATGGCCGCTTCCTCGCACGAGACCCCCGGGCACAGGCCGCTCAGCCGCCTTCCACCCCTCGGCCTCCTACTGGCGGTCCTCGCGCACGCGCTGGGCGCCACCCCGTACACGTCCGGCGGCATACTCGCCGGTCAGTCCACCTCCGCCGAGGGAAGGGTGCCTTCGTCCGTTGGTAACGGAACCACGGGGGCCCGCCCTTCCGTCGCTAGCATGAAGGCGATGTCCCCGGCAGCGGCACGGCCGAGCCGCCGGCGCACGTGCCGACCGAGACGAGGAGCGGATGCCATGACCATCGCCCCGGACGACGCACAGCGGGACGCCCTTCTGTACCGGGCCATGAGGGACTTCATCCAGTCGATGGACGACACCCTTCCCGGCAAGTTCGAGATCACGAAGGAAGGGATCGTCCACGACATGCTGGCACCCGTCGGACCCCACGAGCTGACGGTGCTGCGGGTCCGGAAACGCCTCGAAAAGGTGATGCCGGAGGAGCTCGTCGCTCACACGGGGACGCCCGACGTTGAGGGCGAGACGCAGGGCATTATGCGTCACCCGGACATCATGGTCATCGCGGAGGAGGACATGGAGGTCGAGGGCTCCTTCGACCCGCGCGCCCTCGTCGCCGCCGTCGAAGTGGTCTCCCGCTCCAACCCTGACAACGACTGGGTGGGCAAGATGCGGGATTACCCCCTGCTCGGAATTCCCGTCTACGCGCTCTTCGACCCCCGCAGCGCATCCGGAGCCGTGTTGTCCGGCATCCACGACACACCTCTCGGGCCCCGCTACTCGGTGCGCAAGGACTTCGTCTACGGCGAAGACGTCGCGATCGGGGAGTGGATCATCCCGACGCAGGACCTCCCGCGATATCCGTAGCCGGTCGCGCGGCTCCGCCGCGCCGCACCCAGGCACGCCGCAGGCGACCCGTAAGCACGACAAAGGGCCCCGCACACCCGAAGGTGTGCGGGGCCCTCGCTCGCCAGGAGCGCCGGGTCTCCCCGATCGTCAGTAAGAGGTCTTACTTGACGATCTTGGTGACCTGGCCGGCGCCGACGGTCCGGCCACCCTCACGGATGGCGAACTTCAGGCCCTCCTCCATGGCGACCGGCTGGATCAGCTGGACGGACATGGAGGTGTTGTCGCCCGGCATGACCATCTCGGTGCCCTCGGGGAGGGTCACGACGCCGGTCACGTCCGTGGTACGGAAGTAGAACTGCGGGCGGTAGTTGTTGAAGAACGGGGTGTGGCGGCCACCCTCGTCCTTCGACAGGATGTAGGCCTGGGCCTCGAACTCGGTGTGCGGCGTGACCGAACCGGGCTTGATGATGACCTGGCCGCGCTCGACGTCCTCGCGCTTGATACCGCGAAGCAGCAGACCGACGTTCTCACCGGCCTGACCCTCGTCCAGCAGCTTCCGGAACATCTCGATGCCGGTGACCGTGGTGGTGGTCTTCTCGGTCTTGATGCCGATGATGTCGACGGTCTCGTTGACCTTCAGGACACCACGCTCGATACGGCCGGTGACGACCGTACCGCGACCGGTGATCGTGAAGACGTCCTCGATCGGCATCAGGAACGGCTTGTCGGTGTCGCGCTCCGGCTCCGGGATCGCCTCGTCGACGGCGGCCATGAGCTTGAGGACGGAGTCGCCCCACTCCTTGTCGCCCTCGAGCGCCTTGAGCGCCGAGACCTTGACGACCGGAACGTCGTCGCCCGGGAACTCGTACTCGGAGAGGAGCTCACGGACCTCGAGCTCGACGAGCTCCAGGATCTCCTCGTCGTCCACCATGTCGGCCTTGTTCAGGGCGACAACGATGTAGGGAACGCCGACCTGGCGGGCCAGGAGCACGTGCTCCTTGGTCTGCGGCATCGGACCGTCGGTCGCGGCGACCACGAGGATCGCGCCGTCCATCTGGGCGGCACCGGTGATCATGTTCTTGATGTAGTCCGCGTGACCCGGGCAGTCGACGTGGGCGTAGTGACGGTTCTCCGTCTGGTACTCGACGTGCGCGATGGAGATGGTGATACCACGCTGGCGCTCTTCCGGCGCCTTGTCGATGTTCTCGAAGGCCGAGGCCTCGTTCAGGTCCGGGAACGCGTCGTGCAGCACCTTGGTAATGGCGGCCGTGAGGGTCGTCTTACCGTGGTCGATGTGACCGATGGTGCCGATGTTGACGTGCGGCTTAGTCCGCTCGAACTTCGCCTTCGCCACTGGGGTCCTCCTGTGGAGTGGTTCTGTACGCCTTACTCATCGGCGCCAGGTGATCTTTGCTGGGGTGCCGGCTGACGGGGGCAATCCTCACGGATGGCGGGGATTGCCCCGTCAGTCGGTGTCAAGCCTAAAGCGTGTCGGGGTCCGACTCTGACGAGACGGGTCTTACTCGCCCTTGGCCTTCGCGATGATCTCCTCGGCGACGTTCCGGGGAACCTCGGCGTAGGAGTCGAACTGCATCGAGTAGCTCGCGCGACCCGACGTCTTGCTGCGGAGGTCTCCGACGTAGCCGAACATCTCCGAGAGCGGAACCAGGCCCGTGACGAGCTTGGCACCGTGGCGGTCCTCCATGGACTGAATCTGTCCACGGCGGGAGTTGATGTCGCCGATCACGTCGCCCATGTAGTCCTCGGGCGTGGTGACCTCGACCTTCATCATCGGCTCGAGCAGGGCCGGGGAGGCCTTGCGCGCGGCCTCCTTGAAGGCCATCGAACCGGCGATCTTGAACGCCATCTCGGAGGAGTCGACCTCGTGGAAGGCACCGTCGAGGAGCGTGACGCGGACACCCGTCAGCGGGTAGCCGGCGAGCACACCGAACTCCATGGCCTCCTGGCAGCCCGCGTCCACAGACGGGATGTACTCCCGCGGGATGCGGCCACCGGTGACCTTGTTCTCGAACTCGTAACCGTCGCCCTCGAGGGGCGCGATCGCGATCTGCACCTTCGCGAACTGGCCGGAACCACCAGTCTGCTTCTTGTGCGTGTAGTCGAGACGCTCGACGGGCTTGCGCAGGGTCTCGCGGTACGCGACCTGCGGCTTGCCGACGTTGGCCTCGACCCGGAACTCACGCTTCATACGGTCGACCAGCACGTCGAGGTGCAGCTCGCCCATACCCGCGATGATGGTCTGGCCGGTCTCCTCGTCGGTGTGGACCTGGAAGCTCGGGTCCTCCTCGGCGAGGCGCTGGATGGCGACACCCAGCTTCTCCTGGTCGCCCTTGGACTTGGGCTCAATGGCGACCTGGATGACCGGGGCCGGGAACTCCATCGACTCCAGGATCACCTGGTTGGAGGAGTCGCACAGCGTCTCACCGGTGGTGGTCTGCTTCAGACCCATGACGGCGACGATGTCACCGGCGCCCACCGACTCGATCTCCTCACGCTTGTTCGCGTGCATGCGGTAGATCTTGCCGATGCGCTCCTTCTTGCCCTTGACGGAGTTCAGCACCTGCGTGCCGGACTCCAGGCGACCCGAGTAGACCCGGATGAAGGTGAGCTTGCCGAGGTGCGGGTCGCTCGCGATCTTGAACGCAAGAGCGGCGAGCGGCTCCTCCTCGGAGGGGCGGCGCTTGATGACCTCGTCGGGGTCGTTGACCGCGTGGCCCTCGATCGCCTCGACGTCCAGCGGCGACGGCAGGTAACGCACGACCGCGTCCAGCAGCGGCTGGACACCCTTGTTCTTGAAGGCGGTGCCACAGAACACGGGCGTGACGGTGGTGTTCTCCGCCTTGCCGGCGCTGATGGTGATACGGCGGATCGCCGCGTACAGCTGCTCCACGGTGGGCTCCTGGCCCTCCAGGTACAGCTCCATCAGCTCTTCGTCGTTCTCGGCGACCGTCTCGAGGAGCTTGCCGCGCCATTCCTCGGCAGCCTCGATGTGGGTGTCCGGGATGTCGACGGTGTCGTACATCTCGCCCTTGGCGGCCTCGGCGGACCACAGCAGGGCCTTCATGGTGACGAGGTCGACGACGCCCTTGAAGTCCGCCTCGGTGCCGATCGGCAGCTGCATCACGATCGGGGTCGCGCCGAGGCGCTCCGTGATCATGTCGACGCAGCGGTGGAACTCGGCGCCGGTGCGGTCGAGCTTGTTGACGAAGCAGATACGCGGAACGCCGTAGCGGTCCGCCTGACGCCACACCGTCTCGGACTGGGGCTCAACGCCGGCAACGCCGTCGAACACCGTCACGGCACCGTCGAGCACGCGCAGGGACCGCTCCACCTCGACGGTGAAGTCGACGTGCCCCGGGGTGTCGATGATGTTGATGGTGTGGTCGACGTTCTCCAGCGGCCAGTGACAGGTGGTGGCAGCAGAGGTGATCGTGATGCCACGCTCCTGCTCCTGCTCCATCCAGTCCATGGTGGCAGCGCCGTCGTGGACCTCACCGATCTTGTACGAAACACCGGTGTAGAACAGGATCCGCTCGGTGGTCGTCGTCTTGCCCGCGTCGATGTGGGCCATGATCCCGATGTTGCGGACCTTGGCCAGGTCAAGTGAAGTGGTAGCCATAAGGCTTTCGTCTTCTCTCGGTCTCGATGTGGGTAGCGACTACCAGCGGTAGTGCGCGAAGGCCTTGTTGGACTCGGCCATCTTGTGCGTGTCCTCGCGCTTCTTGACCGAAGCGCCGAGGCCGTTCGAGGCGTCCAGCAGCTCGTTCATGAGGCGCTCGGTCATGGTCTTCTCGCGGCGGGCGCGGGAGTAACCCACGAGCCAGCGCAGCGCCAGGGTCGACGCGCGACCCGGCTTGACCTCGACCGGAACCTGGTAGGTCGCGCCACCGACACGGCGGGACTTGACCTCGAGGGTCGGCTTGATGTTCTCCAGCGCGCGCTTCAGCGTGATGACCGGGTCGTTGCCGGTCTTCTCGCGCAGGCCCTCCATGGCGCCGTAAACGATGCGCTCGGCGGTGGAGCGCTTTCCGTTCAGCAGCACCTTGTTGATGAGGGAGGTCACCAGAGGAGAGTTGTAGACCGGGTCGATGATGACCGGGCGCTTCGGGGCGGGGCCCTTACGAGGCATTCTTACTTCTCCTTCTTGGCGCCGTAGCGGCTGCGAGCCTGCTTGCGGTTCTTGACGCCCTGCGTGTCGAGGGAGCCGCGGATGATCTTGTACCGAACACCCGGCAGGTCCTTCACACGACCGCCACGCACGAGCACGATCGAGTGCTCCTGCAGGTTGTGGCCCTCACCCGGAATGTAAGCGGTGACCTCGATGCCGCTGGTCAGACGCACACGCGCGACCTTACGCAGGGCCGAGTTCGGCTTCTTCGGGGTGGTGGTGAAAACACGCGTGCAGACGCCGCGGCGCTGGGGCGAACCCTCAAGTGCGGGCGTCTTGTTCTTCTCGACCTTGTCCTGCCGGCCCTTGCGGACCAGCTGCTGGATCGTAGGCACCGTTTCTCCGGTTTCTGTGTGCCAGTCTCGGTAAAGCTAACCTGGAACTTCGCCGACCCACGAGGTCGGGTGTGTCGAATACCGCAGACTTCCTCGCTGGAACGAGGAGCGGCGGATTACGGTGTCGAGACCCGGCTTCGTACGCACCGGCACCGCCCGCCCGAAGGCTGGGGAGATGCGCGCACGGCAGGCCAGGGACACCCCAGGCACAAGGTCAGAGCGTACCTACCGCATGGGCTGCGGTCAAAACAAATGCACACGCGTAGGACACGCCGGACTCCTTCGGCGCTGCCGCCACCGTAGTGGGCCGGTGCGGCATACGGAAGAACGCCCTCGGCCCCGATGCGGCGGGCCCGTCGGCCGGCCCGCCGTCCCCTCAGGTCTTCGGCAGCAGGGCCAGCAACGTGACCAGCATCACCAGACACCAGCCCCCGATCGCCAGCCAGCCGAGCACCACGCCGGTCAGGGCCATGCCGTCGCCCCGCTCCCCGCTGCGGCGGATCTCCGTACGCGCCTTGTGTCCCAGGATCACCGCGGGGACGGCGGTGACACCCCAGGTCAGCGGGGTGAGCAGGCCGCAGATCATGGCACCGGCCGCGGACGGATTGGTCCGTTGCGGCGGTGGCAGCGGGAGGAACGTCGGCGGGACCATCGGCGGTGGCAGCACCATCGGCTGCGGGACCGGCCCCTGCGGCAGGTCCCCCACCAGTAACTGCAGGTCCGAATAGGTCACGGACTGGTACGCGCGGGCGACCCGCTGCTCGTACTCGTCCTTGGAGAGCCGCCCCTCGGCGAACCCCGCCTTCAGCACATCGACCGCCCGCTCCCGGTCCGCGTGCGAGGCACGCATGGCGGGCACCTGACGAGGCGGGTGGGCCGGCGGGCCACCCTGCCATGGTTCGAACGCCACCTCTATGACCTCCCCCAGGCCGGAGCGCTGACCGTCCCATCATCCCCCAGACACCGCAGGGCGGTCACCCGACATGAGGATGACCGCCCTGTGGCTGCGCTTTTATGTTGTGCCTCGCGTGCCGGCCGCCGCCGGCCACCGCTTACTGGTTGTACGGACCGTAGTCGTAGTCCTCCAGCGGGACGGCCTGGCCGGAGCCGGTGCCGAACGGCGAGTAGTCGATGTCGTCGTAGCCGACGGCCGAGTACATCGCGGCCTTGGCCTCCTCGGTCGGCTCGACCCGGATGTTGCGGTAGCGGGACAGGCCCGTACCGGCCGGGATGAGCTTACCGATGATGACGTTCTCCTTGAGGCCGATGAGGCTGTCGGACTTGGCGTTGATCGCCGCATCCGTCAGGACTCGGGTCGTCTCCTGGAAGGAGGCGGCCGACAGCCAGGACTCCGTCGCCAGCGAGGCCTTGGTGATACCCATCAGCTGCGGACGGCCGGAGGCCGGGTGGCCACCCTCCGCCACGACGCGACGGTTCTCGCCCTCGAACTTCGAGCGCTCCACCAGCTCGCCCGGCAGCAGCTCCGCGTCGCCGGACTCGATGATCGTCACGCGGCGCAGCATCTGCCGGATGATGATCTCGATGTGCTTGTCGTGGATCGCCACGCCCTGGCTGTTGTAGACCTTCTGGACCTCGCCGACCAGGTGGACCTGGACCGCACGCTGGCCGAGGATGCGCAGCACGTCGTGCGGGTTGATCGCACCGACGGTCAGCGGCTGGCCGACCGTGACGTGGTCGCCCTCGCCGACCAGCAGACGGGCACGCTTGGAGACGCCGTAGGACGTCTCGTCGCTGCCGTCGTCCGGCGTGACGATGACCTTCTTGGTCTTCTCGGTCTCCTCGATCCGCACGCGGCCGGCGGCCTCGGAGATCGGGGCGACACCCTTGGGCGTACGGGCCTCGAAGAGCTCGACGACTCGCGGCAGACCCAGGGTGATGTCGTCACCCGCCACACCACCGGTGTGGAAGGTACGCATCGTCAGCTGGGTGCCGGGCTCACCGATGGACTGGGCGGCGATGATGCCGACCGCCTCACCGATGTCGACCAGCTTGCCGGTGGCCAGCGAACGGCCGTAGCAGAAGGCACAGGTGCCGACCGCGGACTCACAGGTCAGGACCGAGCGGGTCTTGACCTCCTCGACGCCGTGCGCGACCAGCTGGTCGATGAGCACGTCACCGAGGTCCACGTTGGCCGACGCGATGACCTTGCCGTCCACCACGACGTCCTCGGCGAGCATCCGCGCGTACACGGAGGACTCGACGTCTTCCGCCTTGCGCAGCACGCCGGTGGCGTCCTTGCCGGCGATCCGCAGCTTGAGGCCGCGCTCGGTGCCGCAGTCCTCCTCGCGGATGATGACGTCCTGGGAGACGTCCACGAGACGACGGGTGAGGTAACCCGAGTCGGCGGTACGGAGGGCGGTGTCGGCGAGACCCTTACGGGCACCGTGCGTGGAAATGAAGTACTCCAGCACGGAGAGACCCTCGCGGAACGACGCCTTAATGGGTCGCGGGATGGTCTCGTTCTTCGCGTTCGACACCAGACCACGCATACCGGCGATCTGCCGCATCTGCATCATGTTTCCTCGGGCACCCGAGTCAACCATCATGAAGATGGGGTTCGTCTTGGGGAAGTTCTCGTTCATCGCCTCGGCGACCTCGTTGGTCGCCTTGGTCCAGATGTTGATCAGTTCCTGCGTGCGCTCGTCCTTGGTGATCAGACCGCGCTCGTACTGCTTCTGGACCTTCTCGTCCTGGGCCTCGTAGCCCGCGACGATCTCCTTCTTGGCCTCCGGCACGACGATGTCGGAGACGGCGACGGTGACACCGGAGCGGGTGGCCCAGTGGAAACCGGCCGCCTTCAGGTTGTCCAGGGTCGCCGCGACGATGACCTTCGGGTACCGCTCGGCCAGGTCGTTGACGATCGCGGAGAGCTGCTTCTTGCCCACCGAGTAGTCGACGAACGGGTAGTCCTCGGGCAGCAGCTCGTTGAAGAGCGCGCGGCCCAGGGTCGTCCGCAGGCGGAAGCTGTCACCGGGCTGCCACTCGGGCTCGCCCTCCTCCGGCGCCGGCGGGGTCCAGCCGCGGGGCGGAACCGTGCCGATCGGGAAGCGGATGTCGACCTTCGCCTGGAGCGACAGCTCCTTGGCGTCGAACGCCATGATCGCCTCGGCGACCGAACCGAAGGCCCGGCCCTCACCGATGACCTTGCGCTCCTCCTCGTCGGTGGTGAGGAAGAACAGGCCCAGCACCATGTCCTGGGTCGGCATGGTGACCGGACGGCCGTCGGCCGGCTTGAGGATGTTGTTCGAGGACAGCATCAGGATGCGGGCCTCGGCCTGCGCCTCAGCGGACAGCGGCAGGTGCACGGCCATCTGGTCACCGTCGAAGTCCGCGTTGAACGCGGTGCAGACGAGCGGGTGAATCTGAATGGCCTTGCCCTCGACCAGCTGCGGCTCGAAGGCCTGGATGCCGAGGCGGTGCAGGGTGGGCGCACGGTTCAGCAGAACCGGGTGCTCGGCGATGACCTCTTCGAGGACGTCGTACACGACCGTGCGGCCGCGCTCGACCATCCGCTTCGCCGACTTGATGTTCTGCGCGTGGTTCAGGTCGACCAGGCGCTTCATCACGAACGGCTTGAAGAGCTCCAGCGCCATGGCCTTCGGCAGACCGCACTGGTGCAGCTTCAGCTGCGGGCCGACGACGATGACGGAACGCGCGGAGTAGTCCACACGCTTACCGAGCAGGTTCTGACGGAAACGGCCCTGCTTACCCTTCAGCATGTCGCTGAGGGACTTCAGCGGGCGGTTACCGGGACCGGTGACCGGGCGACCGCGGCGGCCGTTGTCGAACAGCGCGTCGACGGCCTCCTGCAGCATCCGCTTCTCGTTGTTCACGATGATCTCGGGGGCACCGAGGTCGAGGAGACGCTTGAGGCGGTTGTTGCGGTTGATCACACGGCGGTACAGGTCGTTCAGGTCGGAGGTCGCGAAGCGGCCACCGTCCAGCTGCACCATCGGACGCAGGTCCGGCGGGATGACCGGGATGCAGTCGAGCACCATGCCCTTGGGGCTGTTGCTGGTCTGCAGGAACGCGGAGACGACCTTCAGGCGCTTGAGCGCACGGGTCTTCTTCTGGCCCTTGCCGGTACGGATGATCTCGCGGAGGCGCTCGGCCTCCTCCTCCAGGTCGAAGGTCTCCAGGCGCTTCTGCAGCGAAGCGGCACCCATGGAGCCGTCGAAGTACGTGCCGAAGCGGTCACGCAGCTCGCGGTAGAGGAGCTCGTCGCCCTCCAGGTCCTGGACCTTGAGGTTCTTGAAGCGGTTCCAGACCTCGTCCAGGCGGTCGATCTCGCGCTGCGCACGGTCGCGCAGCTGCTTCATCTCACGCTCGGCACCCTCGCGCACCTTGCGGCGCACGTCGGCCTTGGCGCCCTCGGCCTCCAGCTCGGCGAGGTCGGTCTCCAGCTTCTTGGCGCGGGCCTCGAGGTCCGCGTCGCGGCGCTGCTCGATCTGCTGGCGCTCGACGGAGACGTGGGCCTCCAGCGAGGGCAGGTCGCGCGTACGGCGCTCCTCGTCCACCCACGTGATCATGTAGGCGGCGAAGTAGATGACCTTCTCGAGGTCCTTGGGGGCGAGGTCCAGCAGGTAGCCCAGCCGGCTCGGCACGCCCTTGAAGTACCAGATGTGCGTGACGGGGGCGGCCAGCTCGATGTGGCCCATCCGCTCACGGCGCACCTTGGCGCGGGTGACCTCCACGCCACAGCGCTCGCAGATGATGCCCTTGAAACGGACGCGCTTGTACTTACCGCAGTAGCACTCCCAGTCCCGGGTGGGGCCGAAGATCTTCTCGCAGAAGAGGCCGTCCTTCTCGGGCTTGAGGGTGCGGTAGTTGATGGTCTCCGGCTTCTTGACCTCGCCGTGGGACCACTGACGGATGTCGTCAGCGGTGGCAAGGCCGATCCGCAGCTCGTCGAAGAAGTTGACGTCGAGCACTGTCGTCAATCCCTCTTTCAGGGTCGAGTCTCAATCATGGTCTGAGGGGGTCCGGGGTGGGGCCGGGACCTCGCGGGGAGGTCCCGGCCAGACCCGTCAGACCTCTTCGACGCTGCTCGGCTCGCGCCGGGACAGGTCGATACCGAGCTCTTCCGCCGCGCGGAAGACGTCCTCGTCGGTGTCGCGCATCTCGATGGACATGCCGTCCGAGGACAGCACCTCCACGTTCAGGCACAGCGACTGCATTTCCTTGATGAGCACCTTGAAGGACTCGGGAATGCCGGGCTCGGGGATGTTCTCGCCCTTGACGATGGCCTCGTAGACCTTCACGCGGCCGGTCACGTCGTCGGACTTGATCGTCAGCAGCTCCTGGAGGGCGTAAGCGGCGCCGTACGCCTCCAGCGCCCACACCTCCATCTCACCGAAGCGCTGGCCACCGAACTGGGCCTTACCACCCAGCGGCTGCTGGGTGATCATCGAGTACGGACCGGTCGAGCGGGCGTGGAGCTTGTCGTCGACCAGGTGGTGGAGCTTGAGGATGTACATGTACCCGACCGAGATCGGGTCCGGGAACGGCTCGCCGGAGCGGCCGTCGAAGAGCTGCGCCTTGCCGGAGCTCTTGACCATGCGCTCGCCGTCGCGGTTCGGCAGCGTGGAGTCGAAGAGACCCTGCAGCTCGTCCTGGCGGGCACCGTCGAAGACCGGCGTGGCGACGTTGGTCCGCGGCGCGACGTCGTCGGCACCGATGGACTGCAGACGCTGCTGCCACTCCTCGGCACCCTCGACCTTCCAGCCCTGGCTGGCGAGCCAGCCGAGGTGGATCTCCAGGACCTGTCCCGGGTTCATTCGGGACGGGACACCCAGCGGGTTGAGGATGATGTCGACCGGGGTGCCGTCCTCCAGGAACGGCATGTCCTCGACCGGCAGGATCTTCGAGATGACGCCCTTGTTGCCGTGACGGCCGGCGAGCTTGTCACCGTCGGTGATCTTGCGCTTCTGCGCGACGTAGACGCGGACCAGCTGGTTCACGCCCGGGGGCAGCTCGTCGCCCTCCTCGCGGTCGAAGACGCGCACGCCGATGACCTTGCCGGTCTCACCGTGCGGCACCTTCAGCGAGGTGTCGCGGACCTCACGGGCCTTCTCACCGAAGATCGCGCGGAGCAGGCGCTCCTCCGGGGTCAGCTCGGTCTCACCCTTCGGGGTGACCTTACCGACCAGGATGTCGCCGGCGACGACCTCGGCACCGATGCGGATGATGCCGCGCTCGTCGAGGTCGGCGAGGACCTCCTCGGAGACGTTCGGGATGTCCCGGGTGATCTCCTCGGGGCCCAGCTTGGTGTCACGGGCGTCGACCTCGTGCTCCTCGATGTGGATCGAGGAGAGGACGTCGTCCTGCACGAGGCGCTGCGACAGGATGATCGCGTCCTCGTAGTTGTGACCCTCCCACGGCATGAACGCCACGAGCAGGTTCTTGCCGAGCGCCATCTCGCCTTCGTCCGTGGACGGACCGTCGGCGAGGACCTGGCCCTCGATGACCCGCGCGCCCTCGTCCACGACGACCTTCTGGTTGAAGGAGGTGCCCTGGTTGGAGCGGGTGAACTTGGCGACGCGGTACGTGGTGTACGTGCCGTCGTCGTTGGCGACGGTGATGTAGTCCGCGGAGACCTCCTGGACCACACCGTCCTTCTCGGCCTTGATGACGTCACCGGCGTCGACCGCGCAGCGGTACTCCATGCCGGTACCGACCAGCGGGGCCTCGGCCTTGATGAGCGGCACGGCCTGGCGCATCATGTTCGAGCCCATGAGCGCGCGGTTGGCGTCGTCGTGCTCGAGGAACGGAATCATGGCGGTCGCGGCCGACACCATCTGGCGCGGCGAGACGTCCATGAAGTCCACCTCGTCGACGGTGACGAGGTCGGCCTCGCCGCCACGACGGCGGACCAGTACACGCTGCTCGGCGAAGCGCATGTCCTCGGTCAGCGGCGCGTTCGCCTGGGCGATGATGAAGCGGTCTTCCTCATCGGCCGTGAGGTACTTGACCTCTTCGGTGACCTGGCCGTCGACGACCCGGCGGTACGGGGTCTCGATGAAGCCGAAGACGTTCACCCGGCCGTACGAGGCGAGCGAACCGATCAGACCAATGTTGGGACCCTCAGGGGTCTCGATCGGGCACATGCGGCCGTAGTGCGACGGGTGCACGTCACGGACGTCCAGGCCGGCCCGCTCACGGGAGAGACCACCCGGGCCCAGCGCCGACAGACGGCGCTTGTGGGTCAGACCCGACAGCGGGTTGGTCTGGTCCATGAACTGGGACAGCTGGCTGGTGCCGAAGAACTCCTTGATGGAGGCGACGACCGGCCGGATGTTGATCAGGGTCTGCGGCGTGATCGCCTCGACGTCCTGGGTGGTCATGCGCTCACGCACGACGCGCTCCATACGGGCGAGACCCGTACGGACCTGGTTCTGGATCAGCTCGCCGACGTTGCGCAGGCGGCGGTTGCCGAAGTGGTCGATGTCGTCGGTCTCGACGACGATCTCCGTGCCGTTCTCGCCGATCGTCTCGGTCTCGCCGGCGTGCAGCTTCACGAGGTACTTGATCGTGGCGATGATGTCGTCGGTGGTCAGCACACCGGCGTCGAGCGGCTCGTCCCCGCCCAGCTTCTTGTTGACCTTGTAGCGGCCGACCTTCGCGAGGTCGTAGCGCTTCGGGTTGAAGTAGAGGTTCTCCAGCAGCGTCTGCGCGGCCTCACGCGTCGGCGGCTCGCCCGGGCGCAGCTTGCGGTAGATGTCGAGCAGCGCGTCGTCCTGGCCCTGGGTGTGGTCCTTCTCCAGGGTGGCGCGCATGGACTCGTACTCGCCGAACTCCTCAAGGATCTGCTCGGTCGTCCAACCGAGGGCCTTGAGCAGAACGGTGACCGACTGCTTGCGCTTGCGGTCGATGCGGACACCGACCATGTCGCGCTTGTCGATCTCCATCTCCAGCCAGGCACCCCGGGACGGGATGATCTTGGCGGAGAAGATGTCCTTGTCGGACGTCTTGTCGATCTGGCTGTCGAAGTAGACGCCCGGCGAGCGGACCAGCTGCGAGACGACGACACGCTCGGTGCCGTTGATGCAGAAGGTGCCCTTGTTGGTCATGAGCGGGAAGTCGCCCATGAAGACCGTCTGGGACTTGATCTCGCCGGTCTCGTTGTTGGTGAACTCGGCGGTGACGAAGAGCGGAGCCGCGTACGTGAAGTCGCGCTCCTTGCACTCGTCGATGCTGTTCTTCGGGGGCTCGAAGCGGTGGTCGCGGAACGTCAGCGACATCGACCCGGAGAAGTCCTCGATCGGGGAGATCTCTTCGAAGATCTCTTCCAGACCGGACTTGGTGGGGACGTCCTGACCGGACTCCAGCGCAGCCTCGACGCGACCCTTCCATGCGGCGTTGCCGAGCAGCCAGTCGAAGCTTTCGGTCTGCAGCGCAAGGAGGTTCGGAACCCCGAGGGGCTCCTTGATCTTCGCAAAAGAGATGCGCAGCGGGGCGGTGCTGTCGCCGTTGTTCGTATTGGCAGTCGAGGCGTTGCGCGAGGCGGCCAAGAGGGGGTCCTTCCGAGGGCTCGGACTCACTACGCGCGTACCGGTCCCACGTCCGCTCAACGGCCTAGAAATCCCTGGTCAGGGATGTCTGAACCGCAGTGCTGAGATGTGGGTATGCCCCTGGTGACGGGCAGGGAGCAGCTAACAGGCAGCGCAAAGGGTCAGTGTAGCCACTCGGCACACTGATGTCCAGCCCGGGTTTTCGGAGACCGGCTCTGCACCCAATCTCTCCTCCGGAAGGTGACTCCCTCTAAGAGGGATACCCCTCGTTGTAGTTCTTCACGCTCAGCGCCTGTTGCATACCGTGCGCCCCTGGGCGCACATCGATACTGCCCTCTTCGTCGGCGATCCATGCCTCGGACTCCGGATCGCTTCCGACGTCGCGTCCCTGAGAATTGCGCGCCGCGTGCTGTTCGTCAAGGCCCCCCACCCCTGCGAGATCGTCACGGGACACATGGGCCGGACAACGAAGATCACCATACTCGCACGGGAGTGCGCGGCAACCCGGCAAGGACATCGGAACGCCGAAGGGCGACCACCCGCATGGGTGATCGCCCTTGGCACGGGACCCGGTGAGACCGGGGTCCCGGAGGTGTTCAGTCAGCGACTGACAGAGGTCACTTGACCTCGACGGAGGCGCCGGCGCCCTCGAGGGCCTCCTTGGCCTTGTCCGCGGCGTCCTTGGCGACCTTCTCGAGGACCGGCTTCGGGGTGCCGTCGACGAGGTCCTTGGCCTCCTTCAGACCCAGGGAGGTCAGCTCACGCACGACCTTAATGACCTGGATCTTCTTGTCGCCCGCACCGGTGAGGATGACGTCGAACTCGTCCTGCTCCTCAGCGGCCTCGGCGGCCGGGGCGCCCGGGGCACCGGCGGCGGCAACGGCGACCGGGGCGGCAGCCTCGACGTCGAACTTCTCCTCGAAGGCCTTCACGAACTCGGAGAGCTCGATGAGGGTCATCTCCTCGAACTGCGCGAGCAGGTCTTCCTGGCTGAGCTTCGCCATGGTGGCGGTCCTTCCACTAAATCGGCTGGTGCCGGATGTACATGTCGGCGGGCGTACGTCTGGCCCGCTGTGGCCTCCCCGCGCTCAGGCGTGCTGCCTGGGCAGGGGATGCCAATGTGCGAGCCGAATTACTCGGCACCGCCCTGCTCGGCCTTGCTGCGAAGCGCGTCCGCGGTGCGGGCGAACTTCGTGAGCGGGGCCTGGAAGGTCGCCGCGGCCTTGGCCATGGATCCCTTCATGGCGCCCGCCAGCTTGGCGAGCAGAACCTCGCGGGACTCGAGGTCCGCAAGCTTCTTGATGTCGTCAGCGGAGAGTGCCTTCCCCTCGAAGACACCGCCCTTGATGACGAGGTTCTGGTTCTCCTTGGCGAAGTCACGAAGACCCTTCGCCGCCTCGACCGGGTCACCGGTGACGAAGGCGACGGCCGTCGAGCCCACAAGGTGCTCGTCCAGCACGGAGATCCCGGCCTCCTGGGCCGCGATCTTGGTCAGCGTGTTCTTCACCACACGGTACTGAGCGTTGTCACCGAGCGAACGACGCAGCTGCTTGAGCTGCGCAACAGAAAGTCCGGTGTACGCAGTGACGACAGCGGCGTTGGAGTTACGGAACTTGTCCGTGATCTCCTCGACAGCATCGACCTTGTCAGGACTTGCCATGAGCCTCGGCCTCCTTCCGGGTGATGAGGACCGCGCAGAAGGGGCTGGGCAAAACAAACGCCCCGGCGCAGGCGCACGGGGCAGACTCGACCGGAGACATACGTATCCGGGAATTCTTTCCAGCGTCACCTGCGCAGGCCGTCCGCAGCTAGCGGATCCTTCGGCCACCGCACACCCGGATGGGCGCACAGAGACAACCAGCGGTCTTTGGCTTCTCCGTTACGGTACGCGAACCACTCGCGTGCAGGCAAATCACCTCCGTACGGCCGTATCCCCGCGGGCCGCTCCCCGGGGCCACGGCCGGCCCCGGAGCCCCGTACGGGCCGCTCAGGCGCCGTACAAAGGGGCCGGGCCCCACACCTGAGGAACAGGTGCGGGGCCCGGCTCACGCAGTACGCGCGGCTGTCGTCAGGCTCAGACGGCGGCCGGGTCCTCCTCGACGAGGAGGTTGCGGGTGCGGTTGGCGTCCAGCGGAACGCCGGGGCCCATCGTGGTGGTGATGGTGGCCTTCTTGATGTAGCGGCCCTTGGCGGCGGACGGCTTGAGGCGGTTGATCTCCTCGAGCGCCGCGGCGTAGTTCTCCACCAGCTTGGTGTCGTCGAAGGACACCTTGCCGATGATGAAGTGGAGGTTCGCGTGCTTGTCCACGCGGAACTCGATCTTGCCGCCCTTGATGTCGGTGACAGCCTTGGCGACATCCGGGGTGACGGTGCCGGTCTTCGGGTTCGGCATCAGACCACGGGGACCGAGCACGCGGCCGAGGCGGCCGACCTTGCCCATGAGGTCCGGGGTGGCGACGACGGCGTCGAAGTCCAGGCGGCCCTTGGAGACCTCGTCGATGAGCTCGTCCGCGCCGACGATGTCGGCGCCGGCGGCTTCCGCGGCCGCAGCACGGTCGCCGGTCGCGAAGACCAGGACCCGGGCGGTCTTACCGGTGCCGTGCGGGAGGTTCACGGTGCCACGGACCATCTGGTCGGCCTTGCGCGGGTCGACACCCAGACGCATGGCAACCTCGACGGTCGCGTCGAACTTGGCGGACGAGGTGTCCTTGGCGAGACGGACGGCCTCGAGCGGGGCGTACAGACGCTCCCGGTCGATCTTCGCGTCCGCGTTGCGAAGAGTCTTGCTGCGCTTCACTGCTGCTCCTGAATGCAGTTACGCCATGCGGCTCGTGCCGCCTGGCAGGTGGAGTCGTGGTCCGGGCCAGCGCCTGGCCCTGCCACGTTGGTGCTACGAGGCTCGGTCAGCCCTCGACCGTGATGCCCATGGACCGGGCGGTACCCGCGATGATCTTCGACGCGGCGTCCAGGTCGTTGGCGTTCAGGTCTTCCATCTTGGTCTGCGCGATCTCGCGGATCTGCGCCTCGGTGACCTTGGCGACCTTGGTCTTGTGGGGCTCGCCGGAGCCCTTCTCCACGCCCGCGGCCTTCAGGATCATCTTGGCGGCCGGCGGGGTCTTCGTGATGAAGGTGAAGGAGCGGTCCTCGTAGACCGTGATCTCCACCGGCACGACCCAACCGCGCTGCGACTCGGTCGCGGCGTTGTAGGCCTTGCAGAACTCCATGATGTTGACGCCGTGCTGACCCAGCGCGGGGCCGACCGGCGGAGCCGGGTTGGCCGCACCGGCCTGGATCTGGAGCTTGATGAGCCCCGTGACCTTCTTCTTCTTGGGAGGCATGCTCTCTCCGGGTCCTGTTTTCCCGCGCTCGCCTCCGGGCGCTCAAATCCGGTGTCGACGGTCGACCGTGCTCGGGCCCTCGTGCCTCGGCCCCTCCGCGCGCTCTCCCCTTCGACACCGGCGCGCCCTTCGGCTCGCACGGCATGTGAGAGGTGTTTCGCCGCCACCCGGTCATCCGGATGGAGGCATACCGCACAACGATAACGGGTATAGAGGTGCGGCTAAAAACCGAGCAGGTCAGGCCGGTCGCGAGGACCCGCCTGACCTGCTCGGAAGTGCGTGTTCCAGAAGGTGTCAGTTCTTCTGGATCTGGTCGAAGCTCAGCTCGACCGGGGTCTCGCGGCCGAAGATCTCGACGAGACCCTTGACCTTCTTCGAGTCGGCGTTGATCTCGTTGATCGTGGCCTGCAGCGTGGCGAACGGGCCGTCGGTGACGGTGACCGAGTCGCCCACCTCGAAGTCCAGCACCTGGACCTCGACCTTGCGCTGCGGCGCCGGCTTGCCCTCGGCCTCGGCGGCCTCCTTGGCGGCCTTCTCCTCGGCCTCCGGGGCGAGCATCTTGACGATCTCGTCGAGCGTGAGCGGGTACGGGTCGTAGGCGTTGCCCACGAAGCCGGTGACACCCGGGGTGTTGCGGACGACGCCCCAGGACTCGTTCGTCAGGTCCATGCGCACGAGCACGTAGCCCGGGAGCTTGTTCTGACGGACGTTCTTCCGCTCGCCGTTCTTGATCTGGACGATCTCTTCTTCGGGGACCTCGGCCTGGTAGATGAAGTCCTCGACGTTGAGCGAGACGGCGCGCTGCTCCAGGTTGGCCTTCACGCGCTTCTCGTAGCCCGCGTAGGTGTGGATGACGTACCACTCGCCGGGCAGACCGCGCAGCTCGTCGCGGAGCGCAGCGATCGGGTCGACGGGCTCCTCGTCCTCTGCGTCCTCGGCGACCTCTTCGGTGGCCTCGGCCTCGTCCTCGACGTGCACCGCCGCTTCTTCGGCGGGCTCGCCGGCGGCAGCGTCCTCCGCGTCGAGCTCGTCGACGGCGTCGGCGCCCTCGACGATCTCCTGCGGGGTGTCGTCGCCCTCGACCTCGGCCGTGGCCGCCGCGTCGACGTCGGCCGCTGCCGCCGCGACGGGCTCGGCGGGCTCGTTCAGGTTCGGGTCAGACACTGTGGCTGCTTCTTCCTGGCTTCAAGGGGTTGAACATGCGAACGGGCGCCCGCTTCAGGCGCCCATCGCGGGATCAGGCGAAGACGTAATCGACGACTTCTTTGATTCCCAAGTCAATCACGGTTACGAGACCGATGACGATGACTACGAAGACGATCACCACGGTGGTGTACGTCGAAAGCTGATTTCGCGTCGGCCAGACAACCTTGCGGAGCTCCGCGATGATCTGGCGGTAGAACAGTGCGAGCCGGGCGAGAGGGCCCTTCTTGCCGCGCTTGCCGCCGCGGCGGGGCTTCTTCTTGGACTCGGTGGCGTCGTCATCGGAGCGACCACGCTCAGGCATGTCGATGGAGCCCAGGGCGTCCGTCACTCGTCCTCACCTGAATCCGGGTCGTGGCCGTGCCGCGCCCGGTAGAGCCCGCACGGCGGTGCATTGCCTTACGTACGCGTGCACGCACCCTGGTGAATCAAGTGCGTGTAGCAGGGCCGGAGGGACTTGAACCCCCAACCGCTGGTTTTGGAGACCAGTGCTCTACCAATTGAGCTACGACCCTTTGTGGTTCCCCCAACCTACAGCATGCGACCGGCGCAGTGTGTGCGCGGCCGATGACGACCCGTCGGGAGCCAACGGTGGTCGAGTGTACGTGGTCAGCGGCCGGGCGTCGAACGGGAACCTCCGGGACGGCCGGGACAAACCCCTGTGCCGGGCACCCGGCCGGTCTGGGACGATGCAGGTATGAGTGCTGCTACTCCTCCCGCACAGTCCCCTACCGAGCGTCGCGTGTCGGCCCGTGTCGGCGCGATCTCCGAGTCCGCCACGCTGGCCGTGGACGCCAAGGCCAAGGCCCTCAAGGCCGCCGGGCGCCCGGTGATCGGCTTCGGCGCCGGTGAGCCCGACTTCCCGACCCCGGACTACATCGTCGAGGCCGCGGTCGAGGCCTGCCGCAACCCCAAGTTCCACCGCTACACGCCGGCCGGCGGCCTCCCGGAGCTGAAGTCCGCTATCGCCGCGAAGACGCTGCGCGACTCGGGGTACGAGGTCGAGGCCGCCAACATCCTGGTGACCAACGGTGGCAAGCAGGCCATCTACGAGGCGTTCGCGGCGATCCTCGACCCGGGCGACGAGGTCATCGTCCCGGCCCCGTACTGGACCACCTACCCCGAGTCGATCCAGCTCGCGGGCGGTGTCCCGGTCCCGGTCGTGGCCGACGAGACCACCGGCTACCGCGTGAGCGTGGAGCAGCTGGAGGCGGCCCGCACGGAGAACACCAAGGTCGTGCTCTTCGTGTCGCCGTCCAACCCGACCGGCGCGGTCTACAGCCGCGAGCAGGTCGAGGCGATCGGCCGCTGGGCCGCCGAGCACGGCCTGTGGGTCATGACGGACGAGATCTACGAGCACCTCGTCTACGGCGACGCGGAGTTCTCCTCGCTGCCCGTCGTGGTGCCGGAGCTGCGCGACAAGTGCGTCGTCGTCAACGGCGTGGCGAAGACGTACGCGATGACCGGCTGGCGGGTGGGCTGGGTCATCGGCCCCAAGGACGTCATCAAGGCCGCGACCAACCTGCAGTCGCACGCCACGTCGAACGTCTCCAACGTCGCACAGGCCGCCGCCATCGCGGCCGTCTCCGGCGACCTCAAGGCCGTCGACGAGATGAAGGTCGCCTTCGACCGCCGCCGCAAGAAGATCGTGCAGATGCTGAACGAGATCGACGGCATCGTGTGCCCCGAGCCGGAGGGCGCGTTCTACGCGTACCCGTCGGTGAAGGGCCTGCTCGGCAAGGAGATCCGCGGCAGGCGTCCGGAGACCTCCGTGGAGCTGGCCGAGGTCATCCTGGAGGAGGCCGAGGTCGCGGTCGTCCCGGGCGAGGCCTTCG
Source organism: Streptomyces sp. NPDC047117 (assembly GCF_040643545.1). Classification (NCBI taxonomy): domain Bacteria; kingdom Bacillati; phylum Actinomycetota; class Actinomycetes; order Kitasatosporales; family Streptomycetaceae; genus Streptomyces; species Streptomyces sp. NPDC047117. Next base: position 155,698 of record NZ_JBEYUN010000006.1, on the reverse strand, counting down.
GTACGCCGGGCTACCTGCGCCTCTCGTACGCGCTGGGCGACGAGGACCTCGTCGAGGGCGTGTCGCGCATCCAGAAGCTGCTGGCCGAGGCGAAGTGACACCCCATACGGATTTCCGTGGGTGACCACCTACGGAAATCCGTATGTGACGCGTGAGGCGGCGGGTCCCGGAAGTTGTCCGGGATCCGTCGTTCGTCTGTTCGCGGAACCCTCCGTTCGGGAAGGGGCCTACCGGATCGGCGGTTGTGTGCGGCAAGATCCTGGAATGGAGCGTGCCCGAGATCTCCGTCTGCTGCCCAAGGCCCATCTGCATCTGCACTTCACCGGCTCGATGCGGTCCTCGACCCTGCTGGAGCTCGCCGACAAGTACGGCGTCCACCTGCCGGAGGCGCTGAGCGGCGGCGAGCCGCCGAAGCTGCGGGCGACCGACGAGCGGGGCTGGTTCAGATTCCAGCGGCTCTACGACATCGCGCGGTCCTGCCTGAGAACGCCCGAGGACATCCAGCGGCTGGTGCGCGAGGCGGCCGAGGAGGACGTCCGGGACGGCTCCCGCTGGCTGGAGATCCAGGTCGACCCGACCTCGTACGCACCGCGGCTGGGCGGGCTGATCCCGGCGCTGGAGATCATCCTCGACGCGGTGGCCGCCGCCTCCCGCGAGACCGGGCTCGGCATGCGCGTCCTGGTCGCCGCGAACCGCATGAAGCACCCGCTGGACGCCCGTACGCTGGCCCGCTTGGCGGTGCGCTACGCCGACCACGGGGTGGTGGGTTTCGGCCTCTCCAACGACGAACGGCGGGGTTTCGCACGCGACTTCGACCGGGCGTTCGCGATCGCCCGGGACGGCGGGCTGCTCGCCGCCCCGCACGGCGGCGAGCTGTCGGGCCCCGCGAGCGTCCGGGACTGCCTGGACGACCTGCACGCCGGCCGGGTCGGGCACGGCGTACGGGCCGCCGAGGACCCGCGCCTGATCGGGCGGCTGGCGGACTCCGGGGTGACCTGCGAGGTGTGCCCGGCCTCGAACGTGGCACTGGGCGTGTACGAGAAGCCCGAGGACGTGCCCCTGCGGACGCTGTTCGACGCCGGGGTGCCGATGGCGCTGGGCGCGGACGACCCGCTGCTCTTTGGATCCCGGCTGGCGGCGCAGTACGAGATCGCCCGCGAGCACCACGGCTTCTCGGACGCCGAACTGGCCGAGCTGGCCCGGCAGTCGGTACGCGGCTCCCGCGCGCCGCTGGACGAGCAGCGGCGGCTGGTGGCGGACATCGACGCCTGGCTGGCGGGCTGAGCGGCGCGGGCTCCGAGAGGGCTCAGCCGATGCCCGTGAGGACCGTACGGGCCAGCCGCGCGGCGAAGTCGTCCGCTCCCCCGCCCTGCCCGGCGTCCGGCGCCGCGAAGGCCGTGAAGAAGACGTGCTGGAAGCAGGCGCCGAGCAGCAGCGCGGCGGCGGCCTCGGGGTCGGCGTCGGCGCGGATGCGGCCGCGGTCCCGTTCGCGGCGCAGATAGCGGGCGAGCTGGTCGCGCGGTTCCTGCGGCCCGGTGCCCAGCTCCGCCAGCCCTTCCCGGTGCCGCCGGAGCAGCGCGGGCTCGGCGAAGAGCGAGCCGGCGATCGGCAGGGTCTGCGCGTACAGGTCCACGGCCCGGCGGGCGACGGCCGTCAGGCACTCCTCCACGGTGCGCTCCCCCGGGTCCGCGGTGAGCTCCTCCAACAGCGGGCCGACGCTCGGCAGCCGCTCCTTGAGCACCCGTACGAAGATCTCCTCCTTGTTCGCGAAGTGCTTGTAGAGCGCGGCTTCGGAGCAGCCGGCGCCGCGCGCGATCTCCTTGGTCGTGGCCCGCGCGAGGCCGGTGGTGCGCAGCAGTTCGTGAGCCGCGTCGAGGATCCGTACCGGCGTTGACTTCTGGGTGGGCATTCACTCACCCTAAGGGTGAGTGGGCACTCACTCACCCTTAGCTCACCCTTCTCTGGGAGGTGCGGACATCATGGCGCTCCGGCTCACGGTCTTCGGCGCGACCGGCGGTATCGGACAGGAGATCGTCAAGCAGGGCCTCGCGGCGGGCCACGAGGTGACGGCGGTGGTACGTGATCCCGCGCGGCTGACGGCCTCGGGGCCGGGCCTGGAGGTGGTGCGGGCCGAGCTCGCGAACCCGGAGGCGCTGCGCCCGGCGGTGGCGGGGCGGGACGCGGTGCTCTCGGGGCTGGGCGCGCGCACCCGTAAGGAGGCGGGGACCGCCACCCGGGTGACCGTGCCCGTCCTGCGCGCCATGGAGGCGGAGCAGGTACGGCGCCTCCTGGTGGTGAGCGCGGCGCCCGTGGGTCCAGTGCCGGCGGGCGAGCCGTTCCTGGACCGGGCGGTGCGGGCGGTGATCGGCACGGTCCTGAAGGACATCTACACCGACCTCACCGCGATGGAGGCGGAGCTGGCCCGCTCCACGACGGACTGGACGGCCGTGCGCCCGCCGAAGCTGACCGACGGGCCCGCGACCGGTACGTACCGCACGGCCGTCGGCGGGACGCCGCGCAGCGGCCGGACGATCTCCCGCGCCGACGTGGCGCACGCGATGCTCGCGATGGCCACGGACGCGGCGACCGTGAAGCAGGGCGTGGGCGTGGCCTACTAGCAGAGCGTGGGCGTGGCCTGCTGGGCGCCGCGCCCCGCGCGCCTCAGAGCCCGACGCCCACCATCACGGGCTCGTTGACCAGGGTCACCCCGAAGGCCGCGCGCACGCCGTCGCGCACCTCGCGCGCCAGGGCGAGCAGGTCCTCCGTCGTCGCCGCTCCCCTGTTGGTGAGCGCGAGCGTGTGCTTCGTGGAGATCCGGGCCGGACCGTCGCCGTACCCCTTGGTGAAGCCGGCCTTGTCGATCACCCAGGCGGCCGAGGTCTTCGTCCGCCCGTCCCCGGTGGGGAAGGCGGGCGGCATGACGTCGTCGCCGAGCCGCGCGTGCACCTTGGCGACGAACTCCCGGTACTCGTCGGCCGTGAGGATCGGGTTGGTGAAGAAGGAACCCGCCGACCAGGTGTCGTGGTCCTCGGGGTCCAGGACCATGCCCTTGCCCGCGCGCAGCTTGAGCACGGTCTCGCGGGCGGTCGCCGCGGGCACCCGGTCCCCCGCCTCGACGCCCAGCACGCGGGCGGTCTCGGGGTACTTGATGGGCGCGGACAGGCCGTCGGCGTTCTCCAGGGCGAAGCGGACGCGCAGCACGACGTACCGCTCGGGGTGCTCCTTGAAGCGGCTGTGCCGGTACGAGAAGTCGCACTCGGCGTTCGTCAGTGTCACCGTCTCGTCCGCCTGGCGGTCGAAAGCGATCACTTCGGTGATGGTGGACGACACTTCCTGGCCGTACGCACCCACGTTCTGGATCGGCGTGGCGCCCGCCGAACCGGGGATGCCGGCCAGGCACTCGACGCCCGCCAGCCCCGCCTCGACCGTGCGGGCCACGGCCTCGGACCAGTTCTCACCGGCCGCGAGGGTCAGTTCGGTGCCGTCCAGCGCGAAGCCGCGGGTCGCGATGCGCAGCGCGGTGCCCTCGAAACCCTTGTCACCGATGACGAGGTTGGAGCCGCCGCCGACGAGCAGCAGCGGGGTGCCGCTCGCGTCGGCCTCGCGGACGGCCGCGATCACCTCGTCGTCGGTCGTGGCCGTGACGAGCCGCGCGGCGGGCCCGCCGAGCCGGAAGGTGGTCAGGGGGGCGAGGGGGGCGTCGTGAAGTTCCTGCACCCCGCAAGGGTATGCCGTTGGTTGCGCGTGCACCTCTCTAGCGGTGCCCTCAGCGCACGGAAGCGCCCCCGGCACCGGGCCGGGAGCGCCCCCTGCGCACCCGGCGTCTCAGGCGAGCCGCACGACAGCGCGCGACATCCCCAGCACCTTCTGCCCGGCGCTGGTGGCCGTCAGGTCGACCCGTACCGTCCGCGCGTCGTCGTCGAGCTTCGCCGCGACCTTCCCGGAGACCTCGATCACCGCGCCCCGGTCGTCGTTGGGCACGACCACCGGCTTGGTGAAGCGCACGCCGTACTCGGCCACCGCCGCCGGGTCGCCCGCCCAGTCCGTGATCACCCGGGCCGCCTCGGCCATGGTGAACATGCCGTGCGCGATGACGTCCGGCAGGCCCACCTCCTTGGCGAACTTCTCGTTCCAGTGGATCGGGTTGAAGTCGCCGGACGCGCCCGCGTACCGGACGAGCGTGGCGCGCGTCACGGGGAAGGTCTGCGCGGGCAGTTCCGTGCCGACCTCGACGTCGTCGTAAGAGATCTTCGCCGTCATCGCTGTCAGGCCTCCTCGTCGGCCGCGCGGGCCACCAGCTTGGTGACGGCCGTCACCACGTGCTCGCCGGCCTCGTCGTACACCTCGCCGCGGACGTCGAGAATGTCGTTGCCCGCGAGGGACTTGATCGTCTCGATGGTGGAGGTGACGGTCAGCCGGTCACCGGAGCGCACCGGACGGGTGTACGAGAACTTCTGATCGCCGTGCACCACCCGGCTGTAATCCAGGCCCAGCTGCGGGTCCTCGATCACCTGGCCTGCGGCTCGGAAAGTGATGGCGAACACAAAAGTCGGCGGAGCGATCACATCGGGGTGACCGAGCGCCTTGGCGGCTTCGGTGTCCGTGTAGACCGGGTTGGTGTCCCCGATCGCCTCGGCGAATTCCCGGATCTTCTCGCGGCCCACTTCGTACGGAGTGGTGGGCGGATACGTCCGTCCGACAAAGGACTGGTCGAGCGCCATGGCTCGCAACCTCCTGGGGTGTGACGCAGGCTCCAACGCCACGAGGCCGCCCCCGTGTGGGGACGGCCTCATGGTTACTGCTTCAGTACAGCGCCTTTGTTATCGCGTCTCGCGGTGCGCAGTGTGCGAGTTGCAACGCGGGCAGTGCTTCTTCATCTCAAGACGGTCCGGGTTGTTACGCCGGTTCTTCTTGGTGATGTAGTTCCGCTCCTTGCACTCCACGCAGGCCAGCGTGATCTTCGGGCGGACGTCGGTGGCAGCCACGTGAGTGCTCCTTGACGAACAAGATGGACGGATTAACGCATGAAGAGTAGCCGATCGGAGGACCGACCCCACAATCGGCTACTGTGTGTAGCGGTGACCGGACTTGAACCGGTGACACAGCGATTATGAGCCGCTTGCTCTACCGACTGAGCTACACCGCTGTGATGCGAGTGGGACTCACCCGAAGGTGAGTACCTCACACACCAGAGCCCCAATACGGAATCGAACCGTAGACCTTCTCCTTACCATGGAGACGCTCTGCCGACTGAGCTATTGGGGCGAGCGATGAAGACATTACACGGCCGACAGCCAAACGTGAAATCCGAATCGGCCCGTCGCCCCAACTGCCACGTGCACCACACCGGTACGACTATTCCGCGCCTGCTCGAACGCGCCCGTACCGCGCCCTAGGCTCGGACCACGCTGCGTGATCTTGCACCCCTAGGGTCTTTCGTTTGGATCAGGCTGGATCAGAGAGCGGGGCCTGGTGCCGTGCAGCGCAAGGCGGAGGAGGGCGCCATGGCGGAGCCATGGCAACCGACGACAACGCGGCGAGGTGCGGTGCCAGGGCTCGCGAGCCCGGCATGATCCGGACGAGAGGCCCTAGGAGCGCGATGGCCGACAGCAGTCAGCAGCCGAATCCGGGGAAGCCGCACGGGGCCGGCCGGTCCGAGCGGCCCGAGGCGAACTCCCTGACGCTGTGCGGCGCCCGGCTGGCCGACGGCCGGACGGTGGACGTCCGGCTCGGCGGCGGGCGCATCGAGGCGGTCGGCACAGCGGGTCGGCTCGACGCCCGGGGGCACCGCATCGACCTGCACGGCTATCTGCTGCTGCCGGCCCCGGCCGAGCCGCACGCGCACTGCGACACGGCGCTGACCGCCGACTGCTCCGGGCCCGCCTCCGACGCCCCGGACGACGTGCAGCGCCGCACCACGGAGTCGGCGCTGCTGCACCTCGGGCACGGCGCAACGGCGCTGCGGACACACGTACGGATCGGTGATGTCTCCGGGCTGCGGTCGCTGGAGGCCGTCCTCCAGGCCCGCCGGACGCTGCACGACCTCGCCGACCTGACCGCCGTGGCCGTGCCGCGGCTGCTGACCGGTGCCGCGGGCGCGGACGGGCTGGCGATGCTGCGGGACGCGGTGAAGATGGGCGCCACGGTCGTCGGCGGCTGCCCCGACCTGGACCCCGACCCGGCGGGCTACGCGGAGACGGTCCTGGAGCTGGCCGCCGAGCACGGCTGCGCCGTGGACCTGCACACCGACGGCGACGACCCGGCCCGGCTGGGGCGGCTTGCCGCGATGGCCGGCGGGCTGCGGCCCGGCGTGGCCATCGGGCCGTGCGCGGGGCTGGGCCGGATGCCGTGGCGGGTGGCGGCGCGCGCCGCCGAGCAGCTGGCGGCGGCCGGGGTCACGGTCGTCTGCCTGCCGCAGGGCGACTGCGCGGGCCTGGGGCGGCCGTCCTCGCAGGTGACGGGCCCGGCGCCGGTACGGCTGCTGCGGGCGGCCGGAGTGCGGGTCACGGCGGGCAGCGGCGCCCTCCGGGACGCGGCGAACCCGGTCGGCCGGGGCGACCCGCTGGAGGCCGCGTACCTGCTCGCGGCGCGCGGCGAGGCGACCCCCGAGGAGGCGTACGAGGCGGTGAGCGCGGCGGCGCGGGAGACGCTGGGCCTCCCGGAGGTGCGTGTGGAGGCGGGCTTCCCGGCCGAGCTGCTGGCCCTGCGCGGGAACAGCGTCGCGGCCGCGCTGTCCCTGGCGTACAGCCGGATCGTGGTGCACCGGGGGCGGGTGGTGGCCCGGACGAGCGCGGTCCGCGAGTACTGCGACTCCGAGGCGACGGTGGCGCTGGAGCTGCCGCGCCAGTCGCAGCGCTGAGCGGCCGTACGGGGCGTGCGGAGCACCCGGCGGGCCCCGGGTGTCCGAGGGGTGTTCGGCCACGTCCCGCGGGCGCGCTGTGCGCCGGATGGCGTGGAACGCGCGCGCCCGACGGCGTGTGCGGGGCTTCGGCGCCCGGTCCGCCGCGTGCGGGCGTACGGTCGGGATCATGCGCATTGTCATCGCAGGAGGACATGGTCAGATCGCGCTGCGGCTGGAGCGCCTGCTCGCCGCGCGCGGGGACGAGGTCGCGGGCATCATCCGGCGGCCCGAGCAGGCCGGGGATCTGCTGGCCGCGGGCGCCGAACCGGTCGTGTGCGACCTGGAGAAGGCGTCGGCCGACGAGGTCGCGCGGCACCTGGACGGCGCGGACGCCGCGGTCTTCGCCGCGGGCGCGGGCCCCGGCAGCGGTGAGGACCGCAAGGAGACCGTGGACCGGGACGCCGCCAAGCTCTTCGCGAACGCGGCGGAGGCCGTCGGCGTACGGCGGTTCGTGGTGATCTCGGCCATGGGCGCGGACCGCGAGCCGCCGGAGGGCACGGACCCGGTGTTCGCCGCCTACCTGCGCGCGAAGGGCGCGGCGGACGCGGACGTACGGGCCAGGACGGCCCTGGACTGGACGATTCTGCGGCCGGGCCGGCTGACGGACGACCCGGGCACCGGATCGGTGCGGCTGGCCGAGTCCACGGGCCGGGACGACGTCACCCGGGACGACGTGGCGGCGGTGCTGGCGGCCCTGCTGCAGGAGCCGGGGACGAGCGGCCGGACGCTGGAGCTGATCGGCGGCGACACCCCGGTCGAGGACGCGGTACGGAACGCGGCCCGGACTGACTGAGCACCGGGCCTTCGGCGGGCAGCCGCCGGGGCCCACCGCCGCACTGTGCGGCGGAAACGCCAAAGGCCCCCACTCTCGTGGGGGCCTTTCGCTCTCCTGTGGCGGCGCCAGGATTCGAACCTGGGAAGGCTGAGCCGGCAGATTTACAGTCTGCTCCCTTTGGCCGCTCGGGCACACCGCCTGGGATTGCTGCCGGGAGTCCCGCCTGGGCGGTGCTCCGTGGCAACGACGTAAACCATACCTGATGGCGGGGGGTGGTCCGCCACTCGGTTCCGCGCGCCCTGATCATGACCGGGGCCGCGGCGCGGGTGGCTAGGCTTGCGGGGCGGTCCGGGACGGGCCGCGTCCCTGACGGATCTACCCACGAGGAGCCAACTCAACATGGCCGACTCCAGTTTCGACATCGTCTCGAAGGTCGAGCGGCAGGAGGTCGACAACGCCCTCAACCAGGCCGCCAAGGAGATCTCGCAGCGCTACGACTTCAAGGGCGTGGGCGCGTCGATCGAGTGGTCCGGCGAGAAGATCGAGATGCGTGCCAACGCCGAGGAGCGGGTGAAGGCTGTCCTCGACATCTTCCAGTCCAAGCTGGTCAAGCGCGGGATCTCGCTGAAGGCCCTGGACGCGGGCGAGCCGCAGGCCTCCGGCAAGGAGTACAAGATCTTCGCTTCGATCGAGGAGGGCATCTCCCAGGACAACGCGAAGAAGGTCGCCAAGATCATCCGCGATGAGGGCCCCAAGGGCGTCAAGGCCCAGGTCCAGGGTGACGAGCTGCGCGTCTCCTCCAAGAGCCGCGACGACCTCCAGTCCGTCCAGCAGCTCCTGAAGGGCAAGGACCTGGACTTCGCCATCCAGTTCGTGAACTACCGGTAGGCGCTGCGCCCACGGGCCACGGACACACCGGACGGGGCGGCACCGCACACTGCGGGCCGCCCCGTCGGCGTACGCGGGCACGGGCGGCCGGGCGGGGGCACGGGGCCCGCCGCGGGCCGTCCGGGCCGCCTCAGCGTGCCGCGAAGGGCTGGTCCGTGGGGACGATCTCGCGGCCCAGGGGCATCAGCGAGACCGGGATCAGCTTGAAGTTGGCGATGCCGAACGGGATGCCGATGATCGTGACGCACAGGGCGACGCCCGTGACGATGTGCCCGATCGCCAGCCACCAGCCCGCGAGCAGCAGCCAGATGCCGTTGCCCAGGCAGGAGGCCGCGCCCGCGTCGCGCCGGTCGACCGTGGTGCGGCCGAACGGCCAGAGGGCGTACACGCCGATCCGGAAGGAGGCTATGCCCCAGGGGATCGTGACGATCAGGATGCACATGATCATGCCGGCCAGGGCGTACCCGAGGAACAGCCAGAAGCCGGAGAGGACGAGCCAGATGACATTCAGGATGGTTTTCACGGTCGGTACCCTGCCAGTTCCTCCAGACGGCTGATGCGCTCCCGCATGGGCGGGTGTGTCGAGAAGAGCCGGGAGAGCCCCTCACCGGCCCGGAACGGGTTGGCGATCATCATGTGGCTCGCCGTTTCCAGCCGCGGCTCGGGCGGCAGCGGGAGCTGCTGGGTGCCGTACTCCAGCTTCCGCAGGGCCGAGGCCAGGGCGAGCGGGTCACCGGTCAGCCGGGCTCCGGAGGCGTCCGCCTCGTACTCCCGGGAGCGGCTGACGGCCAGTTGGATGAGGGAGGCGGCGACCGGCCCGAGGATCATGATCAGCAGCATGCCGAACAGCCCGGGGCCCTCGTCGTCGTCCGACCTGCCGATCGGGATCAGCCAGGCGAAGTTCACCAGGAACATCACCACTGAGGCGAGCGCGCCCGCGACCGAGGAGATCAGGATGTCGCGGTTGTAGACGTGGCTGAGCTCGTGCCCGATGACGCCGCGCAGCTCGCGCTCGTCCAGCAGCTGCAGGATGCCCTCGGTGCAGCAGACCGCGGCGTTGCGCGGGTTGCGCCCGGTGGCGAAGGCGTTGGGGGCCTGGGTGGGCGAGATGTACAGGCGCGGCATGGGCTGGCGGGCGGCCGTGGAGAGCTCGCGGACCATGCGGTAGAGCTGGGGCGCCTGGAATTCGCTGACCGGGCGGGCCCGCATGGCGCGCAGGGCGAGCTTGTCGCTGTTCCAGTACGCGTACGCGTTGGTGCCCAGCGCGACGAGGACGGCGACGACCAGGCCCGTACGGCCGAGCATACTGCCGATGACGATGATGAGCGCGGACAGTCCTCCGAGGAGAACCGCGGTCCTGAGCCCGTTGTGCCGGCGGTGCACGGTACGCCCTCCAGGTGGTGCGGCAGGGGAACCCTTTGCGATTACGTGTCCACTTTTCAGTGGACCCTCCGTTTCTGGTCAACGCCAGACGGCGGAGCGTGGTTCCCTGCGCCCCCTGGAAGGGGCGTTCGTCCGTTCGGGTGCGCCTCCTCGGGGCGCTAGAGCAGTGCCCCGGAGGCGAAGCGCAGCACGAGCTGCGGCGCCCCGGAGAGCACGATGCCGACGAGCGCGGTGAGGCCGACCGCGGTGGCCAGCGCGGCCGGGATGCGCGGCCGGGCGGCGGGCGCGGCCGCGCCCTCGGGGGCGGCCTCCGGCGCGCGGAAGAGGACCGCGGTCCACTGCAGGTAGTAGTAGAGCGCGATCACGACGTTCACGGCCATCACGACGGCCAGCCAGGCCAGGCCCGCGTCGACGGCCGCGGAGAAGACCGTGACCTTGGCGAACAGGCCGATGATGCCCGGCGGCAGACCCGCCAGGCACAGCAGGAAGAAGCCGAGGGCGAGCGCGTACAGGGGGCGCGAGGCGTACAGGCCCCGGTAGTCGGCGATGCGGTTCCCCGGGTGCGTACGGGCCACGAGGGCGGCCACCGCGAAGGCCCCGAGGTTCACCGCCGCGTACATCAGGGCGTACGCCACCGTGGAGCCGACGGCGTGTGCGGCGTCGTCGGCGTACGCGGCGGACGCGATCGGCACCAGCAGGTACCCGGCCTGGCCCACGGAGGACCAGGCGAGCAGGCGTACGGCGCTGTGCGCACGGTCGGGGCGCTGGCGCAGCGCGGCGACGTTGCCGACCGTCATGGTGAGCGCGGCCAGTACGGCGAGCACGGGGCCCCAGACGTCGCCGTACGAGGGGAACGCCTCGACGGTGACGACGATCAGGCCGGAGAAGCCGACGGCCTTGCCGACCACGGAGAGGTACGCGGCCACGGGGAGCGGCGCGCCCACGTACGTGTCGGGCACCCAGAAGTGGAAGGGCGCGGCGGCGGTCTTGAAGGCGAAGCCCACGAGGGTGAGGGCGACGCCGGCCTTGGCCAGGATGTCGAGCTGCGGGTCCGGGTGCGTGAGGGCCTCGGCGACCTGAGCCAGGTGCAGGCTGCCGGTGGCGGCGTACACGAAGCTGACGCCGAGCAGCATGACCGCGGTGGCGGTGACCGAGGAGAGGAAGAACTTCAGCGCCGCCTCGGAGGAGAGCTTGTCGCCGCGCCGGATGCCCACGAGGGCGAAGGCGGGCAGCGAGGCCACTTCGAGCGCGATGACCAGCGTGGCGAGGTCCCGGGAGGCCGGGAGCAGGGCCGCGCCGGCCGCGGAGGACAGCAGCAGGAACCAGAACTCGCCGCCGGGCAGCTTCTGGTCCTTGATCGGATTGATCGACAGCAGGGCGGTGAGCAGCGCGCCGCCCAGGACGAGCAGCTGGACGACCACGGCGAAGTGGTCGGCGGCGTAGCTGCACACCTCGGGGCGCGCGGTCAGGCAGAAGGTGGTGCGGTCGCCCCTGAGGAGCGGCAGCAGGGACAGCCCGGCCAGGACCAGCCCCGCGATGCTGATCCAGCCGAGGACCGGCTTGCGGCGCTCGGGGAGGAAGAGATCGGTGACGAGCACGATCAGCGCGAAGAGGGCGGCGAGGGTCGGCGGGGCGATGGCGAGCCAGTCGACGGACTGGACGAGGCTCGCGACACCGCCCGCGGCCTGCGCGGCGGTGCCGTCGGCTGCTGCGCTCCCGGCGCCCGCGGCGAGGACAGTCATCATCAGCTACCGCCTCCGAGGAGGTTCTGCACGGCCGGGTCGGTGAGGCCCAGCAGGGCCGCGGGCCAGAGACCGGCGAGGACGGTGAGGGCGACCAGTGGGGTCCAGGCCACGTACTCGTAGGGGGCGACGTCGGGGACGGCGGGGGCCCGCTCCTTGACTGCGGTGGGGGCCGTGGCGACGGTGGTCGAGGCGGCCGGGCCGGGGGCCACCCCGGCGGTCGCGCCCTCGCCGCTGGCGGCGGCCGGCGCGTCCTGCTCGGCGGTCTCCTTGCTGCCCATGCAGACCCGGCGGACGACGATCAGGAGGTACGCGGCGGTGAGCAGGGTGCCGATGCCCGCCAGGACCATGAAGGTCAGGAAGGCGGGGCGGCTGAGGCCCGCGGCGGGCTTGAACGCGCCGAACATCGCGAGCATCTCGCCCCAGAAGCCGGCCAGGCCGGGCAGGCCGAGCGAGGCGATCGCGGCGAAGGCGAGCAGGCCGCCGAAGCGGGGCGCGCGGCCGTAGAGCGCGGCGCCGGTGCGGCCCGCGAGCCGGTCCAGGTCGGTGGTCCCGTACCGGTCCTTGAGCGCGCCGACCAGGAAGAAGAGCAGGCCGGTGATGAGGCCGTGGGCGATGTTGGCGAAGAGCGCGCCGTTGATGCCGGTGGGCGTCATGGAGGCGATGCCGAGCAGTACGAAGCCCATGTGGCCGACCGAGCTGTACGCGATCAGGCGCTTGAGGTCGCCCTTCGCGCCTCGGCGGGCCAGCGCCAGGCAGGCGAGCGAGCCGTAGATGATCCCGATCGCGGCGAAGGCGGCGAGGTACGGCGCGAAGGTGTGCATGCCGTCCGGCACGATCGGCAGGGCGATGCGCACGAACCCGTACGTGCCCATCTTCAGCAGGACGCCGGCCAGCAGGACCGAGCCGACGGTGGGCGCCGCGGTGTGGGCGTCGGGCAGCCAGCTGTGCAGCGGCCACATCGGCGCCTTGACCGCCAGGCCGATGCCGATCGCGAGCACCGCGAGCAGCTGAACGGTGTGGCTGAGCTGGGACTTCGGGCCGTTGTCAGTGGCGAGTGCCACCATGTCGAAAGTGCCGGACTTCAGGCCGATGAGGAGGAGGCCCAGCAGCATCACGACGGAGCCGAGCAGCGTGTAGAGGATGAATTTCCACGCCGCGTACGTCCTGTTCTCGCCGCCCCAGCGGTTGATCAGGAAGTACATCGGGATGAGGACCATCTCGAAGGCGAGGAAGAAGAGCATCAGGTCCAGCACGGCGAAGGTCGCCAGGGTGCCGGACTCCAGCACGAGGATCAGCGCGACGAATGCCTTGGGGGACGGGCCCGCCGGCATCTTGAAGTAGCTGTAGAGCGCGCAGAGGAAGGTCAGCAGCGCGGTCAGGACCAGGAGGGGGAGCGAGATGCCGTCGATGCCGAGGTGGATACGGATGCCCAGCGCCGGGATCCAGCCGATATCCGTCTGAGCCTGCATGCGGGCGGGGTCGCCGTGGTCGAAGCCGGCCGCGAGCGCGACGGACGCGGCCAGCACGACACCGGTGACGGTCACGCCGTGCCGCAGCACGGCCTGGTCCGGGTTGCGTCCCTTCAGGCCGGGCGGGGCGGGGAGCAGCGCCGCGAGCGCGCCGATCAGCGGGAGCACGACGACGCCCGCGAGAAGGATCTGCATGACGGTGTGATTCATCAGTGTCAGGCTCCCGTGCCCGTAGCGACGAGGACGGCGGCGACGGCCAGCACGAGTGAGCCCGCGAGCAGCGCGCCGAGGTAGGTCTGCACGTTGCCGGTCTGCGCCCGGCGGACGGCCGTGCCCAGCCAGCGGGCTCCGGTGCCGGCGCCGTGCACGTACGTGTCGACGACCTCGCGGTCGAGGAAGCGGACGAGCCGGGCGGCGGCACGTACGGGCCGGACGAAGAGCGCGGTGTAGACGGCGTCGAGGTGGAAGCCGCGGGTGGCGGAGGCGTGCAGCGGGCCGAGCAGGAGACGGCCCGGGTCGGCCGGGTCCGGCGCTCCGGCGTTGTCGCCGTACGCCGCGGCGTGCGTGGCGATGGCCTCCTCCTCGGAGACCGCGGGGGCGGCGTCCGGGTCCACCGCGACCGCGCCAAGGGGTGCGCGGGCGGCGACCGCGGTCGTGTGCCGCCAGGCGCCGTACATGATCAGCGCGCCGGCCAGCGCGAGGCCGGTGCCGAGGACGGAGGTGACCAGGGTCGGCGTCAGTTCGTTGCCGTCGAACCAGTCGGGGAGGACGGGCGCGGCGATGCCGAACGCGGCGGTGGGAATGAAGAGCACCCACAGCACGGCGTTCATGACCAGCGGCTGCTTCCCGTGGTCGGGGGCCTCCTGCGGGCCGCGGCCGAAGAAGGCGAGCAGCCAGAAGCGGGTCGCGTAGGCGGCCGTGAGGAGGGCGGTGAGCAGACCGGCGATCAGGACGGTCCAGCCGGCGGCGGTCGGTACGGAGCCGAGGTGGTCCTGGGCGGCACCGCCGAACGCGAGGTGGGCCTCGCCGACGGCGGCGTGCTCGGCCGCGCCGAGAACGGCCTCCTTGGAGAAGAAGCCCGCGAAGGGCGGGATCGCGGCGAGCGCGAGCAGCGCCACGGTCACCGTCCAGAAGGCGTCGGGGATGCGCTTGGACAGGCCGCGCATCCGCGACATGGCGGCGAGCGAGTTGGTGCCGGCCGCGTGGATGATCACGCCGGCGCCCAAGAAGAGCAGTGCCTTGAAGGCGCCGTGCGAGAGGAGGTGGAAGACGGCCGCGCCGCGGTCGCCGACGGCCAGCGCGCCGGTCATGTAGCCGAGCTGGCCGACCGTGGAGTACGCGAGGACGCGCTTGATGTCGTCCTGGGCCAGGGCCGCGAGCGCCGAGCCGACCATGGTCACGGCGGCCATCACGGCGAGCACGACCAGCGCGGCGGCGGACGCCGCGAAGACCGGGAGGAGCCGGGCGATGAAGTAGACACCGGCCGCGACCATCGTGGCGGCGTGGATCAGCGCGGAGACCGGCGTGGGGCCGGCCATCGCGTCGGGCAGCCAGGTGTGCAGCGGGAACTGCGCGGACTTGCCCGCGACACCGGCGAGCAGCAGCAGCGCGACCAGCGTCGGGTGGTGCAGCTCGCCGCCGGCGACGGCGTTCAGGATGCCGGTGATGCGGAAGGTGCCGGCGTCCGCGGCCAGCGCGAAGAGGCCGAAGAGGAAGGGGACGTCGCCGAGCTTGGTGACCAGGAAGGCCTTGAGGGAGGCGGACCGGGCGGCCTCGGTCTCCCAGTAGTGGCCGACGAGGAAGTACGAGCAGATGCCCATGATCTCCCAGCCGACCAGCAGCACCATCAGGTCGCCGGAGTAGACGACGAGCAGCATCGCGGAGGTGAAGAGGGAGACCAGCGCGGCGTAGGACGCGTAGCGCGGGTCGTCGCGCAGATAGCCGGTGGAGTAGACGTGCACGCACGTGGCGACGACACCGACGAGCACCGCCACCAGAGCGGCGAAGCCGTCGATGTGCAGGGCCAGCTCGATGGGGACCGAGCCGGTCGGGGTCAGCTCCGTCGCCGCGTCGACGGCCGCTCCCCCGCCCTGCCGTACGGCCACGACGACGGCCAGCACGGCCGCGGCGAGGGTCGGCAGGACGGCCAGCGGCCGCACGAAACCGGGCGCGCGCCGTCCCAGGAGGAGGCCGAAGGCGGCGCCGAGGAACGGCAGAAGGGGGACGAGGACGGCGGTGGTCGTGGTCGTCACGCGGCGGCCTCCGCCTGCTGGTCGGACGGGTGGTGCGCAGGCTCGTCCGCGGTGTCTCCGGCGGGGCGCTCGGCGAGGTCGGTGAGCCGGTCGACGTCGGAGCTGCCGCGGTTGCGGTACACGAGCAGGACGATCGCGAGGCCGATGCCGATCTCGGCGGCGGCGACGGCGATCGTGAAGAGGGTGAGCGCCTGGCCGGCGTGCAGGGCGTCGCGCAGCCAGACGTCGAAGGCGACGAGGTTGAGGTTGACGGCGTTGAGCATCAGCTCGACGGACATCAGGACCAGGATCGCGTTGCGCCGGGCGAGGACGCCGTAGAGGCCGACGCAGAACAGGAGGACGGCGAGGACGGCGGGGTAGGCGAGATGCATCAGCGCTGTCCCTCTCGGCGTGCGGTGTCGGGCACGGTGGCCGCGGCGGCGCCCGGTACGGACCGGCCGTCCGGCGTGTCCGTCCCGTCCTTGCGGGACAGGACGATCGCGCCGACGAGGGCGGCCAGCAGGAGCACGGACAGCGCCTCGAAGGGCAGCACCCAGTGCTGGAAGAGGCTGCGCCCGGAGACCTCGGTGGAGCCCTGGACGGCGTCGAGGTCGATCCAGGACGCCCGGAAGGCGTCGACGACGACCCAGACGAGGACCGCGGCGGAGGCCACGGCCACCAGGAGCGCGGCCCAGCGGTTGCCGGAGTCGGCGTCCGGGGAACGGCCGATGGGCGCCCTGGTCAGCATCAGTCCGAAGAGGAGGAGGACGACCACGGAACCGACGTAGATGAGCACCTGCACCCACGCGATGAACTCCGCGGTGAGCAGGAGGTACTCCACGGCGATCCCGCCGAGGGCGACCACCAGCCATAGGGCGGCGTGCACCAGCTGCTTGGTGGTGACGGTGACCACGGCCGCGCCGAGCGTGACCAGGCCGACGAGGAGGAACGCGATCTCCACTCCGCTGGGCGTCAGGAAACCGTGGCTTGCGGCGGCGAGCGTCACGCTTCCTCCCCCTCGGCCGGGCCGGCTCCGCCGGCCTGCTCGGCGGCCTGCCGGGCCTCCTCGGCCTCCTTGGCCTGCTGCGCGGCCAGCTTGTCGGCGGCCTTCTGCGCGGCGGTGATCTCCTTGGGCTGCTCCGCGCCCGGGTCGAGCGCGGGCGGCTCGGGCACCGTCCACATCCACTCGCGCAGCTTGTCGCGCTCGTGGGTCAGTTCGTGGATGTCGGTCTCGGCGTACTCGAACTCCGGCGACCAGAAGAGGGCGTCGAACGGACACACCTCGATGCAGATCCCGCAGTACATGCACAGCGAGAAGTCGATGGCGAAGCGGTCGAGCACGTTACGGCTGCGCTCGCGGCCCCCGGGGGCGGCCGGCGGCACCGTCTCCTTGTGGGAGTCGATGTAGATGCACCAGTCCGGGCACTCACGGGCGCACAGCATGCAGACCGTGCAGTTCTCCTCGAACAGCCCGATGACACCACGGGTACGGGGCGCCAGCTCGGGCTGGACGTCCGGGTACTGCTCGGTGACCGTGCGCTTGGTCATGGTCCGGAGGGTCACGGCGAGGCCCTTGGCGAGGCCGGAGCCGGGGATGCCCATTACGAGATCACCACCTTGATGACGCCGGTGAGGGCGATCTGGGCGAGAGCGAGCGGGATGAGGCAGGTCCAGGCGAGCTTCTGCAGCTGGTCCTCGCGCAGACGCGGGTAGCTGACCCGGAGCCAGATGACGCCGAAGGCCAGGACGACGGTCTTCAGCAGCATCCAGAGCCAGCCGAGC
This sequence comes from Streptomyces sp. NPDC047117, assembly GCF_040643545.1. Lineage (NCBI taxonomy): Bacteria > Bacillati > Actinomycetota > Actinomycetes > Kitasatosporales > Streptomycetaceae > Streptomyces > Streptomyces sp. NPDC047117. The sequence continues at coordinate 138,524 of NZ_JBEYUN010000006.1, read as the reverse complement.
CCGTCGGCGCCGAAGGGACCGTGCCAGCCGCCCAGGAAGAGGACCGCGGTCAGCGCGCAGAGCACGACGATGCCGGCGTACTCCGCGAGCAGGAAGAGCGCGAAGCGGAGCCCGGTGTACTCGGTGTACGCGCCGAAGATGATCTCCGAGTCGGCCACCGGCATGTCGAACGGCGGGCGCTGCAGCTCCGCGAGCCCGGCCGTGAAGAACACCAGGCCGCCGACGATCTGCCACGGCACCCACCACCAGTGGAAGGCGTCGAGGATGCCGGGGAGCGACAGCGTGCCCGCGGCCATCGCGACGGACGCGGCGGCGAGCAGCATCGGCAGCTCGTACGCCAGCAGCTGCGCGGCCGTACGGAGACCGCCGAGCAGCGAGAACTTGTTCGCCGACGCCCAGCCCGCCATGAGGGAGCCGAGAACGCCGACGCCCATCACCGCGAGCACGAAGAAGACGCCTGCGTCGAGCGCCTGTCCGACCGCGTTGCCCGGGCCGACCGGGATGGCGATCAGTACGAGGAGATACGGCAGCAGGGCGATGGCGGGCGCGAGCTGGAAGATCCTGCGGTCGGCGCCCGTCGGGACGATGTCTTCCTTCTGCGCGAACTTCACGCCGTCGGCGACCAGCTGCGCCCACCCGTGGAAGCCACCGGCGTACATCGGGCCGAGACGGCCCTGCATGTGCGCCATGACCTTGTGTTCGGTCTGCCCGATGACCAGCGGGAAGACGAGGAAGACCACGAAGACGGCGAGCACGCGGAGCACGATCGCGAGCGTGTCACTCATGGGGTGCCGCCTCCTGTCTCGTCCTTGGGGGCGTCCTCGCCCTCGGGGGCGTCCTCGCCCTCGGGGGCGTCCTTCTTGGGGGCCTCGGTCTCGGAGGACTCCTTGGCGGGCTGCGCCTCGGGAGGCTCCGGCTCGGAGGATTCCGCCCCCGAGGACTCGGCCCCCGGGCTCTTCGCCTCGAACGCGGGACGCGCATGGTGCCACGGTGCGTCCGAGGAGCGCGGAGCGGTCCGCGGGGCGGTCCGCGGGGCGGACGCCGCCGTACCGGTCTCCGGCGCACCGGCCTCAGGTGCACCGGTCTCCGACGTACGGGCCGGGTCGGCCGCCGCTTCCTTGGCGGCCTCGGCGGCCTTCGGGGCCTCCGTGTCCTTCGGCGGCTCGACGCCCTTGGACTCGGGCTTCTCGGTGGCCGCCGCGGCCTGCTGGCTCGCCGAACCGGCGCTCGCGCTGCGCGTCCGGCGGGCCGGACGCTCGCCGGCCGCACCGGCCGCCGCCTCCCGGCCCGCACCGGCCGCCCGGCCGGCCCCGGCACGCCCCGCGGCACCGGCACCGCCGGCCGCTCGGGCGCCGCGGGCGGCCCCGCGTGCCGGACGCGCCGGAACGGGCGGCAGCTGGCCCTTGAGCGGGCCCCACTCGTTCGGGTCGGGGACGCCCGGCGGCAGCATCTGGCGGCGCTTGGGGCCGCCGTGCTCGGACTCGCCCGGCTCCTTGGCACCCGGCCACGCCTTGGCGACCCGCGCGGCGAGCACGAAGTCCTTGCGCAGCGGGTGGCCTTCGAAGTTCTCGGGCAGCAGCAGCGGCGTGAGGCCCGGGTGGCCGGCGAACTCCACGCCGAACATCTCGTGCGTCTCGCGCTCGTGCCAGCCCGCGCCGGCGTACACGTCGATCGCCGTGGGCAGTACGGCCTTCTCGTGCGGCACGGTCGTCCGTACGAGGAGCCGTCGGGCCCCGCCGGGGCGGGACACGTCGGCGACGTGCGCGCAGACGCGGAAGCCGGTGCCGGGCTCGTCGACGGCGCTCAGCCAGTCGAAGTACGTGCAGCCCAGGGCGTCCCGGGCGGCGGTCAGCGCGCCGGTCCAGGCGGCCGCCGGTACGTCGACGGTGAGCAGGCCGTACGCCTCCTCGGCCGTGGCCCCGGCACCGAAGATCCGCTCGGCCGGCTCCGGCAGCCACCCCACGGGAGGCGCGGGAGGAGCGGGCGGGGCCTCGGCAGTCTCGGCGCCCTCGGGCGCTTCGGTGTTCTCCGCTGCCTCGGCGGACGCCCCTTCGGGGGCCGCGCCCGTCGCCTTCTCGGGTGCGGCGTCCTTCGCCTTCTCGGAGGCCGTGCCCGACGCACCCTCAGGTGCCGCGCCCGTCGGCTCCTCGGGCGTGCCCGGCTCTGGCGGCTGGGCCGTCATCGGGTGTCCTCCCCGGTCTGCTCGGACGGCGGCTGCTCGGTGGTCTGTCGCCCGGCGTCCGGCTGCGCGGCGTCGGACTGCCCGGCGTCCGGCTGTGCGGCCGACGGCCGGTCCGTCCCGGCGGGCGGCGCCGGCGGGGCGACCAGGCCGCTGCGCAGCGCATCGGTGGACGCCCGGCCGGCGCGCTTGCCGGCCTTACCGGCCTTGCCGCCGTGGCCGTAGCGCTCGCCCAGCGACTCGCGGGCGATCTTCTCCTGGAGCTTGAGGATGCCCTGGAGCAGCGCTTCGGGGCGCGGCGGGCAGCCCGGTACGTACACGTCCACCGGGATGATCTGGTCGACGCCCTTGGTGACGGAGTACGAGTCCCAGTACGGGCCGCCGCAGTTGGAGCAGGCCCCGAAGGAGATCACGTACTTCGGCTCGGGCATCTGCTCGTACAGCCGCTTCACCGCGGGCGCCATCTTGTCCGTGACGGTGCCGGACACGACCATCAGGTCGGCCTGGCGCGGGCCGGGCGCGAACGGGATCACGCCGAGCCGGATGAAGTCGTGGCGCGCCATGGAGGCGGCGATGAACTCGATCGCGCAGCAGGCGAGCCCGAAGTTGAAGACCCACAGGCTGTAGCGGCGGCCCCAGTTCAGGACCACCTTCATCGGTTCGGGGGCCAGACGGGCCAGCGGGCCGAGGCGGCGCGGCTCGGGCAGGAGCTCGGGGCCCGGCGAGGCTCCGTTGGCCGCGGAGGCGGGGGTCACGTCCATTCCAGGACGCCCTTCTTCCATGCGTAGAGCAGGCCGACGGCGAGGAAGCCGAGGAAGATGAACATCTCCACCAGCGTGATGCCGCCGAAACCAGGGGCGGCGTAGACCGTCGCCCAGGGGAAAAGGAAGATCGAGTCGACGGCGAAGATGACGTACAGGAACGCGTAGACGTAGTAGCGGACCTGGGTGTGCGCCCAGCCCTCCCCCACGGGGTCCACGCCGCACTCGTACGTGAGCAGCTTCTCGGGTGTGGGCACCACTGGACGCATCAGCCGGCCCGCCCCGAAGGCCACGGCCACGAAGAGCACACCGATCACGGCGATGAGCCCGACGGCCGAATAGCCCTGGAAGTAGTCCGCGGCGCTGATGGTGCGTACGGTCGTGTCCGGCACGTCCGCCCCTCGCTCCCTGACTGCTCGTGTGCAGCGGGCCGCCTTTTACGCCCCGTAGGCGCCCGGCCACCCCTCTGCAACCGCTTTCGCCGAAATTTTTCGACGATCTGTACGCACGGGAGTCTAGGCCCTGCGCGGCTCCAGCCGAGCAGTCCCATCTGCGGGAAGGTGGGGATATCCCCACTTCGCCCCACCTATCCACCCCATGGCACCGGGCCGCGCGGCCCGGCAAGCTGACCGGCATGACGGTGACCTCCGACCCCGGTACGCACGCCGACGCCTGCGTTGACGACGGCGTGGCCCCGGCCCCGCCCCCGCCCCGCGCGGCCCTGAGTGCCGCCACCTGGCGGGAGGTCGCGCATCTGCTGTGCAACCTGCCGGTGGCGGTGGTGGCCTTCGGGCTGCTGGTCGGCTGCCTCGTGGCGAGCGTGGGGATGTCGGTCACGGTCATCGGGCTGCCGCTGCTCGTACTGGTGCTGCTGGGCTGCCGGCAGTACGGGAGGCTGGAGCGGGCCAGGGCCCGCGTGCTCCTCGGGGTGCGCGTCGGCCGGCCGAGCCCGCCGCTCGTCCGGGAGCCGGGCTTCTTCCCCTGGCTGTGGGCGCATCTGAAGGACCCGGTCGGCTGGCGGCACGCGCTGCACGCCTTCGTGCGGCTGCCCTGGGGCGTCCTCACCTTCACGCTGACCTTCGTGTCGCTCTTCGTGGCCTGGCCGGCGCTGCCGTGGCTGGCGCGCTGGCTGTCGAACGTGGACCGGGCGCTGGTACGGGGGCTGCTGTCGCCCTCCGACGAGCTGGAGCGGCGGATCGCGGAGCTGGAGTCGGGGCGGGGCGCGGTCGTGGACACCGCGGCTGCCGACCTGCGGCGCATCGAACGCGACCTGCACGACGGTGCGCAGGCCCGCCTCGTGGCACTGGCCATGGGCCTCGGGCTGGCCAAGGAGAAGCTGCTGGAGGACCCGGACGCGGCGGCCCGCATGGTGGACGAGGCCCACGGCGAGGTGAAGCTGGCCCTTCAGGAGCTGCGCGACCTGGCCCGCGGCATCCACCCGGCGATCCTCACCGACCGCGGCCTCGGGCCGGCCCTGTCGGCACTCGCGACGCGCTGCACGGTGCCGGTCACCGTCACGGTGGACATCGGGGCGCGGCCCGCGCCGGCCATCGAGGGCATCGCGTACTTCACCGTCTCCGAGCTGCTGCAGAACGTCTCCAAGCACGCGGCCGCGCGCAGCGCCTCCGTGGAGGTGTGGCGGTCCGGGGACCGGCTGCTGCTCCAGGTGCGCGACGACGGGCGCGGCGGGGCGCGGCCGGCCGCGGGCAGCGGGCTGGCCGGCCTGGCCGACCGGCTCGGCTCGGTGGACGGGCTGTTCGTCCTCGACTCGCCGGCGGGCGGGCCGACGCAGGTCACGGCCGAACTGCCGTGGCGCAGCGCGCCCTGAAGACCGCCTGTAGCGCGGGGTGGGGAAAACCCGAGGTTCAAGACGCCGACCGGCTCCATGTCCCCTCCGCCCCGGAACGGACAAGGTGGACGTACGCGACCACCGAAGCGCCCGCCACCCGGCACCCGGGGGCGACCACAAACACTGCATACCGGCAGAACGGACGGGACGAGACGCCATGGACACCGCATACGGCCCGACACCCCGGGCACCGCACGCCCCCGAAGGGCACGGCACGCGCCGCATCCCCTTCGTACTGCGCGCGCCCTTCTCCGGCCGTACCTGGCGGGAGTTCCTGTACCTGCTGCTCAGCCTGCCGGTCGCCGTCGTGATGTTCAGCTACGCGGTCACGATGTTCTCGCTCGGCGCGGGGCTGCTGATCACCTTCCTCGGGATACCGGTGCTGGCCGCCGGCCTCGTCGGCTGCCGCGGTCTCGGCGCCGTGGAGCGGATACGGGCGCGGGCCCTGCTCGGGCTGGACGTCCGCGCCCCGGAGCCCGTGCGGACCGCCCGGCCGGGTCTCATGAGCCGGGTGGGCGGCGTCCTCAAGAGCGGGGTGTCCTGGCGGCACTTCCTCTACTGCCTGCTGCACTTCCCGTGGGCCGTCTTCGCGTTCTCCGTCGCGGTGACGCTGTGGACGGCCGGCTGGAGCCTCCTCACGTACCCGCTGTGGCGCTGGGCCTTCCCGATGTACCTCGGCCAGGACGGCATCCAGCTCTACGGCGACGGGACGCACGGCGCCTACCTGGACACCCCCGGCGAGATCGCCGTGACCAGCGTCGTCGGACTGCTCCTCGTCCTGGTCTGGGGCGGGACGGTGCGCGGCCTGAGCCAGGTGGACCGGCTGCTGGTGCACGGGCTGCTCGGCCCCTCGCGGCTGGCCGACCGGGTCACGGAGCTGGAGTCGGACCGTACGGCGGTGTCCGAGACCGCGGCGGCCGACCTGCGGCGCATCGAACGCGACCTGCACGACGGCGCGCAGGCCCGCCTCGTGGCCCTGGCCATGGACCTGGGGCTGGCCAAGGAGAAGTTGCAGGAGGATCCGGAGGCGGCGGCCCGCATGGTGGACGAGGCGCACGGCGAGGTGAAGATCGCGCTGCAGGAGTTGCGCGACCTGGCCCGCGGCATCCACCCGGCGATCCTCACCGACCGCGGCCTGGGCCCGGCGCTCTCGGCGCTCGCCGCGCGCTGCACCGTGCCGGTGGAGGTGAGCGTGGACCTGGCGGCGCGGCCCGCCGCTGCGATCGAGGGCATCGCGTACTTCACGGTCTCCGAGCTGCTGCAGAACGTCTCCAAGCACGCGGCCGCGGGCAGCGCGTCGGTCGACGTGTGGCGGACCGAGAACCGGCTGATGGTGCTGGTCTCCGACGACGGCCGGGGCGGCGCGCACACCGGATCCGGCAGCGGTCTGGCGGGACTGGCCGAGCGGCTGGACGCGGTGGACGGGCTGCTGGTCGTCGACTCGCCGGCGGGCGGGCCGACGGCGGTCACGGCGGAGCTGCCCTGGCGCGACTGACACCCGGGGGAAGTCGGCCGGCCGGGGCGGGAGCGCCTCGCGCGGCGGAGGGGGAACACCCGCCTCCGCCGTTCGGCGTACCGTGCCCGCGGGCCGGTGATCGTACGGCTTTTCGCCCGCTCACGCGGCCGTCCACAACCGGCCATTCCGAGTTATCCACAACCCGCACGGTGATCCGACGCACACGTCCGAATCCTGGGATGCTGAAGCACGTCGAACCAGAACGGGGTGGGGGAGCCGAGATCGTGGAGAACAGCGTGCGGGTGGTCATCGCCGAGGACTCGGTGCTGCTGAGAGAAGGGCTGACGCGGCTGCTGACGGACCGGGGGCACGAGGTCGTCGCGGGGGTGGGGGACGCCGATGCGTTGATCAAGGTCATCGGGGAGCTGGCGGACGGCGGGGAGTCGCCGGACGTGGTCGTTGCGGACGTCCGTATGCCACCGACACATACGGACGAGGGCGTGCGCGCCGCGATCCGGCTCCGTCGGGACCACCCCGACCTGGGAGTACTGGTGCTGTCGCAGTACGTCGAGGAGCAGTACGCGACGGAGCTGCTGGCCGGTTCGAGCCGGGGCATCGGCTATCTGCTCAAGGACCGGGTAGCAGAAGTGCGTGAGTTCGTCGACGCGGTGGTGCGGGTGGCGGAGGGCGGCACGGCCCTCGACCCCGAGGTCGTCGCCCAGTTGCTGGGCCGCAGCCGTAAGCAGGACGTACTGGCCGGTCTCACGCCGCGGGAGCGTGAGGTGCTGGGACTGATGGCCGAGGGGCGGACGAACTCCGCGATAGCCCGGCAGCTGGTGGTGAGCGACGGCGCGGTGGAGAAGCACGTCAGCAACATCTTTCTCAAGCTCGGCCTGGCCCCGAGTGACGGGGATCACCGCCGTGTGCTTGCGGTACTCACCTACCTCAATTCCTGATCGCCTGACACCCTGTCAGTCAATGGCGCCGGTGCGGGGGGCGTCACTCCGACACGGAGTACGGAGCGCTGAACCAGCGTTGAAGCACGGAGCGTCTACAGAAGAAGCCGCGGGGGGCGGATAATTCATGACGAAGTACGACAGAGCGGCACCTCGCTCGCGCGTCCACGATGCGAGCACGGCGTCTCATTTTCACGTCCACCATGTGATCGCCTCCAGGAAGGCGACCCTTACAGACGTACGATGGCCGTGGGACGACAGGTCCGCACGATGCGTCCCGGATGCCCTGCCCACGGCGGGGACACCCAAGGCCCCGAGGGAGGTCCGAAGCAGTGACCAGCCAGGTCAGTAGCCCAGCCGACAAGACCGACGGTGCACTCGCGGGAGAGCGGTCGCACGCCCCCGCGACGGAGAACGGCGCCGGCAAGGAGGTCCGCCGGCTGGACCGGGTCATCATCCGGTTCGCGGGCGACTCCGGTGACGGCATGCAGCTCACGGGTGACCGGTTCACCTCCGAGACGGCCTCGTTCGGCAACGACCTGTCCACGCTGCCGAACTTCCCCGCGGAGATCCGCGCCCCCGCCGGCACGCTGCCCGGCGTCTCCAGCTTCCAGCTGCACTTCGCCGACCACGACATCCTCACGCCCGGTGACGCGCCCAACGTCCTGGTCGCGATGAACCCCGCGGCGCTGAAGGCCAACCTCGCGGACGTGCCACGCGGCGCGGACATCATCGTGAACACCGACGAGTTCACCAAGCGCCCGATGGCGAAGGTCGGTTACACCACCAGCCCGCTGGAGGACGGCTCGCTGGAGGCGTGGAACGTCCACCCGGTGCCGCTCACGACGCTGACCATCGAGGCGCTCAAGGACTTCGGCCTCTCCCGGAAGGAGGCCGAGCGCTCCAAGAACATGTTCGCGCTCGGCCTGCTGTCGTGGATGTACCACCGCCCGACGGAGAGCACCGAGGCGTTCCTGCGGCAGAAGTTCGCCAAGAAGCCGGAGATCGCGGAGGCCAACGTCACCGCGTTCCGGGCGGGCTGGAACTTCGGTGAGACCACGGAGGACTTCGCGGTCTCCTACGAGGTCGCGCCGGCGACGAAGGCGTTCCCGACGGGTACGTACCGCAACATCTCCGGCAACCTCGCGCTGTCCTACGGCCTGGTCGCCGCGGGCCGCCAGGCGGACCTGCCGCTCTACCTCGGCTCGTACCCCATCACCCCGGCCTCCGACATCCTGCACGAGCTGTCCAAGCACAAGAACTTCGGTGTGCGGACGTTCCAGGCGGAGGACGAGATCGCGGGCATCGGCGCGGCGCTGGGCGCGGCGTTCGGCGGCGCGCTGGCCGTGACGACCACCTCGGGCCCGGGTGTGGCACTGAAGTCGGAGACGATCGGCCTGGCCGTCTCCCTCGAACTGCCGCTGCTGATCGTGGACATCCAGCGCGGCGGGCCGTCGACGGGCCTGCCGACCAAGACCGAGCAGGCCGACCTGCTCCAGGCGATGTACGGGCGCAACGGCGAGGCGCCGGTGCCGATCGTGGCGCCGCGCACCCCGGCGGACTGCTTCGACGCGACGCTGGACGCGGCCCGCATCGCGCTGACGTACCGCACGCCGGTCTTCCTGCTCTCCGACGGCTACCTGGCCAACGGTTCCGAGCCGTGGCGCATCCCGGAGGTCGACGAACTGCCCGACCTGCGCGTGCAGTTCGCCACCTCGCCCAACCACGAGCTGGCGGACGGCACCGAGGTCTTCTGGCCGTACAAGCGCGACCCGCAGACCATGGCCCGGCCGTGGGCTGTGCCGGGCACTCCGGGCCTGGAGCACCGCATCGGCGGCATCGAGAAGCAGGACGGTACGGGCAACATCTCCTACGACCCGGCCAACCACGACTTCATGGTCCGCACCCGGCAGGCCAAGATCGACGGCATCGAGGTGCCCGACCTGGAGGTCGACGACCCCTCGGGCACCGCCGACACCCTGGTCATCGGCTGGGGTTCGACGTACGGGCCGATCACCGCGGCCGTACGCCGGGTGCGCCGCGCCGGCGGCGAGATCGCCCAGGCCCACCTGCGTCACCTCAACCCCTTCCCGGGGAATCTCGGTGCGGTGCTGGGGCGTTACGACAAGGTGGTCGTCCCCGAGATGAACCTGGGCCAGCTCGCCACGCTGCTGCGGGCGAAGTTCCTCGTGGACGCCCAGTCGCACACCCAGGTGAGCGGGATGCCGTTCAAGGCGGAGCAGCTCGCCGCCCACCTCCAAGAGGTAATGAAGCAGGGCCCGAAGGAGGCCATCAATGACTGAGACGATCGCGGAGGGTGCGGCGCAGATCGAGGCGCTTTCCCTGGTGCCCAAGGCCGAGGCCAAGCAGTCCATGAAGGACTTCAAGTCCGATCAGGAAGTGCGCTGGTGCCCCGGCTGTGGCGACTACGCCATCCTCGCCGCCGTGCAGGGCTTCATGCCCGAGCTCGGGCTGGCGAAGGAGAACATCGTCTTCGTCTCCGGCATCGGCTGTTCCTCCCGCTTCCCGTACTACATGAACACCTACGGGGTGCACTCCATCCACGGCCGTGCCCCGGCCATCGCCACGGGCCTCGCCTCGTCCCGGCGCGACCTGTCGGTGTGGGTGGTCACCGGTGACGGCGACGCGCTCTCCATCGGCGGCAACCACCTCATCCACGCCCTGCGGCGGAACGTCAACCTCAAGATCCTGCTGTTCAACAACCGGATCTACGGGCTGACCAAGGGGCAGTACTCGCCCACCTCCGAGGTCGGCAAGATCACCAAGTCGACGCCGATGGGGTCGCTGGACGCGCCCTTCAACCCGATCTCGCTGGCGATCGGCGCCGAGGCGTCCTTCGTCGCGCGCACCGTCGACTCCGACCGCAAGCACCTCACCTCGGTGCTCCGCCAGGCCGCGGAACACCCGGGCACGGCGCTGGTGGAGATCTACCAGAACTGCAACATCTTCAACGACGGCGCGTTCGAGGCGCTGAAGGACAAGGAGCAGGCGCAGGAGGCCGTGATCCGGCTGGAGCACGGGCAGCCGATCCGGTTCGGTTCCCCTGCCGAGGACGGCCTGGGCTCCAAGGGCGTCGTGCGGGACCCGGCCACGGGCGACCTGCGGGTCGTCGACGTCACCCAGGAGGGCACGGCGGGCGTGCTGGTGCACGACGCGCACAACCCCTCCCCCACCACGGCCTTCGCCCTCTCGCGGCTCGCCGACGCGGACACCCTGCACCACACGCCCATCGGCGTGCTGCGCAGCGTGGACCGGCCCGTCTACGACACGGAGATGAGCGACCAGCTGGACGCCGCCATCGAGCAGAAGGGCAAGGGAGACCTCGCCACCCTGCTCGCCGGCAACGACACCTGGACGGTCGTCGGCTGACGTCCCACGGGGCGGCCACGGCCGCCGCCTTCTCCCGGCTGCCCGGGACCGGTACGCGTACCGGTCCCGGGCAGCGGTGCGTATGGCCGGGGGCCGCCGCGTGTGGCCGGAGGGGGCGGCCGCGTGCCGGGGGGCGGCCGCGTGTGGCCGAGGCCCAACCGTACGTGTCCCCGCGCCCACCCTGGCCGTCCGCCCCTCGCCGTCCCGCCCCTCGCCGTCCGTCCCTGCCCGGATCCGGATCTGTAACGACCGTATTTGAGATACGGGCATGACAGGCGGGGCGAGCGGCGCTACCTTTCGGAGAGCCGCGCCGTACCGCGTCCGTCCCGTCCAGGAGGAACCCTTGTCCGCTCAGTCCGACCAGCGCACCGGCCTGGCCTACGGCTTCGTCGCGTACGGCCTGTGGGGCTTCCTCCCCCTCTACTGGCACCTGCTGTCCGCCGCCTCCGCCACGGAGATCCTGGCCAGCCGCATGGCCTGGTCGCTGCCGGTGGTCCTCGTCATGCTGGCCGCGCTGCGCCGCTGGTCGTGGATACGCCCGCTGCTGCGGCAACCGAAGCGGCTCGGCCTGATCGTGATCGCGGCCGCCGTCATCTCGGTCAACTGGTACCTCTACATCTGGGCGGTCAACACCGGCCACGTGCTGGAGGCGTCCCTCGGCTACTTCATCAACCCGCTGGTCAGCATCGCCTTCGGCGTGCTCTTCCTGCGGGAGCGGCTGCGCCCGCTGCAGTGGACCGCGGTGGGCGTCGGCACACTGGCGGTTTTGATCATGGCCATCGCGTACGGCCGGGTGCCGTGGATCGCGCTCGCGCTCGCGTTCTCCTTCGCCACGTACAGCCTGGTGAAGAAGGGGATCAAGCTCGGCGGGATCGAGGGGTTCAGCACGGAGACGGCGATCCAGTTCCTGCCCGCGCTGGCCTGCCTCGTGCTGCTCGGCGTGCGCGGCGAGTCCGGCCTCGTCAGCGGCGGCATCGGCCAGGCCTTGCTGCTCGCGGGCAGCGGCCTCGCCACCGCGCTGCCGCTGATCGCCTTCGGCATGGCCGCGGTCCGGCTGCCGCTGTCGGTGCTCGGCATGCTCCAGTACCTCGCGCCGACCTTCCAGTTCGTGCTGGGCCTCACCGTCTTCCACGAGACCATGCCGCCCGAGCGCTGGGCGGGCTTCGCCCTGGTGTGGCTGGCCCTGGCCGTCCTGACCTGGGACGCGCTGCGCACGGCCCGCTCGTCCCGGGCCGCGCTGGCCACCGCCCGCGCCTCGGCCGCCGAAGCGGTGGCGGAGGGCGCCGGACCGGAGGCCGTGGCGGAGGCGGCCGCCACCGAACCGTCCCCGTCCCCGTCCCCCGCCAAGCCGTAACCGGCCAGGGGCCAGGCGCCAGGGCCAGGGGCCACGCCCCTCGCCGACTCCCCCTCAGGCCGTCACGTCCCGCGCGGTGAAGCGGGCCCACGCCGCCGAGCCGAAGATCAGTACGTAGACCGCCTGGAGGCCCAGGTTGGTGCGGATGTCGTCCCAGTAGACCGGGTCGCGCAGCAGGTCGGCGAAGCTCAGCCAGTAGTGCGGGAAGAGGTAGGGCTGTACGGGCGCCAGCTGGGGGAGGGTGTCCAGGATCTGCACGGTGATCACCAGCCCCACCGTCGTCGCCATCGCCGCGATCCCGCTCCCGGTGAGCGTGGAGACGAACAGGCCCAGCGCCGCCACCCCGGTCAGCGACAGCGCGACCGTGCCCGCGACGGCGAGCGCCCGCAGCAGGCCCTCGGCGAACGGCACGGCCGTACCGGACAGCAGCGTGACCTCCCCCAGCGGGAACAGCAGCGCGCCGACGGCCAGCGCGGAGGCCGCCACCACCAGGGTCGCGGCCAGCGAGAACACCAGCGCGGTGACGTACTTGACGAGCAGCAGGCGGGTCCGCCCGGCCGGCGCGACCAGCAGGTACCGCAGCGTCCCGGCGCCGGCCTCGCCCGCGACCGCGTCCCCGGCGACCACCGCCAGCGCCATCGGCAGGAACACCGGGAGGGTGGCCGCGAGCGAGGTGAAGACCAGGAAGAGGCCGTTGTTGGTCACCAGCGAGATGAAGGCCGGGCCGCCCCGTCCGCCGTCCGCGGTCTGGACCCGTACCGCGATCCCGACCAGGACCGGTACGCAGGCCAGTACGGCGAGCAGCATCAGCGTGCGGCGCCGCCGGAACGTCGTACCGAGCTCGTTGCGCAGCAGGCCGAGCGACCACAGCGGGCGCGGGGCACGCACACCGGGCACGCCCCGGTCCCCGACCGCCGCCCGGCCCGCCGTCCCGTCCGCCGCCCGATCCGGCGTACGCGCCCGGCCACGCCCCTTCCCCCGCACCGCCGTGTCACCCCGCGACATCGAAGCCCTCCCCCGTCAGTGCCACGAAGACGTCCTCCAGTGAGGCGCGTTCGGTCCCGAAGCCGCGGACGCGTACCCCGGCCGCGACGAGCGCGGCGTTCAGTTCGGCCGGATCCGGCTCCTCCCCGCCGGGCCCCGGCGGCAGCTCCCCGGTCACCCGGCCCCCGGTGACCACGAGGTCGGAGAGGCCCTGCTCCTTGAGGACCCGTACGGCGTCCGCGGTGTCCGGGGTGGTGACGGCCAGCCGGCCGCGCGCCCCGGCCGCGAGTCCGGCGACCGTGCCCTGGGTGATCAGCCGGCCGCGGGACATCACCGCGGCGTGCGTGCAGACCTGCTCGATCTCGTCCAGGAGGTGGGAGGAGAGGAAGACGGTCGTGCCGTCGGCGGCCAGTTCGCGCACCAGGCCGCGGATCTCGCGCATGCCCTGCGGGTCCAGGCCGTTGGTCGGCTCGTCCAGGATCAGCAGCTCGCGGGGCTGGAGCAGGGCGGCGGCGAGCCCGAGCCGCTGCTTCATGCCGAGCGAGTACGCGCGGGCCCGCTTGCCGGCCGCGGCGGCCAGACCGACCCGCTCCAGGGCCGCGGCCACCCGCGCCGAACGGGTGCGGGGGTCGGCCGTCGGGTCGGCGGCGTCGTACCGCAGCAGATTGGCCCGGCCGGTGAGGAAGCCGTAGAGGGCCGGGCCCTCGATGAGCGCGCCGACCCTGGGCAGCACCCGCCGCGCGGCCGCCGGCATCGGCTCGCCGAGCAGCCGGGCGCTGCCCGCCGTCGGCCGGACGAGCCCCATCAGCATGCGGATGGTGGTGGTCTTGCCGGAGCCGTTGGGGCCGAGGAAGCCGAAGATGCTGCCGGGCGGTACGGACAGATCGAGTCCCTCGACGGCCGGCCGCCCGCTCCCGTACGTCTTGGTCAGCCCGCGCGTCTCGATGACGGGCGGACCGGCCCCGCCGCCCTCCGGTTCCGAGCAGGCCTCCCGTTCCGAGCAGGCCTCCCGATCCGGGCCGGCCTCCGGTGCCGCTCCACGGTCCCCGTCCGACGACGGTGGCGCCATGCACTCCCCCACTGCGATCCGGGGCCGGGGGCGCCGCCGCGCACGAAGTGCGGGCGCGCCCCCGGCCGTCCGCCGGGATCACCGGGTGGCGGCCGGGTGCCACCACCGCGGTCACTTCGCCGCGTTCGCCGCCTTGACCAGGGTCTGCCGGTCGACGGCGCCGACGTAGACCGTGCCGTCGTCCGTCATCAGGGCGTTCACCAGGCGGGTGCTGAAGACGTGCCCGGAGCCGAACGAACCGGTCACCTTCTCGCCCATCGAGTCCAGGAACTTGGCGGCGTCGCCGGCCGCGCCCGGCTTGCCCCCGGGGGCCGCCTTCTCGCCCTGGCCCTTGCCGCCGCTGTCGATCTTCGCGATCGCGGTCCAGCCGTGGCCGATGACGTCCATGCCGCCGGAGTCCCGGCCGCCCGCCTCGCCCAGACCGTGCGGCAGGCCGCCGGGAAGCTTGTTCGGACGGCCCTCGGCCTTGCGGTCGTGCTGCGTACGGACCTCGTCGCCGTCGATGACCTTCGCGTCCTTGGGCGGCTTGAACGCGAACGTGCCCGCCTCGGGCTTGGCGAAGTCCACGGAGGTGAAGCCCGCCTCGACGACCGGTGCGCCGCCGCTCTTCGGGGCCAGCGTGAAGCGCAGCGGTACGCCGTTCTGCGCGTCGACCGCGACGCGGATCGAGCCGACGGTCGAGCCGGACTGCTTGGGCTTGATCAGCAGCTGGTAGGCGTCCCGGCCGGCGACCTTGGCGGTGCCGTCGACGGTGACCGACGTGGTGTCACCGGCCGCCGCGAGCGCCTGCTCGGCGAGCTTCTGCGGGGTCATGTCCCCCATCGACCGCGGCGCCGCGTGCTTCTCGGCCTTCGGGCCGGTGGCGCGGAAGGCGGTGTTGCTGCCGCTGTCGTACGCCCATACCTTGTCGCCGTTGCGGACCAGGCTGTACTCGGCGGCCTTGTCGAGGAGCGACACCCGCTGCCGGTCGGCGCCGTCGGCGGCCACCCGCAGCGTGTGCGTACCGGAGGCCAGCTCCATCAGCTTGTCCCTGGGGTCGGCGGCTTTGCCGTCCTCGTCCCCTCCCGCGCCGCCGAACGCACCGGCGCTCATCCCGCCGGGCAGCTCCGGCAGGCCGAGGTCGGTGCTGATCCGTACGGTGCCGGACAGCTGCTGCACGTCCGACGCCGCTGCCTTGGCGATGAGGTCCTGAACGGATATCTCCGGCAGGTCGGGGGATCCGGCGAACGCCGGGACCAGCCCGATCGTCGCCGCCGCCACCCCCGCCACCGCGACCGGAACGCCGTAGCGGACGACCTTGCTCCGCCGCGGCCGGTCCCCTCCGTCGTCCCATTCGCCGGTGATCCGTGTCGGTTCGTTCCGTGGCATGTGCTCTACCTCCGTCGTAGGCGGCGGTCCCGTCCCGATGCACTCGTCCACACCTCGGGCTCATTGTGGCCCGCTCCGCCGTGGCGTGGTGGTGTCAATGCCACCAAATCCGCCAACACAAAGCGTCAGCCCCGGGGCTGGAACGGTGTACTGCTGAAGGATGAGACCACCCCTGAGAAGAGGGGAGGCCGGCCGCCGGGCTCAGCCCGCCCGGTGCACCACCGCGTCGCACAGCTCCTGGAGCGCCGTCTTGGCCGGGCACTCCGGCAGCGGCACCAGCGTCGCGCGGGCCTCCTGCGCGTACCGGACGGTGTCGCGGCGGGCCTGCTCCAGGGCGGGGTGGGCGCGCAGTCCGGCCAGCGCCTCGGCGTGCCGGGCGTCGTCGGTGAGGTCCTCCTCCAGCAGGGCGGCCAGCGCGCGGTCGGCGTCGGTCGCCCGGTCCGAGGCGGCGAGCGCCCGGAGGTGCAGGACCGGCAGCGTCGGGATGCCCTCGCGCAGGTCGGTGCCGGGGGTCTTGCCGGACTCGTGGGAGTCACTGGCGATGTCCAGCACGTCGTCGGCGAGCTGGAAGGCGGTGCCCAGCCGCTCGCCGTACTGCGTGAGGATGTTGACCGTGGACTCCGCGGAGCCGGCCATCATCGCGCCGAAGCGGCAGGCGACGGCGATCAGCGAACCGGTCTTGCCGGCGAGGACGTCGAGGTAGTGGTCGACCGGGTCGCGGCCGTCGCGCGGTCCCGCGGTCTCCAGGATCTGGCCGGTCACCAGCCGTTCGAACGCCTCGGCCTGGATGCGGACCGCCTCCGGGCCCAGGTCCGCCAGCATGTGCGAGGCGCGCGCGAAGAGGAAGTCGCCGGTGAGGACCGCGACGGAGTTGTCCCAGCGGGCGTTGGCGCTGGGCACACCGCGGCGCACGGCGGCCTCGTCCATGACGTCGTCGTGGTACAGCGTCGCGAGGTGCGTCAGCTCCACGACCACGGCCGAGGGCACCACGCCCGGGGCGTGCGGGTCGCCGAACTGCGCGGCGAGCATTCCCAGCAGCGGCCGGAAGCGCTTGCCACCTGCGCGGACGAGATGCTGCGCGGCATCGGTGATGAACGGCACGTCGCTCTTGGTGGCCTCCAGCAGGCCCTCCTCGACAGCCGCCAACCCGGCCTGGACATCGGCCTCAAGAGCCTGGTCCCGCACGCTCAGCCCGAAGGGCCCGACGACGGTCACGAGGGTTACTCCTGTCTGCTGACGATCAAACTGATTGTCGATCTGTCGCTGTCTCCACCATTGGCCAGCGTATCCGGTCCCAGTTCGATCACCGTGAGCGCCCGCCCGTCTCCATGGTCCCCGCGGCCGACGGGCCGCGCGGCCCCGGGCCCGGTATGTTCTTGATCACCCAAGGTTGTGGGTTTTGTCCGCGGAGGAACGGAGAGCAGAAGCAAGTTAATCGCCCGCCAGCCCCAGGAGCCACACCCGTGTCCGGACCACCGCACCCTCGCGACGACCGTTCCTTCCTCGGCCACCCACGAGGCCTGCTGACCCTTTCGGGCCTGGAGGTCTGGGAGCGGTTCTCCTTCCTCGGCATGCAGGCCATCCTGGTCCTGTACTTCGCCGACACGGTCGCGCACGGCGGACTGGGCATGGCCGAGAACACCGCCGCCTCGGTCACCGCCGCCTACGGCACCCTGGTCTACCTCGTCTCGGTCGCCGGCGGCTGGCTCGCGGACCGGATGCTCGGCTCCTACCGCGCGGTCCTGTGGGGCGGCGCCCTCATCGCCTGCGGCCACTACTCCATGGCGGTGCCCACGGCCGCCATGACCTGGGTGGGTCTGGGACTGATCATCGCCGGTACGGGCCTGCTGAAGCCGAACGTCTCGACCATGGTCGGCAAGCTCTACGCCACCGAGGACGAGCGCCGGGACGCCGGCTTCGCGCTGTACTACATGGGCATCAACATCGGTGCCTTCCTCGCCCCGCTGATCATCGGCTGGCTGGGTCAGAAGCAGGGCTGGCACTGGGGCTTCTCGGCCGCCGCAGTCGGCATGACGCTGGGCCTGGTCCAGTACATCGCGGGCCGCAAGGGGCTCGCGGGCCGCAAGCACAGCGCGGAGTTCGCCCTCCCGCAGTCGGCGATGCGCCGCGCGACCTGGCTGATCGCCGGCGGCTGCGTGCTGGTCGCCGCCGTCGCCACGGGCCTGGCCCTGGCCGGCTGGCTCACCATGGACCGCACCGTGGACGTCCTGACGGTGATCTCGGTGCTCGCGCCCGTCGCCTACTTCGTGGTGATGTTCCGCAGCCCCCGGGTCAGCACCGAGGAGCGCGGCCGGCTCCGCCCCTACCTGGTGCTCTTCGCCGCCTCCGTGGTCTTCAACTTCGTCCTCTTCCAGTCGTACTCGACGATGACGCTGCTGGCCGCGAACCATGCCGACACCGAGATCCTCGGCTGGGAGTTCCCCTCCACCTGGTACAACTCGGTGCTCGGCGGCGCCGAGGTGCTGCTCGCGCCGGTCGTCGCGGCCGTCTGGGTCAAGCTCGGCAGGCGCCAGCCGCACGCCTCGCACAAGATCGCGTACGGCGTGATCCTGGGCGGGCTGTCCTTCCTCGTCATGGTCCCCGCCACGCACGGGCGCACCGGCGACTGGAAGATGGCCGCCTGGTGGATCCTGATCTCCTTCGTGCTGCTCGGCCTCGGCGACATCCTGCTGGAGACCACCGGCATGTCCGCGACGACCAAGCTCGCGCCCGCCGCCTTCGCCAGCCAGACGATGGCCCTGTGGTTCCTCTCGCTCGCCCTGGCCAACGGCATCCAGGCACAGGCCGTGAAGTTCTTCGGTGAGATCTCCGACGAGCTGTACTTCGGCCTCAACGGCGCCTTCGCGGTCGTCGTGGGCCTCGCGGTGATCGCCGCAGGGCCGTGGCTGCGCCGCACCATGCACCCCGTCCACTAACGCTCATTGGACCTGCCCCCATGCACATCCGGACCGACTTCCCGCACCGGACGTTCCAGGAGGACGTCCGTATCCCCCTCCCGGACGGCACCCAGCTCTACGCCCGTGTCTGGCGCCCGTACGGCACGGAGCCCGTGCCGGCCCTCCTCGAATACCTGCCCTACCGGCTCAGCGACTGGACCGCGCCGCGCGACGCGCAGCGCCACCCCTACTACGCGGGCCACGGCTACGCCTCGGTCCGCGTGGACGTCCGCGGGCACGGCAACTCCGAGGGGCTGCCGACCGACGAGTACTCCGAGACCGAGCTGTCCGACGGCATCGCCGTCATCGAGTGGCTGGCCGCGCAGCCCTGGTGCTCCGGCAAGGTCGGCATGTTCGGGATCTCCTGGGGCGGCTTCAACAGCCTCCAGCTCGCGGCCCGCGCACCCGAGGCGCTGAAGGCGATCGTCACGGTCTGCTCGGCGGACGACCGCTTCGACAACGACGTGCACTACATCGGCGGCTCGCTGCTCGCCGTCGACATGCACGCCTGGGCGGCCACGATGCTCGCCTTCGTCTCCCGGCCGCCGGACCCCGCGCAGGTCGGCGACGGCTGGCGCAGGCAGTGGACCGACCGCCTCGAAGCGGTCGACCCGTTCCTCCACACCTGGCTCGGCCACCAGTCCCGGGACGCCTACTGGCAGCACGGCAGCGCCTGCGAGGACTACTCCGCGATCAAGGCGGCGGTGCTCGCCGTCGGCGGCTGGCACGACCCGTACCGCGACACCGTGCTGCGGCTGATCGAACACCTCGACGCGCCCGTACGCGGCCTCATCGGGCCCTGGTCGCACCAGTACCCGGACCGCGGCCTGCCGCCGGGCCCCGCGATCGGCTTCCTCCAGGAGACCCTGCGCTGGTGGGACCACTGGCTCAAGGGCGAGGACACCGGTGTCGAGGACGACCCGCTGCTGCGTTCCTGGATCAGCGAGTCGCACCCCCCGGCCACCGTCTACGACGAGCTGCCGGGCCGCTGGGTCGCCGACCCCGCCTGGCCCTCCCCGCACGTCACTCCGACCGCGCACACGCTGCCCGGCGACCGGCCGCTGCTCGTCCGCTCGCCCCAGCACACCGGCGTCGACGCGGGCCGCTACTTCCCGTTCGGCAACGACGCGGACCTGCCGCCGGACCAGCGCGAGGAGGACGGCCGCTCGGTCTGCTTCGACCTGCCGGAGCTGACCGAGCGGGTGGAGATCCTGGGCCGCCCCCGGGTCACCCTGCGCCTGACGTCCGAGGTGCCGCGCGGCCAGGTCATCGCCCGCATCTGCGACGTGGCGCCCGACGGCTCCTCGACGCTGGTCACCCGCGGGGTGCTCAACCTGCTCACCCGGCACGGCCGGGACCGGGCCGTCGAGTGGATGCCGGGCACGACCGAGGACGTGACGTTCGAGCTGAACGGCATCGGGCACGCCTTCCCCGCCGGGCACCGCATCCGCGTCGCGCTCTCCTCCGCGTACTGGCCGTGGGTCTGGCCGCACGCGGGCAGCGAGGCCGGCTGGACGGTCGACCCGGCAGCCAGCTCCGTCGAGCTGCCGGTCCGTACGCCCCGGGCCGACGAGCCGGAGATCACCTTCGCGGAGCCGGAGCAGTCCGAGCCGCTGGGCGTGGTCTTCCCCGGCGGCGGTGACCAGCGCCCCGAGCGCAAGGTGATCCGGGACGTCGCGGCCGGCACCTGGACGCTGGAGGTCGACCCCCGGTACGGCGGCACCCGGATCTATCCGGACGGGCTGGAGTTCACCGAGGACGCGCTGGAGACGTACCGCATCGACAGCGCCGACCCGGAGAGCGCGGCGACCCGCTCGGACTGGTCGATCCGGCTGCACCGGCCCGACCTGGGCTGGGACGCCCGCATCGAGACCCGCTCGGAGATCACCACGGACGGCGGCGACTTCGTGACGGTGAACGAGGTCGTGTGCCGGGACGGCGAGGAGGAGATCTTCCGCCGCAGCTGGGAGCGCCGCATCCCGCGCACGGCGGTCTGAGCACCGGAGAACGGGCGGGCCCCGTACGGCAGTCGATGCCGTACGGGGCCCGGCTCTCGCGTCAGCCGCGCGTCTGAGCGATGGCCCTGGCCAACCGCGGCGAGGCGAACTCCGTGCCGCACACGAACCGCATCACCGGGCCGTAGCTGGCCGCCGCCGGCAGCCCCGTGAAGTACAGCCCCGGTACCGACGACTCGAACCCGGCGCCCAGCCGCGGCCCGCCCGCGCCCACCGCCAGCTCGGTCCGCAGCCCCTGGCCGAGGAAGTCCAGCGCGCCCAGGTCCACCCGGTAGCCGGTGGCCGCCAGCACATGGTCGGCGGACAGCTCGCCGTCGTACCCGTCGTCGCCCCGCAACGACAGCACCGTGCGGCCGCCCTCGACCCTGGCCCGGGCGATCCGGCGCCCCGCCGTCACCTGCACGCGGCCCACGAACCGGTCCCGCAGCCACCACGCGCCCAGCGGCCCCAGCACCCGCTTGACCAGGAACTGCCGCGACGGCGCGGGCAGGTAGCGGAAGCCGCCCGCGTGGTACGAGAAGGCGTACAGCGACCAGGCGTTGCCGAACGGCGTCTCGGGGCGCAGCTTGGGCTGCCGGTCCGGCGGCGCGCCGAAGCCGACCGCCTGCCGGCCCCGGGCCACCACCCGTACCGAAGCCCCGGCGTCCGCGAGCAGCACCGCGCTCTCCAGCGCCGACTGCCCGGCCCCCACGACCACGACCTCCCGGCCGGCGAACCCGGACAGGTCGGCGTGCTGGGAGCTGTGCGAGACGGGCCCGGTGGGGGACGGCCCGTCCGGTGCGGCATCGGCCAGTTCGGCGGGCACGTGCGCGAAGCCGGTGAGCCCGGTGGCCACGACCACGGCGCGGGCGCGGAACTGCTCGCCGCTGTCCAGCTTCAGCTCGAAGCCGTCGTGCTGCCGGTCGACGGAGACCACCCGGACCTCTTCCAGGTCCGGCACCAGCCGCTGCTGGAACCACTGCCCGTACCGGACGAAGGTCTCCACCGGGATGATGTCCCAGTCCGACTCGTACCGCCGCTCCCCCGCGGCCGCGCAGTAGTCGACGAGGGTGTGGCCGGGCTGCGGGGTGTCGATGCTCGACGCCGCCGGCGTGGACTTGAGGAGCATGCCGGCCGGCATGTGGTCGCTCCAGCTCACCATCGGGCGGCCGAAGGTGCGGACGGGTATGCCGCGCGCGCGGAGATGAGCGGCGGTGGACAGGCCGAAGGGGCCTGCGCCGATGACTGCTACCGGAGTGTTCACTCGGGTTTCCCTCCCCAGGGTGCTGCTGATCGTCGTGCTGCGTACTGCGTGCCGGACACGGCCCTGGGCCGCGCTGCCCGGAGCCGTGCGCGGGGTCAAAACGGCGGATGGCGCGGAGCGGTACGGGGCACCGTGCGGGCGTCAGCGGTCGTGGTGCCGGCCCGCCCGGCCGCGCCACAGCTGCCAGAGGTGCTTGGCCCCCGGGCGGACGAACCGCGCGAGCATGGTGAAGAACGGCTTCATGTCGTCGGCGGCCAGCCAGGCCAGCTCCGTGCTCGCCGGCCGGGCCGGGACGTGCGGCGTGGTGTAGCCGCTGCGGCGGTAGGCCAGCCAGGCGGGCAGGTCGATGTTCTCCACGACGAAGCGGTGCCCGTCGCGCTGTTCGGCCTCCGGGACCGCGCGCCCGGTCAGGTCCAGGTGCTGGGCGCGGACCACGTCCACCCCGGCCTCGTTCTCGAAGAGCCGGAACTGCGCGCCCATCCGCGGGTTGAAGTCCAGCAGCTTGTAGCGGCGGTCCCGCCGGTCGTAGCGCCAGTCCAGGTCGATGATGCCGCTGAAGCCGATGCGCTTGATGAACTGCGCGGTCATGTCGGCCAGTTCGGGGTTGTGCACGACGTACGCGCAGGCGGTCATGCCGGCGTGCGGCGGCCAGGAACGGACCTTCACCCCGGTGAACATCGCCGACGCCGCGCTGTCCGCGTCGAAGTACGCGTGCACGACCCAGTCCTCGGCCTCCTCGCGCGGGAGGTACTCCTGGAGGATCACGCCGGGGCGCGGGCCCCAGCCCTTGGCGAGATGCCGGAGGTGCGCCGCGTCCGCGATGCGTGTCGTGCCGTTCACCGCGGGCCGGCTGCGGCGCTGGAACGCCTCGCGGTTCTTGGCGACGACCGGGAAGCAGGCGTGCTCGGCGAAGTCCTCGATGTCCGCCTGCGTCTGCGGGAAGGCCGCCCGGGGGGACGGGATGCCGTGTTCGGTGCACAGTTCGTGCAGGCCCTGCTTGCTGGCCACTCTGCGGGAGAGCCCGGGCGGCGTGCGCGGGAAGAGGAAGCGGTCGCCCAGCACGTCGGCGTGCTCGGCGATCAGTACCGCGGCCTCCTCGTCGGTCGGTACGAGGACCGTCGGCCGGCCGATCCGGCGGCCGATCCGCAGCAGGCCGTCGACCAGCCGCTCCGGGTCCTCACGTCCGGTGGTCGGCCAGACGAACCGCCCGTGGAGGTACCGCGACGCCGCGGCGGGCGTGTATCTGTCCTCCGTGATCGCGTACATGGGCACGCCCAGCCGTCCCAGGCTGCGGATCGCCCCCACCCCGCCGTGGTGCAGCGGATAGTCACCAATTTTCACAATCAGCCCGGGCACGGTCCGGTCGACCGTGAACCGTGTGCTGGCATGAGCCACGTGTCCCCCCTACGGCCACAGCCCCACCCCGGCCGCGCCCCGAAAGGACGCTAGGACCCTCCTGGGGCGTTCGCCAATCCATTTCAGGACATTGCCAACACTTTATGTACGTCTCGGAAGGCCGGTACGAAACGGGCGCGTGCGACCCGACGGACGGAAGGTGTCCTCCGGGGTCATCGGGACGGTTGTCATGCGCGTGACTGCTAGCCTCTCGAAACCTGTCCCACAACGGAGGAGACGTACGTGCGCAAGCCAGCGCAGATCGCCGGGGCGGCCGCCATCGCCGCGCTGTTGCTCAGTGGCTGCGGCAGCAGCGGGGGCGGCAACGAGAGCAGGCCGAGCCCGTCGGAGTCGGCGTCGACGGGCGGCGGGGACAAGGCCGCCGGCGGCATCGACGGCGCCTGGCAGACCGAGGGCGCGCACGGGCCCGTCACCCTCGCCATCATCGGCGAGTCCGCGACCCTGGCCGCGGGCAAGACCGTCTGCCAGGGCAAGGTCAAGGACATGGGCACCACCATGCTGGCGCTGAAGTGCAACAACGGCGACGACACCCGCTCGATGGGCGAGGTGCGGCGGATCGGCAACACGCTCTCCGTCGACTGGAAGTACGGCCTCAACGAGGAATACCAGAAGGCCAAGGGCAAGGTGGAGATCCCGAAGCCCGACCTGCCGACCGCCGCCAACTGACCGTCTTCCCCGAGGAGAACATCGTGCGCAAGGGCATTGCGTTCGCCGCCGCGGCAGCCGCGGCCACGCTCCTGCTCGCCGGCTGCGGCGGCGGCAGCGACACCGGCGGTGGCGAGAAGGGTTCGCCGTCGCCGTCCGCCTCGTCGGCCGGCCCGACGCCCGGCGAAGAGGGCGGCGGGGGCGGCAAGGTCACCCTGGCCGCCCTGGAGGGCGGCTGGACCACCGACGCGCTCCACGCCGACAAGGGCCTGCTGATCCTCTCCGTCTCGAAGGACAGGGCCGTGCTCATCGGCAAGAAGTCCTGCGGCGGCAAGGTCGTCGACGGCACGCCGATCAAGCTCGCCTTCAAGTGCACCGACGACGACAGCGAGCACGCCGCGGGCACGGTGAAGAGCCTCCGGGGCAAGAAGCTCACCATTACCTGGGCCTCCGGCAAGGAGGACGTCTTCTCCCGCACCGAGGGCACGACGGACCTCCCGTCCATCGATCCCTCGTCACTCGACGGCTTCCAGCAGGAAGCCTGACGTACTCGGCCGTCCCGCATACGTACGCCGCTGCCCGGCCTCCTCGCGGAGTGCCGGGCAGCGGCGTACGTACGGGCACCTGGCCCCGGGGTCAGCGGACGAACACGCCCGCCTGCCCCGCCAGGTCGAGGAAGTACTGCGGCGCGAGCCCCAGGACGAGGGTCACCACCACGCCGGCCGCGATGGCCGTCATGGTCAGCGGGCTGGGCACCGCCACCGTCGGACCGTCGGCCTTCGGCTCGTTGAAGAACATCAGGACGATCACCCGGATGTAGAAGAACGCGGCGATCGCGGACGAGAGCACACCGATCACGACCAGCCAGCCGGCGCCGCCCTCCGCCGCCGCCTTGAACACCGCGAACTTGCCCGCGAACCCGGAGGTCAGCGGGATACCGGCGAAGGCCAG
Source organism: Streptomyces sp. NPDC047117 (assembly GCF_040643545.1). Classification (NCBI taxonomy): domain Bacteria; kingdom Bacillati; phylum Actinomycetota; class Actinomycetes; order Kitasatosporales; family Streptomycetaceae; genus Streptomyces; species Streptomyces sp. NPDC047117. Next base: position 113,931 of record NZ_JBEYUN010000006.1, on the reverse strand, counting down.
CAGGAACACCGCGAAGACCGCGGCCACCAGCGGCGAACGCCGCCCCAGCCCCGCCCACTTCGCCAGCTGGGTCGCCTCGCCGCCCGCGTCCCGCACCAGCGTGACCACCGCGAACGCGCCGAGCGTCACGAAGGAGTACGCGAGGAGGTAGAAGAGCACCGAGGAGATGCCGTCCTCGCTGGTGGCGATCACGCCGGCCAGGATGAACCCGGCGTGCGCGATGGAGGAGTACGCCAGCAGCCGCTTCACATCGGTCTGGGTGACCGCGATGACCGCGCCGGCCAGCATCGTCAGGATCGCCACGCCCCACATGACAGGACGCCAGTCCCAGCGCAGGCCCGGCAGCGCGACGTACAGCAGGCGCAGCAGCGCGCCGAACGCGGCGACCTTGGTCGCGGCCGCCATGAAGCCGGTCACGGGGGTGGGCGCGCCCTGGTACACGTCCGGCGTCCACATGTGGAACGGGACCGCACCGACCTTGAACAGCAGGCCCATGACCACCAGCGCGCCGCCGATCAGCAGCAGCGCGTCATTGCCCATGGTGTCGGCGAGCGCCGGGTCGATCTGCTTGGCGCCGTCGCTCACCACATCGGCGATGCCCGCGTACGTGACCGTGCCGGCGTAGCCGTACAGCAGCGCGACGCCGAACAGCAGGAACGCCGAGGAGAAGGCGCCGAGCAGGAAGTACTTCACCGCCGACTCCTGCGAGAGGAGCCGCTGGCGGCGGGCGAGCGCGCAGAGGATGTAGAGCGGGAGGGAGAAGACCTCCAGCGCGACGAAGAGCGTCAGCAGGTCGTTGGCCGCCGGGAAGACCAGCATGCCGCCGATCGCGAAGAGGGCCAGCGGGAAGACCTCGGTGGTGGTGAACCCGGCCTTGACCGCCGCCTTCTCGGCCTCGCCGCCGGGCACCGCGGCGCCCTGGGGTGCGAAGGAGTCCACCGGGCGGCCGTGCGCCGCAGGGTCCAGCCGGCGCTCGGCGAAGGTGAAGACGGCGATCAGCGAGACCAGCAGGATCGTGCCCTGGAGGAAGAGCGCCGGGCCGTCCACCGCGAGCGCGCCCATCGCGGCGATGTGCGCTTTCGTCGTGCCGAAGCCGCCCGCCGCGAGGCCGATCACCGCGGCGAACGCGGCGGCCAGCGCGACGACGGAGAGCAGCACCTGCGCGTAGTACCGGCCGCGGCGCGGCCAGAACGCCTCGACCAGCACGGCGAGCACCGCCGCGCCGAGCACGATGAGGGTGGGCGCCAGCTGGGCGTACTCGATGTGCGGCGCGGGGATCCGGCCCGGGCCGTCGGGGGCGAAGGGGGAGCCGGCCGCCCCGTCCGCCATCGTCCACAGACTGTGGACCGCTGCCACGGATGTCACTTCGCGGCCTCCGCATCTCGATCGGTGCCGGGCTCGTTCGGCACGGCGTTGACCCGGACGTCGGGCTTGGGGTCCTGCTGGTCCACGACGGACAGGGTGTGGTCCACCGCGGGGTTCACCAGATTGGTCAGCGGCTTCGGGTAGACGCCGAGGAAGAGCAGCAGCGCGATCAGCGGCGCCACCACCACCAGCTCGCGGGCCTTGAGGTCGGGCATGGCCCGGACCTCCGCCTTGACCGGCCCGGTCATCGTGCGCTGGTACAGCACGAGGACGTACAGCGCGGCCAGCACGATGCCCACCGTGGCGATGATGCCGATGACCGGGTACCGGCTGAACGTGCCGACCAGGACCAGGAACTCACTGACGAACGGCGCGAGGCCGGGCAGCGAGAGAGTGGCGAGACCGCCGATCAGGAAGGTGCCGGCCAGCACCGGCGCCACCTTCTGCACGCCGCCGTAGTCCGCGATGAGGCGGGAGCCGCGGCGGGTGATCAGGAAGCCGGCCACCAGCATCAGCGCGGCGGTGGAGATGCCGTGGTTGACCATGTAGAGCGTCGCGCCGCTCTGGCCCTGGCTGGTCATCGCGAAGACGCCGAGGATGATGAAGCCGAAGTGCGAGATGGACGCGTACGCGACCAGGCGCTTGATGTCCTTCTGGGCGACCGCGAGCAGCGCGCCGTACAGGATGCTGATCAGCGCCAGCACCAGGACCACCGGCGTGGCCCACTTGCTGGCCTCGGGGAAGAGCTGGAGGCAGAAGCGGAGCATCGCGAAGGTGCCGACCTTGTCGACCACCGCGGTGATCAGCACGGCGACCGGCGCGGTGGACTCGCCCATGGCGCCCGGCAGCCAGGTGTGCAGCGGCCACAGCGGCGCCTTCACCGCGAAGGCGAAGAAGAAGCCGAGGAAGAGCAGCCGCTCCGTGCCCGCGCCCATGGTCAGGTCGCCGGCCGCGCGGGCCTGGACGATCTGCTGGAGCGAGAAGGTGCCGGTGCCCAGCTGGTCGGCGGTGACGGCGTACAGGCCGATCACCGCGGCCAGCATGATCAGACCGCCGGCGAGGTTGTACAGCAGGAACTTCACCGCGGCGGACGAGCGGCGGCTCGCGCTCTCCGTCGCGCCCCGGCCGTCGGCCCGGTCCCCGAAGCCGCCGATGAGGAAGTACATCGGGATGAGCATGGCTTCGAAGAAGATGTAGAAGACGAACACGTCGGTGGCCTCGAAGGAGATCACCACCATCGCCTCGACGGCGAGGATCAGCGCGAAGAAGCCCTGGGTGGGCCGCCAGCGCCGATTTGAATTGTCCGCCTCCAGGGCGTCGGCGTCGTGCCAGCCCGCGAGGATCACGAACGGGATCAGCAGGGCGGTCAGCGCGATCAGCGCCACCGCGATGCCGTCCACGCCCAGTTCGTACCGGACGCCGAAGTCGGCGATCCAGGCGTGGGACTCGGTGAGCTGGAACGGGCCCTTGGCGCCGGGGTCGAAGCGGACCGCGATCACCAGCGCCAGCGCCAGCGTGGCCAGCGAGAAGAGCAGCGCCAGCCACTTGGCGGCGGTGCGCTTCGCGGCGGGCACCGCGGCCGTGGCGACGGCGCCGATCGCCGGCACCGCCGCGGCGGCCGTCAGCAGGGGAAACGACATGACTCAGACACCCCTCATCAACAGGGTCGCGAAGACCAGCACCGCGGCACCGCCCAGCATCTGGAGGGCGTAGGAGCGGACGTAACCGGTCTGCAGGCGGCGCAGCCGGCCGGAGAGGCCGCCTACCGACACCGCGGTGCCGTTGACCGCGCCGTCGACGACGGTGTCGTCGATCCGGACCAGCGCCCGGGTCAGCTCCTCGCCGCCGCGGACCAGGACGACGTGGTTGAAGTCGTCCTGGAGCAGGTCGCGCCGGGCGGCGCGGGTGAGGAACGAGCCGCGCGGCGCCACGGCCGGAACGGGCTTGCGGCCGTACTGCAGCCAGGCGAGGCCGACGCCGATCAGCAGCACCACGATCGTCGACCCGGTCACGGCCGCCGCCCCGATCGGGGGGTGGCCGTGCTCGAAGGAGGTGACCGGCTCCAGCCAGTGCACGAACGCCTCGTTGATGCTGAACAGACCGCCCGCGAAGACCGATCCGAAGGCCAACACGATCATGGGGGTCGTCATGGACTTCGGCGACTCGTGCGGATGCGGCGGGGTGTACTCGCCCTCGGTCGCGGCGGCGGGCTCCGCGCTCGGCTCCTCGGGCGAGGGGGTGGGCGCCTTGCGCCAGCGCTCCTCGCCGAAGAACGTCATCAGCATCACGCGCGTCATGTAGAACGCGGTGATCCCGGCGCCCAGCAGGGTGGCCGCGCCCAGGATCCAGCCCTGGGTGCCGCCGCTGGCGAACGCCGCTTCGATGATCTTGTCCTTGGAGAAGAAGCCGGACAGGCCCGGGAAGCCGATGATCGCCAGGTACCCGAGGCCGAAGGTGACGAAGGTGACCGGCATGTGTTTCCGCAGGCCGCCGTAGCGGCGCATGTCCACCTCGTCGTTCATCCCGTGCATCACGGAACCGGCGCCGAGGAAGAGGCCCGCCTTGAAGAAGCCGTGGGTGACCAGGTGCATGATCGCGAAGGCGTACCCGATCGGACCGAGCCCGGCCGCGAGGATCATGTACCCGATCTGCGACATGGTCGAGCCCGCGAGCGCCTTCTTGATGTCGTCCTTCGCGCAACCGACGATCGCACCGAAGAGGAGCGTCACCGCGCCGACCGCGACCACGGCGGTCTGCGCGTCCGGCGCCGCGTCGAAGACCGCCCCGGAGCGGGTGATCAGGTAGACCCCCGCGGTGACCATCGTGGCGGCGTGGATCAGGGCCGAGACCGGGGTCGGGCCCTCCATCGCGTCACCCAGCCAGGACTGGAGCGGCACCTGGGCCGACTTGCCGCAGGCGGCCAGCAGCAGCATCAGCCCGATGGCGGTGAGCACGCCTTCGCTGGTCTCGCTCGCCGCGCCCAGCACGGGGCCGAACGCGAACGTCCCGAAAGTGGTGAACATCAGCATGATGGCGATGGACAGGCCCATGTCGCCGACCCGGTTGACCAGGAAGGCCTTCTTGGCCGCCGTCGCCGCGCTCGGCTTGTGCTGCCAGAACCCGATGAGCAGGTACGAGACGAGGCCCACGCCCTCCCAGCCGACGTACAGCAGGAGGTAGTTGTCGGCGAGGACGAGCAGCAGCATCGCCGCGAGGAAGAGGTTCAGATAGCCGAAGAAGCGGCGGCGCCGCTCGTCGTGCTCCATGTAGCCGATCGAGTAGATGTGGATCAGCGATCCGACACCGGTGATCAGCAGGACGAACGTCATCGACAACTGGTCGAGCTGGAAGGCGATGTCGGCCTGGAAGCCGCCCACCGGGATCCAGCTGAAGAGGTGCTGGTGCAGCGCACGGTCCTCGGCGCCCCTGCCCAGCATGTCGGTGAACAGCACCAGGCCGATGACGAACGACACCACCGCGAGCAGGGTGCCGAGCCAGTGGCCCGCACGGTCCAGGCGTTTGCCGCCGCAGAGCAGCACGGCCGCACCGACCAGTGGTGCCCCGACGAGCAGCGCGATCAGAGATTCCACGAGTGCGACCCCTTACAGCTTCATCAGGCTGGCGTCGTCGACCGAGGCCGTATGGCGGGTGCGGAAGATCGTGACGATGATCGCCAAGCCGACCACGACCTCGGCCGCCGCGACGACCATCGTGAAGAACGCGATGATCTGGCCGTCCAGATTTCCGTGCAGCCGCGAGAAGGCCACGAAGGCGAGGTTGCAGGCGTTCAGCATCAGCTCCACGCACATGAAGAGCACGATGGCGTTCCGCCTGATCAGCACCCCAGCCGCACCGATGGTGAAGAGCAGCGCAGCCAGGTAGAGGTAGTTGATCGGATTCATCGCGTGGCCTCCTCGCCGCGCTCCCGCGCCTGCTCGCCGCGCCGGTCGGTCTCGCCGCGCTCCAACCACTCCGCCGAGCGCTGCTCCAGCGCCGCCAGTTCGGCCAGCGACTCCCCCGACACGTCCCGGATCTGGCCCCGCTTGCGCAGGGTCGGATTGACGGTGAGCTCGGAGGGGGTGCCGTCGGGCAGCAGACCGGGCACGTCGACCGCGTTGTGCCGGGCGTACACACCCGGGGCCGGCAGCGGCGTGACTTGAGTGCCTTCGCGTACGCGGCGCTCGGCCTGCTCGCGCTGGGTCTTGGCCCGCTCGGTGCGCTCCTTGTGGGTGAGCACCATCGCGCCGACCGCGGCGGTGATCAGCAGCGCACCGGTGATCTCGAAGGCGAACACGTACTTGGTGAAGATCAGGGCGGCCAGGCCCTGGACGTTGCCGCCGGCGTTGGCCTCGGCCAGGCCGTTGAAGTGCTTCACCGAGGCGTTGCCGAGGCCGGCGATCAGCAGGATGCCGAAGCCGAGCCCGGCGCCGGCCGCCAGCCAGCGCTGGCCCTTGAGCGTCTCCTTGAGGGAGTCCGCCGCGGTCACGCCGACCAGCATGACGACGAAGAGGAAGAGCATCATGATCGCGCCGGTGTAGACGACGACCTGGACGATGCCGAGGAAGTACGCGCCGTTGGCGAGGTAGAAGACCGCCAGGATGATCATGGTGCCGGCGAGCGAGAGTGCGCTGTGCACCGCCCGCTTCATCAGGACCGTGGCCAGCGCGCCGATCACGGCCACCGTGCCGAGGATCCAGAACTGCACCGCCTCGCCGGTGGAGGTGGCGGAGGCCGCGGCCAGGACCGAGGGGCTCATGCCTCCACCCCCGTCCCCGCCGGGCGTTCGGCGGTGGGCGCGGGGGTCTCGGGGAGTCCCGCCGGGCACTCGCCCTTGCTGACCGCGACCTGCCGCTCCGTGCCCGGCGCTGCCTCGGTCACCAGGCCGTTGTAGTAGTCCTTCTCCGTCATCCCGGGGAAGATCGCGTGCGGGGAGTCGACCATGTTCTCGTCGAGGCCCGCGAGCAGCTCTTCCTTGGTGTAGATCAGGGACTCGCGGCTGCGGTCGGCGAGCTCGTACTCGTTCGTCATCGTGAGCGCCCGGGTGGGGCACGCCTCGACGCACAGGCCGCAGAGGATGCAGCGGAGATAGTTGATCTGGTAGACGCGGCCGTACCGCTCACCGGGCGAGTACCGCTCCTCGTCGGTGTTGTCCGCGCCCTCCACATAGATCGCGTCGGCCGGACATGCCCAGGCGCACAGCTCGCAGCCCACGCACTTCTCCAGGCCGTCCGGATGGCGGTTGAGCTGGTGCCGGCCGTGGAAACGAGGCGCGGTCGGCTTCTTCTCCTCCGGGTACTGCTCGGTGAGCCGCTTCTTGAACATGGCCTTGAAGGTCACGCCGAAGCCGGCCACCGGATTCTGGAAATCAGACACCGTTGTCCCCCTTCCCGTTTTCGTCACTGTCAGTATTCACTCCGCCACTGACAATCAGCTCGCGATCTTGGTGGCGCGGGCGCCGGCGCGGCACGGGCGGCAGGGTCTGGCCGGGCAGCGGTGGTACGGGGAAGCCGCCCGCCATCGCGTCGAACGGCTCCTCGGCCGGCGCCTCTTCGGCCTTCTCGCCCTTGCGGAAGAAGTCCACGACGAGGGAGATCAGCAGCAGGGCGACCGCGGCACCGCCGACGTACAGCACGATCCGCTGGAAGTCATAGCCCTCGTTGCGCAGCGCCCGCACGGTCGCGACCAGCATCAGCCAGACCATGGAGACCGGGATGAGGACCTTCCAGCCCAGCTTCATGAACTGGTCGTAGCGGACGCGTGGCAGCGTGCCGCGCAGCCAGATGAAGAAGAAGAGCAGCAACTGGACCTTGAGGGTGAACCAGAGCAGCGGCCACCAGCCGTGGTTCGCGCCCTCCCAGAAGGTGCTGATCGGCCAGGGGGCGCGCCAGCCGCCGAGGAAGAGGGTGATCGCGACCGCCGAGACGGTGACCATGTTGACGTACTCGGCGAGCATGAACATCGCGAACTTGATGGAGGAGTACTCCGTGTTGAAGCCGCCGACCAGGTCGCCCTCGGACTCCGGCATGTCGAACGGCGCACGGTTGGTCTCGCCGACCATCGCGACGATGTAGATCAGGAAGGAGACCGGCAGCAGCGCGACGTACCAGGTGCTGTGCTGCCCGTCGACGATCGCCGAGGTGGACATCGAGCCGGAGTAGAGGAACACCGACGCGAAGGCCATGCCCATCGCGATCTCGTAGCTGATCATCTGGGCGCACGAGCGGAGCCCGCCGAGCAGCGGGTACGTCGAGCCCGAGGACCAGCCGGCGAGCACGATGCCGTAGATGCCGACCGAGGCCGTGGCCAGGATGTAGAGGACGCCGATCGGCAGGTCGGTCAGCTGCATCGGCGTACGGTGACCGAAGATCGAGATCTCGTTGTCGGCCGGGCCGAACGGAATGACCGCGAACGCCATGAACGCCGGGATGGCCGCGACGATCGGGGCGAGGATGTACACCGCCTTGTCGGCCCGCTTGACGACCAGGTCCTCTTTCAGCATCAGCTTGATGCCGTCCGCGAGGGACTGGAGCATGCCCCAGGGACCGTGCCGGTTGGGCCCGATGCGCAGCTGCATCCAGGCGACGACCTTGCGCTCCCAGACAATCGAGAAGAGCACGGTCAGCATCAGGAACGCGAAGCAGAAGACCGCCTTGATGACCACCAGCCACCACGGGTCGCGCCCGAAGACGCTCAGGTCCTCGGCGGCCAGCGCGATGCGGTCCGCGCCGAGCGCCAGCTGTTCCGCGGCGAGGTTCATCATTCCGCCACCTCCGTGCCGTCCGCCGGGGCCGCCGGGCCCGCGGTCATCGCGGCGACCGTCACCAGGTCACCGGGGTTCGCTCCCGTGTCGTGCGGGACGCCGCCCCCCTGGGAGTTGAGCGGCAGCCACACCACCCGGTCGGGCATCTCGCTGACCTGGAGGGGGAACGCCACCGCGCCGTGCGGCCCCGTGACCAGGACCTCCGCGCCGTCCTTGAGGCCCGCCTCGGCGGCGGTGGCGGCGGACATCCGGGCCACCGCGGCGTGCCGGGTGCCGGCCAGCGCCGCGTCGCCCTCCTGCAGCCGCCCGAGGTCCAGCAGCAGCCGGTGACCGGCGAGCACCGCCTCGCCCGCGCCGGGCCGGGGCAGCGCCCGCGTCTCGGTACCGGCGAGCGCGTCGGCGGTGGCGCGCGGCCCGTCCCAGCCGCCGAGCCGGTCCAGCTCCGCGCGTACGGCACGTACGTCCGGCAGCGCCAGGCCCGGCACCGCCTCGTCCACGGCGGACATCGCGTCCGCGAGCATGTGCAGCACCCGCGCATCGGGGAGCAGGTGGCGGCGCGTCATCTGGTCCGGCTTGAGCGCGGCCTCGAAGGGCCGTGCCCGCCCCTCCCAGTTGAGGAACGTGCCCGCCTTCTCCACCACGGCCGCGACCGGCAGCACCACATCGGCCCGGCGGGTGACCTCACCGGGCCGCTGCTCCAGGCTGACCAGGAAGCCGACCGCCTCCAGCGCCTCGACGGCGCGCCGCGGGTCGGGCAGGTCCTCGACCCCGACGCCGGCCACCACCAGGGCGTTCAGCTCTCCGGTGGCCGCGGCCTCCAGGATCTGCCCGGTGTCCCGGCCGAGCCGGTGCGGCAGCGCGGCGACGCCCCAGGCGCGGGCGACCTCGTCGCGGGCGCGCGGGTCCGTGCCGGGCCGGCCGCCGGGCAGCAGCCCGGGCAGCGCGCCCGCCTCGACGGCGCCCCGCTCGCCGGCCCGGCGCGGGATCCACACGAGCCGCGCGCCGGTGGCCGAGGCGGCGCGTACGGCGGCGGTGAGCGCCCCCGGTACGGCGGCCAGCCGCTCACCGACGACGATCACCGCGCCCTCGGCCCGCAGCGCCGCGGCAGCCGCCTGCCCCTCGCCTTCGAGTCCGACCCCGCCCGCCAGCGCGTCCAGCCACTCCGTCTCCGTGCCGGGGGCGGCCGGCAGCAGCGTGCCGCCCGCCTTGATGAGGCCGCGGGTGGCGTACGAAGCGAGCCCGAAGGTCCGCTGGCCGTTCTTGCGGTGCGCCTTGCGCAGCCTCAGGAAGACGCCGGGCGCCTCCTCCTCGGCCTCGATGCCGGCCAGCAGGACGGCCGGCGCCGCCTCCAGGGAGCGGTAGGTGATTCCCTGCCCATCGAGGTCGCGGCCGTGGCCCGCCACGTGTGCGGCGAGGAAGCCGGCCTCCTCGGAGCTGTGCACCCGGGCCCGGAAGTCGATGTCGTCGGTGTCCAGGACGGTCCGGGCGAACTTGGCGTACGCGTAGGAGTCCTCGACGGTGAGCCGGCCGCCGGTCAGCACCCCGGCCCGGCCGCGTGCGGCGGCGAGCCCGCGCGCCGCGGCCTCCAGCGCCTCGGGCCAGCTCGCCGGGGTCAGTTCACCCGAGTCGGCGTCCCGGACGAGCGGCGTCTCCAGCCGGTCGGGCAGCTGCCCGTACCGGAAGGCGAACCGCCCCTTGTCGCACATCCACTCCTCGTTGACCTCGGGGTCGTCGGCCGCGAGCCGCCGCATGACCTTGCCGCGCCGGTGGTCCGTACGCGTCGCGCAGCCGCCCGCGCAGTGCTCGCACACGGACGGCGAGGAGACCAGGTCGAAGGGGCGGGAACGGAAGCGGTACGCCGCCGAGGTCAGCGCGCCGACCGGGCAGATCTGGATGGTGTTGCCGGAGAAGTACGACTCGAACGGGTCGCCCTCCCCCGTGCCGACCTGCTGGAGCGCGCCGCGCTCGATCAGCTCGATCATCGGGTCGCCGGCGACCTGGTTGGAGAAACGGGTGCAGCGGGCGCACAGGACGCAGCGCTCGCGGTCCAGCAGCACCTGCTGGGAGATCGGCACCGGCTTCTCGTAGGTGCGCTTCTTGCCCTCGAAACGCGAGTCGGCCTGTCCGGCGGACATGGCCTGGTTCTGCAGCGGGCACTCGCCGCCCTTGTCGCAGACCGGGCAGTCCAGCGGGTGGTTGATGAGCAGCAGCTCCATCACGCCGCGCTGGGCCTTGTCGGCGACCGGCGAGGTGAGCTGGGACTTCACGACCATGCCGTCGGTGCAGGTGATCGTGCAGGACGCCATGGGCTTGCGCTGGCCCTCGACCTCCACGATGCACTGGCGGCAGGCGCCCGCCGGGTCCAGCAGCGGGTGGTCGCAGAAGCGCGGGATCTCGATGCCGAGCATTTCGGCGGCCCGGATGACCAGGGTGCCCTTGGGCACGCTGATCTCGATGCCGTCGATGGTCAGCGAGACGAGGTCTTCGGGCGGGACCGCCGCCTCGCCGCCCCCGGAGGGACCCGCGGCGGAGCCGCTATTGGACCCAGTGGTGGTCACTGTCATCCGTTCACCTCCAGGTGCTTGTCGGCCCAAGCGGTCGACTTGGCCGGGTCGAAGGGGCAGCCCTTGCCCGTGACGTGCTGCTCGTACTCCGCGCGGAAGTACTTGAGCGAGGAGAAGATCGGCGAGGCGGCGCCGTCGCCGAGGGCGCAGAAGGACTTGCCGTTGATGTTGTCGGCGATGTCGTTGAGCTTGTCGAGGTCCTCCATGCGGCCCTTGCCGGCCTCGATGTCACGGAGCAGCTGGACGAGCCAGTACGTGCCCTCGCGGCACGGCGTGCACTTACCGCACGATTCATGCGCATAAAACTCGGTCCACCGCGTCACGGCCCGTACGACACACGTCGTCTCGTCGAAGCACTGCAGGGCCTTGGTGCCGAGCATCGAGCCGGCCGCGCCGACGCCTTCGTAGTCCAGCGCGACGTCCAGGTGCTCGTCGGTGAACATCGGCGTGGACGAACCTCCCGGTGTCCAGAACTTCAGCCGGTGGCCGGGGCGCATGCCGCCGCTCATGTCGAGGAGCTGGCGCAGCGTGATCCCCAACGGGGCTTCGTACTGACCGGGGTTGGCGACGTGGCCGCTCAGCGAGTAGAGCGTGAAGCCCGGGGACTTCTCGCTGCCCATGGAGCGGAACCACTCCTTGCCCCGGTTCATGATGGCGGGAACCGACGCGATGGACTCGACGTTGTTCACGACAGTGGGGCAGGCGTAGAGGCCGGCCACGGCGGGGAAGGGGGGACGCAGCCGGGGCTGTCCGCGACGGCCCTCCAGGGAGTCCAGCAGCGCGGTCTCCTCGCCGCAGATGTACGCGCCCGCGCCCGCGTGCACGGTGAGTTCGAGGTCCAGACCGGCGCCGAGGGCGTCCTTGCCGAGGTAGCCCGCCGCGTAGGCCTCCCGTACGGCCTCGTGCAGCCGCCGCAGGACAGGGACGGTCTCCCCGCGCAGGTAGATGAACGCGTGATGCGACCGGATCGCGTGACAGGCAATGATGATCCCCTCGATGAGGGAATGCGGGTTCGCGAAGAGGAGCGGGATGTCCTTGCAGGTCCCGGGCTCCGACTCGTCGGCGTTGACAACAAGATAGTGCGGCTTGCCGTCGCCCTGCGGGATGAACTGCCACTTCATGCCGGTGGGGAAGCCCGCGCCGCCGCGGCCGCGCAGCCCCGCGTCCTTCACGTACGCGATGACGTCGTCCGGGGCCATCGCGAGCGCCTTGCGCGCGCCCTCGTAGCCCTCGTGCCGGCGGTAGGTCTCCAGGGTCCAGGAGTTGGGCTGGTCCCAGAAGGCCGACAGGACGGGTGCGAGCAGCTTCTCGGGGCTGGTCTCTCCCCCGGCCTCCGGCCGGGAGGCGCCCCCGTATTCCGTGGACACGGTCATCACTCCCCCTCCTCAGCAGCCGGGCCAGCGGGGTGCTGGGGGTCGGAGGCCGAAGTGTGCTGCGGTGCGTCGTGCGAGCTCGGGTGGGTCGCCGGGGCTTCGCCGGGAGCGCGCCCGGAAGGCGCCTCGTCCGTCGGGCGGTCGCCGTCGCGGGGTGCGACGACGTGGTCCGTGCCGCTCGGCAGTTCCTCGCCCCTGGCCAGCCGGAGCCCGACGAGCGAGGCGTGCCCGGCGCCGCCGGTCGCCTCGACCGCGCCCTCCCGCCGGTCGGGGAAGCCGGCGAGGATGCGCGCCGTGTCCTTGTACGTGCACAGGGGCGCGCCGCGGGTCGGGGCGACGGGCCGTCCGTCCCGCAGGTCGTCGACCAGCTGCTTCGCGCTCTCCGGCGTCTGGTTGTCGAAGAACTCCCAGTTGACCATCACGACGGGCGCGTAGTCGCAGGCGGCGTTGCACTCGATGTGTTCGAGGGTGACCTTGCCGTCGGCGGTGGTCTCGTTGTTGCCGACGCCCAGGTGCGCCTTCAGCTCGTCGAAGATGGCGTCGCCGCCCATGACGGCGCAGAGCGTGTTGGTGCAGACCCCGACCTGGTAGTCGCCGCTCGGCTTGCGGCGGTACATCGTGTAGAAGGTCGAGACGGCCGTGACCTCGGCGGTGGTGAGGTCCAGCAGCTCGGCACAGAAGCGGATGCCCGTCCGCGTGACGTGGCCTTCCTCGGACTGGACGAGGTGCAGCAGCGGCAGCAGGGCCGAGCGCGAGCCGGGGTAGCGGGCGATCACCTCCTTCGCCTCCGCTTCGAGCCGGGCCCGTACATCGGCCGGGTAATCGGGGGCGGGGAGCTGCGGCATCCCCAAACTGACGTCTGTCACCGGTCGACGCCTCCCATCACGGGGTCGATGGACGCGACGGCGACGATGACGTCGGCGACCTGGCCGCCTTCGCACATGGCCGCCATGGCCTGCAGGTTGGTGAAGGAGGGGTCGCGGAAGTGGACGCGGTACGGGCGGGTGCCGCCGTCGCTGACCGCGTGCACGCCCAGCTCGCCCTTGGGCGACTCCACGGCCGCGTAGGCCTGGCCGGGCGGGACCCGGAAGCCCTCCGTCACCAGCTTGAAGTGGTGGATCAGGGCCTCCATGGAGGTGCCCATGATCTTCTTGATGTGGTCCAGGGAGTTGCCGAGGCCGTCCGGACCGAGCGCGAGCTGCGCGGGCCAGGCGATCTTCTTGTCCCCGACCATGACCGGGCCGGGCTCCAGCCGGTCCAGGCACTGCTCGATGATCCGCAGCGACTGGCGCATCTCCTCCAGACGGAGCAGGAAGCGGCCGTAGGAGTCGCAGGTGTCGGTGGTCGGGACCTCGAAGTCGTAGGTCTCGTAGCCGCAGTACGGGTCGGTCTTGCGCAGGTCGTGCGGGAGGCCGGCGGAGCGCAGGACCGGGCCGGTGGCGCCGGTGGCCAGGCAGCCGGCGAGGTCCAGGTAGCCGATGCCCTCCATCCGGCCCTTGAAGACCGGGCTGCCGGTGGCGAGCTTGTCGTACTCCGGGAGGTTCTTGCGCATCTTCTTCACGAAGGCGCGTACCTGGTCGACGGTGCCGGGCGGCAGGTCCTGGGCGAGGCCGCCGGGCCGGACGTACGCGTGGTTCATGCGCAGGCCGGTGATCAGCTCGTAGATGTCCAGGACCAGTTCGCGGTCGCGGAAGCCGTAGATCATTATCGTGGTGGCGCCGAGCTCCATGCCGCCGGTGGCGATGCACACCAGGTGGGAGGAGAGCCGGTTCAGCTCCATGAGCATCACGCGGATGACCGACGCCCGGTCCGGGATGTCGTCGGTGATGCCGAGCAGCTTCTCCACGGCCAGGCAGTACGCCGTCTCGTTGAAGAACGGCGTCAGGTAGTCCATCCGCGTGACGAAGGTCGTGCCCTGGGTCCACGTGCGGTATTCGAGGTTCTTCTCGATGCCGGTGTGGAGGTAGCCGATGCCGCAGCGGGCCTCGGTGACGGTCTCGCCGTCGATCTCCAGGATGAGCCGGAGCACGCCGTGCGTGGAGGGGTGCTGCGGGCCCATGTTGACGACGATGCGCTCGTCGTCCGCCTTGGCCGCGGCCTCGACGACCTCGTCCCAGTCGCCGCCGGTGACCGTGTAGACGGTGCCTTCCGTGGTCTCACGGGGAGTCGCGTGGGAAGTGGACATCAGGTGTACGACCTCCGCTGGTCGGGAGCCGGGATCTGGGCGCCCTTGTACTCGACGGGGATGCCGCCGAGCGGGTAGTCCTTGCGCTGCGGGAAGCCCTGCCAGTCGTCCGGCATCATGATCCGGGTGAGCGCCGGGTGTCCGTCGAAGATCAGCCCGAAGAAGTCGTAGACCTCGCGCTCGTGCCAGTCGTTGGTCGGGTAGACGCTCACGACCGACGGGATGTGCGGGTCGGCGTCGGGCGCGGAGACCTCCAGCCGGATCAGCCGGGTGTGGGTGATCGACCGCAGGTGGTAGACGGCGTGCAGCTCGCGGCCCTTGTCGCCGGGGAAGTGCACGGCGCTGACGCCGGTGCACAGCTCGAAGCGGAGGGCCGGGTCGTCGCGGAGGGTCTTCGCGACGGTCGGCAGGAATTCGCGGGCGATGTGGAAGGTCAGCTCGTCGCGGTCGACGACGGTCTTCTCGATGACGTTCTCGGGGACCAGGCCCTGCTCGTCCAGCGCGCCTTCGAGCTCGTCCGCGACCTCGTCGAACCACCCCCCGTACGGCCGGGAGGCGGCGCCGGGCAGCCGTACGGTCCGTACGAGGCCGCCGTAGCCGGAGGTGTCGCCGCCGTTGTTCGCGCCGAACATGCCGCGGCGGACGCCGATGACCTCGCCGTGGTCGCCGCGCTGGCCGGGGAGGTTCTGCGCGTTGAGGTCCTTGTCCGGGTTGACCCCGTTGGGCCCCGTACCGTCCTTCGCGCCGTTTTTCGGGTCGCTCACCGCAGCAGCCCCTTCATCTCGATCGTCGGGAGTGCCTTGAGCGCCGCCTCCTCCGCCTCGCGGGCCGCTTCCTCGGCGTTGACCCCGAGCTTGGAGCCCTGGATCTTCTCGTGGAGCTTGAGGATGGCGTCCATGAGCATCTCCGGACGCGGCGGGCAGCCCGGGAGGTAGATGTCGACCGGGACGACGTGGTCGACGCCCTGCACGATGGCGTAGTTGTTGAACATGCCGCCCGACGAGGCGCACACGCCCATGGAGATGACCCACTTCGGGTTCGGCATCTGGTCGTAGACCTGGCGGAGGACGGGCGCCATCTTCTGGCTGACCCGGCCGGCCACGATCATCAGGTCGGCCTGGCGCGGGGAGCCGCGGAAGACCTCCATGCCGAAGCGGGCCAGGTCGTAGCGGCCGGCTCCGGTGGTCATCATCTCGATGGCGCAGCACGCGAGCCCGAAGGTGGCCGGGAAGACCGATGACTTGCGCACCCATCCCGCGGCCTGTTCGACGGTGCTCAGCAGAAAGCCGCTGGGCAGCTTCTCTTCAAGTCCCATTGGGTGACCCCTAGTCCCATTCCAGGCCGCCGCGGCGCCAGACATAGGCGTAGGCGACGAAGACGGTGAGCGCGAAGAGCAGCATCTCGACGAGCCCGAACAGCCCCAGGGCGTCGAAGGTGACGGCCCAGGGGTAGAGGAAGACGATCTCGATGTCGAAGACGATGAAGAGCATCGCCGTCAGGTAGTACTTGATCGGAAAGCGACCGCCGCCTGAAGGCTGTGGGGTCGGCTCGATCCCGCACTCGTACGCCTCGAGCTTGGCCCGGTTGTAGCGCCTGGGTCCGACGAGCGTGGCCATGACGACGGAGAAGATCGCAAAGCCTGCCCCGAGGGCTCCCAGTACGAGGATGGGCGCATAGGCGTTCACCGTCCTCGCTCCCTTCAGTCGACGATGACTGGTTGGCGGTCCGGCCGGGGGCCCGTTCACTCCTCGACGGGACGCGACAGAGATCGCGCCCATGTGAGGCAGTTCACAAGCCCTGGCCGCCTGCATCTTATGCCCGCGAGTCTGTGATCTGCGACACGGGGTGCGACAACGACTTTGTGATCTCCACCACCTGACGAAGGATCATGAAGTCGGATGAGCGGTGATCTTCGCACCGGAAGCGTCCGAGTGATCACTTCACGTGACAAAATCAGCGGTTGCCGCTGGTCAGGGAGGTAGCTGCACTATCAAGAGTGACGCAGCGCAAGCAAATTGGCGCTGGACACCGTCAACTGATAGCGCTCGCCCACCCGTCCGCGTGACCCAGTCGTGACCTCGTCGTGATCGTCGGAACGTGCATCCCTTCACGAGCGCGCATCACGAGGACATAACGGTCACTCAGGAGTGAGCTATCCCACGCGTTTCACATCTCTAAAACCTTGACGCCCGGGAAGCATTGGCGAGTCGGTTGCGAAGGTGGTAAGTGCCGTGCTGACGCGCATCGAGCGGTAAATGCCGTGCGCAGGAACATGATCACGAAATTCGGACACGCCTCGGGCCGACTCGCGGCTGGCCGATTGGCCCGTTTTGTTCACCGTGTACGCGTCAAAAGTGGTGCACACCACCTTTGTTGGCAGCAACCTGTGGGGCCTGATAGCCGTGGTGCCATGTCCCCGAACGCACTCATACCCAGCCACCGGAAGCCCCGCCGTTCCGCGACCTCGCGGGCCGTGCGCGCAGGGTTCACCGGTGGCATCCTCACGCTGGCGGTGACCGGTACCGCCGTCCCCGCGAACGCCACCGCTGAGAAGCCGGCCTCCGAGACCCAGGAGCTGCCGACCATCACCGCTGACCTCGCGACGTCCGTGGCGAAGACCGCGGACACCACCCAGCAGGTTGCGGACCAGTACGAGCTGCAGGCAGCGCAGGACTCGGTCTTCTCCAAGGCCGACAAGGCCGCCCAGAAGGCCAAGGACAAGGCCGTCGAGGCCAAGCGCAAGGCCGAGGCGGAGAAGAAGGCCGCCGCGGCCCGCAAGGCCAAGGAGGCCGAGCAGGCCCGCGCTTCGCGCTCCGCGGACCGTGGCCCCCTCCTGTCCGCCTCCGCCTCGGTGGACACCGGCTCGCTCAGCGGCTCCACCGAGTCCCTGGTGAGCTTCCTCAAGGCCCAGGTCGGCAAGGCGTACGTGAGCGGCGCGACCGGCCCGTCCGCGTACGACTGCTCCGGCCTCACCCAGGCCGCGTTCCGGCAGATCGGCATCGACCTGCCGCGCGTCTCCCAGGACCAGTCGACCGCCGGCACCCAGGTGGGCCTGGACAACCTCCAGGTGGGCGACATCCTCTACTGGGGCAGCGCGGGCAGCGCGTACCACGTCGGGGTCTACATCGGCGGCGGCCAGTTCATCGGCGCGCAGAACTCCAGCACCGGCGTCGTGCAGCGCGACATGAGCTACGACCAGCCGACGGGCGCCGTCCGCGTCCGCTAGAGGCCTCCGGGCTCACAGGCTCCTCCCAGGGCCGCACACACGGCGGAAGGGCCGTCGTTCCCCCGCTCGGGAACGACGGCCCTTTCGCCGTACTCCGCACCTTACGGCCGGATTTGCGCCACTACGCGCGCGGCGTGACCTCGGCCATCTCGCCCCAGCCGGTGCCCTCGGTCTCGACGTTGATGATCTCCGGGGTGCTCGCGACGAGGCCGGACATCAGCTCGATGGCGTCCTTGAAGTGGTCGGACTGCACGTGCGCGGCGCCCGCCTCCTGGCCGGCGAACGCCTCCAGCAGCACGAACTGGTGCGGGTTCTCGACGCTCCGGGACCACTCGAAGAAGATGTTGCCCGGCTCCGCGCGGGTGGCGAGCGTGAAGGGCTCGGTCAGCGACAGCCACTCGTCGCTCTTCTCCGGCCGGACGGTGAACTTCACAGCGATGAAAATCATGCGACCACTGTGCGCCGGAGGCGGCGCCGCCGCGAGCCGGCGCGGCCGCGTTTCCACCGATGCCGGAAAACCCGCCGCCCGGCGCGCGTCCCGTACCGGTGCGGCCGCTCAGGCCCCGGCCGCCGCGCGAAGCAGCACGGACGCCAGCTCGCCCCGGCGCGCGGGGTAGTCGGCGGTCGGCAGGGACACCGACAGCGCGCGGACGGAGCCGTCGGGGCCCTCGCCCGGGAGGCGTACGGCGAGGCAGGTGTGTGCCGGGTCGGTCTCCCCCACCGACACGGCGATCCCGTCCCGGCGCACCCGCGCCAGCTCCGCCTCGAAGCGCTCGGGCGAGGTGATCGTACGGTCCGTCAGCCGGGGCAGGCCGTGCGCGGCGACATAGCGGCGGCGCGCGGGCCGCTTCAGGGCGGCGAGCAGGACCTTGCCGTGCGCGGTGGCGTGCGCGCCGTGGTCGGGCCCCACCGCGAACGGACCGCCGGCCGCCGACACCGGGAGCGTGCTGTCGACGACCGCGATCCGGCCGCGCCCCACCGCGCTGAGGTACGCGTGCGTGCCCGTGGCGCGCCGTACGCCGAGCAGCAGCTCGCGCGCGCCGTCCTCGATGCCGGTCTGCCGCTGGAAGGCCCGGTGCAGTGCGGGCACCCGGGGGCCCAGCGCGTAGCCGCCGCCCGTGCGCGTCAGATGGCCGCGCGCGGTCAGCGGCGCCAGCAGGTTGTAGACCGTGGACAGCGAACAGCCCAGCCGGCGGGCCAGTGCCTTGGCCGTCACCGGCCCCGCCGACCCGGCCACCGCGTCGAGCACGTCCAGCGCCCGGTCGACGGAGAGCGGTCCGCCGGTGGCGCCGCCCGCGCCGGCACCGCCGGCGGCATCGGGTCCGTTGACGGGTGCGGCGGACATGTCGGATCCCTTCGGACGTGCCGGACGGCGGCTGCTGTCCCTCCAGGATCCCTCACCTCGGCCGGAGCCTGCTCTGCCGGTTGGCCTCGCGCACCCTCGCACGCAGCTCCGCCTTCCGGTCCGGCACGCCCTTCGCGTCCGCCGGCGGTGCCGCCGGTTCGGTGCGCTCGATGGCCTCGCCCCGTTCGTCGCCCTCCCGGCCGTCACTCATGGCTCCCCCCTCAGCATCCGGCGCCATGCCCTCGGCATCCCCATGGTTCACGCTCCGTGGTCAGCTCGGGACTTTCCGTGCCACCAGCCTGACCGCAGGCACGGCGCGAAGACAGCAGGCGCAATTCGCCAACTTGGCGTGTCAAGGCGCACGTTCGGTCAAACATTCGATGCGAGTACGCCCCGCGCGCCCCGGAGCGGAGGGGCGCGGAGGCGAAGGGCGACGGAGGCGAACAGGCCGAAGCCGCCACCGGCGGAGCCGATGGCGGCAGGTCGGGCGGGGTGCGCCCGGTGTCAGGCCTTCGGGGCGACCTTGCTCAGGCCGTTGATGATGCGGTCCATGGCGTCGCCGCCGGTGGGGTCCGTCAGGTTGGCCAGCATCTTCAGGGTGAACTTCATCAGCATCGGGTGGGTCAGACCGCGCTGGGTGGCCATCTTCATCACCTTGGGGTTGCCGATGAGCTTCACGAAGGCGCGGCCGAGGGAGTAGTAGCCGCCGTAGGTGTCCTTGAGGACCTTCGGGTACCGCTGGAGGGCCAGCTCGCGCTGCGCATACGTGGCGCGCGCGTGCGCCTGCACGATGACGTCGGCGGCGATCTGGCCGGACTCCATGGCGTACGCGATGCCCTCGCCGTTGAACGGGTTCACCAGACCGCCCGCGTCACCGACGAGCAGCAGGCCCTTGGTGTAGTGCGGCTGCCGGTTGAAGGCCATGGGGAGCGCGGCGCCGCGGATCGGGCCCGTCATGTTGTCCGGGGTGTAGCCCCAGTCCTCCGGCATCGAGGCGCACCAGGCCTTGAGGATCTCGCGCCAGTCCAGCTCCTTGAAGGAGCTGGAGGTGTTCAGCACGCCGAGGCCCACGTTGGAGGTGCCGTCGCCCATGCCGAAGATCCAGCCGTAGCCGGGCAGCAGGCGGTCCTGCGGGCCGCTGCGGTCCCACAGCTCCAGCCAGGACTCCAGATAGTCGTCGTCGTGGCGCGGCGACTCGAAGTACGTACGGACCGCGACGCCCATCGGGCGGTCCTCGCGCCGGTGCAGGCCCATGGCCAGCGACAGCCGGGTGGAGTTGCCGTCCGCGGCGACCACGAGCGGGGCGTGGAAGGAGACCGGGGTCTTCTCCTCGCCGAGCTTGGCGGTCACGCCCTCGATGCGGCCGGTGAGGTCGTTGATGATCGGGGCGCCGACGTTGCAGCGCTCGTACAGCCGGGCGCCGGCCTTCTGCGCCTGCCGGGCCAGCTGCTCGTCGAAGTCGTCGCGCTTACGGACGAGTCCGTAGTTCGGGTACGAGGCGAGGTCCGGCCAGTCCAGCTGCAGCCGCACGCCGCCGCCGATGATCCGCAGGCCCTTGTTGCGCAGCCAGCCGGCCTCTTCGGAGATGTCGATGCCCATCGACACGAGCTGCTTGGTGGCGCGCGGGGTGAGCCCGTCGCCGCAGACCTTCTCGCGCGGGAAGGCCGTCTTCTCCAGCAGGAGGACGTCCAGGCCCGACTTGGCGAGGTGGTACGCGGTCGCCGAGCCGGCCGGACCGGCCCCCACGACGATCACATCGGCGGTGTGCTCGGAGCGCGCCTGGGTGGGCGCGTCGGCCTCGGTCACGTCGGTCACGGCGTAATCTCCCGGAACTCGATATCTGGGTGCCGACCGGCACTGGACCCGTGCAGTCTATGCAGGCCGATGTGATCCGAATCCGAAGGGTTGGCCCATGCAGAAGCCGCTTCCGCCCCTTCCCCCTGTCGAACTGCGCGTCCCCACCGAGGAGGACGCGTGGAACTGGCACGGGGTGTTCGACGACCCGGAGGTCATGGAGTTCCATGGCGGCGCGTCCGCCGAACTGTCGGTCTACGAGGAGCTGACTGCGCGCCAGCGCCGCCACCACGCCGAACGCGGCTACTGCTTCTACACGATGCTCGACCCGGCGGACGGCGCGGTGATCGGCTTCACCGGCGCGCAGCCGTGGCCGAGCACGGAGTGGGGCCCGGTCGGCGAGACAGAGATCGGCTGGCGGCTGGGCCGCAAGTACTGGGGCAAGGGCTACGCCACCGCCGCCGCCCGGCTCGCCCTGACGGAGGTACGGGCGGCCGGGGTACGGCATGTCGTGGCGATGGTGGACGCGCGCAACGCCCGCTCGATCGCGGTGACCCGGCGCCTCGGCATGCGGCAGGCCGAAACGTTCATCTCCCCGGTCTCCAAGGTGACGGGCCTCTGCCACCGCCTGGACCTCTGACCCACGGCGGATGCCGGCCGCCGGGCGCGGCTGCCGGCATCCGCCGTCAGACCGCCGGCTTCGTCCCCCGGTGCAGCGCGACGATGCCGCCCGTGAGGTTGCGCCAGGCGACCTTCGACCAGCCGGCGCGCTGCAGCCGGGCGGCCAGCGCGGGCTGGTCGGGCCAGGCGCGGATGGAGTCGGCGAGGTAGACGTACGCGTCGGGGTTGGAGCTGACCGCGGTCGCGACCGGCGGCAGCGCGCGCATCAGGTACTCGGTGTAGACGGTCCGGAAGGGCGCCCACGTCGGGTGGCTGAACTCGCAGATGACGACCCGGCCGCCGGGCTTGGTCACGCGGTACAGCTCGGCCAGCGCGGCGTCGGTGTCCTGGACGTTCCGCAGCCCGAAGGAGATCGTGACGGCGTCGAACACGCCGTCCGCGAAGGGCAGCTTCATCGCGTCACCGGCGGTGAAGGGCAGCCACGGCTGCCGCTTCTTGCCCTCGCGGAGCATCCCGGTGGAGAAGTCGCACGGCACGACGTACGCGCCGGTGCGGGCGAACGGCACGGACGAGGTGCCCGTACCGGCCGCGAGATCGAGCACCCGCTCGGCGGGGCGCGCCCCCACGGCCTTGTCCACCGCCTTGCGCCACAGCCGCGCCTGCCCGAGGGACAGCACGTCATTGGTCAGGTCGTACCGTTCCGCCACGTCGTCGAACATCGAGGCGACTTCGTGCGGCTGCTTGTCCAGGGATGCTCGGGTCACGAAAGCCATTGTTCACCACGGGGTGCGGCAGGCTGCCCGGAGGGCGCTCAGAAGTCGACCAGGCTCGCGAGGTCGATAGTGATCGGGAAGGGGCGGTCGGTTTCCAGCTTGCCGGTGTGCACCGGGTGCTCAGGGGCCGGGACGTACTCGCCCGAGGCTCTGCTGAGCCAGAACTCGTGCACCACAGGGATGCCGTCCTCGCCCCGCTCCACTCGCCAGAAAAATGGTAGTCCGGCCTCGGCGTAGAGAGCAGGCTTACTGACCCGATCCTGGAGGCGCGAACCATCCGATACCACCTCGACCACAAGTTTCACGTGTGTGGCCGGGGTGCACCTCATATCGATTCCGAGGCCTCGCTTCTCGAAGACGACGACATCCGGCTTGGGCGCGCTTCGTCCGTCGAGCTGAACACAACGCTCCACATTGACCGCGTGCGTCTCGGTCCTGGCCCCCTTCAGACGGTCGCGCAGCTCGTCCCTCACCAAGTCATGCCAGAACACGGTATGTCCCCGAGGCACGATCGCTCCGTCCATGAGTTCCCAGTCGAAGGGAAGGTCCAGGTCTTCGACCTGCTCGACGGTCCAGCCCCCCATGGGCGGGAACATCCAGGTCTCAGGGGTGGCCTTCTCCATCCGGTCAGTGCTCATCACTGCTCCCATGGACGCGAGTGTGGACGCGGGTGCGAGTCGCGGTCCCGTATATGACCGTACCGTCACTCAAAGGGGTGGGGCGGGATGTCAGCGCCGTCGGAAAACGAGGCGGCCGCCCAGGACAGTGGCCAGGCAGGTGCCGTCCTCCGCCATGACCGCGAAGTCGGCCGGGGCGCCCGGGGTCAGGGCGGCCGGGCGGTCGCGGAGGCCGGAGCGGGTGACGGCCGTGCGGACCGAGGGGCGGGTGAAGGGGCCCGTGAGGGACGTCGTGCCGGTGGACAGGAGGCGTTGGAGGCCGCGGCGGGCGCTGCCGCCCCAGCGGGTTTCGGACATGTCGAGGGCGGACAGTGCCGCGCCCGTCAGGGGTTCCGTGCCCAGTTCGGCGGCCTCGCGCGGGTCGGGGTGGTACGCCGCCTCCAGGTACGCGGCGCCGTCCGGCTCGTGGCGGCCGGGGGTCAGCACGCCGTCCCATTCCCGTACGCGGGCCCGGTCGCCGTACTCGACGGCCAGCTCGTCGTACGGGCCGATGGCGGCGATGCGGGCACCCTCGACGACCACCGCGTGCCCGGCGGCGACGGCACCGTCCTCGGTGCGGCGTACTCCGGTCACCCGGTGGATCGTCAGCACGGCGGCGAGGACCTCGTCAGTTCGCCTCGACGAGCTTCAGCTCGGGGTGGGCCGTGCCGCCGTCCAGGGCGGTGGAGGAGATGTGCGAGGTGACGCGGTCGTCGACCGGGTCGTTCGCGGGGTCGTCGTGGACGACGAGGTGCTCGTACGTCGTGGCGCGCTGCGCCGGGACGCGGCCCGCCTTGCGGATCAGGTCGATGATCTCCTGGCGGTTGGAGCGGTGCTTGGCGCCGGCCGAGGAGACGACGTTCTCCTCCAGCATGATCGAGCCGAGGTCGTCGGCGCCGTAGTGCAGCGACAGCTGGCCGACCTCCTTGCCCGTGGTCAGCCAGGAGCCCTGGATGTGGGCGACGTTGTCGAGGAAGATCCGGGCGATCGCGATCATCCGCAGGTACTCGAAGATCGTGGCCTGGGTGCGGCCCTTCAGCGCGTTGTTCTGCGGCTGGTAGGTGTACGGGATGAACGCGCGGAAGCCGCCCGTCCGGTCCTGTACGTCACGGATCATGCGGAGGTGCTCGATGCGCTCGGCGTTGGTCTCGCCCGTGCCCATGAGCATGGTGGAGGTGGACTCGACGCCCAGGTTGTGGGCCTCCTCCATGATCTCCAGCCAGCGCTCGCCGGACTCCTTCAGCGGGGCGATGGCCTTGCGGGGGCGGGCCGGGAGCAGCTCGGCGCCGGCGCCCGCGAAGGAGTCGAGACCGGCGGCGTGGATGCGCTGGATGGCCTCCTTGGTGGAGACCTTGGAGATGCGGGCCATGTGCTCGACCTCGGAGGCGCCGAGGGAGTGGATGACCAGCTGCGGGTACGCCTTCTTGATCGCCGCGAAGTGCTCTTCGTAGTACTCGACGCCGTAGTCCGGGTGGTGGCCGCCCTGGAACATGATCTGGGTGCCGCCCAGCTCCACGGTCTCCGCGCAGCGGCGCAGGATGTCGTCGAGGTCCCGCGTCCACACGTCGGGGCTCTTCGGCGCGGCGAAGAAGGCGCAGAACTTGCACGCCGTCACGCACGAGTTCGTGTAGTTGATGTTCCGCTCGATGATGTACGTCGCGATGTGCTCCGTGCCGGCGTAGCGACGGCGTCGCACGGCGTCGGCGGCCTTGCCGAGGGCGTGCAGCGGAGCGTCCCGGTACAGCTCGACGGCTTCCTCGGGGGTGATCCGCCCGCCTTCCGCGGCGCGGTCGAGTACGGACTGGAGGTCGGCGTTCTCGGTCACCGGGCGTCCCTTCGAGGTTCTTGAGCGGGCATGCGTCACGCCCGATCCAGCGTACGCCAGGGGTCCGACGGGGCCGTTGGCGGTCGGCCGGTTCGTCCGGTACGCACCGGCCGGGCGTCAGCCGACCCGGGAGAGGCGGGCGGTCGGGCGGCCGCCGCGCTCGTCGTCGGAGGCGTAGGCGAGGCCGTCGCCGTCCCGGGTGAGGGTGACGGTCGCGGTCTGCCCCGTGCACAGCGCGCCCGCGTCGGCGTCCGCCGTCTCCTTGAGAGTGAGCCGGCGGGCGGTGGCCGCGCGCAGCTCACCGCTGGCGCGGCACTTCGCGATCATCACGTCGTACGTCAGCTTCGCCACCTTCTCGCCCACGGCCCCCTTGCCGACGGTCACCAGGACCGAGCCGTTGGGCGAGCCGTCGTCCTGCCGGACGGTGCCGGTCCAGGTGCCGAGGAACTCCTCGGACACGGCGCCCGCCGGTCCGGACGGGGTCGCGGCGGGCGGCGGCCCGGCCTGGTCCCCGCCGCCCTTCCCGCCGCCGCCCGGCAGCAGCTGGAAGACGAAGGCGGCGGTGGTCGCGGCGGCCAGCGCCCCGGCGACGGACAGCACCAGCGTGCAGCTCAGCCGGCGGGGCCGCACCCGGCCGCCGACCATGCCGGTCAGCGAGAGCCGGCGTTCCTTCCCGCCGGACGGACGCGCGGGGGCGGAGCCGGTGCCCGCTGCGGGACCGCCGGCCGCGGGCGCCGGCCACTCCGGGCGCGGCGGGACCACGGCCCGGGAGTCGAACGGCACGGGCCCGGAGGCGGGCCCGCCGGACGCCCCGGGGCCGTACGCGGGACCGGCGGCGTACGGCGGGCCGGCCGCGTACGAGGGGTCCGGCGGGCCGAAGCCGGCGACGGGAGCGGCGGGGGCCGGCGGCGGGCCGTCCCGGTTCTCCGCCTCCAGGTTCAGTACCTCGACGGCGCGGCGGCTGACCTGTTCGACCACCCGCGGCGGCAGCCATCCCGCGCGCGCCAGGGCCGCCGCGCCCTGCTCCCCCGCCAGCCGCCGGGCCAGCGCGACGGGCGACGGCCGGTCGCCGGCCCGCTTGAGCAGGCAGTCCGAGACCAGCGCGCGCAGGTCGCCGGTCAGCTCGGGGCCGAGCCGCGGCTCCTCGTGCACGACCTTGTAGAGCAGCGCGGCCGAGCTGTCCCCGGGGAACGGGCTCTCGCCGGTCGCCGCGTACGCCAGGACCGCGCCCAGCGAGAAGACGTCCGAGGCGGCGGTGACGCCGTCGCCGAGGATCTGCTCCGGCGCCATGTAGCCGGGCGAGCCGACCGAGACGCCGGTGGCGGTGAGCGAGGAGGTGCCGTCCGTGGCGCGGGCGATCCCGAAGTCGATGAGCAGCGGGCCGTCCAGCGTGAGCAGCACGTTGGACGGCTTCACGTCCCGGTGGACCAGGCCCAGGCCGTGCACGGCGGCCAGTGCCTCGGCCAGGCCGGCGCCCAGGACCCGTACGGAGTGCTCGGGCAGCGGGCCGTGGCCGG
Organism: Streptomyces sp. NPDC047117; assembly: GCF_040643545.1. Lineage (NCBI taxonomy): Bacteria > Bacillati > Actinomycetota > Actinomycetes > Kitasatosporales > Streptomycetaceae > Streptomyces > Streptomyces sp. NPDC047117. The sequence continues at coordinate 87,927 of NZ_JBEYUN010000006.1, read as the reverse complement.
CGACGGCGGCGTCCAGCGCGGGGGCCGCGACGTACGCGGTGGCGACCCAGGGGACGGCCGCTTCGGCGTCGGCGTCCAGGACGGGCGCGGTCCAGGTGCCGCCGACGCGGCGCGCGGATGCCACCTCGCGCCGGAACCGGGCCCGGAACTCGTCGTCGGCCGCGAACTGCGGGTGGACGGCCTTCACCGCGACCGTCCGGCCGCCGGGGCTGCGCCCCAGGTAGACCCGGCCCATGCCGCCCGCGCCGAGCCGGGCGAGCAGCTTGTACGTGCCGATCTCCGCCGGATCCTCCGCCGCCAGCGGCTGCATGGACCCCCGCCTCCCCCTCGCATCCCACCCGTTCGCCTCAGCTTAGGACGGCGGCGATCCGGCCACCGGAGGAATGGGGTGGGCCGGCACCGGGCCGCCCGGAATGCGGGGATGTTTTCCGGCCGCCGGCGGGGCGAACGGCCACCGGAAAATCGGCCCTCAATTCCGGGCGTCACCCATTCCGGGAAATGCCGCCGTGTCGTTCGCGCAGAGTTCACGAAGAATTCCCGGCGGCGGGAGAGCCGGGAAGCGGGATCGGAAGGGGCCGGAAGGACGGGATCGGAAGGGCCGGAAGGACGGGATCGGAAGGGCCGGAAGGAAGAGGGCGCGGGGAGAGAAGAACAGCAGAAAGGTGTATAGGGCATGAAAAATGCGAGGGGCCGGCGCCGCCCACCGGCGACCGGCCCCCGCATCCCGGACCGAGCGGCCCGGCCACCGGGCCCGCGCGGCCCGGTGACGGATCACACGTCCAGCAGGTCCACCCGGACGTCCGCGGGGAAGCCGGTGGTCGGGCCCGTGCGGCGGGCGAATTCGGTGACGCCGCGCAGCTGGTCGGGGCCGAAGCGGAAGTCCAGCGTGGTGAAGTACTTCGCGAGGACGTCCTCGTCGAAGTGCTCCCAGCGGGCCGCCTGCTCGGCGACCTTGCCGACCTCCTCCAGGGACAGGTCGCGGGAGGCCAGGAACGCCTCGTGCACCTTCTGCACGACGACCGGCTCGCGCTCCAGGTAGTCGCGCCGGGCCGCCCATACCGCGAAGACGAACGGCAGGCCGGTCCAGTCCTTCCACATCCGGCCGAGGTCGTGGACCTCCAGGCCGAGCCGGGGCGCCTCGTGCAGGTTGGCGCGCAGCGCGGCGTCGCCGATGAGGACGGCCGCGTCCGCCTCCTGCATCATCACGCCCAGGTCGGGCGGGCAGGTGTAGTACTCCGGCGTGACGCCGACCTTCTCCGCGAGCAGCAGCTGCGCCAGCCGTACGGAGGTCCGCGAGGTCGAGCCGAGCGCGACCCGGGCGCCGTCCAGCTGCTCCAGCGGCTTCTGCGAGACGATCACGCAGGACATCACCGGACCGTCGCAGCCCACCGCGATGTCGGGGAAGGCGACCAGCTGGTCGGCGTGCTTGAGGAACTCGACGAGGGTGATCGGACCCATGTCCAGCTCGCCCGCGACCAGCTTGTCGTTCAGCTGGTCGGGGGTGTCCTTGGTGAGCTCCAGATCGAGCAGGGTGCCCGTACGGGCCAGGCCCCAATAGAGGGGCAGGCAGTTCAGAAACTGGATGTGGCCCACCCGCGGCCGGGTCCGGCGGTGGCCGGCGGTCGGTGCGGGTGCGTCTCCTACGGTTGAATTGTCCACATGTGGAGGCTAGACCCGCGGAACGCGTCACAAGGCGGCGGGGGCCTCCGTATGGCGTGCACCCGCCATACGCGCGCATCCGCAGCGGTTCCCGGCGCTTCGGATGAGCCGCTCCAGGAGTGGCCGGAACCCCGGCACGGCGATAAACGTGATCTTTGGCTCTTCCGCCTTCTCAGCGCACCGTGCTAGGCTCAGCGCAAGTTGCAGTTTGGTTTCCCTTGCAGTACAGAGCCTGCGGATCATGTGACCCGCAGGCATTTGTAGTTTTCAGACTTCTTTGCAGGTTCTGGAGCAGGGCAACCCTTTGGCCCAAGGAGGGCTTATGGCTACCGGAACCGTCAAGTGGTTCAACGCCGAGAAGGGCTTCGGCTTCATCGCCCAGGACGGCGGCGGCCCCGATGTCTTCGTCCACTACTCCGCGATCAACGCGTCTGGCTTCCGCTCCCTGGAGGAGAACCAGACCGTGACCTTCGACGTCACCCAGGGCCCGAAGGGCCCGCAGGCGGAGAACGTCACCCCGGCCTAGTTGCCCGGGTCGGCCGGTCGCGGCCGTAAGTAGCAGTACCCAAGGAGCCCTGCTCCGCCGCTTCGGCGGCGAGCGGGGCTCCTGCCTTTTCCGGCACCTTTCCCGGCACCCGGACCGCTCCGGCGGGGGTCGACCGGGGTCGACCGGCCCGACAAAAAGGGCACAAAGGGTGGAGCCCCGCGCCGCCTCCCCCACAGAGGCGACACGGGACTCCAGTCTGACGCGCCCGGTTGGACGTACGACGGGCGGGGGTCGGTTCCGCGCTCAACTACTTTCGTACAGCGCCTCGATGTCTTTCGCATAGTCCCGTGCAATGGCCACTCGCTTCAGTTTCAACGAAGGAGTGAGGTGGCCGGCCTCCTCGGTGAAGTCACCGGGCAGCACGGCGAAGCGCCGGACGGACTCGGCACGGGACACCAGCCGATTGGCGTCGTCCACCGCGCGCTGCAGATCGGCGAGGAGCCGTTCGTCGCGGACCAGCTCCGCCAGGGGCACGTCCTGCTTCTTCTGCATCCGTCGCCAGTGCGCCAGTCCGTCCGGCTCCAGGGTGATCAGCGCGGCGACGTACGGGCGGTTCTCCCCCACCACCAGGCACTGGCCGACCAGCGGATGCGCACGCATCCGGTCCTCCAGGGGCGCGGGCGCGACGTTCTTGCCGCCGGAGGTCACGATGATCTCCTTCTTGCGGCCGGTGATGGACAGATACCCGTCCGCGTCCAGCGCGCCGAGATCGCCGGTGGCGAACCACGCCTGCGCGTCGACGGCCGGCACGGCGGTCCCGCTCGCCGCGTCCCAGTACCCGGTGAAGACCTGTCCGCCGCGCAGCAGCACCTCCCCGTCGTCGGCGATGCGGACCGCGCTGCCGGGCAGCGGCCAGCCCACGGTGCCCAGACGCGGCTTGAGCGGCGGGGTGACGGTGGCGGCAGCGGTGGTCTCCGTCAGGCCGTAGCCCTCGAAGACCTGGATGCCGGCGCCCTCGTAGAAGGAGGCCAGCCGCCGGCCGAGCGGGGAGCCACCGCAGATCGCGTACCGGACCCGGCCGCCGAGCGCCGCCCGTATGCGGCGGTAGACCAGCGGGTCGTACAGGCCGCGCGCCGCCTTCAGGCCGATCCCGGGGCCGGCGCCGGTGCCGTGCTCGGCGGCCTCGACGGCCTGGCCGTACGCGCGGGCGATGCGTGCCGCGCGGTCGAAGGAGGAAGCGCGGCCCATCTTCTCGGCGGTGGCCCGGCCGGTGTTGTAGACCTTCTCCAGCACGTACGGGATGGCCAGCAGGAACGTCGGGCGGAAGCCGGCCAGATCGGCGAGCAGGTCCTCGGTCTGGATGCTGGGCGCGTGGCCGAGCTTCACCCGCGCCCGCAGACAGCCGACCGCGACCATCCGGCCGAAGACGTGCGAGAGCGGCAGGAAGAGCAGGGTCGAGGCGGGGTCCTTGCTGACCGACCGGAAGACCGGGTGCAGCAGCTCGATGGAGTTGTCGACCTCGGCGAAGAAGTTGCCGTGCGTCAGGACGCAGCCCTTGGGGCGCCCGGTGGTGCCGGAGGTGTAGATCAGCGTGGCGGGGTCGGCCGGGCCGCGGCCGGCGCGGCGCTTGGTCACCTCGTCGGGGAGCAGGTCGCGGCCGGCCGAGGTGAGGTGCGAGACGGCTCCGGCGTCGAGCTGCCAGAGGTGGTCGAGGGCGGGGAGTTCGCCGCGTACGCCGCTGATCATGCGGGTCTGCTCGACGTGCTCCACGACGCAGGCCCGGGCGCCGGAGTCGTGCAGGATCCACTGGGCCTGGTGGGCCGAGGAGGTCGGGTACAGGGGCACGGTGACCAGGCCGGCCGCCCAGGACGCGAAGTCGAGCAGGGTCCACTCGTAGCTGGTCCTGGCCATGATGGCGAGGCGGTCGCCGGGGCGCAGGCCGTGCGCGATCAGGCCCTTGGCGAGGGCCAGCACCTGCTCGGCGAACTCGGCGGCGGTCACGTCGCGCCAGCTGCCGTCGTGCTGCTTGCGGCCGAGGACCGCCTCGGTGGGGGCCTCGGCGGCGTTGTCGAAGGGGATGTCGCCGAGGGAGCCGGTACGGACGGCGGGGGCGAGCGGGGGGACGGAGACCTCGCGCACGGTGCCGTCCTCGACGGTCCTGTGCGGCGGTATCAGTACGGGATTCGTGGGTGGTGCGGCTTCCTGGCGGGACACGAGCGGCTCCTCAGGCGGGCGGGCGCCCCGAGGGGGCGGGGCGCCCTGGACTGTCCGGCGGAACTTCCGTGGTGCTGGGGTGCTGCGGTGCGGCGCTGCTGCGGTGGTGCGTCGGGGGGCCGGCGCTTCGGGGTACCGCGGCCGGCCGGTGCGGCCGTCAGGCGCGTTCGAGGATCGCCGTGACGCCCAGGCCGCCCGCGGCGCAGATCGAGATCAGGCCGCGTACGGGGGTGCCCTCGGCGGCGGGCTCACGCGTGGCCAGCAGCTCGGCGAGGGTGGCGACGATACGGGCGCCGGTCGCGGCGAAGGGGTGGCCGGTGGCGAGCGAGGACCCGGCGACGTTGAGCCGGTCGCGGTCCACGGGGGCCAGCCCCTGCTTCTCCCAGGCGGCGAGGGTGGCCAGCACCTGGGAGGCGAACGCCTCGTGGATCTCGACCAGGTCGAAGTCCTCGATGCCGAGCCCGGCCCGCTCCAGCATCCGCGGCACGGCGTACCCGGGCGCCATCAGCAGCCCGTCGTCGCCGTCCACGAAGTCCACCGCCGCCGTCTCGTACGCGGTGAGGTAGGCCAGCGGCTTGAGGCCGCGCGCGCTCGCCCACTCCTCGCTCGCCAGCAGCACGGTCGCCGCGCCGTCCGTCAGCGGGGTGGAGTTGCCCGCTGTCATGGTCGCGTCGCCGTCCCGGACGCCGAAGACCGGCTTGAGCCGGGCGAGCTTCTCCGCGGTCGAGTCCGGCCGGAGGTTCTGGTCCCGGTCCAGGCCGCGGAAGGGCACGACGAGTTCCTTGAGCAGGCCGCTGTCGTACGCGGCGGCCAGCCGCTGGTGGCTGGTGGCCGCCAGCGCGTCCTGGTCCTCGCGCTGAATGCCCCACTTCCTGGCCGTACGGGCCGCGTGCTCGCCCATGGAGAGGCCGGTGCGCGGCTCGGCGTTGCGCGGGATCTCGGGGACGAGGTGGCGCGGCCGGACGCGGGACAGCTCCTTGAGGCGGGCACCGGCCGACTTCGCGCGGCGGGTGGCGAGCAGGATCCTGCGCAGCTCTTCGTTGACGCCGAGCGGGGCGTCGCTGGCGGTGTCGGAGCCGGCGGCTATCGCGCTGTCGAGCTGGCCGAGGGCGATCTTGTTGGCGGCGGCGATCACGGCCTGGAGGCCGGTGCCGCACGCCTGCTGGATGTCGTACGCGGGGGTGCGCGGGTCCAGCCCGGAGCCGAGCACGGTCTCGCGGGCGAGATTGAAGTCGCGGCTGTGCTTGAGCACCGCACCCGCGACGACCTCGCCGATCCGCTCGCCCTCCAGGTCGAACCGGCCGACCAGGCCGTCCAGCGCCGCGGTCAGCAGCTCCTGGTTGGAGGCGGTGGCGTACGGGCCGTCCGAGCGGGCGAAGGGGATGCGGCTGCCGCCGATCACCGCGACCCGCCGGATGCCCGCGGTGTTCTCCTGCGTACTCATCCTCGACCAGCTCCTGACCCTTGAGTAACCTTACTCGGAAGTAAATTTACGCGAGAACCAGGAGCCGGCCAATGCCCGATCGCTACCTTCGTTTCACGCAATCCGGCCCGGGCCGCTTCGTGACCCGGCGGCTGGGGCTGCCGCAGCCGGCCCCGCTGCACCGCTGGAGCGCGGAGCGGCCGGTACTGGAGGGCCCGCTCCTGCACGTCACGGCCGGGAAGAGCACGGCCGACCCCGCGGCCGTACTGGCCCGCACCGGACTGCCCGTGCACACCTCCCGCGAGGAGGGGGCGCGCTACGCGGCCGTCGTCGTCGACGCCACCGGCGCTGCGGACGTGGCCACCCTGCGCGAGGTGTACGACGGGCTGCACCCGGTGATGCGGTCGCTGACGGACGACGCCCGGCTGATCGTCCTCGGCTCGGCGCCCGACCCGGCGGACCACCACCAGGCCGCCGCGCAGCAGGCCCTCGAAGGGTTCGTACGGTCGCTGGGCAAGGAGGCGGGCCGCGGCCGCACGGCCCAGCTGCTGCGCCTGGCCCCGGACGCCGCCGAGGCGGCCGGGTCCACCCTCCGCTTCCTCCTCTCCCCGCGCTCCGCGTACGTCAGCGGGCAGGTCATCGGCATCGAGGCCGCCGAAGCGATCGTCGAACCCGAGGACCGGGACCGGCCACTGGACGGGCGTACGGCGCTGGTGACCGGTGCCGCGCGCGGGATCGGCAAGGCGGTCGCGGAGACGCTGGCCCGGTACGGCGCGCGGGTGGTCTGCCTGGACGTGCCGCAGGCCGAGGCGGACGTACGGGCGGTCGCCGAGCGGCTGGGCGGGCAGGCCCTCGCGCTGGACATCACCGCGGCGGACGCGGGCGAGCGGATCGCCGCGGCCCTGCCCGACGGCCTGGACGTCCTCGTCCACAACGCGGGCATCACCCGCGACCGGCGGCTGGCCAACATGGCGGCCGACCGCTGGGACGCAGTGCTGGACGTCAACCTCGCCGCGGTGCTCCGCACGACCGACCAGCTGCTGGCCGCGGGCACGCTGCGGCGCGGCACGGGGCGGATCGTCGCCACCGCTTCGATCGCCGGGATCGCGGGGAACACCGGCCAGACGAACTACGCGGCCAGCAAGGCCGGCATCATCGGCCTGGTCCGCTCCCTGGCCCCGCGGGCGGCGGCCGAGCACGGCGTCACCGTCAACGCGGTCGCCCCCGGCTTCATCGAAACAAAGATGACCGCGGCCGTCCCCCTCTTCATCCGGGAGGCCGGCCGCCGGATGAACTCCCTCGGGCAGGGCGGCCTGCCGGCCGACGTCGCCGAGACCATCGCCTGGCTCGCGGACCCGGCCTCGGGCGGCGTCAACGGCCAGGTCGTACGGGTCTGCGGACAGAGCCTGCTGGGGGCGTGATGACGGACATGAACACGGGCACGGACCTGGACCTGACCCTGACGCGCGCCCCGCGCCTGATGCCGGCGCTGGGCAAAGGGGTACTGACCGGGATCGGCAAGCGGCCACGCCCGGACGCGCCGCTGCCGGCCGTACGGCTCACCCTGCCCGGCGTACGGGCCGACCCCGCGCGTACCGCCGCGTACGCCGAGGTCTGCGGCTTCGCCGCGCACGCCCCCGTACTGCCGGTCACCTACCCGCACATCCTCGGCTTCCCGCTGGCGGCGCGGCTGATGAGCGCCCGCGCCTTCCCGCTCCCGATGCTCGGCCTGGTCCACACCACGATCGAGATCGTCCAGCACGCACCGCTCCCGGCCGACGAACCCCTGGACCTGACGGTGTACGCAGCGGAACTCCGCCCGCACCGACGGGGCACCGAGGCCGTCATGGTCACGGAGGCCCGCCGCGACGGCGAGCTCCTCTGGGAGGACCACAGCACCTACCTGGCCCGCCACCGCACAGAAGCACCGTCCGCGCACCCCACTCCCTCACCGACCGCTCCTTCACCGGCCGCCCCTTCACCCACCGCCCCGCTGCCGCCCCGTGCCGAGTGGCGGCTGGCCGGTGACCTCGGCCGCCGCCACGCCGCCGTCTCCGGCGACTACAACCCCATCCACCTGCACCCGCTGACGGCCCGCCCGCTCGGCTTCCCCCGCGCCATCGCCCACGGCATGTGGACCTTCGCCCGCTGCGCAGCCGAGGCCGTCCCCGAGGACGCCCACGCCGTACGCATCACCTCGGAGTTCCGCGCCCCGGTACTCCTCCCGACAACAGTGACCTACGCCGCGACAGGCCCCACCTTCGAACTCCGCGCAGGCCCGCCCCACGAGGCCCGCCTGCACCTGACGGGTGAGGCGGAGATCAGGAGCTGAGTCCGGAACGGCTCACCCGCCCGGTGACCACCGGACTCCCGACATCAGGGGGCCCAGGCCGGTCCAGGCGAAGTTCATGAGGGTGGCGGCGGTTTCCCTGGCGGTGGGGCGGGAGTCGGCGGGGCGGGCGTTGGCCCATTCGGCGAGGGATTCGGCGGCGCCGACGAGGGCGTGGGAGAGGCCGGAGACCTCGCGTTCCGCCAGGTTCTCGTCGCAGCCCGCCTCCCGCGCGGCGGCGCCGATCAGGCCGGTGACGAACTCGGTGATCTCGGTCCGCATCGCGGCCACTTCGAGGGCGAACGGCTCGCCGTGCGTGCGGGCCTGCTGGTGCAGTACCGCCCAGCCTTCCGGGTGCTCGGCGGTGTGCGCGAAGAAGCCCTGTACGCCGCTCCACAGCTGCCGATCGGCCGGCGCACCGGCCTCAACGGCGGCCCGTACGGCGGCGACCAGGGCCGCTGCCTCGCGCCGGATGACCGCGCTGAACAGCTCTTCCTTGGAGTTCAGATAGAGGTAGACCAGCGGCTTGGAGACGCCGGCGACCTCGGCGATCTCGTCCATGGAGGCGGCGCGGTAGCCGCGTCGCGCGAAGGTCAGCACGGCCGCGTCCATCATCTGCTGCTCGCGCACCGCCCGCGGCACGCGCTTGCTTTTCACGTCACCCACACCGAACGTCCTTCCGCCCCGCCCTCTTACCGCTAAGTAAGTTTACGGATCCGCCCGCACGGGGTCCGTCCTTCGCGGGCGATATTGCGTTGACGTGGCGGGTGGGCACGCGAGACGATACGGTTCGGTTCGCGAGACGTCGCGTCTCGCGGGGAGAGGGAGGGGGCCGACATGGACGGCGGACAGTACGTGGAGGTGGCACCCGGTGTGCGGCTGTGGGTCGAGGAGCGTGGTTCGGCGGACGCGCCACCGCTGCTGCTGATCATGGGCGCGCAGGCGTCCGGGCTGGGCTGGCCCGACGAGTTGGTCGACGCGCTCGCCGCCCGCCACCGGGTCATCCGCTACGACCACCGCGACACCGGCCGGTCCCCTTGGGCCTTCGACGAGCGGCCGTACCGGATCACCGACCTGGCCGAGGACGCGATCGGCGTGCTCGACGGGCTGGGCGTGGCCCGGGCCCACGTCGTCGGGATGTCGCTGGGCGGGATGCTCGCGCAGCTGCTGATCGCCGACCGTCCGGAGCGGCTGCTCAGCGCGACGCTGATCGGGACGTGCGCGCTCAGTACGACGGAACACGTACGGGCGGACGGCACCCGGGTGCCGGTCGCGGAGCTGCCGGGCATCGCGCCGGAGATCCTGGCGGCATGGGCACAGCCCGTCGAGGACCACGGCGCGGAGGCCGAGCTGGACCGGCGGGTCGCGCACTGGCGGCTGCTCAGCGGCGGCTCCCTCCCGTTCGACGCGGCGTACTTCCGCGCGCTGGAGCAGCGGATCATCGCACACACGGGGCGGTACGACACCAACAGCGCGCACGCCCGCGCCGACGACTCGGGGATGCTGCGGACGGCGGAGCTGGCCGGGACGGAGGTGCCCACGCTGGTCGTGCGCGCGAGCGCCGAGCCGGTGTTCCCGCCGGCGCACGCGGAGCACCTGGCGCAGGTCATCGGTCGCGGCACCACCCGGACCGTGGAGATCCCGGGGATGGGGCACGCGCTGCCCCGGGAGGTGCTGGGGCCGCTGGCCGACGCGGTGCTGGAGCACACCCGTCACGTGCGTACGGCCTCCTGACGCACGGACGCCCCGGAGCCGAGGAGGCTCCGGGGCGCTGTGCCCGTACGGGAGGGGCCGGGTGGGCCCGAGGGGGTCAGCCGGCGGCAGGCGCCGGGACGGTGACCTTCTGCTCCGCCTCTTCGGCGGCCGCGGCCGTCGCGGTGTCCTCGCCGAGGCCGGTGCTGGTGGCGCGGTCGTACGCGTCGCGGTCCAGGATCTTCTCCTTGGCGGAGACCAGGATCGGGACGACGACCTGGCCGGCCACATTGGTGGCGGTACGCATCATGTCCAGGATCGGGTCGATCGCCATGAGGAGACCGACACCGGCCAGCGGCAGGCCGAGCGTGGACAGCGTCAGGGTCAGCATGACCGTGGCGCCGGTGAGGCCGGCGGTGGCGGCCGAACCGATGACCGAGACGAACGCGATCAGGACGTAGTCGGCGATGCCGAGGTGCACGTCGAAGATCTGCGCGATGAAGATCGCGGCGAGCGCCGGGTAGATGGAGGCGCAGCCGTCCATCTTGGTGGTCGAGCCGAAGGGCACGGCGAAGGACGCGTACTCCCTCGGGACGCCGAGGCGCTCGGTGACCTTCTGGGTGACCGGCATCGTGCCGACCGAGGAGCGGGACACGAAGGCCAGCTGGATCGCGGGCCAGGCGCCGCGGAAGAACTGCAGCGGGTTGACCTTGGCGACCGTGGCGAGCAGCAGCGGGTAGACGCCGAACATCACCAGCGCGCAGCCGACGTAGATGTCGACGGTGAAGGTCGCGTACTTGCCGATGAGGTTCCAGCCGTACGTGGCGATCGCGTTGCCGATGAGGCCGACGGTGCCCAGCGGGGCCAGCCGGATGACCCACCACAGGGCCTTCTGCAGCAGCTCCAGCGCCGAGCGGCTGAGCTTGAGGACTGGCTCCGCCTTCTCGCCCAGCTGGAGCGCGGCGATGCCGACGACGGCGGCCATGAACACGATCTGCAGGACCTGCAGCTCGGTGAAGGGCGTGATGATGTCGGTCGGGATGATCCCGGTCAGGAAGTCGATCCAGGTGCCGGCGTGGTCGGGCTTGGAGCCGTCGGCGGGCGTGAGGCCGGTGCCGGCGCCGGGGTTGGTGACCAGGCCGATGGCCATGCCGATCGCGACCGCGATCAGCGAGGTGACCATGAACCACAGCAGGGTGCGGGTGGCGAGCCGGGCGGCGTTGTTGACCTGCCGCAGGTTGGTGATCGACACCACGATGGCGAAGAAGACCAGCGGAGCCACGGCCAGCTTCAGCAGCTGGACGAAGAGCTCACCGATCTTGCCGAGGGTGGTGACCAGCCAGCCGATGTCGCCGCTCTTGGCGATCCAGCCGAGGAGCACACCGAGGACGAGACCCAGCAGGATCTGCGCCCAGAAGGGGACTCTCGGTATGCGGGAGGTCTTGGGAGAGGTCTCGGAAGACGTGGACAACGGGCACACTCCGGGTGCGTACAGGCTTCGGGAAGAGGGCGTGGAGCGCCAGGAGGTCCGTTTGCGGGATCTCCGGCCGCTGGGCTGGGCGTCGCGGGGACGTCAGCGGCGGCAACAGGCCGCGGACACACAGCGGCAAAGATCGACGTGCAGGCGCGCCACGAGCGTGAGGCTCATGGGGAACTGGTGCGCTACTGCTGTCTTCATGTCCATTACGTTAACACTTGAACTTTGGGGTACTCAAAGAAAATCTTTGGCACCCGTGGGCCCCGGGCCGGACGGTAAACGTCAAAGCCCGCCCGTGGAGCGGAAACTCCACGGGCGGGCGTGAACGGTGTGTGAGCTGTCTTACAGGCCGCGGGGCCGGCCGGGCGGCATCCTCAGACGCCGTCCTCCTGACTGCGGTTGGCGGCGAGCCGGGCCTTCTGGCGGTCCACCTTGGCCACGATCTGCTGGGACATGGCGTCCCGCTGCTTGCGCAGCAGCACGAAGCTGAGCGGCGCGGAGATCACGATGGCGAGCAGCAGCATCCAGACGGTGTTCGAGGCGCCCACGGCCAGCGGGATGACGCGGAAGTACGCGAGGGCCCAGACGACCGCGAAGCACACGACGAAGATGCCCACGCGGGAAGCGGTGTACAGGAGTGCGGCGTGCTTCTGGCTGCTCACGGTCGGACCTTCTTCTCAACGACAACCGAAAGGGTCTGCATCCAGTCAAGCACAGCGCCCCGGGCGATCTTTCGCGCCCCCGGCATCGGGGGCGTCAGGCCACTTCGCGCCACATCGTGATGTCGTCGCGGTAGTCGTCGTCGGTGACCTTGATCGCGTCGGGGACCCGGCCGACCTCCTTGTACCCGCAGGAGGCGTAGAAGCGGTCGGCTCCGGTGCCGCCGCGGCAGGTGAGCCGGAGGCCGCGTATCGCCTCGGCGTCCCGCGCGGCGTCCTCGACGGCCGCCATCAGGTCGCGCCCCACGCCCTGCCCCTGGAGCGAGGGGTGCACCATCACGCTGTAGACCCACAGCCAGTGCTTCATGAGCCGGTGGGTGTTCGCGTACACGAAGGCGGTGGCCAGCGGGGTGCCCGCCGCGTCCCGGCCGACGACCAGCCGGGCCCGGCCCTCGGCCATCGCGGCCAGGTGCTTGATCAGCTCGGGTCGGATGTCCTCGCGGGTGACGGGCGGCACGAAGCCGACCGCCCCGCCGGCGTTGGAGACATCGGCCCACAGCGTGCAGATCCCGTCACGCAGTTCAGGGGTGACAGAAGGGTCCAGGTCGAAGCGCACGCTCATGACCTGGACCCTAATCCGTCACTCCGGCGACCGGAAAGCGCGTTCCGTCACACCCGCATCGGCTGCGGCGCCTCACGGCGGTTCGCGTCCGGGCCCGGGTACTCGCGGATGATCTCGTACCGGGTGTTGCGCTCGACCGGCGTGAAGCCCGCGTCCGTGATGAGGTCCAGCAGGTCCTCACGGGTGAGCTTGTTCGGCGTGCCGTAGTTGTCGGCGTCGTGCGTGATCTTGTACTCGACGACCGAGCCGTCCATGTCGTCCGCGCCGTGCTGGAGCGCGAGCTGCGTGGTCTGCAGGCCGTGCATGACCCAGAAGCACTTCACGTGCGGCACGTTGTCGAAGAGCAGCCGGGAGACCGCGAAGGTCTTCAGCGCCTCGGCGCCGGTGGCCATCGTGGTGCGCGCCTGGAGCTTGTTGCGGATCTTGCCGTCCTGCATGTCCACGAAGTCGTGCTGGTAGCGCAGCGGGATGAAGACCTGGAAGCCGCCGGTCTCGTCCTGCAGCTCACGCAGGCGCAGTACGTGGTCGACGCGGTGGCGCGGCTCCTCGATGTGCCCGTACAGCATCGTGGAGGGCGTCTTGAGGCCCTTCTGGTGCGCCAGGCGGTGGATCCGCGACCAGTCCTCCCAGTGGGTGCGGTGGTCCACGATGTGCTGCCGGACCTCCCAGTCGAAGATCTCGGCGCCGCCGCCGGTCAGCGACTCCAGGCCCGCGTCGATCAGCTCGTCGAGGATGTCCGAGGCGTCCAGGCCCGAGATCGACTCGAAGTGGTGGATCTCGGTCGCGGTGAAGGCCTTCAGCCCGACGTCGGGCAGCGCCTCCTTGAGGGCCTTCAGGGAGCGGGGGTAGTAACGCCAGGGCAGATTCGGGTGCAGGCCGTTGACGATGTGCAGCTCGGTGAGGTTCTCGTTCTCCATGGCCTTGGCCAGGCGGACGGCCTCCTCGATGCGCATCGTGTAGGCGTCCTTCTCACCCGGCTTGCGCTGGAAGGAGCAGTACGCGCAGGAGGCGGTGCACACGTTCGTCATGTTGAGGTGACGGTTGACGTTGAAGTGCACCAGGTCGCCGTTCATACGGGTACGCACCTCGTGCGCGAGCCCGCCGAGCCATGCCAGGTCGTCGGACTCGTAGAGGGCGATGCCGTCCTCACGGGTCAGCCGCTCACCGGCATGGACCTTCTCCTCCAGCTCGCGCTTGAGCCCAGCGTCCATTCCGGTCCGCCTCCATTGTTCTGCCGAATAACAAGCCTCATCGACCTTACTCCCCCGGTTCTCGCCCGGGCGGCGCCCCCGTGTGCGGCCGCAACGGGCCGCTAGACCTCCTCGGGAAGCTCCCCGACGCGGTTCTCCCACTTGGTGGAGAGCACGACGGTGGTGCGCGTCCGGGACACGCCCTTCGTGCCGGACAGCCGGCGGATGGTCCGCTCCAGGCCGTCCACGTCGCCGACCCGCACCTTGAGCATGTACGAGTCGTCGCCCGCGATGAACCAGCAGTCCTCGATCTCGGCGAGGTCGCGCAGCCGGTGGGCGAGCTCCTCGTGGTCGGTGGCGTCCGTCAGCGAGATGCCGACCAGGGCCGTGACGCCCAGGCCCAGCGAGGCGGCGTCGACGGTGGCGCGATAGCCGGTGATCACGCCGGCCGACTCCAGCCGGTTGATGCGGTCCGTGACGCTGGGGCCGGAAAGACCCACGAGCCGGCCGAGCTCCGCGTACGAGGCCCTGCCGTTCTCGCGCAGTGCCTGAATGAGCTGCCTGTCCACCGCGTCCATTGCGTCCCCGACCTTTCAATCTTTCCGCACTGCCACTACTGATTACGAAATCTAAGGCATGCAGGGCGATTTAGCCTGCAATCCCAGGTAACAAACGGAGTTCGATCACCGATTTCTGCTCGGGCGGCTCGCTTCGCCGCCCTCGTCGCGCGTGGCCCCGCCACCGTCCCCGGCGCCGCGCGACGCGCCGCCGAGCTCGCCCTCCCAGCGCCGGTACAGGCCGTGCGGCACCTCCGCCGCGTCCAGCGCCCGGCCGGCCACGAAGTCCACCAGGTCCTGGATGTGCGTCGCCCCCGCGTAGAACGCGGGCGAGGCCGGCAGCACCACGGCGCCCGCCTCGTCCAGGGCGACCAGGTGCTTGAGGGTCTGCCCGTTCAGCGGCGTCTCGCGCACCGCGACGACCAGCTTCCTGCGCTCCTTCAGCGTCACGCTCGCCGTCCGCTGCAGCAGGTCCTTCGACAGCCCCAGCGCCACCCCGGCCACGCACGCCGTGCTGGCCGGCACGATCAGCATGCCCTTGGCCGGGTACGAGCCCGACGACGGGCCCGCCGCCAGGTCACCGGCCGGCCAGTGCCGTACGTCCGCCAGGTCGGCCTCGGTGACCGGAAAGGTGTCCGGCTTGCCGTCGGCGCCCCGCGCCAGCCACTCGCGCAGGTCCGTGCGCCAGTGCGCGTCCCGGAAGGAGATCCCGGTCTCGTCCAGCAGCGTCAGCCGCGAGGCGCGGCTCACCACCAGGTCCACGGCCTCCCCGGCGGCCAGCAGCCCGCGCACCACCGACGCGGCGTACGGGGTCCCGGACGCGCCGGAGACCCCGACGACCCACGGCCTGCGGCCGGTGCCGGCGTGCTGACTGGTGACGTTGTGCGGCGGCTCCACGGCACCGAGCCTATCCGGCGGAACCAGAAGCACCGTCACAGCCGTTGTTGCTTGTGAGCTCGTGCGGCCACGCCGGCCGCACGGACTCGGCGCACACCCCGGTGCACAGGTGAGGAGGGCCGACATGGGAGCACGCGCCAAGCCCGCCGCGCTGCTGGTGCTGGCCTGGGCCGGACTGCTGTGGGTCCTGGAGGTGGTGGACGTCGCGAGCGGGCACGCCCTGGACACCTTCGGCATCCGGCCGCGCGAGCTGAGCGAGCTGATCGACGTGGTCCCCGCGACCGCCGTCCACTTCGGCTTCGCCCATCTGATGGCCAACACCCTCCCGCTGCTCGTGCTCGGCTTCCTGGCCGGGCTCCGCTCCGGGGTCCGCAGACTGGCCGGCGTCGCGCTGCTCATCGCCGTCGTCAGCGGCTTGGGCGTCTGGCTGATATCGCCACCGGGGAGCAACACCGCGGGCGTCTCCGGCGTGATCTTCGGACTCTTCGGCTACCTCGTCGTGCGCGGCTTCATCGAGCGCAAGGCCCTGGACATCGCCATCGGCCTGCTCGTCGCGGTGCTCTACGGCTCGCTCCTGTGGGGCGCGCTCCCGGCCGCCGACGGCATCAGCTGGCAGGCGCACCTCTTCGGACTCGCCGGCGGCGTGCTGGCCGCCTATGTCTTCCGGGTCCGGACTCCGGCCCTCCGCTCGCCCGGCGGCGTCCCGTAGTCTCGCCTGCAGGCGGACGCGCCGGTCCTACGACGCACGCCGCCCGTGTCCAGCGCCTCGCGCGCGAGAGTTACGTCATCGGGGGGATCAGCCCATGGTCGAATTCGACAAGTCCGCGTCCGAACCGCCGGCCGAGGGACAGCCGCAGCAGGGCGGGCAGCCGCAGCAGCCCCCGCAGGGCGGCCAGCAGTCCCCGCAGGGTCAGCAGTCCCCGCAGGGTGGCCAGCCGTACGGCCAGCAGTCCCCGCCGCAGCAGCCGCAGGGTGGCGCGCCCGGTGCCGCGCCCGGGTACGGCCAGCAGTACGGCGCACCCGGCGGCCCGCAGTACGGCTACCCGCAGCAGGGCGGTCAGCAGTACGGTGGCCAGCAGTACGGCGCGTACGTCCCCGGCGGGGAGCAGCAGCCGTACGGCGCGCCCGGCGGCCCCGGCTGGGGCGGCCAGCCCGGGTACGGCTACGCCCCGCAGCGCCCCTCGACCTCCCCCGCGATGTGGGCGCACCTCGGCGCGGTGCTCACCGTCTTCGTCGGCACGGGCATGTGCTGCATCGGCATGCTCTGCGGCTGGATCGCCCCGCTCTCCATCCGCGGCAACGGCCAGAACGAGCACGACCCGTACATCCGCCACCACACCGCCCAGGGCATGAACTACGGCATCACCCAGGCGATCATGTCGGTGATCACCGCGGTGCTGTACTTCGCCGTCGTGGTCGGCGGCGCCGTGACCGCCGACTCCGGCACGGGCGACCCCGGCGCGGTCTTCTTCATCCCCCTGATCGCCTACCTCGTGATCTTCGGCGGGTACTGGATCACCACGCTGGTCTACGGGATCATCGGCACGGTGAAGGCCAACAGCGGGCAGCTGTGGTCCTACCCCAAGCTCGTGGCCTGGCGCTTCGTCAAGAACTGAGCCCGCACGCGGGCGCCGGGCACGGCCCGCGCGACGCACAGAGGGGCCGGTACCCACCCGGGTACCGGCCCCTCTGCCGTGCTCGCCCCGCAGGGGCGTCGGCCTCGTGGTCAGGGCGTGAGCCCCGCGGTCAGGACGTCAGCCCCCGTACGACCAGGTCGAGCAGCGCGCAGACGAACAGCGCCATGCCGATGAAGCCGTTGACGCTGAAGAACGCCCGGTTCAGGCGCGACAGGTCGTGCGGCCGGACGATCGTGTGCTCGTACAGGAAAGCGCCCGCGACGATCACCAGGCCGACCCAGAAGAACACCCCGGCGCCGGTGGCCAGCGCGTACCAGACCAGCAGCGCCATCGTGACGGCGTGGCAGGCCCGGGCGCCGTGCAGCGCGGCGGGGATGCCGAAGCGGGCCGGTACCGACTTCACGCCGTGCGCCCGGTCGGCGCGCACGTCCTGGCAGGCGAAGATCAGGTCGAAGCCGCCGATCCAGATGCCCACCGCGAGACCGAGGATCACCGCGTCCCACGACCAGCTGCCGGTGATCGCGAGCCAGGCGCCGATCGGCCCGATGGCCTGGGCCAGGCCCAGGATGGCGTGCGGGAAGTTCGTGAACCGCTTGCCGTACGGATAGACCACCATCGGGACCACCGCGACCGGCGCCAGCGCCAGGCACAGCGGGTTGAGCAGCGCGGCGGCGCCCAGGAAGACGACGACGGCGACCAGCGCGCCGGTCCAGGCGGAGCGGACGGACACCGCTCCGGTGACCAGCTCGCGGCTCGCGGTGCGCGGGTTACGGGCGTCGATCTCGCGGTCGATGATGCGGTTCGCGGCCATCGCGAAGGTCCGCAGGCCGACCATGCAGACGGTCACCAGCAGCAGCGGCCACCAGTGGATGCTCCGGTCCTGCTGGTACATCGCGGTGAAGGCGGCGATGTAGGCGAAGGGCAGCGCGAAGACCGAGTGCTCGATCATGACGAGGCGCAGGAACGCCTTGATCTTGCCGGGCGGCGCGGGCTCCGGCCCGACGAGGTCCGAGGTTGCTGAATCTGCACTCATACGTGGCTACCGGCCGGCCTCAGAGGCCGTACTCCTTCCATCGGCGGGACACCTTCTCCGCGGTCGCGGGGTCCGAATCGACCATCTCCGGCCAGCCGCCGTCCCGCGTGTACCCCTCCTCGGGCCACTTCGCGGTCGCGTCGATGCCGGCCTTGCCGCCCCAGAACTGCTGGTACGAGGCGTGGTCCAGGTGGTCGACCGGGCCTTCGACGACGGTCAGGTCGCGGGCGTAGTCGGTGTTGCCCAGCGCCCGCCAGGCGACCTCGTGGTAGTTGTGCACGTCGCAGTCGGAGTCCACCACCACGATCAGCTTGGTGAGGGACATCATGTGCGCGCCCCAGATGGCGTGCATGACCTTCTGCGCGTGCTTGGGGTACTTCTTGTCGATCGAGACGATCGCACAGTTGTGGAAGCCCCCGGACTCCGGCAGATGGTAGTCCACGATGTCCGGAATGATGATCTTGAGCAGCGGGAGGAAGAACCGCTCCGTGGCCCGGCCCAGCGGCCCGTCCTCCGTCGGCGGCCGGCCGACCACGATCGACTGCAGCAGCGGACGCTTGCGCATCGTCACGCAGTCGATCTTCAGCGCCGGGAACTCCTCCTGCGGCGTGTAGAAGCCGGTGTGGTCCCCGAAGGGGCCCTCGGGCAGCGTCTCGCCCGGCTCCAGCCAGCCCTCGATGACGACCTCGGCGTTGGCCGGGACCTGGAGCGGCACGGTCTTGCAGTCGACCATCTCGATCCGCTTGCCCTGCACGAAGCCCGCGAAGAGGTACTCGTCAATGTCACCGGGCAGCGGCGCGGTCGAGGCGTACGTCACGGCCGGCGGGCAGCCGAAGGCGATCGCGACCGGCAGCTTCTCGCCCCGCTTGGCGGCGACCTGGTAGTGGTTCCGGCTGTCCTTGTGGATCTGCCAGTGCATGCCGATGGTGCGCTTGTCGTGGCGCTGGAGGCGGTACAGGCCGAGGTTGCGGACGCCGGTCTCGGGGTGCTTGGTGTGGGTCAGGCCCAGGTTGAAGAACGAGCCGCCGTCCTCGGGCCAGGTGAACAGGGCCGGCAGCCGGTCCAGGTCCACCTCGTCGCCCTGGAGGACGACCTCCTGCACGGGCGCGTCGTCGGCCTTCACCTTGCGCGGCGGGACGTGCGTCATGTTCGCGAGCTTCCCGAAGGCGTCGCGGACGCCGACGAAGCCCTGCGGCAGCTCCGGCTTGAGCAGTCCGCCGATCTTGCCGCTGATCTCGTCGTAGGACTTCAGCCCGAGCGCCTTCAGCAGCCGGCGGTCGGTGCCGTAGACGTTCATGGCCAGCGGCATCGCCGAGCCCTTGACGTTCTCGAAGAGGAGCGCGGGGCCGCCGGCCTTCTGCACCCGGTCGACGATCTCCCCCACTTCCAGGTACGGGTCGACCTCGGCCTTGATGCGCTTCAGGTCGCCTTCGCGGTCGAGCGCCCGCAGGAACGAGCGAAGATCGTCATAAGCCATGCATCCCAGTATCCGGTACGCACTACCCTGGACTGGTCACTGGGGCCGCGCTCACCGGCCCGCCCGGCCACTCCCAGGGGGAGCGACACATGCTGCGGGTGCTGATGATCCTGGTGCCGCTGGCACTGAGCATCTATGCGTTCATCGACTGCGTCACCACCGATGAGAAGCATGTGCGTCACATGCCCAAACCACTCTGGGCGATCCTCGTGCTGCTCTTTCCGCTGGTCGGTTCGGTCTCCTGGCTGATCGCCGGGAAGGACCGGGCCGCGCTCGCCGCCCAGGAAGGCGGCCCGCGGCGCGGCGGCCGGGGCGGCTGGGTCGCGCCGGACGACAATCCCGAGTTCCTGGAGAAGCTGGGTACGCAGGAGCGGCCGCAGCGGCGGGACGAGGACGAGGCGCTGCTCAAGGACTGGGAGGCGGACCTGAAGCGCCGTGAGGAGGAGCTGCGCCGCCGCGAGACCGGCGAGCAGCCGGAATCCGGGGAGTCCCGCGAGGCCCGGGACCGGCGCGAGTCCGGGGAGCGGGACGAATGAGCGGCCACGAGGCGCCCGGCGCGCCCGACGCGTCCGCGATGCTGGCCACCGCCGTGGCCGAGGCCCGGGCCGGGCTCGCCTCGGGCGGCATCCCGATCGGCGCGGCGCTGTACGGCGCGGACGGGGCCCTGCTCGGCCGCGGCCACAACCGCCGGGTGCAGGACGGCGACCCGTCGGTGCACGCGGAGACCGCGGCGTTCAAGGCCGCGGGACGGCCGAGTAGCTGGAGCGCGCAGCGCTCTCCATCAGGGGTGGTGGCGGGAGACGGGCGGGCGTACAAGGGCACGACCATGGTCACCACGCTCTCGCCCTGCTGGTACTGCAGCGGGCTGGTGCGCCAGTTCGGGATCTCCCGGGTGGTGGTGGGCGAGGCGGAGACCTTCCACGGCGGCCACGACTGGCTGGCCGAGCACGGCGTGGAGATCGTGGTGCTGGACGATCCGGAGTGCGTCGCGATGATGCGCGACTTCATCGCCGAGCGGCCCGAGCTGTGGCACGAGGACATCGGCGAGGACTGACCGCGCCCCGCTGCCCCGCCCCTCAACTGCCTTCTGCCCGCTGCCCCGCCCTACTGCCCTGCCCGCTGCCGCTGCCCGCGTGACCTTTCCCTGAGCCTCCGTCAGGAAACGGCGCCCCCGCCCTAGGCTGCCCACGATGATCGACTTCGGTGGACGGTCCCGGTCCGGAGGTTGCCCCCGGCACATGACCCGGCGCAGGCTGCTCGGCTCCGCCGCGGGTGCGCTGGGCGGCGCCGCCGCGCTGTCGGTGCTGCCGCCGAGCGTGCGGAAGGCGGCCGCTGCCGGGCCGCCCCGGTACGGCTCGCCGGCCGACATCGAGCACGTCGTGCTGCTGATGCAGGAGAACCGTTCGTTCGACCATTACTTCGGGACGCTGCGGGGCGTACGCGGCTTCGCGGACCCGGACGCGCTCACCCTGTCCACGGGGCGCTCGGTCTTCCACCAGCCGGACGAGGCCAACCCGGACGGCTACCTGCTGCCCTTCCACCTGGACACCCGCAGCTCCAGCGCCCAGGCGATCCCCTCCACCAGCCACGTCCGGTCCGTGCAGCACGAGGCGTGGCACGGCGGCCGCATGGACCGCTGGCTGCCCGCGCACCGCAAGGCGGACGGCCGGAACGGCCCGTACGTGATGGGCTACCACACCCGCGCCGACATCCCCTTCCACTTCGCCCTCGCCGAGGCGTTCACCCTCTGCGACCACTACTTCTGCTCGGTGCTGGGGCCGACCTGGCCGAACCGGCTGTACTGGATGACCGGCACCATCGACCCCGGCGGCGCCCGGGGCGGCCCGGTCGTGCGCAACGCCGCCCCGCGGCCGTACCGCTGGACCTCCTACGCCGAGCGGCTGGAGGCGGCCGGGGTGAGCTGGCGGGTCTACCAGCAGGACGACGACTACGGCTGCAACCTGCTGGAGCACTTCAAGACCTTCCGGGACGCCCGGCCCGGGGACCCGCTGTACGAGCACGGGCTGCGGCCGCGGCCCGCCGGCACCTTCGAGGACGACGCCCGGAACGACCGGCTGCCGGCCGTCTCCTGGATCATCCCGACGGCGGCGGAGTCGGAGCACCCGGACTTCCTGCCGGCCGCCGGTGCCGCCTTCGTCGCGCGGACGGTCGAGGCCGTCGCCGCCAACCCGAAGGTGTGGCGGAAGACCGCGTTCATCATGAACTACGACGAGAACGACGGGCTCTTCGACCACGTACCGCCGCCGGTGGCGCCTGCCGGGACCGCGGACGAGTTCGTCGACGGGCTGCCCCTCGGCGCCGGCTTCCGCGTCCCGTGCCTGATCGTCTCGCCGTGGACGGTGGGCGGCTGGGCCGCGGGCGAGCCCTTCGACCACACCTCCGTCCTGCAGTTCCTGGAGCGCTTCACCGGCGTCGAGGAACCGAACATCTCCGACTGGCGCCGCGCTACCTTCGGCGACCTGACCTCGGCCTTCGGCTTCACACCCGCACGTGCGCCGCGGCTGCCGCGGGACACCGCCGCCCGGCTGACGGCGGCCAGGAAGCAGGTCGCGACCCTGCCCAAGCCCGTCCTCCCGGGCGCGGACCAGTCCCCGCCCCGCCAGGAACCCGGCCACCGCAAACGCCGCTGAGCCGCCGGCCGACCGCGACAGCAGCGGAGCCCCGACGGCCTCGAAGCCACGGGAAAATCGATGGCACCCCGCGACGGCATGGCGCACGCTGATCCCTCATGAACGACCGTCAGACCCCGCCGCCCCGGCAGATCAGGGCCGCTTACACCGACACCACCGTCACCGTCTACCAGGCCTACGACCCCGCGCTCGGCGTCCCGGCCGCCCGCACCGGGCGCTTCCCCGCCGCGTGGAAGCGGGACCGGATGACGTGGATCAAGCCGTCGTTCCTGTGGATGATGTACCGCTGCGGCTGGGCCACCAAGCCCGGCCAGGAGTGCGTACTGGCCGTGGAGATCGACCGGACCGGCTTCGACCGGGCGCTGGAGCGGGCCTGCCTCTCGCACTACGACCCGGCCGAGCACGCCGACCGCACCGCCTGGAAGCGGGCACTGCGCGACTCCCCCGTCCGCATCCAATGGGACCCGGAACGCGACCTCCACCTGCGCCCCCTCCCCCACCGCTCCCTCCAGCTCGGCCTCTCCGCCGACGCAGCCCGCAGCTACGCGGACGAGTGGATCACGTCCATCACCGACGTCACCCCGCTCGCCCACCGGGTCCACGCACTCGTACAGGACGGTGACCTGCCGGCGGCGCGGGCCCTGCTGCCGCACGAACTCCCGTACCCGGCACCGGAATCCACGCCGTCCGTCAGTCACCTCGCTTAATCTTTGACCGGCGCAGCGGACCCGCTCCCGGTAACGGCGACGCGGGCCCGTCCCCCCATTCGCCCTCCTCGCGGCCGGGCCCTCCGGCCGTCGATCGAACGCGTCCAGAGTGAGGATGAAGAAGCGTGCGCATACGAAGACTCGTCGGAGCCGCGGCCCTCGCGGCCGTGGTGGGTGCCACTTCCCTCTTAGGAGCCGGGGCCGCCGCGGCGGCCGACTCCACCGCTCCGCTGCCGCTCACCGGGGGCCACGGGGACATCGTCGTGGACGGCGTCCACGACCGCGTGTTCCTCAGCGATCCGGCCGGCAGCGCCGTCGTGGTGACCGACTACGACGGCAAGCTCGTCAAGCGGATCGAGGGCGAGCCGGGCGCCGCCGGGCTCGCGCTGTCCGAGGACTCCGGCACCCTCTACGTCGCCCTGCCGAACGGTGACGCGATCTCCGCCGTCGACACCGGCACGCTGACGGAGAAGGCCCGCTACCGTCTCGGCGCCGGCAACCGCCCGCTGAGCCCGGCCGTCACCGGCGACACGGTGTGGTTCGGGTACGACGCCGCCGACTCCTTCGGCGACGTCGGCTCCCTCGACCTGTCCGGCCCCGAGCCGGTCGTCTCGCTGAAGCAGGTGGGGTACGGCCCCTTCTACTCCGCGCCGACCCTGGTCTCCTCTCCCGCGGCGCCCGGCAGGATCGTCGCGACCGTCGAGGGGTCGAGCCCCGCGACCCTCACGGTGTACGACGTCTCCTCCGGCACCCCGCGGCAGCAGGCCTCGGTCCGGGACCCCGGCGGGTCCACCTCCAACATGCAGGACATGGCGATCACCCCGGACGGCGAGCACGTCGTCACGGCCAGCGGCTCCCCGTACTACCACCAGGTGTTCCGGCTGGAGGACCTGTCGGCGGACGGCCGCTATGCCACGAACACCTACCCGAACTCCGTGGCCGTCGCCCCGGACGGCACCGTCGCGGCCGGCATCTCCAGCTGGTATCCGGCGCTGTCCCTCTTCAAGCCCGACCGGGGGACCGCGTACCGCACGTACGACTTCCGCGGCACCGGCACGCCCGACCTGCGATCCGCCGGGCTGGCCTGGGCGCCCGAGGGCGACCGGCTCTTCGCCGTCACGGAGGGCACGGACAACGGCGAGGCGGCCTACGCCCTCAAGGTGTTCACGGACGCCACCAAGGCCGTCCCGTCCCTCACGGTCACCGCTCCCGGCACCTCGGCCCCCAATAAGCAGCTGACCGTGTCGGGCACGCTCACCGCACGGCTGGCCCTCCCCGAGGGCACGACGGTCGGGGTGACGCGCGCGGGCCCCGGCGGGAAGCGGGTGTCCCTGGGCGAGGCCGCCGTGGCCGCCGACGGCACCTTCGCCGTCACCGACCGGCCCAAGGGCACGGGCGAGGCGGTCTACACCGTCACGTACCGGGGCGACGGTGACCACACCGCGGCGACCGCCACCGCCACCGTCACGCTGACCCGCTGACACCGGCCGGTCCCCCGAAACGCGGACCGGGACCGTGCGGCGCCGGAGCGCGCACGGTCCCGGTAGCAGAACCCGCCGGTCAGACCCCCGCGTACGAGTGCAGACCCGTGACGAAGATGTTCACGCCGTAGTAGTTGAAGAGGTAGCAGGCGAAGGCGATCAGGGCCAGGTAGGCGGCCTTGCGGCCCTTCCAGCCGGCGGTGGCGCGGGCGTGCAGGTAGCAGGCGTAGGCGACCCAGGTGATGAAGGACCAGACCTCCTTGGGGTCCCAGCCCCAGTAGCGGCCCCAGGCTGCCTCGGCCCAGATCGCGCCCGCGATGATCGTGAAGGTCCACAGCGGGAAGACGGTCGCGTTGATGCGGTACGCGAACTTGTCCAGCGAGGCGGCCGCGGGCAGCCGCTCCAGCACGGACTTGGCGAAGGCGCCGGGCTGCTTGCCGGCGGGGTCCGCGAGCTTGGCCTCGTACCGGTCGCGGAAGAGGTACAGGAGCGTGGCGACCGCGCCCATGTAGAGGACCGCGCCGGAGATGATCGCGCAGCTGACGTGGATCCACAGCCAGTACGAGTGCAGCGCCGGGACGAGCTGGTCGCTGGCGGTGTAGAGGACCGAGACGGCGAGGCCGAGGTCCAGCAGGACCGTGGTGATCAGCGGCAGGCCGATCCAGCGGACGTTCTTCTTGGCGACCAGCAGGATCAGGTACACGGCCACCGCGACCGCGGCGAAGGTGGTGGAGAACTCGTACATGTTGCCCCAGGGGGCACGCTCCACCGACAGGGCGCGGGAGATCACGCCGCCCACGTGGATCAGCCACGCGAGGGTGGTCAGCGAGATGGCGATCCGGCCGTACAGGTCGCCCTTCTCGGTGCCGCCGTGCGCGCCGGGGCCGTCGGGCACGTCCCGGCTGCCGGCCGCGGAGCGGGTGACGACCTTGGGGCGGTCCAGGACGGCGGTGCCGCCGGACCGGTCCTTGGCCTGCACCGTCACGGCGGGCGTCGCCGATTTCTCCGCGGTGAGCGCGGCGGCCGTACGGGCCACCTTGCTGCGGCTGCCGAACACCCATTCCGCCATGTGCGCGAGGAACGCCAGGGTGTAGATCGCCATCGCCGAATAGATCAGCGTGTTGCTGGTACTGGCCAGGTTCTCGTTGGCCGCGGCCGCGAGGTTCACGCGCGCGCTCCTTCGGAGGGATCAGCGTTGCCGGCGGAGTCGGACGGCTCCGCGGAGTCTTCTGCTTCGGGGTCGGGGGCCTCGGCCGCGGGCTCGGGGGCCTGCGGCGCTTCCGGCTGGAGGGCGTACGCGAGATCGGCCAGCTCCTCGGGGAGCTTCGGGGACTCGCTGCGGCCGAGCCCGGCGATCTCCACGACGGTGACGCCGTCGGGACCCGGCTCGGCACGGACCCACACCCGGCGGCGCTGGATGAACAGCGAGCCGGCCAGGCCCAGCAGGGCCGCGACGGCGCCGCCCAGCGCGATCTCGTTGCCGGGCTGGTGGGAGATGGTGAAGCTGGCCCACTGCTTGACGCCGTCGAACTTGATGCTGCCGTCACCGTTCGGCAGCTTCATCGTCTGGCCCGGCGCCATCATCTGGGCGACCGCCCGGCCGTCCTGCTTGTACTGCTTCAGGTTCTTGGTCTCCAGCTGGTACACGTTCTGCGGCAGACCGGAGTCCACGCCCAGGTCACCGTGGTACGCGGTGAGGGTCAGCCGGGGATTGTCCAGCGCCGGGAAGACCGAGAACATCGAGCCCGAGCCCTTGCCGCCGAAGGTCGGGACGAAGAAGCCCTGGAAGCCCAGCTGGTTCCGCTTGCCGTCCTTGGTCTTGGCCCCGGGGACCTTCACCACGCCGCTGGAGGTGAAGTTCTTCTGGTCCTGCGGGAGGAAGGGGACCGCGCCCTCGTAGACCACCTTGCCGGTGCCGTCCTTGACGGTGACCTCGGGGGCGTAGCCGTGCGAGAGCAGGTAGACCCGGTCGCCGCCGATGTCCAGCGGCTCGTTGACCTTGATCGAGGTCTTGCGCTCCTTGCCGTCGGCGCCGTCGAAGTAGGTGACGTCGGCACGGAAGACGCGCGGGGTGCCGTTCTGCGGTCCGCCGCGCTCGTACGTGGCGACGAACTTGTCGAGCTGGAAGCCGAACGGCGCCAGGTCGTCGGTGTCGAAGAACGACCCGGACTTGAAGTCGTCGAACTGGGTCAGGCTGTTGGAGAAGCCGTCGCCCTCGGCGATCAGCTTGCCGCCCTCGGACTTCCACAGGTTGCCGACGGCGAAGGCGACCAGCATCACGATCAGCGCGATGTGGAAGACCAGGTTGCCGGCCTCGCGGAGGTAACCCTTCTCGGAGGCGACCGCGGTGCCCACGATCTGGGTACGGAAGCGGCGCTTCTTGAGCGTCCGCCTGGCGGCGTCGAGGACCTGCTCGGGCTCGGCGGTGGTGCGCCAGGTGGCGTACGCGGGGAGCCGGGTCAGGCGGCGCGGGGCGCCCGGCGGGCGGCCGCGCAGCTGGCCGACGAACTGCCAGGTCCGCGGGATGATGCAGCCGATCAGCGAGATGAACAGCAGCAGGTAGATCGCGGAGAACCACACCGAGCTGTAGACGTGGAACATCCCGAGCTTGTCGTACAGCGGCCCGAGCACGTCGTGCTGCTTCTTGAACTCGTCGACCTTGACCGGGTTGATGCTGGTCTGCGGGATCAGCGAGCCGGGGACGGCGCCGAGCGAGAGCAGGAACAGCAGGATCAGCGCCACCCGCATCGAGGTCAGCTGGCGCCAGAACCAGCGGGCCCAGCCGAGCGGCCCGAGGGACGGCAGGCTGATCTCTTCCTTGGGCGCGGTGGAGAGCTGGGACCCGGCCGCGCCCAGTTCGGGCTCGGACTCGCGGTTCTCGGTCTTGGCGGTCATCGATCAGATCCCAACGGTGAAGCCTGTGGTCCAGCTCTGCAGTGCGGACATCATGCTGTCCCAGATTCCTGTGACGAGCAGGACGCCGATGACGACGAGCAGGCCGCCACCGGTCCGCATCACCCACACATAGTGGCGCTTGACCCAGCCGAACGCGCCGAGCGCCTTGCGGAAGGCCAGGGCGACCAGGATGAAGGGCAGGCCGAGGCCGATGCAGTACGCGATGGTCAGCAGCGCGCCGCGGCCCGCGCTGGCCTCGTTGAACGACAGGGCGTTCACGGCGGTCAGGGTGGGGCCCAGGCACGGCGTCCAGCCGACGCCGAAGAGCACGCCGAGCACGGGCGCGCCCACCAGCCCCATCGCGGGCCGCTTGTGCAGCATCCGGAACTCGCGCTGCCCGAAGCGGCCCAGCACTCCCATGAAGGTGAGGCCGAGCAGGATGGTCAGGGCGCCGAGCACCCGCGAGATGACGTCCTTGTAGTCCTGGAGCGTCTGTCCGAAGTACCCGAAGAGGGCACCGCCGGAGACGAAGACGACGGTGAAGCCGAGGACGAAGAGGGAGGCGCCGGTGAGCATCCGGCCGCGCCGGGCCTCACCGAGGTCGGTGCCGGTGACGCCGGTGACGTACGACATGTAGCCGGGTACGAGCGGCAGCACGCACGGCGAGAAGAAGGACACCAGGCCGCCGAGGAGGGCGACCGGCAGGGCGACCAGCAGGGCACCGGTGAGCACCGTGTGGTTCGGTGCGGTGCCGGCTACGGCGAGCACGCTCACGGGATCACTTCTCCGCGATCAGCGGGTCGATCATCTTGCGCAGCTCGCTCTCGCTGAGCGGGGTGAGCGCGCGGGCCGCGATCCGGCCCTTGCGGTCGATCGCGATGGTGCTGGGGATGGCCTGCGGGTTCAGGCTGCCCTTGGGGAAGCGCAGCATGAGCTTGCCCATCGGGTCGTACAGGCTGGGGTACGGGATCCTGTGCTGCTCCTCGAAGCTCACCGCCTGGGTCTTCTTGGAGTCCCGGGTGTTGATCCCGAGGAACTGCACGCCCTTGTCCTTGGTCTCGTTGGCGACCTTGGCGAAGTTCGGGGCCTCGGCGATGCAGGGCGCGCACCATGATCCCCAGATGTTGAGGACGACGACCTTGCCCTTGTAGTCGGCGGCGTCGAGCTGCTTGCCCTCGGTGGACTCGCCGGAGATGTCGGGCGCCGGCTGCCGGTCCGCCGGCTTGACGGTGTCGACGCCGCCCTTGCCCTGGACGAACTTGGTCTGCTCCGAGCCGCCTGAGGTACCCCCTGATCCGCAGGCGCTGAGCAGCACGGCGGCGGCCGCGGCGCCGGCGGCCGGCAGGAGCAGGCGGCGGCGGGTGACGCGGCGGGGGACGCGGCAGGCACTCATGTGAAAAGTTTCGCATGGGCCTTTTGTGGATCTTCCGCACCCCCCTCGTCGGCGCGGTTCAGGCCCCGGTGAGGTACCGCCGCCAGCCGCCGGCCGGCTGTTCGCCGACGCCCAGCCGCTGGAGCCGGGCCAGCACCTTCGGGTCCTGGACGTCCAGCCAGTCGGTGAACTGCTTGAAGGACACCAGCCGCACGTCCCGGTGGCCGTCGTCCGCGATGTGCTTCAGCGCCTCCTCGACGGCGTCCATGTAGATCCCGCCGTTCCACTCCTCGAAGTGGTTGCCGATGAAGAAGGGGGCGCGGTTGGACTCGTAGGCGCGCTGGAAGCCGGATATGTAGGCGCCCGCGGCCTGCCGGCGCCAGCCGGGGTAGTTCGCGCTGGGGGCCCGGGTGGAGTTGCGGGACTGATTCGCGAGCATGTTGTAGTCCATCGAGAGGACCTCGAAGGAGTGGCCCGGGAACGGTATCTGCTGGAGCGGGAAATCCCAGATGCCACGCTTCTTCGTGGGCCAGGTCTGGCGGCCGCCGGGCGAGCTGGCGTCGTAGCGCCAGCCGAGGCCGCGGGCGGTGGGCAGCAGGTTGTCCTGGCCGAGCAGGCAGGGGGTGCGGCCGCCGACGAGCTCCTTCTTGTAGTCGAAGGGCAGCGGCTCGACGTCGGTGAAGCCGGTGTGGGTGCGCCACTTCGTGACGAAGTCGACGGCCTGGTCGATCTCGGAGCGCCACTGCGCGGGCGTCCAGCGGGCGACCGAGCCGGAGCCGGCGCAGAAGTGGCCGTTGAAGTGGGTGCCTATCTCGTGGCCCTCCAGCCAGGCGGCCCGGACGTTGCGCAGCGTCTCCTTGATGTGCGCGTCGGTGAGGTAGCCGATGTCGGAGGCGCCGACCGGGTTGTTCGGCGGGCGGTACAGGGACTTCTTGGACTCCGGGAGGCAGTACAGGCCGGAGAGGAAGAAGGTCATCTTCGCGCCGTGGTCCTCGGCGAGGCGGCGGAAGCGCGGGAAGAGTCCGTTGCCGACCTCGCCGGCGCCGTCCCAGGAGAAGACAACGAACTGCGGCGGGGTCTGCCCCGGCTCCAGCGGCTCGGGCTTCGGGGGCTGGTGCGGCTGGGGTCCGGTCTCGGCGGTGGAGCCGTCGCCTATCGGCTTCGGGCGGGCCTGGACGGTCTTCTTCCTGGCGGCGTCGCCGGGCCGTTCGGTGCCGCAGCCCGCGAGTCCGATCGCGGCGGCCGCCCCCGCTCCGATGCCCAGCAGGTTCCGCCGACTGATCGCGCTCATACCGTTCCCGTCCGCATTTGCCGTGATTCGCCGTACTCAACGCCCGTAAATACGGACATCGGGTAAGAGGGCGGAGCGGGTTCCGGGGTTCCGGGGTAATCGCATATATCTACGGCGGTACGTACGGAGAACTGTCCGTACGTACCGCCGCAGGGGCCGGGCTCAGGCGCCGGCGGCCTTGGCCTGTCCCTTCACGGAGCCCTTGCCGAACCGTGGCTGGGCCCCGGCGCGCAGATGCTCCGGCACCAGGTCGAGCGCGGGCTCGGTGTAGCCGACCGAGACGATCCGGTCGCCGTGGAAGGTGAAGGACGTCAGCGAGGCGAGGGTGCACTGCCGCTTGCGCGGGTCGTGCCACAGCCGGCGCCGCTCGGCGAAGCTGCGCACGATCCAGATCGGCAGCTGGTGGCTGACCGCGACCGCCTCGTGGCCGCGGGCCGCGTCCCGGGCCGTGCCGAGCGCCGCCATCATCCGTACGACCTGCTCGATGTACGGCTCGCCCCAGGAGGGCCGGAACGGGTTGGTGAGGTACCTCCAGTTGCCCGGCCGCTTGAGCGCGCCGTCGCCGACCCCGAAGGTCTTGCCCTCGAAGATGTTCCCGGCCTCGATGAGCCGCGGGTCGCTGTCGACGTCCAGCCCGTGCGCCTTGCCGATCGGCGCGGCCGTCTCCTGCGCCCGCTCCAGCGGGGAGGCGACGACATGCGTGATGTCGCGGTCCGCGAGGTGCTCGGCGACCCGGTCGGCCATCTGCCGGCCCAGCTCGGAGAGGTGGTACCCGGGGCGCCGCCCGTAGAGGACGCCGTCGGGGTTGTGCACCTCGCCGTGGCGCATCAGGTGGACGACGGTGATCTCGTCGCCGCCGCCCTTGCCGCCGGTCGTGCCGCTCATGCGGTGGCCTCGGCGGCGGCCCGGGCGGCGGCCGGCAGCGCCGCCGCGATCCGCTCGACGGCCTGCGCGTCGTGGGCGGTGGAGACGAACCACGACTCGAAGGCGGACGGCGGGAGGTAGACGCCCTGGGAGAGCATCGAGTGGAAGAAGGGCGTGTAGCGGAAGGACTCCTGCGCCTTGGCCTTCTCGTAGTCGGTGACGTCCACGTCGGAGAAGAAGACCGAGAACATGTTGCCCGCGACCTGCACGCGGTGCGCCACGCCCTCCTTGGACAGCGCCTCGGAGACCAGCCCGCGCAGCTCGGCGGAGACCGCGTCGACCTTCTCGTACGCGGCGTCGTCCAGCAGCCGCAGCTGCGTGACGCCGGCGGCGGTGGCGACCGGGTTACCGGAGAGGGTGCCCGCCTGGTAGACCGGGCCGGCCGGGGCGAGGTGGGCCATCACGTCGGCGCGGCCGCCGAACGCCGCGGCCGGGAAGCCGCCGCCCATGACCTTGCCGAAGGTCATCAGGTCCGGACGCACGCCGTCGATGCCGTACCAGCCGGCCTTGCTCACCCGGAAGCCGGTCATGACCTCGTCGGAGATGTAGAGCGCGCCGTTGGCGGAGCAGAGGTCCTTCAGGCCCTGGTTGAAGCCGGGCAGCGGCGGGACCACGCCCATGTTGCCGGCCGACGCCTCGGTGATCACACAGGCGATCTGGCCCTCGTGCGCGGCGAACGCGGCGCGCACGGCCTCGATGTCGTTGTACGGGAGCACGATCGTGTCGCCGGCCTGCGCGCCGGTGACGCCCGGCGTGTCGGGCAGCCCGAAGGTCGCCACGCCGGAGCCGGCCGCGGCCAGCAGCGCGTCGACGTGCCCGTGGTAGCAGCCGGCGAACTTGATCACCTTGGGGCGGCCGGTGAAGCCGCGGGCCAGCCGGATCGCCGACATGGTCGCCTCGGTGCCGGAGGAGACCAGGCGCACCTGCTCGACCGGCTCGATGCGGGCCACGATCTCCTCGGCGAGTTCGACCTCACCGGCACCGGGCGTACCGAACGACAGGCCGTGCGCGACGGCGTCCTGGACGGCCCGGACGACCTGGGGGTGCGAATGACCGAGGATCATCGGCCCCCACGAGCACACGAGGTCGACGTACTCACGGCCGTCGGCGTCCGTGAGGTACGGACCGGTACCGGACACCATGAACCGGGGCGTACCGCCCACGGCGCCGAACGCGCGCACGGGAGAGTTCACGCCGCCGGGCGTCACGACGGCCGCGCGGTCGAAGAGCGTCTGCGAAACTGGGGCATCGTACGAGTGAGTCACGCAAGCAATGGTCTCAGAGGCGCACGGGGGCGCGCGGCCGGGCGTTTCACACGCCGGTGACGGGGGAGGTCTCTGAGACGATGATCGGGTTGCGCGGCTGAGGCTGCGAGTGGTCGGGTGGAGATATGCATCGCGGTGGCGAACTGGGCGAAGGGACCGATGACCGGGGCCCGGAGCGCGCCCGGCGTGGCCGCCACCGCCGAGCGGAGTACAGCGGCGAGCAGGACCGTGCGGAGCAGAGCGGCGCCCCTACCAGCGGCGCGGAGAACAACAGCGGGACCAGCGGCAGAGGCGGGCGCATGGGGGTGACCTACAAGTACTTCGGCGCTCCCGACGGCGCCACGGCGGCCCGGGTGCCCATCTCGATGCGCCCCGAGGAGCTGGGCGGCGACGAGCTCGGCATGGGCGGGATGTTCACCAAGATCAAGCCGGAGACCATGGCGGCGATGGTGCTGACCGGCATCGAGGGCATACCCCTCTCCAAGGTCCCCCCGCTGGAACTGGTCGTCCTGCACCCCGACTACGCCGTGGTCAAGCTCCCCATGACGGTCGTCGACCCGCTGCGCGGCGTCGGCGAGGAGTCGGTGGGCGCCGCCGCCTTCATATGGTCCACGGTCCCCGACCGCGGCGGCCCGCGCGACGCCTTCGCCGTCTACCGGCTCCTCCACGAATGGCAGGACTTCTCGCACCGCCTGCACGAGGCCGGACATCAGGCGTACTGCCTGGTGTGGCCCTGACGGACGGACCGCGCACGCCGCCCGCACGGTACGGCGCGGACGGCGCGATCCCCGTCCGGGCCGCACACGAAGGCCGTTCGCTCCTCGCCACCGCCGCCTCCCGGGATTAGGCTCACTGGTGTGACCGCAGAAGAGACCGCAGCGGACCACTTCGCCGTCGTGGCGGTCGCCTCCTCGGCCGGCGGCATCCACGCCCTGTCCACCCTCGTGGAACAGCTGGACGCCGAGCTGCCGGTACCCGTGCTCGTCGTCCAGCACCTCGACCCCCGGCACAGCACCGTCATCGCCGGGGTGCTGAACCGCCGTACGCGCCTCGAGGTCAAGCTCGCGGAGGACGACGAGCGCATTCGGCCGGGCATCGTCTACGTGGCCCCGCCCGACCACCACCTCCTCGTGAACGCCGACGGCGTCCTGTCGCTCTCCCGCAGCAGCATGGTCCACTTCGTACGGCCCTCGGCCGACCTCCTCTTCGAGTCGGTGGCCGGTGCCTACGGCGCGCGCGCCATCGCCTGCGTGCTGACCGGCACCGGCCGGGACGGCGCCATGGGCGTGGACGCGGTGAAGTCGTGCGGTGGCACCGTCATCTGTGAGGACCCGGGCACGGCAGAATTCAGCGGAATGCCGGAGGCGGCCGTGGGAACGGGTGCGGTGGATTTCGTGCTACCTCTGGAGGAAATCGCCACGGTGGTCCGTGGCTTGGTCGAGGTCAAGAGGCAGTGATGGGCGAGACGCGCGAAGTGGAGACCGACGAGGAGCTGGAAGGGCTGCTCACCTTCCTGAGAGACGCGCGCGGTTTTGACTTCACGGGGTACAAGCGGTCTTCCCTGACCCGGCGCATCCGCAAGCGGATGACGGACGTGGAAGTGGGCTCCTACGCCGACTACCGGGACATGCTGGAGACCAGCGCCGAGGAATTCAACGCCCTCTTCAACACCATCCTGATCAACGTCACCTCCTTCTTCCGCGACGCGGACGCCTGGACGTACCTCCAGCGCGAGGTGCTGCCCGATCTGGTGTCCCAGGCCACTCCCGGCGACGAGATCCGGGTGTGGAGCGCGGGCTGCTCCACCGGCGAGGAGGCGTACTCGCTCGCGATCATGCTCGCCGAGACGCTGGGGGTGGACGAGGCCCTGGAACGCGTCAAGATCTACGCGACCGACGTCGACGAGGAGGCGCTGCGGGACGCGCGCGCCGGCCTGTATCCGGCGAAGGCCCTGGAGTCGCTGTCGCCGGAGCTGCGCGACAAGTACTTCGTCGAGAACGGCACGCAGTTCAGCCTCCGCTCCGACCTGCGCCGCCGAGTGATCTTCGGCCGGCACGACATCACCCGCGACGCCCCCATCTCCCGGCTGAGCCTGCTGGTGTGCCGCAACACGCTGATGTACTTCAACGTCGAGGCGCAGACCCAGATCGTCGACCGCTTCCACTTCGCTCTCAAGGAGGGCGGCTTCCTCTTCCTCGGCAAGGCCGAGATGCTGCTCAACGACGCCGACCGGTTCGAAGTGCTGAGCATGCGGCAGCGGGTCTTCCGGCGCCGGCCGGGCGACACGGGGCTGCCGTACTCGCCGACACCGCTGCGGATCGGGACGGCCTCGGGCCAGGAGCTGAACTCGCTCGCCCGCAACCGCCAGCTGCGCGACCTCATCCTGGACGCGACCCCGGCCTCCTCGCTCGCCGTCGACCTCGCCGGCACCGTCGTAATGATCAACAGCCACGCGCGGGCGCAGTTCGCGCTCACCACCAACGACATCGGCCGCCCCTTCCAGGACCTGGAGATCTCCTACCGCCCGGTCGAGCTGCGCTCCCTGATCGAGCAGGCCGTCCACGAACGGCGGACGCTGCGCGTCAACAGTGCCGAGCGCCGGGTCGGCGAGGAGACGCAGTTCTTCGACATCCTGATCCAGCCGCTGGTCACCCCCAACGGCCTGCCCACCGCCACACACATCACCTTCACCGACGTCACCGTCTCCACACAGCTGAAGTCCGAGGTCAAGCGGGTGCGCGAGGAGCTGGAGACCGCCTACGAAGAACTCCAGTCCACCAACGAGGAACTGGAGACCACCAACGAGGAACTCCAGTCGAGCATCGAGGAGCTGGAGACCACCAACGAAGAACTCCAGTCCACCAACGAGGAACTGGAGACCACCAACGAAGAACTCCAGTCGGGCAACGAGGAACTGGAGACCATGAATGAGGAGATGCGCATCCGCACCGCGGAGCTCGACGAGGCCCGCGCCTTCCTCGAAGGCGTCCTGACCAGCGTCGCCGCCGGAGTGGTGGTGCTGGACAGCGAGGCGCGGGTCAAGAGCTGGAACCGCGGCGCCGCCGAGCTGTGGGGGCTGCGCCCCGACGAGGTCGAGGACAGGGAGTTCTTCTCCCTCGACTTCGGGCTGCCGGCGGAACAGCTGCGGAACGCGGTCCAGAAGTGCCTGCAGACCGGGTACCGCACCGGCCCCGTCGAGCTGCCCGCCGTGAACCGCATCGGCCGGTCCATCGACTGCACCGTCGTGTGCTCCCCCTTCGACGGATACAACGGCGGCGTCGTCCTGTTGATGGAAGAACAGAGTCCCGATCCGGCCGTTTGACGCGCGGAACGGCGTACGCTGTCGCCATGGACACCGGCAGCCCGTCGGGAGACTCAGCGATCGCCTGGCGGCGCATGACCAGGGCGCTGCAAAGCGCCGCGCGCGCTGAGGCGTTCGCCGAGCAGTACGAACGGCTCTTCCTGGAGAGCGGCCAGGTACGCCACGCCGAACTGGCCGACAGCCACCGCCGGACGGCCAACCGCCACCGTTCCTCGGCGCGTCTCCAGGAGAAGTTCGCCCGCCGGCTGATGGCCCGGTCCGGCCCGCAGGACACCCAGCCGCTCTTCATGAGCGTGGTCGCGGACGCCTGCGGCACCGACAGCGCCGCCCTCACCCTGGTCGGGTCCGACCAGAGCCAGCTCGCCGTGGCCGCCTCCGACGAGGGGTCCCGCGCCGCCCAGGACCTGGAGTACGTCCTGGGCGAGGGGCCGGGCACGGACGCGGCGGCCGGCCGCCGCCGGATCTCCGCGGCGGGCCGGTCCCTTGAGCGGTTCTGGCCCGTTTACGGCCCGGCCGTCACGGCGCTCGGCTTCGGCGAGGTGATCGCCGTACCCTTGAAGACGCCCGGCGGGTGCCTGGGCTCGCTGGCGGTCTTCGACCCCCGGCCCGGCACCGCCACGACCACGGCCGTCGCCGACCTCACCGAGGCGCTGGTGCGGTCGATGCTCATCGGCCCGGACGCCGACCCGGAGTTCTACGGCGGGACGGACCACCGGGACGCCGTGCACCAGGCCGCGGGGATGGTGTCCGTACAGGAACGCTGTCCCGTCAAGGACGCCCTCGCGCTGATCAAGGCAAGGGCCTACGCGGACGGGATACCCGTCAACGTGATGGCGGAGCGGATCGTGAGCGGGGAGTTCCGTCTTGCCTGAGGGGCAAGGATGGCGCAAAGTTCGCAGAACGCTGCGACTCGCCTGAAGGGGGCGTCATGACGACACCGGCACAGCAGATCGCCGACGTGTTCGTGGAATTGTCCGGAGGAAGCGCGGGCACGCCCTTGGAGGCCCCTGAGTTGCTGGCCACACTCGTACGGTGCGGCCCGGACCTCCTCGGTGTGCACGCGGTCGGCACGGTCGCCACCGTGGACGCGCGCGCCGAGCCGCACATCGCCGGCTCCGAGGACGGTGCACAGCTGCTGAAGCGTGAGGCCGTGAAGTGGTCCGAGGGCCCCGGCACGGAGGCCCGCCGCAGCGGCCGGGCGCTCCTCGACGTGGCACTGGACAGCGAGGCGGCCAGGCGGCGTTGGCCGCGGTACACCCCGCGCGCGCTGGAGCTGGGGTACACCCGGGTCGCCGCCTTTCCGCTGCGGTCCCGTGAGCGGCCGCTGGGTGCGCTGGTCCTGCTCGGCTCCCCGGCGGACGCCCCCATGTCCGAGGAGACCGGGGCGCTCGCCCAGTCGCTGGCGGACTTCACCGCGTTGGCGCTGATACGCGGCCATGAGCTGCAGGAGAGCCGGGCGCTGACCGGCCAGCTGGAGCACGCGCTGGTGAGCCGCGTGATCATCGAGCAGGCCAAGGGGGTGCTCGCCAACAGCTGCGGGCTCTCCATGGACGCTGCCTTCGCGCTGCTGCGCGGTCATGCCCGCGCCCACCGCCGGGTACTGAGCGATGTCGCGCACGACGTGGTCGAGGGCCGCCTGCGGCTCGGCGGCGACGGCCCGGACGGCTCCGCGGCCCCGCGGCGCTGACCGGGAGGGCTCCGGAAGGCTCCTCGCCCCCGGGCACCTTTCGCCCCACAAGCACGTTGAGCATCACGACGGACACCGCCGCTCCGGACTTCGGGGCGGGGGACCGCCGGCCCTCCGGGGCGGCCCATGCCGTCAACTTCTACACCCGTGTAGATTTCAGCTCTGCGCAGCCGTGCGCAACGGACGAGGGATGACGAGGAGATTCACATGGCTCTGTGGGACCGGATCAAGGATTCCGCGCAGACGATGCAGACTCAGCTGGTCGCGAAGAAGAACGACCTGAAGAGCGGCGCCTTCCGGGACGCGAGCATGGCGATGTGTGCGCTGGTGGCCGCGGCGGACGGCACCGTCGACCCGTCCGAGCGCCGCCGGGTGGCGCAGCTGATCATGTCGAACGAGGTGCTGCAGAACTTCGCGGCGGACGACCTCCAGCGCCGCTTCGACGGCTACCTCGACAAGCTCATCGCCGACTTCGACTTCGGCAAGGTGAGCGTCATGCAGGAGATCGGCAAGGTGAAGAAGAAGCCGACCGAGGGCCGGGCCGTCATCCAGATCGGCATCGTCATCGGCGGCGCCGACGGTGACTTCGACAAGACCGAGCAGGCCGTCGTGCGCGACGTCTGCTTCGCGCTGGACATCCCGCCGGCCGAGTTCGACCTGTGACGGACGGCCGGGCGCGGCCCGCGGCGGTCAGCTGCGGGCGCCCGGCTCGCCGGTCGTACGGGGCGCCTCGTCGTCCGTGCGGGAGCCGATGACGTCGCCGGGCCGGGCGCGGATCGTGCGCGGCGGCGGGCCGTCGTCGTCCGGGTGGACGCCGTCCTTCATCGCCCGGGTCTCGCTCTTCAGGATGCGGGTCGCCTTGCCGGCGGACCGTACGAGGTCGGGCAGCCGCTTGGCCGCGAGCAGCACGATGACAACGATGAGGAGCAGTGCGATCTCACTGATCCCGAACATCCCCGGTCCTCTTTTCCCCCTCCGCACGGAGGGCATCACGAGCGTACTGGTCAGTGCCGCGGCCCGGAATCGGGCCCGCTGAAGTCGGGCCCCGCGTAATCCGGGCTCGCGTAGTCGCCGCTGGCGTAATCCCCGCTCGCATACCGCCCGCTCGCGTAGTCGGGCGCCGCGAAGTCCGGGCTGCTGTAGCCGGGCCGGGTCCGGGAGCCGGTCTCCCGGGCGGGTGCGGTCGGCGGGCCGGACCTGAGCTGCCGCTCCAGGTGCGGCACGATCCCGCGCTCCAGCAGCGCCAGTTGCCAGGCCTCGCGCGCCCGCCGCAGCCGCTCGCCGGGCGCGTCGGCGCCGGACGCCCGGTGCCGGGCCGCGGTGCCGAGGAGCCCGGCGACGCCACAGGCCAGGGACGCCGCGGTGAGCACCACGGAGACCTGCCCGGCGGTGATCAGGGCGTCCGCGAGCGCCCGTTGCGAAGCGGCCGGCCGCAGCAGGTAGCCCAGCAGGAAGAAGACGGCGGACGCCACGGCGGCCAGGCTCGGCACCAGCACACCGAGCAGGGGCAGCAGCCCGCGCCACTTCCCGGCACCGCCCGCACCGGCCCCGCTCCCGGCGCCGCCCGCGCCGCCACCGGCCGTGCCGTCGGCGGTGCCACCCGCGGCATCTCCTGCGGTGCCCTCGCGGAGGCCGAGGTAGGTCCGGTACTCCGGCGCGGCCGCCTCCGCGAGCAGGGCGGCCTCGGCGAGCGCGCCGGTCCGCAGCCGCCTGCCGAGCTCTCCGGTGCGGTCCGCCCGCACTGCCCGCGCGATCTCACCGGTGCTCAGCGCCCGGTCCACCAGCCGTTCCACGTCCGCCGCGTCCCGTGCCCGCAGCCCTTCCCCCGGTAACCGCGCCATCACTTCCCCCGCTTCTCACCCCGTGCCCTGACCGTTGAATCTACAGCACTGTAGAAACAAGGCGCGCGGTCCGGGCGTACGCGGCGGGCTTCCCTCAGTACGATGGCCGCCCCACGGACGTACGAGCACACGTGCGGGCGGGCGGCGGAGGGAGACGGCGGAGTGGACCGCGGAGC
The DNA here is from genome assembly GCF_040643545.1 of Streptomyces sp. NPDC047117. Classification (NCBI taxonomy): domain Bacteria; kingdom Bacillati; phylum Actinomycetota; class Actinomycetes; order Kitasatosporales; family Streptomycetaceae; genus Streptomyces; species Streptomyces sp. NPDC047117. The sequence continues at coordinate 48,962 of NZ_JBEYUN010000006.1, read as the reverse complement.
GGGCAGGCGAGCGGGCGAGGGACGGCACGAGCGCGACCCCCGCGGACGCCGGCGCGGCCAGGGCGAGCTGGAGGCCCAGGTCCTGTCGGTGCTGCGGCTGTCCTCGGGCCCGGCGACGGCGGCCTGGGTGCAGGAACGTCTCGACGGCGACCTCGCCTACACCACCGTCATGACCATCCTCTCCCGGCTGCTGGCCAAGGGGGCGGTCACCCGCGAGCGGCTGGGCCGCGCCTTCGTGTGGCAGGCCGCGTCCGACGAGGCCGGGCTCGCCGCGCTGCGCATGCGCCGGGTGCTGGACGGGGAGACCGACCGGGAAGCGGTACTGGCCAGCTTCGTCACGGCCCTCTCCCCCGACGACGAGCGCCTGCTGCGCGGCCTGCTCCACGAGGCGTCGGACGCTCCCGCGGGGCCCGGCGGGACCGGCGCGCCGGAACAGACGCCGGAGGGCTGACCCGTGGGCGTGTTCGTCTTCCTGCCCCTGGTCCTCCCCCTCACCGCCTGGCCGGTCGCGCGCCTGGCCGAGCAGCATCTGCACCCCCGCAGCGCCACCCGGCTGCTGGCCGGGGTCGCCGCCGTGCTGGCCGTGTGCAGCACGCTCTGCCTCGCCCTGATCATGGTCGTCGGCACCGCCCAGCTCCCCGGCAACCCGCTGCCCGACGGCTGGTCCGACCCGGAGGTCCGCGCCGCCGTCCCGTACGACGAGGTCGCGGGGAAGGCCGCGATCCCGGCGCTGCTCGCGGTGGCCGTGGCGGGCGGCCGCACGCTCCGGCGCCATCTGCGCGTACGCCGCCGCGCTGCCCGCGCGCTGGCGGGACTGCCCGGCTCGCCGGTGGCGGTGCTGCCGGACACCGCGGCGTACGCGTACGCGCTGCCGGCCCGGCGTTCCGGTCGCGGCCGGATCGTGGTCTCCACGGCGATGCTGGCGCTGCTGGACTCGCGCGAGCGGCGGGCCCTGTTCGCGCACGAGCGGGCGCACCTGACGGGACGTCACCACCGTTATCTGCTGGCCGTGCAGCTCGCGGCGCGGGCCAATCCGTTCCTGCTGCCGCTGCGTACGGCGACGGAGTTCTGCACCGAACGCTGGGCGGACGAGGAGGCGGCGCGTGCGGTCGGCGACCGCCGGGCCACGGCCCGCGCGGTGGGCAAGGCCGCCCTGGTCACCGGCGGCTCCCCGCTCGCGGGGCTGGCGTCGTTCGCCGCGCCGGGCCCCGTGCCGCGGCGGGTGGCCGCACTGCTCGGCCCCGGGCCGCCGGCCCGCAGCCTGCCTCCGGCGCTCACCCCCGCCGGGCTGGCCACCCTCGTCGCGGCGGCCGGCACCCTCGCCTCGGCCCTCTCCTCCGTCAACGCCACGGTCGCGCTCTTCCTCGTCCTCCAGGCGGCCACCCCGCTGTGAGCACGCCCGGCGCCGCCGCGGGTCGCACCCCGCTGCCGTGAGCACGCCCGGCGCCGCGACGGATGCGGCCCGCCCTCAGGGCCGCTCCGCCGTCAGGTACCGCTGCACCGTCGGCGCCAGCCAGGCGACGACCTCGTCGTGGCCGAGCCCGACGGCGGGCGGGACCCGTACGACATAGCGGGCCAGCGCCATGCCCACGATCTGCGAGCCGATCAGCACGGCCCGGACCGGCGCCTCGTCCGGCACCGGGCAGACCGCCGCGATCACCGGCCCCAGCTGGTCCCGGAAGATCGACCGCAGGCGCTCGGCGCCCGCGTCCACCGTGACGCCGACCCGCACCATCCCGGTCAGCCGCTCGTCGCTCTCCCAGACGGCCAGGAAGTGGCGTACCAGCCGCTCCCCCAGCTCGGAGCGGTCCACCGCGGACAGGTCCGGCATCCGCAGGTCGATCTCGGTGGCGGCGAGGAACAGCCCCTCCTTGTTGCCGTAGTAGCGCATGACCATGGACGGGTCGATGGCGGCGTCCCGGGCGATGGCCCGGATGGTCGCGCGTTCGTACCCCTCGGCGGCGAAGCGGTCGCGCGCCGCGGTGAGGATCGCCGCCCGGGTCGCATCGGAGCGGCGGGGCCGCGCTGAGGGCTCGATGTCAGCCATGTCAACAAGCGTAGGCCAACAGCTGTTGACACGCCAGGGCTGCAGTCGTACGTTGCCAACAAGCGTTGACCAACGACCGTTGGCACAGGAGGCGGCCATGTCCCGCGAATCCGGCACCACGACCCGCACCACAGCCCCGCACCCCACCTCCGACGTCCTTGTCGTCGGCGCCGGCCCCACCGGCCTGCTGCTCGCCGGCGACCTCGCCGAGGCCGGCCTCGACGTCACCCTGCTGGAGCGCCGCGCCCCGGGGATCAGCAACCTCACCCGCTCCCTGGTCGTGCACGCCCGCACCCTGGAGCAGTTCGACTCCCGCGGCCTGGCCGATGACGTGATCGCCACCGGGCATCCGGTGACCTCGCTCCAGCTCTTCGGCGACGTACGGATGGACCCGACCGGGCTGCCCACGCGCTACCCGTACGTCCTGGTCACACCGCAGTTCGAGGTCGAGCGGGTGCTGGAGGAGCGGGCCCGCAAGGCCGGCGTGACCTTCGCGTACGGCAACGAGGTCACGGCGGTCCGCCAGGACGCGGACAGCGTCACGGCCACGGTCCGCACCACGGACGGCGCCACCGGCGAGTACCGCGCGTCCTACCTGGCCGGCACCGACGGCGTGCACAGCGGCGTGCGGCGGGCACTCGGCCTGCCGTTCCCCGGCAAGGCCGTCATCCGGTCGGTCGTGCTCGCCGACGTACGGCTCGCCGAGCCGCCGGCCGAGCCGCTCGTCGCCAAGGCGGACGGCGACGCCTTCGCGCTCGTCGCGGGGTTCGGTGACGGCTGGTTCCGGGTGATCGCCTGGCACCGCCACCGGCAGACCGACGACCGCGCGCCGGTGGACCTGGCCGAGGTCCGCGAGCTGACCCGGCTCGCGCACGGCACCGACTACGGCCTCCAGGAGGCCCGCTGGATGTCCCGCTTCCACAGCGACGAACGGCAGGTACCCGAGTACCGCGTCGGCCGGGCCTTCCTCGCGGGCGACGCGGCCCACGTCCACTCCCCGGCCGGCGGCCAGGGCATGAACACCGGCCTCCAGGACGCCGCCAACCTCAGCTGGAAGCTGATCGCGGTGCTGCGCGGCCGGGCCACGGACGAGCTGCTGGACACGTACCACGCCGAACGCCACCCGGTGGGCCGCGCGGTCCTGCGCTCCAGCGGCGCGCTCATCCGCTTCGCCCTGCTCCAGACCCGCGCGCAGCGCGCCGCCGCCGTGCTGGTGGGCCAGGTCGTCAAGCGGCTGCCGCCGGTGACGCGCCGCGCCGTCGCGCAGGTCTCCGGCATCGGCATCGCCTACCGGCGCGGCCGCGGCGACCACCCGCTCACCGGCCGGCGCGCGCCCGACATCCGGCTCGCCGACGGCAGCCGCCTCTACGAAGTGCTGCGCGGCAACCGCTTCGTGCTCATCACCCCGGCGTACGAGACGCCGGAGCTGGGCGGCCGGGACGAGACCCGCCTCGCGCACGGCACGTGGCGCGGCCACCGGCGCACCGCGCTGCTCGTCCGCCCCGACGGCTACATCGCCTGGGCCACGGACACCATGGACCGCGCGGCCCGCGCGGACGCCCTGGCGGCGGCCCTGCTGCGCTGGACGGGCCCGGCCGAGCAGCAGCCGGCCGCGGCGGCACCGGCCCGGGGGTGAGCGCCAGGGCCGGCGCCGCGGCGGTGCCGGTCCGGGCGGCCCGCATACGCTGCCGGTATGTCGATCTTCCGCTCCGCCGTGCTCTTCGTCCTCGCCGCGTTCCTGGAGATCGGCGGCGCCTGGCTGGTCTGGCAGGGCGTGCGGGAGCACCGCGGCTGGGTGTGGGCGGGCGCCGGCGTACTGGCCCTGGGCGCGTACGGGTTCGTCGCCACGCTCCAGCCGGACGCCGACTTCGGCCGCATCCTGGCCGCGTACGGCGGTGTCTTCGTCGCCGGGTCGCTGGTCTGGGGCATGGTCGCGGACGGCTACCGGCCCGACCGCTGGGACCTCACCGGCGCCCTGGTCTGCCTGGCCGGCATGGCCCTGATCATGTACGCGCCGCGGGGGCGGTGACGGCCCGGCGGACCTCCCCGGCCCCGGGCCGGCTGCGCATATTCTGATCGCGTACCGCCCACTCGTACACCCGTACGTCCGTACGCCGAGGAGCACGTATGACCGCCGCCCGTACCGCCGTAGTCACCGGAGCGAGCAGCGGCATCGGTGCCGCGACCGCCCGGAAGCTCGCCGAGGCCGGATACCGCGTGATCCTCGTCGCGCGCCGCAAGGACCGCCTCGAAGCGCTGGCCGCCGAGCTGCCGCACGCCGAGGCGTACGCCCTGGACGTCACCGACCGCGCCGCCGTCGACGCCTTCGCGGCCTCCCTGGACCGCTGCGACGTCCTGGTCGACAACGCGGGCGGCGCGCTCGGCACCGACCCGGTGGCCACCGCCGACCCGGCCGACTGGCGCACGATGTACGAGGTCAACGTCCTCGGTGTGCTGAACGTGACCCAGGCGCTGCTGCCCGCGCTGACCGCCTCCGGCGACGGCACGGTCGTGGTCCTCTCCTCCACCGCGGGCCACGGCACGTACGAGGGCGGCGGCGGTTACGTGGCCGCCAAGCACGGCGCGCACGTCCTCGCCGAGACGCTCCGCCTGGAGCTGTGCGGGCAGCCCGTACGCGTCATCGAGGTGGCGCCCGGCATGGTCCGCACCGACGAGTTCGCGCTCACCCGCTTCCGCGGCGACGAGGCGAAGGCCGCCAAGGTGTACGAGGGCGTCGCCGAGCCGCTGACCGCGGACGACGTGGCCGACACGATCGCGTGGGCGGTCACCCGGCCCGCCCACGTCAACATCGACCTCCTCGTCGTCCGCCCCCGCGCGCAGGCCTCCAACACCAAGGTCCACCGCGAGGCCTGACGTATGCCCGGGTCCTAGGACCATCGTCCCGGGCCGCCCGTCCGGCACGGAGGCCGAACGGCCGATGTGCGGTCCGCCGGCCCGCGGATACGGTCCCGGTGTCCGCATCCCAGCGAAGGAGCCACCATGCGCGCCGTCCCCGCTCCCGTGACCGTCACCGCCTTCGACCACCTGGTCCTCAACGTCGCCGACGTCGAACGCGCGCTGGACTTCTACTGCGGGCCGCTGGGCCTCGAACCGGTCCGGGTGGACGAATGGCGGGCCGGCGAGGTGCCGTTCCCCTCGGTACGGGTGAGCCCGACGACCATCATCGACCTGGTGTCGGCCCCGGACGCCGCCGGCGAGGACGGCGCTCCGGCCCGCGCCAACGTCGACCACCTCTGCCTGGTCGTCGCGCCGCTGGACTGGCAGCAGGTCGTCGACTCCGGCGTGTTCACCGTCGTCGACGGCCCCGGCAAGCGCTTCGGCGCCCGCGGCACGGCCGAGTCCCTCTACGTGCGCGATCCGGACGGCAACACCGTCGAGCTGCGCTGGTACCCCGTGGACGCGTAGGGCACACCACCGGCGACGGACCTTCACAAGATCCACAACGATCACGCCACATGATTTTCCACCCGCGGGGCACGGGACCCGCGTGAGCACTTTCCGTATCCCCACCCCCCGTTTCCGCAGGCCCGGCAGGGCCCTCAAGCGCGCGGCCGTCCTGGCCGCGGGCGCGGGCCTGTTGACCACCGGCCTGCTCGCCACGCCCGCCTCCGCCGCCATGGGCGACAACGTCGTGCACGGCCCGGCGGCGTGCGCCTTCTCCGAGAACCGCGGCGCCGTGGCCCTCGGCGAGGCCGGCGACCAGGTCTCCCAGATCCAGTGCCTGCTGGCCAACCGCCAGTACCTGGGCTGGAACAACCTCAACGGCACCTTCGACGCCAACACCCTGGCGGCCGTGGCCCACTTCCAGGCCGACCACGGCCTCGCCCCCGACGGCGTGGTCTCCCCGACGACCTGGGACGCCCTGTACAAGGCGGGCCTGCCGGCCGGCCCCGTGCAGTCCCCGGGACAGCCGGAAGCCCAGCCGGCGGTCTGACCGCACACCCGCCACGTCCGAGAGGGCCGGATCCCACCCGGGGTCCGGCCCTCTCGCCGTCCCGCCCGGGTATCAGTCGGCGGACGGCACGTCCGGGGTCTCCCGGCGGGCGATGACATCGCGGGCCACCTCCAGGAGGGGCCGGCCGCTGCTGAACGCCTCGGTACGGATCGCCAGCAGCGCCTCGTCCAGGGAGATCCGGAGGCGCACGGAGAGCATCCCGGTGGCCTGGTGGACCTCGGCGCGGTGCAGCGCGGCGAGGTCGGCCAGCGGGTCGCGCCGGCCCCCGGCGGCGGGCACGCCGCCCAGGAGCAGATACGTCGCCGAGTCCGTAAAGGCCAGCGCGTCGCGGTACTGCTGGGGGCCGAGCGCCCCCGGGCGGGTCCGGTAACCGGCGAAGACGCCCAGCTGGATGGCGCCGATCCGCAGCGAGAACGCGAAGAAGGCACCGGCCCCCACGTGCAGCGCGTCGGGCAGGAACACCGGCCAGCGGGTCTCGGGCGTGCGGGCGAGGTCCGGTTCGAGGACGGCCCGGTTGTGGTGGGCGCACTCCAGCGACGGCCCTTCGCCCAGGGTGTACTGGAGGTCCTCCAGGGCGGCCCCGAGGGTGTCGGCCGGTGCGTGCCAGATCAGCTCCAGGCTCCGGCCCCGGGTCAGGGCCGAGACGGTGACACCGGTGAGCCCTAGCGTCTCGGCGCACCGGTCCGCCGGCACCTGGGCCAGGCCCGGCGCGGCGGGGGCGAACATGGCGAGGACGGCCGCCATCTCGGGGCTGACCGGGTCCTCCGGGCTCATCGGCATCGGATCTCCGCATCAGGAGTGCGGAAGCGGCGCATTCAGGAACCGGGTGGTGACGGATCAGCCGGCTCGGCGACGTCCGCGCGGCCGTCGATCACCGCTCGGGCGAGGTCGGTCAGCGGCACCCGCCGGTCGCGCGCACGCGCGCGGAGGCGCTCGAAGGACTCGTCCAGGCTCACGTGCAGGCGTTCCGCGAGCACCCCTTTCGCCTGCTCGATGACGACGCGGCTGCCCAGGGCGTCCTCCAGCCGCTCGTCGACCAGGCTCTGATCGCGCAGCGTCCGGTACTGAAGGATGCCGATGGTGGCCACATCGGCCAGGGCCTGCCCCAGCCGCAGTTCGGTCCTGCTCGGGGCCTCGCGACAGCAGCGGAAGACGTTCAGGGCGCCGACGCTCCGCTCCCGCAGCCGCAGGGGCATGCCGGCCACCCCGGCGAACCCCCGCGCCAGCGCCCAGCCGGTGAACCGCGGCCAGCGGGCCCGGGCCTCGGGGGCGTCCAGCAGCGTGTACGGGACCGCGCTGCCGGTGCGGGTGCAGTCCCGGCACGGGCCCTCCTCCCACTCGATCTGCGCCAGCTCCAGCTGCCGCGTCCGTTCGTCGGAGGCGGAGGCGTCGACCAGCCGGCCGCGGGCGTCGAGCAGCACGACGCCGGCGGCATCCACCGGCAGCAGGGCGACCGCCCGCTCGGTGAGGAGGTGCAGAAAATCCATGATGTCGAAGTCCGCGACCAGCGTGTCGGCGAGTTCGACGAACGCGGCGGCGAGCTCTTCCTCACGCGCGGTGGGTCCCCCGGCGTGCTCCGTGGGTTCAGTGGGCATGGCCGACTCCATGGCACGAGTGGTTCTCGGCGGGCGGGGTCTCGGCCGGATCCCCTGTCGCTCACGGCGGAATCGGCAACCGCGGCAGGACAGGAACGCTTTCAGGATGCCACCGCTCCGCTTGCCGCGAGCCCCTCGCCTTCCGGAAATACGCCGCCGGACGGAGCCGTGTCCACGGTACGGAGCAGAGCGAACCGCCTTCCCGTACCGGCGGCACCCCTGCCCTCCGGATCGGCCGGACGCCGGTGAACTCCGGCGGGACGTGGCACGATCGTGCACGTGACCAGCAGACCCGCCGCGGCACAGCATCTGCGCGAGCTCGCACGGCTGCGCCGCGTCCGCGACCGGATCGACCGGGAGTACGCGCAGCCGCTGGACGTCGAGGCGCTCGCGCGCGGCGTGCACATGTCCGCGGGGCACCTGAGCCGCCAGTTCCGGCTGGCCTACGGCGAGTCGCCGTACAGCTATCTGATGACGCGGCGGGTCGAGCGCGCGATGGCACTACTGCGCCGCGGCGACCTCGGCGTCACCGAGGTCTGCTTCGCGGTCGGCTGCTCGTCGCTGGGCACCTTCAGCACCCGCTTCAAGGAGCTGGTCGGCATGCCGCCCAGCGAGTACCGGCGCCTGGCGGCCGACGGGTCGGCGGAGCTGCCGGCGTGCGTGGCGAAACAGGTGACCAGACCGGTCAGGAATCGAGAAGCGGCGCCACGGACCGGTAGCTAGCGTGACAGACATGGACATCACCCTTCACACCAGCGTCCTTCCGCACGACGACCCGGACGCCTCCCTCGCCTTCTACCGCGACGTCCTCGGCTTCGAGGTCCGCAGCGACGTCGGCACCGGCACGATGCGCTGGATCACGGTCGGCCCTCCTGGCGGGTCCGGCACGTGCATCCTCCTGGCGCCGCCCGCCGCCGACCCCGGCATCACCGACGACGAACGCCGCACGATCGCCGAGATGATGGCCAAGGGCACCTACGGCTGGATCATGCTCGCCACCAAGGACCTCGACGGCACCTTCGAGCGGCTCCAGGCCGGCGACGCCGAGGTGATCCAGGAGCCGACCGAGCAGCCGTACGGGGTCCGCGACTGCGCCTTCCGCGACCCCGCGGGCAACCAGATCCGCATCCAGGAGCTGCGCTGAGGACCGGCGGCCCGCGGCCGCTGCCGTGACCGGCGGCCGGGCCGCGACCTTCTTCTGACACCCGGCGGGCGTGGAAGAGCGGCTCGCGGGTACCTGCCGCTCAAGTCGAGGGCGGGCACCCGGGGCCGGCGCTCGGTCAGGCTTGTCCCGTCCGGAAAGGTGGCGGGACAAGCTGAACCTTCACAGCCCGGGGGCGGGCCCCGCCGCACACCGTCACCCTGCCGGGGGCACATGCCGCCTCTCGGCCGTCACATTGTGTGGCCCCCCCGGAGGCAGCCGGGCATACTGCCACTATGAGTAGGGATCGGCCGGGCAAGGAGCACGACACAGCCGACCCCGCGCACCGTGCGGATGAGCGGGACACCGCCGTCGGCCAGGACCGGGCGGCCGGCGAGCGCGAGCGCAGGGCGGACAACCGCGAGAACAGGGCCGACAAGCGAGAGCGCAAGGCCGACGACCGCGAGCGCGTGGCCGACGCGCGGGAGGCCTCCGCGGACGCGCGGGAGGCCGACGCGGACGCGCGGGAGGCCGACGCGGACGCGCGGGAGAAGCGGCTCGCTGCGTGGGAGGACCGGATGGACCGGCGGGCCCGTGCGACGGGAGGGTCGGCCCCCAGCCCACGGCAGCGCTCGCACGAGGCGATCATGCGGGCCCGGGGGCTGATGGAAGCCAGCCATGACCGGCTGGACCGCAGTGAGGCCGCGCTGCACCGCGCCGACGCGCGCGACGAACGGGAACAGCGCTCCGTCGAGCGGGAGATCGCCGCCTCGGAAGCGTTCCGGGCCACTCAGGGGCCCGCCCCGCACGAGGATCTGGAAGCCAGGGTGGGTCGCCTGGGGGCTCTGTTCGCGGAGGCGGCCGCCGCGCTCGGCGCTGCCCAGGACGCCTTGGCCGATGAGTACGAACGGCTCGGCCCGGCCTCGTCGCGTCGGGCCGACGAGGCCCGGCGCCGCGCGGAGCGCGTCCGCCGGGCGGTGGCCGACCTCCGGAACGACACCCCGCCCGCCGACGCGCAGGACGACTGACCCGGCCGGCGGGCCCTTCCCCTCACTCAGGGGCGGGAAGCGGGGGCGGGAAGCGACCAGCGGTGACGTGGTGCCGGACGGTACGGAATGTGCACCTCCGGTGCCCGCTTTGACGCGGCGGACCGGCGTAGCCCCGGAGAAAATCCGTGGATGCCTCCACCGGTATCGAGCGCCTTTCTGCTGCGGGCATTCGGCGGCCTCGGACAGGAGAAGCGCCATGCCGCCGGCGGACGTTCCTCCGGTCCCGTGTGATCGGCCGCTACCTACCGCCGCCGCACCGTGGGGCATCCCCGGTCTCCGGGCCGGGCAGCCGCGGTTCAGGCCCGCCTCGGGAAGCGTCGCGGTGTGCGCAGGGAAGAGGCCCCCAGTGCGGCCGCCCGCCTACGCCGACAAACAACTGCGAATCTGGCGTACCGCCTCCCCGCCGGGCCTCCGCCTGTCGGGCCAGGTCGACCTGACCAATCAGCACGCCTTCCTCACGCACCTGCTCGCCCTCGACGGAGCCCCCGACAGGGTCACTATCGATCTGTGCAGGGTGACGTTCTTCAGCTTCGCCTCCCTGTACGCGCTGGTGTCCTACGCCGAACTGCTGGCACCCGGCCGGCGCCTGATCCTCTGCACCAGGACACCGATCATCGGGCAGATGCTGGCCGCCTGCGGCTGGACCCGGCCCGAGCTTCCCCTGACTCTCCTGGAGGAAGACTGCGATGACTGAGTCACGTGCGTCCGCGGGGCCGGGCCCAGCCCGCCACGCGCACCACCTGCTGCTCTACGGCAACGACGAACAGTTCCTGGCCGCCGCGGTCCCCTTCGCCCGCGACGGCCTGGATGCCCGAGAGCCGGTGTTCATCGCCACCACCCCGCACAACACCGCCCTCCTGCGACGACAGCTGGCCGCGCGGGCCGACGAGGCCACCTTCGCCCTCGCCTGGTACCGCACCCCCGCGCAGGCGTTGCTCGACTTCCATGACAGGGCCCGCGCCGCCCGTGGCCGCTCCCGGGTCCTGGGCGAGACGCCCTGGGCGGGCCTCTCGTCCGCCCAGGTCCGCGAATGGACCCGGTACGAGGCGCTGCTCACGCCGGCCCTCGCCTCGACCGGCGCCTGGCATCTGTGCCCGTACGACACCCGCGCGCTGCCGACCGCGCTCCTGCACACCGCGCAGCTCACCCACCCCACACTGACCACCGGCGGGGAGCACCGGCCCAACCCCGCGCACGTCGCGCCGGAGGACTTCAGCGCGGCCTGCGACAGCGTGCCGCTGCCCGCCCCGCCCCGGGACGCACGGCAGTTCCGCTTCGACGGTCCGAAGCAGGTCGCCGAACTGCGGGACTTCACCGCCCGGCTGGCGCGCCGGGCAGGGCTCTCCGCCGACCGGATCAACAGCCTGCTGGTGTGCGTGGACGAGGCCGCCGCCAACGCCGTGCGCCACGGCGCCGGCCTCGGCCGCTGCCGCATCTGGACCACGCCGGGCGAGATCTACTGCGAGGTGACCGACCCGCACGGCACGCTGAACACCGCCCTGGCCGGCTACCTGCCGCCCAGCACCGCCGGCCTCGACGGCCGCGGCCTGTGGATCATCCGCCGGCTCAGCGACGCCGCCGACATGCGCACCACCCCGCAGGGCACCACGATCCGCATCCGCATGAACCGGCAACGCACCAGAAAGAACAGGTGAAGGCCGGCCGCGCCCACGCGCTGCATCCGCAGCAGGCCCGCCACCGGACACCGAGGAGCATCCCGCGGTTCGGCCGGGACCCTTCTGTACGCGGCACAGCGGCGACACCACACTGCCTGCCATATCGGCCTGCCGCATCCGCCTGCCGTGGCGAACCGCCGAGCGGACGGCGTCACCGAAGGAGCAGCCCATGCCTGCACCCGTCTTCGATCACCGCTCCACGGAATACAGCCTGCAGCGCGCTTACGCGATGGCCAGGGCGGCGCAACTCGCCTACAAGGAGCCGGAGGTCATCGAGCAGCAGGCCGCCGAGTGGGGCTTCGGCCGGGTACGGCACCACCACACGCGGTTCACGCCGCCGTTCCCGCTGGAGGACACCCAGGCGTACACGATGGCCGACGACCACATGATCGTCACTGCCTTCCGGGGGACGGAGGCCCAGGAGCTGCGGGACTGGCTGTCGGACGTCACCACTCCGTACTGGCCCGGTCCCGGCGGTACGGGCTGTGTCCACTCTCGTACCGCTCCTCGGCGACGTAGTTGTGGTGGCAGCGCCCCAAGGACTCCACACTTTCCCCAAGCCCCCTTGATCGATGGTTGTCCGCGGTGGAGTTGTCGCACGTCACGGTGGTGTTCCCGCCGAGCAGCGCCTACGTAGGGCGCGGCTCGCCCCGTTCTCCGCGCAGCCACGCGGCGACCTCGGAGCGGGAGAAAAGGCCCAGCTTGGCGAGGATGTGCTCGACGTGAGCGGCGGCAGTGCGCTTGGAGGTGGCCAGCTGCTTGGCGATCTCGCGGTCCGTTAGGCCCGCCGCGACCAGCGCGGCGACCTCCCGCTCGCGGCGCGTGAGCGCGTCGGCGCCTGCCCAGGCCGCAGCAGCCTCGCCGCGGGCGGCAGGAGGCTCGTCGCAGTTGCTCACGGCGAATTGCACGGCGGTCGATCGCGACCGTTTCGCGCCTTGGTGGTGCAGCGACTCGTAGCGATGGTCGCCGAGCGCCTGCCGGGCGGCGGCCGCGAACCGGGCGTGCAGGGCTCCCAGCTTCGGGTTGCCGACGAAGGGCGTCGCGCCCGCCAGTGCCCACACCGCGCCGGCCGCGCCGAACAGCCAGGCCGCGCGGGGATGCCGGCCGTCCTGTGCGGAGACCCAGGCCAGCAGGCTGAGGGAGGCCGCTGAGCCGAGCAGGTCATCGCGCGCGAACTGCAACTCAAGGGCGCGACGCCCGGCCCGGTCGGCGGCGGGGATATCCCCGGAGAGAACGTGGGCGATGCCCATGGAGATGAGAGTGAACGCCGTGAGGTAACTCTCCTCGCTGCCCTCGCCGAGCAGGTCGAGCGCCTCGGCGAAGTCGGCGAGTCCGGCGCCGAGGTTGCCGGCGATGGTGTGGGTGAGGCCGCGGCGAAATGCGACCCAGCGCATGCCCACGGCGTCGCCGACGTCGCGGAAGATACCGGTCGCCCGGCACAGCAGGTCCAGGCCCGTGTCGGTCTCGCCGCCGTAGGCCAGGGCCATCCCGCGGCTCATGGCGGCATATCCGGCCAGACGGAGGTCGCCGAGCCGGTCGGCCACCTCCTGCGCCTCGTCCGCGAACCGCTGCGCCACCGCGTGTTCACCCCGGTACGTCGCGTAGGTGCAACTCCACGCCAGGGTCGCGAACCGGTCAGCGGACGGCTCCGGGGCGCGCGCGAGCGCCAGATCCATCCAGTGGCCCGCCTCGCGGGGCTGCCCGGCACATGTCCAGTACGACCACATCACCGCCGTAAACGCCACCGCGCTGTCACCGCCGCCGTCAAGGGCATAACCGAGGGCGGCGCGCAGGTTCTCGCGCTCGGGCACCGAGCCCCGGTACAGCGGCACCTGCTCGGAGGTGAGAAAGCGGTCGGCGAAATGACGCAGCCGCGACGCGTAGTGGACGACATGCCGACGGCGCAGTACGTCCTCCTCGCCGAGGCCGCGCAGCCATCCGGCACCGTATTCGCGGATGGTGTCGAGCATCCGGTAGCGCTCGCCGCCCCCTGTCGGCTGCCGGTTCAGGATGGACTTGTCGGCCAGCGAAGCCAGGAGACCCGGGATCTCGTCCTCCGACAGGTGGGTGTCGGTGCACACCTGCCGGGCCGTCTCGGCGTCGAAACCACCTGCGAAGACCGACAGCCGTGCCCAGATCAGCCGTTCTGCCGGGGTGCACAGTTCGTGACTCCAGCCGATCGCGGTACGCAGCGCCTGGTGCCAGGGCGGTTCGGCATCGCTCACCACGTGGTCAGTGGTGCCGAGGACCGCGTAACGGTCCTCCAGGCGTTCGGTCAGTTCAGCCATGGACAGCTCGCGCAGCCGGGCGGCGGCCAGCTCGATGGCGAGCGGCAGACCGTCCAGGCGCCGGCACAGACGTACCAAGTCCGGCCGGTTGCTGTCGGTGACGGTGAAGCCCGGTATTACTTCGGCCGCACGGGCGGCCAACAGGGCGACCGCACCCGCCTCACCGGTGTCTTCGTCCTCGCTGTCTTCGGACACGGGCAACGGCGCGACGGTCAGCAGCCGCTCCCCGACCATGTCGAGCTGGCAGCGGCTTGTCACCAGGATCCGCAGACCCGGCGCCCCTCTCAGCATCGCCTCGGCCGCCAACGCGCACACGTCCACCAGATGCTCACAAGTGTCCAGCACCAACAGCAGCTCGCGGTCGGCCAGATACTCCACCAGCACATCGATCATCGGGCGCGTCGTCTGATCCGCCAGCGGCAGCGCCTCCGCGATGGCGTGCGCCAGCACGGCACCGTGCCGCAACGGGGAAAGCTCCACCCACCACGCCCCGTCCCGGAAGAACGGCTGCACCTCGTGAGCGGCCCGCAGCGCCATACGTGTCTTGCCCACCCCACCGACCCCCGTCAGCGTCACCAGCCGCGCCTCCGCGAGCAGCCGACGGATCTCCACCAGCTCGGTCCGCCGCCCGATCAGTTCCGTCGATTCCGCAGGCAGACTCCCCGCAAGCTGGCTCCGCTCGGTCACATCGCCCTCTCAGCCTCAAACCACCAACCACCAGGAAATGCAGGACAGCCTGACGGCTCCCGCCACGCGGCGTGACGGCGAAGGGGAAAGCGATCGGATATGACGTCATGAGACCGATGCGTGCAGGGAACGGCGAGCCCTGTGCCCAGCCATGCACACGGCGGAAAGCCTGGGAGCCCTAGGCCCGGTACCGGCGCCGCAGCACCGCCGAACGATGCGTGAGCAAGTGGAAGCAGTTTCGCGCGGCCCCCCCACGCGGCACGACAAACGCTCAGTGTCCTCCGCTCGTATGAGGGAGGACACTGAGACGCTGGAAGATCACGCTGCCACTGACAGGGAACGTCATGTACGTGAGGTCCTGGACTTCAGCCCTTCACGCAGATGACCTGCTTGAGCTTGGCGACGACCTGGACCAGGTCGCGCTGCTGGTCGATGACCTTCTCGATGGGCTTGTACGCGCCGGGGATCTCGTCCACGACACCGGAGTCCTTGCGGCACTCCACGCCCCGCGTCTGCTCCTCCAGGTCCTTCGTGGAGAAACGCTTCTTCGCGGCGTTGCGGCTCATCTTCCGACCGGCGCCGTGCGAAGCGGAGTTGAAGGACTTCTCGTTGCCGAGTCCCTTCACGATGTACGAGCCGGTGCCCATCGAGCCCGGGATGATCCCGTAGTCCCCGCTCCCGGCCCGGATCGCCCCCTTCCGCGTCACCAGCAGATCCATCCCCTCGTACCGCTCCTCCGCCACGTAGTTGTGGTGGCAGGAGATCACCGGGTCGAAGGTCGGGCGGGCCTTCTTGAACTCCTTGCGGACGACGTCCTGGAAGAGCGCCATCATGATCGCGCGGTTGTGCTTGGCGTACTCCTGCGCCCAGAACAGGTCGTTGCGGTACGCCGCCATCTGCGGGGTGTCCGCGATGAAGACGGCGAGGTCGCGGTCGACCAGGCCCTGGTTGTGCGGCAGCTTCTGGGCCTCGCCGATGTGGAAGTCGGCGAGCTCCTTGCCGATGTTCCGGGAGCCGGAGTGCAGCATCAGCCAGACGGAGTCGCTCTCGTCCAGGCAGAACTCGATGAAGTGGTTGCCCGAACCGAGCGTCCCCATCTGCTTCGTCGCCCGGTCCTGACGGAACTTGACCGCGTCGGCGATGCCGTCGAAGCGGGTCCAGAAGTCGTCCCAGCCGGCCGTGGCGTAGCCGTGCAGGCGGGACGGGTCCACCGCGTCGTCGTGCATCCCGCGCCCCACCGGAATGGCCTGCTCGATCTTCGAGCGCAGGCGGGAGAGGTCGCCGGGCAGGTCGTTCGCCGTGAGGGAGGTCTTGACCGCGGACATTCCGCAGCCGATGTCGACGCCGACCGCCGCCGGGCAGACCGCGCCGTGCATCGCGATGACCGAGCCGACCGTGGCGCCCTTGCCGTAGTGCACGTCGGGCATCACGGCGAGGCCCTTGATCCACGGCAGGGTCGCGACATTGCGCAGCTGCTGCAGCGCGGCGCCCTCGACCGTGGCCGGGTCCGTCCACATGCGGATGGGTACCTGCGCACCAGGCACTTCCACGTACGACATGACTTCCTCATTCCCCCGAAACGATAGAAAACGCAAATAAAGAGAGAAACGCAAATCGCGGACAAAGCACCCGATCAACGACGGCGGACCGGCATGCGCGGCGATGCGTGCGGTAGACATTGTGTCCATCAGCCGCCGTTGGGCGGCAACCGGATTTCGTACGGAAGGAGCCGGTGACGGTGCAGCGAAGGTCGTCCGTACGAGGGGCCGCGGTAGCGGCGGCCGTGGCGCTGGCCACCCTCCTCACCAGCTGCTCCGGCGGCTCCGACGCCGATGCGGGGGCCGACGACTCCAAGAGCGGCGACAGCACCTCGTCGGCGCCGGTCGCCGAACCGGGCAGGTTCGACTCGCTGCCCGAGCCCTGCGGACTGCCCGGCCGGAGCACGCTGCGCAGCCTGCTGCCCACCGACGGCGCTTCGGAGACGTCCGCCGAGGCCGACAAGGTCTACCGCGGCCAGGCCGACATCACCTTCGACACCGACCGCCGGGTCGGCTGCCGCTGGAAGCGCGAGACGTCCGAGGGCAGCCGCCACCTCACCGTCGACCTGCAGCGCGTCGTGTCGTACGACGGGTCCGCCAGCGACGACGACAAGGCCCAGGAGCTGTACGCGAAGAAGGAGCTGGCGGCCCACATCCCCAGCGACGCCGCGAAGACCCCGCCGGTCCGGACCCCGACCCCGACCGGCAGCGAGAAGGGCTCGGCCGGGAGCGAGAAGGGCTCCAACGGCAAACAGGACGGGGAGCAGGACGAGAAGCAGAGCGGCACGCAGGGCGGGGAGACCGGGAAGGGCACGCAGTCGTCCGGGTCCGGAGCCGGGGCCGCTGACGAGCGCGGCGACCGCCCCTCCGGCGGCAAGGGCGCCGCCGCCGACCCGTCGGGCAGCCCGTCGGCGCGCCAGAAGGGCGACGACGAGACCGCCGGCAGGACGCCCGGCAAGGGCTCCGGCGACGCCACGCAGCCGTCCGACACCCGGACGGGCGAAGGCGACCCGTCCGATTCTTCCGGTTCCGACGAGTCCCCCGACACGGCCGCGAGCCTCGCGCCGCGCCCGCTCGACGACCTGGGCGACGCCGCCTTCCTGGATGATGCGCTGGTCACGGCGGATTCCGGCGTACACCGCGACATCACGGTCGTTTTCCGGTCGTCGAATGTGATCGTCACCATTGAGTACGACCAGTGGTCCACCGACACCTCGGTCCTCCCCGACCGTCGTGAGCTGCAGGAAAAGGCCCAGAAGCTGGCCGCGGAGCTCGCCGCGCACTGGACCGGATGAGCGGTACCGGTCGCTGCGACCGGTTACCGTCGGCGAGTAACGACGTGAATCGGCCACCGGCGCCCGGCCGCCGCGTACCGTGCGACCCAGGGGCCACCTGGGCCCTGCGCGCGGAACGGCCGCTCGCACGACGATGAAGCGAAGGAACCATGCACCGTTCAGCCAAGCGACTCGCCAGCTACCTCGCCTGCGCAGCCGTACCGGTGATGCTCGTCGCCGGCTGCTCCGACGACTCCGGCAAGGACTCGGGCGGCGACGCCTCGAAGTCGGCGGCCCCGAGCTCCTCGCCGAAGGTGGCGCCGGGCAAGTTCAAGAAGCTCCCCGACCCCTGCAAGGCCATCACCAAGGACCGCGTCAAGAAGATGCTGCCCGCCGTGAAGGACGAGAGCGGCGAGGAGGGCAAGAGCAGCGACACCGCCGCGCACGGCACCTGCACCTGGAGCAGTGAGGAGCGGCAGGGCAAGGGCGGCATCAACGGCACCCAGTTCCGCTGGCTCGCGGTCAACCTGCAGCGCTACGACTCCGACCCGGCCCTGGGCTCCGGTGACAAGCGCGCCAACGGCTTCTTCAACAAGCAGGTCGACGCGGCCAAGACCACCAAGGACGCCAAGAACGTCAAGAGCGAGAACGCCGAGGGCATCGGCGACCAGGCGACCATGGTCACGTACGACCTGAAGAAGGACGGCAACGACTTCAAGAACCAGACGCTCGTCGCCCGTACCGCCAACGCCGTGGTCACCATCAACTTCAACGGCGCGGGCCTGGCCGGTGCCAAGGCGCCGGACGGCGACGAGATGGTGAAGGACTCGCAGGAGGCCGCGAAGCAGGCCGTCAACGCGATCGCCCAGGCGAACAAGTAGGGCATACCCGCCCCATGGGCCCCGGCTCCGCCGTACCACTCGGGTAACGCCTGAGGCCCTCCCCGCCCTCGGCCTGCGAGGTGTGCCAGGCTAGGCGCGCCAGTCAGCCGAGTGCGGGGAGGGATCGCGGGTGGCCGCGATGCGGATGAGCCGTACGCACCGAATACTCATCGGTGTCGTCGTCGCGGGCGCGCTCGTGATCGCCGCGATCGGCTTCGCCGGCTCGTACGCGGCGGTCCGTGCCCTGGCCGAACAGAAGGGCTTCGGCGCCTTCTCCTACGTCTTCCCCATCGGCATCGATGCGGGGATCGTCGTTCTCCTCGCCCTCGACCTGCTGCTGACCTGGATCCGCATCCCGTTCCCGCTGCTGCGGCAGACCGCCTGGCTGCTGACGGCCGCGACGATCGCCTTCAACGGCGCGGCGGCCTGGCCCGACCCGCTCGGCGTCGGGATGCACGCGGTGATCCCCGTGCTCTTCGTCGTCGCGGTCGAGGCGGCCCGGCACGCGGTCGGGCGGATCGCCGATCTCACCGCCGACAAGCACATGGAGGGCGTCCGGCTCTCCCGCTGGCTGCTGGCACCCGCCTCGACGTTCCGGCTGTGGCGCCGGATGAAGCTCTGGGAGCTGCGCTCCTACGAGCAGGTGATCAAACTGGAGCAGGACCGGCTGGTGTACCAGGCGCGGCTGCGGTCCCGGTACGGGCGCGCGTGGCGGCGGAAGGCGCCCGTGGAGGCGATGATGCCGCTGCGGCTGGCCCGGTACGGGGTGCCGCTGGCCGAGACGGTCCCGGCGGGGCTCGCGGCGGCGGGGCTCGAACCGGCACGCGAGCCGCAGAACCCGGTGCGCCGCGCCGAACTCGACCCGGCGGGTCGCGAGACGGCGGGGCGCGACGCGGCAGGGCGCGATGCGGCGGCGCTCGACCCGGCGGGGCTCGACGCCGCACCGCGGGAGCACCCGACGCAGGTCGAGCCGGCCGAGCCGGTCCAGGTAGCCGAGTCGCTCCAAGCAGCCGGGCCGGTCCAGCAGGCCGAGGCGCCCGCGCCCGCCCCGAGCGGGACCGCTCCCGCTCCGAGCGAGCCCGCCCCCGCCCACCAGGAGCCTCTCCCCGCCCCCGACGGGACCGCCGACCGGATCACCGTCCCCGTCGGTCCCGGCCGCAGCCGGCCTCTCGGCAACGCGGGCGCGCCGGTCCCGGTCCCCGAGCAACGGATGGCAGCCGAACCCGGGCCGGAGTACCAGCCGGAGTACCAGCCTCAGTTCGAGCCGGGCTTCGAGCCGGAGTACGTCCCCGAGCCGCCCATGGAGTCGCTGCCCGACGGCCTCTCCCGCGATGAGCAGTTCTACGTGGCGTTCCGCTCGTACGTGGCCGAGAAGAACGACTTCCCGGACCCGCACCAGTTCGCCCGCTACCTGCTCAACAACTACGGCGTCACCGGCAGGGACGGCGTCGGCCCGCTCAGCGAGAACTATCTGCGGACGTACGTGCGCGACTTCCGCGGCCGCTTCCGCCAGGAGATGGAGACCGAGCACATCGCCTGACCGGCCGAGCACATCGCCTGACCGGACGGCTCAGGTCTTCGCCCCGGCCCCGCTCGTCTTCTTGCGGTCCGCCTCGCTCCACCACACGACCGCGCCGCCCACGATCAGCATCGTCGCGTACGCCCACAGCGGGGGAGTGTCGACCCAGCGGTGCAGCAGGCCCCACTCGGAGTCGGTGAAGAACCGCCCGCCGAGGCCCATCGCGCCCTGGATGAGGGCGAGCCAGCCGACGAGCCCGAGGAAAGCCTTCGGATAACCCTTCATGTGTCCACGGTCACGGAAACGGCCCCGGGAAACATCGTTCCCGGGGCCGAGCCCGTCGTGCACGGCATCCGCCGAAAGTCGCAGCCGCGCGCCCTCCGCGAGGGCGGGCGCGCGACGGCTACGCGCCGAGCAGCGTACGCACCCGGTCCGCGCCCACGGCGAGCAGCAGCGTGGGCAGCCGCGGGCCGGTCTCCCGGCTGACCAGCAGGCGGTACAGCAGCGCGAAGAAGGTCCGCTGGGCGGTCTTGATCTCCGGCGGCAGTTCCTTCGCGGTGGCGTCGGCGGAGAAGCCCGCCTGGACCTTCGGCACGCCGTAGACCAGGTGCGTCAGCCCGTCGAGCGACCAGTGCGTGTCCAGGCCGTCCAGCAGCAGCCGCAGCGATTCCTTCGCCTGGTCGTCCAACGAGCCCAGCAGGTCGGTGTCCGGCTCCTCGCGGACGATGGTCCGCTGGTCGGCCGGGACCTGGCTGGTGATCCACTGCTCGGCGCGGTCCAGCCGGGGCCGGACCTCGTCCAGCGAGCCGACCGGGTTCTCCGGGTCCAGCTCGCTGAGGATGCGCAGGGTCTGCTCGTCGTGCCCGGCGGTGATGTCGGCGACCGAGGCGAGCGTGCGGTACGGGAGCGGGCGCGGCGTCTTCGGCAGTTCGCCCGCCGCCGTCCCGACGGCACGGGCGTACGCCGCCGCGTCGGCCGGCAGCACGGAGCCGTCGGCGACCTTGGCGTCCAGCCGGTCCCACTCGTCGTACAGCCGCTGGATCTCCTGGTCGAAGGCGATCTTGAACGACTGGTTCGGGCGGCGCCGCGCGTACAGCCAGCGCAGCAGCTGCGGCTCCATGATCTCCAGGGCGTCGGCCGGGGTGGGCACGCCGCCCTTGGACGACGACATCTTCGCCATGCCCGAGATCCCCACGAAGGCGTACATGGGGCCGATCGGCTGCTTGCCGTCGAAGATCCCGACGATCTGCCCGCCGACCTGGAACGACGACCCCGGAGACGAGTGGTCGACACCGCTCGGCTCGAAGATCACGCCCTCGTAGGCCCAGCGCATGGGCCAGTCGACCTTCCAGACCAGCTTGCCGCCGTTGAACTCGCTCAGCAGCACCGTCTCGCCGTGCCCGCAGGTGCAGGTGTAGGTGAGGGCGGTCGTGGCGTCGTCGTAGGCGGTGACGGTGGTGAAGTCCTTGCCGCAGACCGTGCAGTACGGCTTGTACGGGAAGTAGCCCGCGCCGCCGCCGCTGCCGTCGTCCTCACCGGCCGCGCCGGAGCCCTCGGCGGCCTCCAGCTCGGCCTCGTCGACCGGCTTCTGCGACTTCTTCGCCGGCGCCTTCTTCGTGCGGTACTGGGCGAGGATCGCGTCGATGTCACCGCGGTGCTTCATCGCGTGCAGGACCTGCTCGCGGTAGACGCCCGAGGTGTACTGCGCGGTCTGGCTGATGCCGTCGTACTCGACGCCCAGCTGCGCGAGCGCGTCGACCATGGCGGCCTTGAAGTGCTCCGCCCAGTTCGGGTACGCGGAGCCCTTGGGGGCCGGGACGCTGGTCAGCGGCTTGCCGATGTGCTCGGCCCAGGAGTCGTCCACGCCCTCGACGCCGAACGGGACCTTGCGGTACCGGTCGTAGTCGTCCCAGGACAGCACGTGGCGGACCTCGTACCCGCGGCGGCGGACCTCATCCGCGACCAGGTGCGGGGTCATGACCTCACGCAGGTTGCCCAGGTGGATCGGGCCGGAGGGGGACAGGCCGGAAGCGACGACGACCGGTTTGCCAGGCGCGCGACGCTCCGACTCGGTGATGACCTCATCCGCGTAACGGGAGACCCAGTCGGTTGTCTCGGTGCTCTGAGCCACGGTCGGCCCTTCCTTTTCTGCTTCGCGCGTTCGCTCGACCACATGGTGGATCACGTGGTCGCTTACGGTCGTGAGCCCGGTCCGGCACCCCGGCGGTCGTACCGCGCCGGTGCGTGATCCGGCAGCGGGCCCGCCCAGGCCGCACACCTGGCCGTTCCATTGTCCCAGACGCCCCCGTGATCAATGCCCCCGGCGCCCGGGGCCCGGCGGCGGCAAAAACCCGGAAGGGCTGCCGACCCCGCCGTGAAATACTGGCGGCAAACCCCGACCACCTCTCCCCTCCGACGGAACGGCAGCATTCCATGGCTTCGGTCCCTTCTCTCGCCGCAACGGTCAACCAGCGCGTCTCCGACGCCCTCTCGGCAGCCCTGCCGGAGGCCGGCGCCGCGGACCCGCTGCTGCGACGTAGCGACCGGGCCGATTTCCAGGCCAACGGCATGCTGGCGCTCGCGAAGAAGCTCAAGGGCAACCCGCGCGAGCTGGCGTCCAAGGTCGTGGCGGGCATCGAGGCCCCCGAGCTGATCAAGGACATCGAGGTCTCCGGCCCCGGCTTCCTCAACATCACGATCACCGACGAGGCGATCGTGAAGACGCTGGCGGCGCGCGCCGACGACGACCGGCTGGGCGTGCCGTACGCGGCGAACCCCGGCACGACGGTGATCGACTACGCCCAGCCGAACGTCGCCAAGGAGATGCACGTCGGCCACCTGCGGTCCGCCGTGATCGGTGACGCGCTGCGCCACATGCTGGACTTCACGGGCGAGAAGACGATCGGCCGCCACCACATCGGCGACTGGGGCACCCAGTTCGGCATGCTCATCCAGTACCTGATCGAGAACCCCGACCAGCTGGCCCCGGCCGCCGACGTCGACGGCGAGCAGGCGATGAGCAACCTGAACCGGGTCTACAAGGCGTCGCGTGAGGTCTTCGACGCGGACGAGGAGTTCAAGGAGCGGGCCCGGAAGCGGGTCGTGGCCCTCCAGTCCGGCGACAAGGAGACCCTGGAGCTCTGGCAGCGGTTCGTGGACGAGTCGAAGGTCTACTTCTACTCGGTCTTCGAGAAGCTGGACATGGAGATCCGGGACGACGAGATCGTCGGCGAGTCCGCGTACAACGACATGATGGCCGAGACGGCCCGGCTGCTGGAGGAGTCCGGCGTCGCGGTGCGCTCCGAGGGCGCCCTCGTCGTCTTCTTCGACGACATCAAGGGCAAGGACGACCAGCCGGTCCCGCTGATCGTGCAGAAGGCGGACGGCGGCTTCGGCTACGCGGCGTCCGACCTCTCCGCGATCCGCGACCGCGCCCTCGGCCTGAAGGCGACGACCCTGCTGTACGTCGTGGACGTGCGCCAGTCGCTGCACTTCAAGATGGTCTTCGAGACGGCCCGCCGGATGGGCTGGCTGAACGACGAGGTCACGGCCCACAACATGGGCTACGGCACGGTGCTCGGCGCGGACGGCAAGCCGTTCAAGACGCGTGCGGGCGAGACCGTCCGCCTGGAGGACCTGCTCGACGAGGCGGCGCAGCGCGCCGCCGAGGTGGTGCGCGAGAAGGCGCGCGACCTCACCGAGGAGGAGATCCAGGAGCGCGGCGCCCAGGTCGGCATCGGCGCGGTGAAGTACGCGGACCTCTCCACGTCCGCCAACCGCGACTACAAGTTCGACCTGGACCAGATGGTGTCGCTGAACGGCGACACATCCGTGTACATCCAGTACGCGCACGCCCGCATCAAGTCCATCCTCCGCAAGGCGGGCGAGACCGGCCCCGTGCCGCACCCGGAGCTCGAACTGGCCCCGGCGGAGCGGGCGCTGGGCCTCCACCTGGACGCGTTCGGCGACCTGGTCGCGGAGGCGGCCAAGGAGTACGCGCCGCACAAGCTGACGGCGTACCTCTACCAGCTCGCCTCCCTCTACACGACCTTCTACGACCAGTGCCCGGTCCTGAAGGCCGACACCACCGAGCAGATCGAGAACCGCCTCTTCCTCTGCGACATCACGGCCCGCACGCTGCACCGCGGCATGTCCCTCCTGGGCATCCGGACGCCCGAGCGGCTCTGAGCACCTGAGCCGCCGCCACTGGCGCGGAGTCGCAGGGAAGCCCTGCCGGGACCATGTCCGGCAGGGCTTCCCTGCTTCCGTACGCGCCCGGCGTGCGGGGCTTACGGGTGGTACTTCTCCTCGACCGTCTCGGCAGCACCGGACTTCGTGCTCATAGTGACGCGGACTGTGACGGCCTCGGTCTTGGCGGCCTTCTCCAGCTGCTCCACGGTGCACTCCGAGGTGCCGTAACCGTCGTCGCCGATGGTCACGCCGCCATCGGGGTCATCGGAGCAGATCGAGGCCGCACCGAGGATCTTGGTCGCGTTGGCCACGAAGAACGCCTGGTCCATGCCGCCGTCCTGGCGCTTGACGATCAGCTTGCCGGGAGCCATGTACTCCAGCTTGCCTTCGACGATCTTATGGTTTCCCGCGTTGGCCAGGCCGCCCCCCTCGGGCGCCGTCTTGCTGCCGATGTCGGCCGCGCTGCCGGAGCTGCCCTTGTTGGCGGAGCCTCCGTCGTGCTGGGCCGAGGCCGAGGAGCCGGTGGTACCCGCCGCCGCATCGTCCCCCTGCCCGCAGGCCGTGACCCCCAGACCCAACGCCGCGGCAACAGCAACGGCGGCGGCAAGGCGACGGCCGGCGCGGCCGCGGAAACGGTTGGTGGTGGCGGTGTTCATCGGCTTCTCCCGTAGCTGGTTCGCTCGTCTCTCCCGGACGACAATCAGCTTCGAAGATCACGTTGGCGTCTCACTAACAGGCAGCTAATGATCTGCCAGCACCTCACCGCGGTACTCGCTCAGCGCTTCGTCCACGGCCGCCGGGGGAACACTCCTGCTCAGTCGGCCCGGAATCGGTCCAGCCGTTGCTTGGCCGCCACGGTCCACGGGTGTTCCGGCCCGAGGACTCTCGTCCGGCCGTTCACGACGGCTTCGGCATGCTCGACGGCCTCCGTGCGCTCGTCGAGAGCAGCGAGTGTCCGCCCGAGAAGTGTCCGCGCGGTCAACGTAACCGGATGCTCTGGGCCGAACTTTTCTGCGTATGCCGCAACTGTTTCCCGGACCATGGGCAACGCCTCGGCGACCATGCCGAGGCCGAC
The DNA here is from genome assembly GCF_040643545.1 of Streptomyces sp. NPDC047117. Lineage (NCBI taxonomy): Bacteria > Bacillati > Actinomycetota > Actinomycetes > Kitasatosporales > Streptomycetaceae > Streptomyces > Streptomyces sp. NPDC047117. The sequence continues at coordinate 24,025 of NZ_JBEYUN010000006.1, read as the reverse complement.
CAGAGCGTAAGCGTAGTTCTGCTGCGCGATCAGAGTGATCGGGTGTTCCGGCCCGAGTTCGCGACGGCATTCCTCGATCAAGTCCTGTCCAGCCGGAAGCTCTTCGACCAGTTCCTGCCCTTTGGGAGCCTCTAGGAGGTAGGCCCGCGCGAGCAGCGATAGTGGGTGGGCGGGCCCCAGTACTGACGTTCGTCCCGCCACGACACGCCGCACAAGCCCAACAGCCTCTGCCGACGAGTCGTAGACGGCCATCAAAAGGCGAGCCAGTCCCTCGCAACACGTCAAGGTAGCTAGGGCGTCGGAACCAAGTGCACGCTCACAGGCGGCGAGACCCTGGCGGTAATTCGTTTCGGCCTCGTCGAACCGACCGAGGCGGTACAGAGCCCGCCCCACGCGTTCGCGCAGTCTCAACAGTGCCGGGTGTTCTGCGCCCAGCTGTCGCTCTCCGAGTTCGACGGCAGTTTCCGCCACTGTCAGTGCAGGGGCGTAGTCCCCACCCCGGTGCAACGCGATCACCACTCGCAGCGCGGCCTCGACGGCGGCCTCAACTGCTGGGCGGCCGGCTTCCGGCCCCTCCGCCACCCGACGCAGCAGCGCCACGGCATGCGGCGCCAAGAGGTTCGTACGGGGATCGCGGTCGCCGCGATGAGGGACCTCCGGGAGGGCTGCCAGTAACTGTTGGGCCGCTGTCGTGGCCAGTGAATCGCGTTGTTCCGTCGGCGTGCTCCGCCACACGCTGTCCAAAAGCACCCCGTGGGTACGGAGGCACCGCACTCCGCCCGGGACTATCTCCGTCAAGGACTGATCGAGAAGGCCTCGCAGGGCCGCCTCTACGCGCCGCTCCGGGAAGTCGTCACCGGTGGAGAGGCCGGAGAGGAGTGACAGCGGCAGTGGGTCACCCGACCAACACGAGACTAGGCGGAGGAGGGTGACGGATTCCGGGAGGCCCTGGGCGGTGAGGGCGTTCAGGGAGAACTGCCAGGTGCTGCTCACCAGGTGCCGGGCATCGCTGCCGCCGGCGGTCAGCGCGCCCTGGTCAAGGAGTTCTATGGGGTCCAGCCCCTGGCCACCGTCCAGGTTGGCGCCGTACTGGGCCATCGTCCACGGATCGATGAGTTGGTGGGCGAGGAATCCGCCGGCGAGGGTGAGGGCCAAAGGCAAGCGGCCCAGGCGCTCGGCGACATCGGCGGCCTCCTCCACCGTGCCGGCCTCCGGGGCCAGGTCGCACAGGACCTGAGCCGCGTCCTCCCGGGGAAGCACACCGACCTGCAATAGCTCCGCGCCGGGCCACCAGTGGCGGGCCGCCTGGCGGGTGGTCACCAGGACCGTGCCGCGGGGGCTGGTGCGGAGCCAGCCCCCATCACGGAGGACCGCAGGGTCATCGGCGTTGTCCAGGACCAGGAGCCAAGGGCGGTCGGAGCGGTCCAGGTGGTCCCAGACCAGGTCGGCCGCGGCCCGTAGACCGCTGCGGGCCGCGGTCAGTTCGCCGTCACCCGCACCGCGGTCGGCCGCCACCGCCAGCATGCCTGTCCGTAAGGACGCGGTGTCCGAGGCGTTCACCCACAGCCCGAGGCGGTCGGCCTCGGACGTCGCGTGCTGGAAGAGGGTGTACGCGACGGCCGTCTTCCCGCAGCCGCCGAGGCCGTGCAGGACGTACACCTGGCCGCCCGCGCCCGGCGCGACGCCGGCGCGGAGGCGGCCCATCAGGTCGGTGCGGTCTCGCAGGACCGCGGGGGCGCGGCCCACGGAAGGCCAGCGGACGGAGTCCAGACCGGACCACGCCCCACCGGCCCCATCGGCGCCACCGGCCGGGCCGCCCTCGGAGCCATGGTGATGGTGCTCGATGATGTGCTGGTCGCCGGACGCCTGGTAGACCCGCCCCTGGCCAATGGCCCTGGCGTCGTTGCCACCCGTACCGGGATCGCCGCCGTTCACACCATTCCCCCTCCCGCCGTGTACCGCACGGGAGTTCAGCGTAGATCACGAGACTGACGCTGATCAGGGCATTGAGACCTTTGGCTGAAGGCCTCGCCGCATCCCACCGAGGCTAACTCTCGTGCGCCGCGAACTCGCCCCAGACGACCTTTCCGGGATCCCGTTCGTAGACGCCCCACTTGTCGGCGAGCGCCGCGACGAGCAGCAGCCCTCGGCCCCGCTCCGCGTCCGCGCCGGGCGGCGGTGACGGGGTACGTGGCCATCCCGGCCCGGAGTCGTGCACCTCGATCCGTACGGTGCCGCCGTCGTCGGCGTACTGGTACAGCCGGAGCCGGAACGCCCGCCCCGGGGGTACGCCGTGCCGCAGCGCGTTGGTCGCCAGCTCGCTCACGCACAGCAACGCGTCGTCCGTACGGGGCCCGAGCCCCCACTCCGCGAAGGCGCGCGCGGCAAATGCCCGCGCCTCCGGCACGGACCTGCGCGCCCGCGCGTAGCACCGCTCCCGCAACCACTCGTGTTCGCTCACGGTACGCATCGTGCGTGGCGCGTCCGGACCGCGGCACTCGCCGTACCCGTACAGATTCGCTGTACGGGTACGGCGCGGATAGGACGCGGAAAATGGTGGGAGTGGGTCACCATGCAGCCCCGGAAGAACGCGTCCTCACAACGCCTCGTCGGCGCCCAACTGGCCCTGTTCCGCCGCCTTGCTGGGTACACCCAGCGGGAGCTGGCCGACCGCCTGAACATCGGCGAGGAGACCATCGCCTCGATCGAGCAGGGCAGACGCCCGCTGAAGGGGGACCTGGCCGAACGCCTGGATTTGGAACTGGGCACGAGAGGCGTGCTGGCGGTGTCGGTGGAGTACATGCCGGAAGCGGAGAAATACCCGGTGTGGGGCGCCGAGTTCGTCGACAACGAGCGGGCCTGCTTCACGCACTACTCGTACGACGTTCTAGTCGTCCCCGGCCTGCTCCAGACCGAGAACTATGCTCGCGCGGTGTTCCGCACCCGGCTGCCGATGTACTCCGATCAGGAAATCGCAGAGCTGGTCGCGGCAAGAATCGAGCGGCAGGCGATCCTTCGTCGCGAAATCCCGCTCACCGCGCACTTCATCGTTTCCCAGGCGGCCTTGATGGACCGACTCGGCGGCGACGAGGTGTACGCGGAACAGCTGCAGCAGCTACGCGTTTGCGCCGGCCTGCCTGGCGTATCGCTCCAGATCATGCCCTTCGGCCAGACTACGCACGCCGGGCTCAGCGGCCCCTTCGTGCTGCTGGAAACCCAGGACCACCAGCTTCTCGCTTACACCGACACCCACCGTGGCAGCCAGTTCATCTCCGCCCCGGACGACGTGAGCAGACTGGCAATGAAGTATGCGATGCTGCGGACGCAAGCCCTCAACCCCGCAGAAACCAAAGGCTTGTTGGACCGGCTGCTAGGAGAGCGATGAGTGCCGCACTGAAGTGGTTCAAGTCCAGCTACAGCGGCGAAGAAGGCGGCAGCACCTGCGTCGAGATCGCCGTACAGCCCGCCACCGTCCACATTCGCGACTCCAAAAACACCGACGGGCCCCATCTGGTCGTCGCCTCGGGCACTTGGGCAGACTTCACCGCGTTCGCCCGGGAGCAGCGATGAACCCGGGGCTGTCGTGGTTCAAGTCCAGTTACAGCGGCAGCGAGGCCGGCAGCACCTGCGTCGAGATCGCCGTACAGCCCACCGCCGTCCGCATCCGGGACTCCAAGGACTCCGACGGGCCCCACCTGTCCGTCACTCCCGCCACGTGGGCAAATTTCACCGCATTCGCCGCGACGCGCGAATACCCGGCCTAGGCGCGCAAACGCCCCTCACCGTCGCCCCGGATCTCTCGCCGCGCCAGCGGCCTTCGTAGGGTCGGGGGATGAACAGCTCAGCATTCAGTGAGGCTTTTGTCCGGACGGTTCAGCCTTATGCCGCTTGGGGTGCGGAACAGCTCGAAACGTTCAACGCATTTCTGCCCGAAGGGGACTGGAGCGCCGATCTCGATCAGTGTTCCTATCGCCAGGGACGGCAGGAACTGCAGATATCCGTGCTCGGGACGTGGGACGTCAGAGACGGGTCGTGGCTGTGGGGGTGGGCGAATCCGGGGTTCGGGAACAAGCCCGTCGCCGGGGCCGCGCACGCCGTGCGGCGGTTCGGGCACGAGCAGCAGATCCCCGAGTTCACCAGCGACCTCGTGAACCTGTCCGGCGCGCCGGACCCCCGTATGGCGGCGGAGACGCTCGCCTTCGGCGCGATGAGCGTGCTGGGCGCGCCGGGGTACATCGGCGCGCAGGCCAGCCCGGAGGCGCGGGTGTACTTCGTACCGAACGATCCGCAGGTGCCGCGGGCCTCGCCCGACCCGGTCAAGCTGCCCCGCATCCTGATGACGGGCGCGGGCATCTTCGGGGGCGCGGAGAGCCAGGTGGTCACCGGGTACTTCGGCCGCCACGGCGTGGAGCTCCAGCGGACGGAGGACGGGTTCTCCGTCGTCCTGCCCGACGGCACGCCGGTGAGCATCCGCTTCGACGGGCAGGGGCGGATCTCCTCGATCGACGCGCACTTCGCCACCGCGGCGGGCCGGTGACACGTACCCGTACGCGAACGGCAGCCGGGCCCCCGCCACCGTCACGGCAGCAGGGGCCCGGAAAGCCGGAAGACCGGCGGCGCAGCCGTCAGAGGCGGCGTGCGACCTCCGTCGCCCAGTACGTCAGGATGTTCTGCGCACCGGCCCGCTTGATGCCGGTCAGGGCCTCCAGGATCGCCGCGTCACGGTCGATCCAGCCCTTCTCGGCGGCGGCCTCGATCATCGCGTACTCCCCGGAGATCTGGTACGCGGCGACCGGCACGTCCACCGACTCCGCGACATCCCGCAGGATGTCCAGGTACGGCATGGCCGGCTTGACCATGACCATGTCGGCGCCCTCTTCGAGGTCGAGGGCCAGCTCGCGCAGCGCCTCACGGGCGTTCGCGCCGTCCTGCTGGTAGGTCTTGCGGTCGCCCTTGAGCGACGAGCCGACCGCCTCGCGGAACGGGCCGTAGAACGCGGAGGCGTACTTCGCCGTGTACGCCAGGATCGAGACGTCCTGGTGGCCGATGCCGTCCAGCGCCTCACGGATCACGCGGACCTGGCCGTCCATCATGCCGCTGGGCGCGACCGTGTGGGCGCCCGCCTCGGCCTGGACCCGGGCCATCTCCGCGTACCGCTCCAGCGTGGCGTCGTTGTCGACCCGGCCGTCCGGCGTGAGGACACCGCAGTGGCCGTGGTCGGTGAACTCGTCCAGGCAGAGGTCGGACATGATGACGAGATCGTCGCCGACCTCCTCCCGCACGTCGCGGAGGGCGACCTGGAGGATGCCGTCCGGGTCCGTGCCGACCGTGCCGTTCGCGTCCTTCTTCGACTCCTCCGGGACGCCGAAGAGCATGATCCCGGAGACGCCCGCGGAGACCGCGTCGACGGCGGCCTTCCGCAGGGTGTCACGGGTGTGCTGGACAACGCCCGGCATCGAGCCGATCGGCACCGGCTCGGAGATCCCCTCGCGGACGAACGCGGGGAGGATCAGGTCGGCCGGGTGGAGCCGGGTCTCGGCCACCATGCGGCGCATGGCCGGCGTGGTGCGCAGCCGACGCGGCCGTGCTCCGGGGAATCGTCCGTACGTGGTGCTCAACTGCGGGCCCTCCTACGCGATCCGGGCCGGCGCTCGCTGGGACGGGTGACCGGGTCACCGTTCTCGACCGCGGCAGCACGCCGCGCCGCTCCGAAGTCCGCGAGCGCTTCGGCCAACTTGTGCACCGAGGGCTCGGGCGACATCACGTCCACGCGCAGCCCGTGCTCCTCGGCGGTCTTGGCGGTGGCCGGGCCGATACAGGCGATCACGGTCACGTTGTGCGGCTTGCCCGCGATGCCGACGAGGTTCCGCACCGTCGAAGACGAGGTGAAAAGTACCGCGTCGAAGCCGCCGCCCTTGATGGCCTCGCGGGTGGTGGCCGGCGGCGGCGACGCGCGCACCGTCCGGTAGGCGGTGACGTCGTCGACCTCCCAGCCCAGCTCGATCAGCCCGGCGACCAGGGTCTCCGTGGCGATGTCGGCGCGCGGCAGGAAGACGCGGTCGATCGGGTCGAAGACCGGGTCGTAGGGCGGCCAGTCCTCCAGGAGGCCGGCGGCCGACTGCTCCCCGGAGGGGACCAGGTCCGGCTTCACGCCGAAGGCGACGAGCGCCTTGGCGGTCTGCTCACCGACGGCCGCGACCTTGATGCCCGCGAAGGCGCGCGCGTCCAGGCCGTACTCCTCGAACTTCTCGCGGACGGCCTTCACGGCGTTGACGGAGGTGAAGGCGATCCACTCGTAGCGGCCGGTGACCAGGCCCTTGACCGCGCGCTCCATCTGCTGGGGCGTACGCGGCGGCTCGACGGCGATCGTCGGCACCTCGTGGGGTACGGCACCGTACGAGACGAGCTGGTCGGAGAGCGAGGCCGCCTGCTCCTTGGTCCGCGGTACGAGCACCTTCCAGCCGAACAGCGGCTTGGACTCGAACCAGGAGAGCTGGTCCCGCCGGGCGGCGGAGCTGCGCTCGCCGACCACGGCTATGACCGGCTGGCCGCCGTCCGGCGACGGCAGCACCTTGGCGGCCTTGAGCGTCTGCGCGATGGTGCCGAGGGTGGCGGTCCAGGTGCGCTGGCGGGTGGTCGTACCGGCGATGGTGACGGTCAGCGGCGTGTCGGGCTTCCGGCCCGCCGAGACCAGCTCACCGGCGGCCGCGGCCACCGAGTCGAGGGTGGTGGAGACGACCACGGTCGCGTCGCTCGTGCCGACCTCGGACCAGCAGCGGTCGTCGGCGGTACGGGCGTCCACGAAGCGGACGTCGGTGCCCTGCGCGTCACGCAGCGGCACGCCGGCGTACGCGGGCACGCCGACCGCGGCGGCGACGCCCGGCACGACCTCGAAGCCGATGCCTTCGGAGGCGCAGGCCAGCATCTCCTCGGCCACATCGGCGTCCAGGCCGGGGTCTCCGGACACGGCACGCACGACCCGCTTGCCGGTGCGCGCGGCCCCCATGACAAGATTGGTCGTGTCCCGAAGCGTGGGGACGTCGGCGGGGATTGACGCCTCGTCAGCTGAGGCCTGCATCGGTGTGTCCACGTTCGCACGGGCATGCGTGCGGACGACGTCGAGCACCTGCGGGTCCGCAATCAGCACGTCCGCGTGGGACAGCGCCTCCACGGCGCGCAGCGTGAGCAGACCGGGATCTCCCGGCCCGGCACCGAGGAAGGTGACCTGGCCGGCGGCGGGGTGGTTCGGGGCGGTGGGGTTCAAAGTGCTCGCTCCCCCATAAGACCGGCAGCACCCTTGGCGAGCATCTCGGCGGCGAGCTCACGGCCCATGGTCGCCGGTACGGAAACGTCGTCGCGGGAGGTGGGTACGTGTCCGGTGGTGGACAGTTGCACCAGCGCGCTGCCGTCGGTCGTGCCGACGACACCACGCAGGCGCAATTCGGTGACAGCCCGGTCGCCGTCCTGGAGATCGGCCAGCGCACCCACAGGTGCGGAGCAGCCGGCCTCCAGAGCGGCGAGCAGGGAACGCTCGGCGGTCACGGCGGCCCGGGTCACCGGGTCGTCGAGCTCTGCGAGCCGGGCGGCGAGATGCTCGTTTGTGGCAGCACACTCCACCGCAAGCGCCCCCTGACCGGGGGCAGGCAAAACTGCGTCCGGCGAGAGGAGCTCCGTCGCCTCGCCGATGCGGCCGATCCGGTTGAGCCCGGCGGCGGCCAGTACGACCGCGTCGAGCTCTCCCTTCTCGACGTAACCGATACGGGTGTCGATGTTCCCGCGGATCGGTACGGTCTCGATGCGCCGGCCCAGCGACCGGGCCCAGGCGTTCAGCTGCGCCATGCGGCGCGGCGAGCCGGTACCGACCCGCGCCCCGTCGGGCAGCTCCTCGAACGTCAGGCCGTCGCGGGCGATCAGCGCGTCCCGGGGGTCCTCGCGGACCGGTATCGCAGCCAGCGTCAGCTCGGCGGGCTGCGCGGTCGGCAGGTCCTTCAGCGAGTGGACGGCGAAGTCGATCTCGCCGCTGAGCAGCGCGTCGCGCAGGGCCGAGACGAAGACGCCGGTACCGCCGATCTGCGCCAACTGCTCGCGCGAGACATCGCCGTACGTGGTGATCTCCACCAGCTCGACGGGGCGCCCGGTGACCTGGCGCACCGCCTCGGCGACGTGTCCGGACTGGGCCATGGCGAGCTTGCTGCGCCGTGTCCCGAGTCGCAATGCCTGGTCGTTCATGAGCGCTGCTCCCGTGCTGTGTCGTGCCTGTCCGCGCGCGTGTCGGCCCGGCTGACGGCGGCGACCGTCTGGGGGTCGAGGTCGAAGAGCTTGCTCAGCGCGTCGGCGTACCCGGCGCCGCCGGGCTCGCTGGCGAGCTGCTTGACCCGCACGGTGGGCGCGTGCAGAAGCTTGTCGACGACCCGGCGGACGGTCTGGGTGATCTCCGCGCGCTGCTTGTCGTCCAGGTCGGGCAGGCGGCCGTCCAGCCGCGCGATCTCGGCAGCGACCACGTCGGCGGCCATGGTGCGCAGGGCGACCACGGTCGGGGTGATCGTCGCGGCGCGCTGGGCCGCGCCGAAGGCCGCGACCTCCTCCGAGACGATGCCGCGCACCTGGTCCACATCGGACGCCATGGGAGCGTCGGCGGACGCGTCGGCCAGGGATTCGATGTCGACGAGGTGCACGCCCTCGATCCGGTGGGCCGCGCCGTCGATGTCGCGCGGCATCGCCAGGTCGAGCAGGGCCAGTTCCCGGTCCTCGCGGCCCTCGGCGGCCGCCGCGACCGCCTCGCCGGTGAGGACGAGTCCGGTCGCCCCCGTACACGAGATCGCGATGTCCGCCGCGGCCAGCTCGGCCTGCACCTCGGACATCGGGACGGCGCGCGCGACAAGGCCGTTGGCCCGGCCGGGGCTGCCCGGCTCGGTGAGGCCGTGTCCATATTGCTCTTCGAGCAGGGCGGTGAGCCGTACGGCCCGGTCCAGGGTGCGGTTGGCGACGGCCAGCTCGGTGACGCCGGCCCGCGCGAGGGTGGCGGCCGCGAGCGAGGACATCGAACCCGCACCGATGACCAGGGCCCGCTTGCCGCGGGCCCAGGCGTCCACGCCCGGAGTGCCGAGCGGGGCCGTGGCGTCGGGGACGGCGTCGTCGACCAGGATGCAGTGCGCTTCGTGACCGCCGGCCGCGCCCGCGAGCTGCTCCAGGCCGAAGGTGACCAGGGACTGGCCGGCCTTGTCGATGCCGGTCTCGCTGTGCGCGCGCTTGCCGACCCGCAGCGCCTGCTGGAACAGGTCGTTCAGCAGCCGCCCGGCGGTGTGCTGGTCCTGCGCGAGGGCGAGCGCGTCCTTGATCTGGCCGAGGATCTGGCCCTCGCCGACGACCATGGAGTCCAGGCCGCAGGCCACCGACAGCAGGTGGTGGACGGCGCGGTCCTCGTAGTGGACGTAGAGGTACGGCGTGAGCTCGTCGAGGCTGACGCCGCTGTGCTGGGCGAGCAGCGTGGACAGCTCGGCCACACCGGCGTGGAACTTGTCCACGTCGGCGTAGAGCTCGATGCGGTTGCAGGTGGAGAGCACGGCCGACTCGGCGGCCGGCTCGGCCGACACGACGTCCTGCAGCAGCTTGCCGCGGGAGTCGGGCGCGAGCGCGGCCCTCTCCAGGATGCTGACCGGCGCACTGCGGTGCGAAAGGCCGACAACAAGAAGGCTCATGCTTGCACCTCGCTTCGCGAGGCACAGCCTGCGCCTGTGACGCACCTTTCGATGATTCTCCCCCAGTCTCCGACCGGGGGGACCCCCATGCTGCGCTCGCTCATGCCGGCATCACGGCGGGTACGTCCCCGTCGGGTCCCTTGCGGTCGGAGTCGTCGGCGGGCGCCGGGCGCACCGGTGTCGTGGCGGGCTGCGCGGCGTCCTGGCTGCTGGCCTCCTCGCCGGCCTTGCGCTGCTCGTGGAAGGCGAGGATCTGCAGCTCTATGGAGAGGTCGACCTTGCGCACGTCGACCCCTTCGGGGACGGAGAGCACGGTCGGCGCGAAGTTCAGGATGGAGGTGACGCCGGCGGCCACGAGGCGGTCGCAGACCTGCTGCGCCGCGCCCGCGGGAGTCGCGATCACGCCGATCGAGACGCCGTTGTCATCAATGATCTTTTCGAGCTCGTCCGTGTGCTGGACGGCGATGCCCGCGACGGGCTTGCCGGCCATGGCCGGGTCGGCGTCGATCAGGGCCGCGACACGGAAGCCGCGGGAGGCGAAGCCGCCGTAGTTGGCGAGCGCGGCGCCGAGGTTACCGATACCGACGATCACAACCGGCCAGTCCTGCGTGAGGCCGAGCTCCCGGGAGATCTGGTAGACGAGGTACTCCACGTCGTAGCCCACACCACGCGTGCCGTACGAGCCCAGGTACGAGAAGTCCTTCCGCAGCTTGGCGGAATTGACCCCCGCCGCGGCGGCCAGCTCCTCGGACGAGACCGTGGGGACCGAACGCTCCGAGAGCGCGGTCAGTGCACGCAGATACAGCGGAAGCCGGGCGACGGTGGCCTCGGGGATCCCTCGGCTTCGGGTCGCCGGTCGGTGAGTTCGGCCAGTTGCCACGGTGCTCCTGCGGGTAGAGCGGGGCTTTGGACGGCCAAATGTCTCAAGACCGCCCTGTCGATAGCAGGCTATGTCTTTGTGAACGCGTGCACAAAGATGGTGTCCGCTTTGTCCCGTCAACGTGACCGGTGTCACGCACTTATTGCGGCAATTCGCGGAACCACATCCTGCGCCACTCCGTTCACACTCTTCGCGTGGATAACGCAGGACCGTGAACGGGAACACGCCGCGCCTCTCCTTGCTGTTTTACCCCCGTACACCTACAAATCGACCATCGATGGTACGGGAAACCAACGCGCTGCCCGAAGGCTCGTGACGGCCGTCATACCGCCGCCGGAAACCGACGCGGAAGGCGCTGCCCAGGCACAATGAGCACATGGCCCCGCTTCTCCGCCGCACCCAGCGCAAGAACCCCGCCGACCGGACGGTCACGCTCATCGGCAAGCCCGGCTGCCACCTCTGCGACGACGCCCAGCAAGTGATCGAGACGATCTGCGCGGAGACCGGCGCCGCCTGGGAGAAGAAGGACATCACGGAGGACGAGGAGCTGTACCGCAAATACTGGGAGCAGATTCCGGTCATCCTCGTCGACGGCGCACAGCACGACTTCTGGCGCGTGGACCCGCAGCGGCTGCGCAAGGCCCTGGGGGCCTGAAGCCGGGCGCCTGCCGGTGGACCCGAGCCGGGCGCTTGAAGGGCGTGCGTGCGGGGCGTACGGAAGCGCGGGGCGTGGTGCACGGGCGTACGCGCGCGGCGCGCGGGAGCACAAGCGGCGCAGAGAGCCCGTTCGCGCACGCCCCCTCGGCGGATACCCGGCGTGGCCGTAACGCGACCGTCGGCAGCCCCGCGCCTGCCTGACATGCGTGCGTAACCAGGGGCACCGAACAAACTGGCTATGCTCGCGGTATGGCCCACCCGTCGCCCGAGCACCGCCCCGGCAGGAGCCCCATCAGCGCGTCCCTCATCACGGGCATTCCGTCCCTCGTCACGGGATGGTTCACCCGCCACCGGCGCCCCGCCACCGCACGCAGCGTGCTGGCCGGCGAGGCGGCGGCCGAGGCCGCCCGCAAGAGCTCCCTGGAGGCCGAGGCACAGGCCGCGGCGGAGGCCGCCGCGGCGACCGCCGACAGCGAAGCCGAGGACGCCGAGCCGGATTTCCCGGTCGTCGGCGACGACAAGGCCGCCGCCTTCTTCGACCTGGACAACACCGTCATGCAGGGCGCCGCGATCTACCACTTCGGCCGTGGCCTCTACAAGCGGCACTTCTTCCACAAGCGCGACCTCGCCCGCTTCGTGTGGCAGCAGGCGTACTTCCGGCTGGCCGGCTCGGAGAACCCCGAGCACATGGAGGACGTACGCAACAGCGCGCTCTCCATCGTCCAGGGCCACCGCGTCTCCGAGCTGATGACCATAGGCGAGGAGATCTACGACGAGTACATGGCCGAGCGGGTCTGGCCCGGCACCCGGGCGCTCGCCCAGGCCCATCTGGACGCGGGCCAGAAGGTGTGGCTGGTCACCGCGGCCCCCGTGGAGACCGCCACGATCATCGCCCGCCGGCTCGGCCTGACCGGCGCGCTCGGCACGGTCGCCGAGTCGGTCGGCGGGGTCTACACGGGCAAGCTCGTCGGCGAACCGCTGCACGGCCCCGCTAAGGCCGAGGCGGTGCGGGCGCTCGCCATGGCCGAGGGCCTGGACCTCCAGCGCTGCGCCGCGTACAGCGACTCCGCCAACGACATCCCGATGCTCTCGCTCGTCGGCCACCCGTACGCGATCAACCCCGACACCCGGCTGCGCAAGCACGCGCGCGAGCACGGCTGGCGGCTGCGCGACTACCGCACCGGCCGCAAGGCCGCCAAGATCGGCATTCCGGCGGCGGCCGGCGTGGGCGCGGTGGCGGGCGGCGCGGCGGCCGCGGTGGCCCTGCAGCGCCGACGCCGGTAGCTCCCGCACTCCGGGCGGGCTCCACAACCGGAGCCCTATAACCGGAAGCCCGCCCAACTTCCAGCGCGGGGATGGACGTTACACACCGTCACCGAAACGCCCGGGGGCGCGTCGCCCGTCGATGATCAGATGGACGGCGCGTGTCACTTTTTTCGCGCTGGCCTTCGCCGCGCCACCCCTGAGGGTGCCTCCGCGCGCCCCGTACGAACACGCGTACCGCTGTGTGCAGGGCAAACCTTCTTCATACCCCACCGGTCCCCACGCACCCGCGCGACGCCCGCGGCGCCACAACACGCCCTACAACCAGCCAGATCACGACACTTTCTGATCAATTTCTGTTCAACATCCGATACTTGAACGAACAGAAATACGTAACAGACCAGACTGAATCGACGATTTGAGCAACTGGGTGTAGCGCTGCCTGTACGAAGCGTTATTCTCCTCAGACGCAAACCGGAACCCATAAGCCCCTACCGCGGGTGAACGGTCCCGCACTGCACGTGATGGAAGCTCTGCCTCTGGGAGTCCCGTGTACCCACACGTCGGGGTTGACGCCTCGGGCCTGGCTACGCTGCGTACGACGCTCGTCGACCACCTGCGCAGTTTTGTCCCCACCGCGTACGCCGTCCCCGCCCTCGCCACACCAGCCCCTGCCGCCGGACCCGCCAGCGCCTGCTACGCCCTGGCGGACGCCAGGACCGCCGTCGGCGCCAGGTCCGCAACCAGCCGTACCCGCCGCGGCGGCACGACCACCGCCCGGCGCCCCGCCGACAGCGACAGCCGTCGCATGATGGACCTCGTCGAGCGCGCCCAGGCGGGCGAGGCCGACGCGTTCGGCCGGCTCTACGACCAGTACGCCGACACGGTTTACCGCTACATCTACTACCGCGTCGGCGGCCGGGCGACCGCCGAGGACCTGACCAGCGAGACGTTCCTGCGCGCCCTGCGCCGGATCGGCACCTTCACCTGGCAGGGCCGCGACTTCGGAGCCTGGCTGGTGACCATCGCGCGCAACCTCGTCGCCGACCACTTCAAGTCCTCGCGCTTCCGTCTGGAGGTGACCACGGGCGAGATGCTCGACGCCAACGAGGTCGAGCGCAGTCCCGAGGACTCGGTCCTCGAATCCCTGTCCAATGCCGCCCTCCTCGAAGCCGTCCGCAAACTCAACCCCCAACAGCAGGAATGCGTCACGCTCCGGTTCCTCCAGGGGCTGTCGGTCGCCGAGACCGCCCGCGTCATGGGCAAGAACGAAGGAGCGATCAAGACCCTCCAGTACCGCGCGGTCCGGACGCTCGCGCGCCTGCTGCCGGACGACGCACGCTGAGCATCCCCCACCCTTCCGTGTCCCCGTTCGTCCCCCTCACCCCCCGAACGGCCGTCCCCCGGCCCGAACATCCGTCCCGCACGGCACTCCCATTGTGCCGCCAAGCCTTGACCAGGCCATCACTTTCAGCCATCGCACGGTACCGGTCCGTCACATCATCGTGAGGGCGTAACCCGAGTACCTCGCCGCTCGTTGTGCGGAATGCAGGCTCCCTGCGGACATGCCATGCCCGCAGCCGCTCACTCGATCGAGTGGTTGCGTGCAGGGTGTGCAGCCTTCCGGCCCTGCTGGATCGTCAAGCCAGTCCGGGGAGTCGAGCGGGATGATGAGAGGAGGTGCCGCCCGTGATCGCGAACGTATCGGCGCACCGGCGGGCTAACGCCTTCGCCCAGGCTCTGGAGGATCAGGACCTCCGGGGCGCGGCCGATGAGCAGATCGACACACCGGGGCCGGAGCCGGCTGAGCCCGAGACGGCACGGCTGCTGGCAGTCGCCGGCGGTCTGGGGGAGCTCCCCAAGCCGACCATGGACCCGGAAGCGCGCACGATTCAACGCGCACAGCTCATCGCCGCGATGGAGGCCGCTTTCGCCGAAGGCGGCGCACCCTCCGACGGCGCGAAGGTGCCCCAGCAGCGCGGCGTGCGAGGCGCGCACCGCGCCGCCAAGTCACTCGGGCGGCTGCGCCCACGGTCCCGGCTGTCCCGGAGGCTCGCCGCCGGCGGGCTCACGGTCGGCGTGGCGGCCGGCGCGTTCAGCGGGGTGGCCGCCGCCAGTTCCGACGCGCTGCCGGGCGATTCGCTCTACGGCCTCAAGCGCGGCATGGAGGACCTCAAGCTCGGCATGGCCGAGGACGACTCCGACCGCGGCCGGCTCTACCTCGACCAGGCGTCCAGCCGGATGCACGAGGCCCGGCGGCTGGTGGAGCGCCTGAAGTCCGGTCCGCTGGAGCACGAGACGCTCCACGAGGTACGCAGGTCCCTCTCGGGCGTCACCCAGGACGCGGGCACGGCCCACCGGCTGCTGCACGGCGCGTACGAGCGGGACGGCTCGCTCGGCGCCATCCAGGCGCTGGACTCCTTCACCTCCTCGCACCGCGAGGGCTGGGTGCAGCTGCGCGACCGGCTGCCGGTCCAGCTCGCCGACGTCTCCCACGAGGTCAGCTCGGTCTTCGACGCCATAGACGAGGAGGTCGGGCCGCTGCGCCCGCTCCTGCCGAAGAAGGCCGACGAGGGCACCGGGCGCGGCACCCCGTCCGCCTCGGGCGCCACGGACCAGGACCAGTCGACGACGCCGTCCCGCTCCGGCAGCCCGTCGGCGGGCGGCGAGAAGCACGACTCGCCCTCGCCCGAGCCGTCCTCGTCGTCCTCCTCGAAGGACGACGGTCTGCTCGGCGGCAACACCGGCGGGCTGCTCGACCCGCCGGAGCAGGACAGCCCGTCCCCCTCGAAGGGTGAGCGCGAGAGCGACGAGCCCGCCGAGCCGGATGTCACCATCCCGCCGCTGCTCCCGGACCTGCTCCCGGGGCTCGGCGTCGACGGCCGGGACGAGTAGCGGCGCGCAGCGAGCGCAGCGCGCCGCCCGCGGCCCGGCGGCGCCGGGTGTTCTTCCGGTCCTTCCCTCCAGAAGAACGTCCGGCGCCGTCGCATGCGCAGGGGCGCGGCCCCCGGCCATGGCGTACGGACCGGGTGCAGGGCCGCGCCCGTACGTCCCGCGCGCGCCTGCCCCGCGCGGCCCTTCTCAGTGGCCGCTGACCGGCCGTGCCGTGTACGGCCCTTCGAGCCGCTCGATCTCGTCGGCGGTGAGCTTCAGCTCCAGCGCGGCCAGCGCGTCGTCGAGGTGTCCCGCCTTCGACGCGCCCACGATCGGCGCGGTCACCTGCTCCTGGTGCAGCAGCCAGGCGAGCGCCACCCGCGCCCGCGGCACACCGCGCTCCGCGGCGATGGCACCGACCGCCTCGACGATCTTCCGGTCGCCCTCCTGGTACAGCGTCTTGCCGAACTCATCGGTCTGCGCGCGGTTGCTGGTGGTGTCCCAGTCCCGGGTCAGCCGGCCGCGGGCCAGCGGGCTCCAGGGCAGGACGCCCACGCCCTGGTCCGCGCAGAGCGGCAGCATCTCGCGCTCCTCCTCGCGGTAGAGGAGGTTGTAGTGGTTCTGCATGGTGGCGAAGCGGGTCCAGCCGTTCCGCTCGGCGGTGTACTGGGCCTTGGCGAACTGCCACGCGTACATCGAGCTGGCGCCGATGTGGCGGGCCTTGCCGGCCTTCACCACGTCGTGCAGGGCCTCCATCGTCTCCTCGATCGGAGTGCGGGGGTCCCAGCGGTGGATCTGGTAGAGGTCGACGTAGTCGGTGCCGAGCCGGCGCAGGCTGTTGTCGATCTCGGTCATGATCGCCTTGCGGGACAGCCCGGCGCCGTTGGGGCCCGGCCGCATCCGGCCGTTGACCTTCGTGGCCAGCACGATCTCGTCGCGCCGGGCGAAGTCGGCGAGCGCCCTGCCGACGATCTCCTCGCTGGTGCCGTCGGAGTAGACGTTGGCGGTGTCGAAGAAGTTGATCCCGGCCTCGACGGCCTGCCAGACGAGCGGGCGGGACTGCTCCTCGTCGAGGGTCCAGGGGTGCGGGCCGCGGTCGGGCACGCCGTAGGTCATGCAGCCGAGGCAGAGGCGGGAGACGTCCAGGCCGGTGGATCCGAGCTTCACGTACTGGGTGTTGGACATGATCCAAGTCTGTCCCGGGGGTGCCCGGCCGGAACACGGGGCACCCCCGGCACACACGTCACAGTCCGGGCGGGCGCGTCACCGCCCGGGCGAGGGCGTCAGAAGAACACCGAACGCCGTTGCACCAGCAGCTTGTAGAGGGTGTGCTGAATCGTTTCGCGAACCTGGTCCGTGAGGTTGAACATCAGCATCGGGTCGTCCGCCGCCTCGGCCGGATAGCCGTCCGTCGGGATCGGCTCGCCGAACTGGATGGTCCACTTCGTCGGCAGCGGTACTGCGCCCAGCGGCCCCAGCCAGGGGAACGTCGGCGTGATCGGGAAGTACGGGAAGCCGAGCAGCCGGGCCAGCGTCCGGGCATTCCCGATCATCGGGTAGATCTCCTCCGCGCCCACGATGGAGCACGGCACGATCGGCACCCCGGACTTCAGCGCCGTCGACACGAAGCCGCCGCGCCCGAAGCGCTGCAGGCGGTACCGGTCGGAGAAGGGCTTGCCGACTCCCTTGAAGCCCTCCGGCATCACGCCGACCACCTCGCCGCGCTCCAGCAGCCGCTCGGCGTCCTCGGTGCAGGCCAGGGTGTGGCCGGCCTTCCGCGCCAGCTCGTTGACCACCGGCAGCATGAACACCAGGTCGGCCGCCAGCAGCCGCAGATGGCGCCCCGCCGGGTGCTGGTCGTGCACCGCGACCTGGAGCATCAGGCCGTCCAGCGGCAGCGTCCCGGAGTGGTTGGCGACGATCAGCGCCCCGCCCTTGTCGGGGATGTTCTCGATGCCCTTGACCTCGACCCGGAAGTACTTGTCGTACAGGGGCCGCAGCACGGACATCATGACCTGGTCGGTGAGTTCCTCGTCGTACCCGAAGTCGTCGACCTCGTACTCACCGGTGAGTCGTCTGCGCAGGAAGCTGAGCCCGCCGGCGATCCGCTGCTCCCAG
Organism: Streptomyces sp. NPDC047117; assembly: GCF_040643545.1. Lineage (NCBI taxonomy): Bacteria > Bacillati > Actinomycetota > Actinomycetes > Kitasatosporales > Streptomycetaceae > Streptomyces > Streptomyces sp. NPDC047117. Next base: position 6,535 of record NZ_JBEYUN010000006.1, on the reverse strand, counting down.
GACGCGCCCCGCTCCTCGGGGGCCTCCCGCGGGGCCGCGGCCTCCGGGTCCTCCTGACGCGGCGGCGGTACGGGCGCCAGCGCGCCGTTCCGCCCCGCGCTCCCCGACCGCTTGGTCCTTCTCCGCGAGCGCGGCTCGTCGCCGAACGGAATGACCTTGGCGTCCGCCATCGTGGGTGAACTCCTCACTGGGTCTGGGCACTGGCTGCGGGCAGCAGCGCGGCGAGCCGGTCGACGGTACGGGAGACGGTCTCGGGCGGCAGCAGGCCGGGCCCGCGGCTGCGGACGAACTCCGCGAAGGTCTCGGCCGTGGTGTACGCCGGGTCGAACCCCAGTGTCTCGCGCATCTGGGTCGTCCTGACGACCCGGCCGTGCGTGAGCATCCGGATCTGCTCCGGCGAGAAGTCGGTGATGCCGAGCGAGCGCAGCATCGAGCCCGCCCAGGTGACCGTCGGCAGCAGCAGCGGCAGCGTGGGCCGGCCCAGCCGCCGCGAGCACTGCGAGAGCAGCAGCACGCCGTCGCCCGCGATGTTGAACGTGCCGCTGTTGAGCGTGCCCCTGCGGGGCTCGGCGGTCGCGAGGCGCAGCGCCTCGATCGCGTCTTCCTCATGCACGAACTGCAGCCGCGGGTCGTATCCGAGGACGGTGGGCAGCACGGGCAGCGAGAAGTACTCGGCGAGCGGGGAGTCAGCGCACGGCCCGAGGATGTTGGCGAACCGCAGCACGCAGACCGCGACGTCGGGGCGCCTGCGGGCGAAGCCGCGTACGTACCCCTCCACCTCCATGACGTCCTTCGCGAAGCCGCCGCTGGGCAGCGACTTGGCGCCGGTGGTCTCGGTGAAGACCGCGGGGTCTCGGGGCGCGGAGCCGTACACGCTCGTGGAGGACTTCACGACCAGCCGCTTGACGTGCGGTGCCTTCTGACAGGCGCCGAGCAGCTGCATCGTGCCGATGACGTTGGTCTCCTTGACCGACGAGCGGCTGCCGCGGGAACCGAGCGGTGTCCCGTGAATGTCCATGTGCACGACGGTGTCCACGCCGGTCTCGGCAAGGACCTTGGCGATGGCCGGATGTCTGATGTCGGCTTTGAGGAACTCCGCGCCACCGAGGTGGTGCTCGGGCGGCACGGCGTCCACGCCGATCACCCGGTCGACGTCGGGATCACGCTGGAGCCGGCGGACGTAGCGGCCGCCCAGCTGACGTGCGACTCCCGTGACGAGCACGACCTTGCCCAAGATCAGCCCTTCCTTCCCACCATCGTCCCCCGCCCGCCCCCGCACGTGCCGAGATGTGGCGGCCCACGCTATCCGGTCGGTGTTGCGCTGTGATGACCTGTGGACAACCCCGAGCGACTTTCGGCCTGGTCCGGTCCTGTGCACAACTCCGTCACCCGAGCCCTCGCCAAGCCCGTCACCCGGCCGCCCCGCCCCCGGCTGCCGCTCACGTGCCCGGGCCGGGTACCCCGCTTCCGGGCGACCGTGCCCCCCAACTCGCCGGCCCCCGAACGCACCGCAGCCCCCCACCGTGCGGTGGGGGGCTGCGGAGTCGCGATCAGCTTCGCTTACTTCTTGTTGCGACGCTGAACACGCGTGCGCTTGAGCAGCTTGCGGTGCTTCTTCTTGGCCATCCGCTTGCGCCGCTTCTTGATAACAGAGCCCACGACTACCCTCGCTCACTTCGAATCACTCGGTGCGGGGCGTCCGAGCCCACACTACCTACATCGGGCCAGCCTACCTGGCGCCGAGCGTACGGCGTAATCCGAGGGTCTCCGTGACCTCCGTACGGCCTCACCGGGCCCCGAAAGGGCCTGTCAGGCCCCCCGTCAGGCCGATTCCACCCCCACGTAGGACTCGCGGAGGTAGTCGTGGACCGCCTGCTCCGGCACCCGGAACGACCTCCCCACTCGGATCGCGGGCAGATGACCGCTGTGCACCAAGCGGTACACGGTCATCTTCGACACTCGCATCACTGTGGCAACTTCCGCCACAGTAAGGAACACGACCTCATTCAGAGGCCTCTGGTCTGCAGCCATGACACACCTGGTCCTTCCGCACATGACGGGCACCGGCTTCCCCTCCGGTGACTCTTCGTCGCTATGCGCTCACTCCCCAGGTTAGGGGCGGGTGATGCGAGTGGGGAAGAGGAGTAGCCATCGGCCGCCTACTGTGACAGACACGCTCGATTGAGTACATAGCGAGTAAGCGGTCGGTAGTAATCAGACCGCACAGCGTCATCAAGCGGAACTACGACGGACACCCGCCCCTCCGCCTGCCCGACGAACAGTGCCGGATCGTCCGTATCCGCCAGGCCGATGGCCTCAAAGCCCAGCTGACCTGCTCCGCAGACCCATCCGTGGTCCCCGATCACGAGCTCGGGAAGGGGTCCGGCGGCGTCTGCGGCAGCACCAAGGGCACTACGAACCGGGAGGGGGGAGTGCGTGTGGACTCCCGGCTCCCCGAGGCCCTCCCGCACGCCCGGTTCGCGCATCCGCGCGACTCCTCGTACGTAGCCAAGGTTGTACGTGCGTACCCCAAAGCGGGTCATTATGTCGATACTTGTGCCGTACGCAGGGGTGAGGACGGGGCACCCAGCCGCCGACAAAGCGTCTGCGAGACCGCTGTAGAAGCCGGTGAGACGGTCCGGATGGCCGGTGCCGATCAGTACCGGCGAGCGGCTGCCGGCCGCTTCTCCGAGCCGGTCGGCGAACGCATCGAGCGCGGCCACGGTCCGGTCCGGATCGATGACATCTGTGCCAGAAATATGCGCAGGATCGGCCGAAACCCCGCATCGCGCTTCCATGAGCCCGAGCAGATCATCGACGGACCACTCCCCTTCGGGCTCCAGCCCGATCAGCGCTCGCGGGTCCCCCGCCGCAAAGAGGCGGTAGCGGTTCAGACTCTTCTCCCGCGAGGTCGCGATCATCCCCGCGAGCCGTGCTCCGACCAGATGCGCCCGCAGCGCGCCAGTGCTCGACACGCCGCCCATGCTGGCCGCCGGACTCCCACCCCATGCCCTGACTGATGGGTAATCACACGTTCGAGGGGGATGAGCGGCGCGAAGCGTACGTAAGTGGGCCGACCCGCTCCGCCTCTACGGCAGCAGTCCGTGCGCCGGGAAGACCGCCCGGCGCGTGGCCAGGATCGCCTGGTCCAGCCGGTCCGCCGGGTCGTACCCGCTGTCCGCGAACTCCCGGAACACCGGATCCCGCCCGTCCGTCATCCGCCGCGGCCCCGGCTGCCGCGTCAGCCGGTACACCTCGTGCTGCCACTCCTCCGGGATGTCCGTCCTCGGCTCCAGCGGCTGCCCGGCCGCGATCGCGACCAGGTGCGTCCACGTACGCGGCACCACGTCGACCACCGCGTACCCACCGCCCCCGAGCGCGATCCAGCGGCCTTCGCAGTGCTCGTGCGCGAGCCGGTGACAGGTCTCGGCCACCGTGCGCTGCGCGTCCACGCTCACCGCCAGGTGCGCCAGCGGGTCCTCGAAGTGCGTGTCGGCGCCGTGCTGCGTGACGATCACGTCCGGCCGGAAACCGGCCACCAGCTCCGGCACCACGGCGTGGAAAGCGCGCAGCCAGCCCTCGTCACCCGTACCGGCCGGCAGCGCCACGTTCGCCGCGCTGCCCTCGGCGCCCTCGGCACCGGTCTCCTCCGGCCAGCCGGTCTGCGGGAAGAGGGTGCGCGGATGCTCGTGGAGCGAGATCGTCAGGACCCGGGGATCCTCCCAGAACGCGGCCTGCACGCCGTCCCCGTGGTGCACGTCCACATCCACGTACACCACCCGGCGCGCGCCCAGCTCCAGCAGTCGCGCGACCGCCAGCGCCGCGTCGTTGTAGATGCAGAATCCGGCCGCGCCGCCCGGCATCGCGTGGTGCAGCCCGCCGGCGAAGTTCACCGCGTGCAGCGCGTCCCCGCGCCACACCGCTTCCGCCGCGCCCACCGACTGCCCCGCGATCAGCGCCGAGGCCTCGTGCATGCCCGCGAACGCCGGGTCGTCCTCGGTACCGAGCCCGTACGCCGGGTCGGCGGACTTGGGGTCGGCCGAGGCCCGCTGCACGGCCTCGATGTAGTCCTGGCGGTGCACCAGCCGCAGCGTGGACAGGCCCGCCGCCTTCGCGGCCGCCACCTGCACCGGAGCGCGATGGAGGCCGTACGCCTCCACCAGCCGCATCGTCAGTGCGAGCCGTACCGGGTCCATCGGATGGCCGGGCCCGAAGTCATAGCCCGTTACTGCCTCGTCCCACATCAGCTGTGCGCGGCCGCTCATGTCCGCCACCGTATCGGGCGCGCCCGCCGCCGAAGGAAGGGGCGTACACCAGCGTCACCAGCACGAGCACCATCGGGATCAGCATTGCTCCGCGGTAACTCCAGGCGTCCCCCACCGCTCCCACCAGCGGCGAACCGATCAGAAAGCCCACATAGTTGAAGATATTGAGTCGCGCGACGGCCGCGTCCGACGCTTCCGGACCGCGCGCCGCCCCGTGCGCCTCGTACGCCTGGCGCCCGGCCGCCGCGAACGTCTGCGGCACGATCACGCTCAGCCCGAACCCCAGCAGCGTGAAGCCGGCCATGCCGGGCCACGCGCCGGGAGCCACCGCCACGACCGCGAACCCGGCGGCGGCCACCACCGCGCCCGCGCGCACCACCGCCACCGGCCCGAACCGCCGCACGCCCAGGTCCCCCACGCTCCGCCCCAGCAGCGTGGTGACCATGTACACGTTGTACGGGACCGTCGCCAGCTGCTCCGAGCTGCCCAGGACGTCCTGCAGATACTTCGCGCTCCAGTTGGAGACCGTCGAGTCCCCGATGTACGCGAACGCCATGACCAGGCAGAGGGGAAGAAGGAACCGCAGGGAGAGGGAGGTAGAGGCGGTACCCGCGGCGTGCGCCGGGCGCCGCTCCTGGTCCACGTACCAGCGCCCGGCGATCAGCACCGCCGGCACCGCGACCGCGGCGGCCGGCCCGTACAGCGCCGCCAGCGGCAGCTCCCAGTGCGCGCCGGCCCAGGCCAGCGAGGCGCCCACGATGCCGCCGAGGCTGTACGCCGCGTGGAAGCCGAGCATGATGCTGCGCCCGTAGGCGCGCTGCAGGCTCACCCCCAGCATGTTCATCGCGGCGTCCAGCGCCCCGACCGCCAGCCCGAAGACCGCCATGGCGACGGCCACCTGGGCGAGGCCGCTGCCTGCCCCCACGGCGACGAGCGCCAGACAGACCACCGGCTGCACGCACCGCAGGACGAGCCCCGGCCTGACCCGTTTCACCAGGTGTTCCGTGGCCACGCTGCCCACGCCGGCCAGGATCGGCACGGCGGCGAGGAAGGCGGGCAGCAGGCCGTCGGAGATGCCGTACCGGTCCTGGATCGCGGGGATCCGCGTCACGAGCAGCGCGAAGACCGCGCCCTGGGCGAAGAAGCTCAGGGCGAGCGCGGCCCGGCCGCGCCGGAGGCGGGGCTCAGGGCTGAACCCGGAAACGGCGGTCATGGCGGGTCAGCGTAGAACTCCCCGCTACCGATGGGTAGATGAATCACACAAGAAGATCCGGAAGCCCGTCCATCGCACTGAAGAGGGCGGTGGCGTCCGACAGCCGCTCGGCCGGGGTCATGGCCGTGAAGCCGTACACGTCCATGCCGGCCGCGCGCGCCGCACGCACGCCCAGCGGGCTGTCCTCCACGACCGCACAGCGCTCGGGGGCGACGCCCATCTTCTCCGCGGCGTACAGGAAGAGGTCGGGCGCCGGCTTGCCGCGGCCCACGTCCTCCGAGCTGAAGATGCGCTCGTCGGTGAACCACCGGTCGAGCCCGGTCTTCCGGTGCCCGACCCGGATCCGCTCGTGGCTGCCGGAGGACGCGACGCAGTACGGGGTGCCGGCCGCGGCCAGTTCCGCCAGCAGTTCCGGTACTCCGGCGATGGGCGTCAGCTCCTGCTCGAACGCGGCGAAGACCCGCGCATGGAAGGTGCTGTCGAAATCCGCGGGCAGCGGCTGCCCGGTCCGCTCCGCGACGAGGTCGTGCACCCGGTGCATCGCGGATCCCATGTAGTCCCGGATGGACTCCTCGTACGTCGTCGGGTGCCCGAGTTCGGTGAGGTAGCCGGCCAGGATCGTGTTGGAGATCGGCTCACTGTCGACGAGCACACCGTCGTTGTCGAAGATGACCAGGTCGTATCGCATGAGCCCGAGCCTAAAGGGCGTCCGAGGAAGGACGTCCGGCGGAACCGGCCCCGAAACGCAGAAAAGCCCCGCACCATACGGTGCGGGGCTTTCCCTCAAAGTTTGTTCGGCGGCGTCCTACTCTCCCACAGGGTCCCCCCTGCAGTACCATCGGCGCTGAAAGGCTTAGCTTCCGGGTTCGAAATGTAACCGGGCGTTTCCCTAACGCTATGACCACCGAAACACTATGAAGTTGAACTCCAGCCGACAAGGCGAGTTCGTTACTTCAGAACAAACACAGTGGACGCGAGCAACTGAGGACAAGCCCTCGGCCTATTAGTACCAGTCAACTCCACCCGTTACCGGGCTTCCATATCTGGCCTATCAACC